>CBFHRX010000081.1:0-1011 GCA_965658355.1 Flavobacteriaceae bacterium | reverse complement strand
AAAACGATTGGCCCAGCGAAATCTTAACAAAACGATCGTTTTGACTGGCGCCATGATTCCGTATGCTTTTGGAAGTTCTTCTGATGGTTTTTTTAATTTAGGCTGCGCTTTGTCTTTTTCGCAAACTCTATCCCCTGACGTTTATATCACTATGCAAGGACAGTATTTCTTATGGAATGAAGTCCAAAAAAATACAGCCTTAGGCCTCTTTGAAAAAGTATAATGGAATTGTTAAATCCGAATAGGATTAATTTTAGAATATGTATTTTCGCTCGAAAAGCATTATATGTCCGGAATAAGCTACAGTCGATGGAATAAAATAGTTGGATGGGGTGTTTTTGGAATTGGATTGCTGACCTATGGGCTAACGGTAGAACCTACTGCCAGTTATTGGGACTGTGCTGAATACATTGCCACCTCTGCCAAATTACAAGTGGGCCATCCTCCTGGAGCTCCTTTGTTCCAGATGCTAGGTGCTTTTTTTGCTTTGTTTGCCACCAGCCAAGAACAGATTGCACTAACGGTCAATTTTATGTCGGTTTTTTCAAGTGCTTTTACCCTCCTTTTTATGTTCTGGACGCTGACCCTTTTATTGCGAAAGCTGCCTCTATTTGAAGAAATTAAAACCCCTCAAGAAGCCCTTCTTTTTTTTGGGAGTGCTGCTACAGGTGTTTTGGCCTATTGCTTTTCAGATAGCTTTTGGTTCAATGCTGTTGAAGCCGAGGTATATGCCATGGCCACTTTTTTATTGTCCCTTCTTTTCTGGTTGGGCTTACGATGGGAACAAGACATGCTCAACCCCAGAGGTGATCGCTGGTTGGTTATGATTGCGTTTGTGATTGGCTTGTCTTTTGGTGTCCACTTTATGGGCTTGTTAACCATCCCCGCTATTGGAATGCTTTACTACTTTAAGCACTACAAGGAAGTAACTCTTAAAGGATTTATAATCGCCAATGCCGTTTCCGTTGCCATACTCCTCTTTATCTTTAAATTATTGCTCCCTACGACGTT
>CBFHRX010000080.1:0-1200 GCA_965658355.1 Flavobacteriaceae bacterium | reverse complement strand
AATTTCGGATACTGCATAGCTTGTGTTGGATAAGAAGGATTTTAATTCAGATACCTCCTTTTGCTTTTTCTCCATAATCTTTAATCGGTCTTTGCTGGCAAGGCCAATAGCGGCCGATAGCGGGGTTAGTCTTTGATCTGCGTTGTCCTGGCGTAATAATGTTCTGTATTCCGCTCTTGAAGTAAACATTCTATAGGGCTCTTCCGTACCTTTTGTTATCAAATCATCAATAAGAACGCCTATATAAGCTTGGTCTCTATTCAAAATGACAGGTTCTTTTTCATGAACTTTTTGATGCGCATTGATGCCCGCCATTACACCCTGTGCTGCTGCCTCTTCATATCCTGTTGTGCCATTAATTTGGCCCGCAAAAAAAAGATTGGAGACTAATTTTGTCTCCAAGCTGTGATACAGTTGCGTCGGGGGAAAATAATCATATTCAATAGCATAGCCAGGTCTAAAAAATTTAACGTTTTCAAAACCCTTTACTTTTTTTAGAGCCTCATACTGGATGTCTTCAGGTAAGGAGGTGGAGAATCCATTTACATATACTTCTACGGTATTCCAACCCTCTGGCTCTACAAAAATTTGATGCCTGCTTTTGTCCGCAAAACGATTGATTTTGTCTTCTATTGAGGGGCAATATCGAGGACCTATACTCTGTATACTTCCATTAAACATAGGTGAACGATCAAAGCCAGATCGAAGTGTGTCGTGAACAGAAAGATCGGTATGGGTAATATGACAGCTTTTCTGCTTGCTTAGCGGCTGTGTTAAAGGAGAGAAAGAAAATTTTTGGGGATCTTCGTCACCAGGCTGTTCTTCCATGACAGTATAGTCTAAAGAACGTGCGTCCACTCTTGGTGGTGTCCCCGTTTTCATCCTGCCGCTACTAAACCCAAGCGCAATAAGGTCTTCTGTCAAACCATGAGAGGCGGACTCGCCGGCGCGGCCGCCGCCAAAATTCTTTTCACCAATGTGAATTAAGCCATTCAGAAAAGTGCCATTTGTCAAAACAACAGCTTTCGCTTTAACCTCAATTCCAAGATTTGTTTTGACTCCAACAACTGTATTGTTTTGTATGATAAGACCGCTCACCATTTCTTGATAAAAATCTAGGTTAGCTGTATTTTCTAAATGATAGCGCCATTGTTGGGCGAATAGCATCCGATCAGACTGCACTCTTGGAGACCACATAGC
>CBFHRX010000079.1:0-1226 GCA_965658355.1 Flavobacteriaceae bacterium | reverse complement strand
GTGTGGCCCCCCTTGACGGCCTGATTTCAGTCAAAGACAATGCTTCCTTAAGCAGTCTGACGATCCTCTCGAATGACATTGAGTTCTTAACCATTACCGGAAACGATAATTTGACAACTCTTGACCTAAGTGCGCTTACCAGAGTGGGAGAAACGGGGCATCCAAGGGTACAGATCTATGACAATGACTTAAGGGCCACTTTGATCACAGACGAAAGTGACGGCGACAGCGATGCTCATAACGGTGCCAATGGCGACCATGGCAGTATTGCTTCCGACTCTGGCATGAGTACCGCCAAAACCTATTTAGCCGCTGTAGCCGCCCATACTGCTGCTGCTGCCAATGTCTTTTTTGATACGGTTGATGAATTTGTAAACTCAGAAGGGGCGGCGCCAGTCTCAAGCCGAAACCTGCAATACAACCCAGCCATGCAGACCAACCCGCAAGAAGAGTTGATTGTACTGCAAAAAGTAGCGCCCCATACTCCCGCGGTAGCCGCCATATCCGCCACCCATGGGAAGCGCTCTTGGATCATCCCCAGCAATGCGGGTAGACTGCAGATATGGTCAGGAGGCTCTTCTTCTGGGGGCATGCTATTTCACGACAGCGATGGAGCAGAAGAGTATGTTAGAATTGACTCTACTAACCCTCTTGTTAGTCTGCATAATCTATCCAATAGTAACAACTATGCGAGCCTATACGGGATTCGCTTCTCGGCGCAAGCAGGCGGGCATTCTTCCGTTTCCATTATCCCAAAGTGGATTTCTTCCTACACCCAAACGCCGGTGATCGTGGGAGAACGCCATACAACGATTCCGGAAGTAAGCGCAGCCATTGTACGAACGAATCATGGCTTTGGAACAGATGAAGTGATCACCTTTAGCGTGGGCTCTAATACGGTAACAACCACCTCAGCCACCCGAGTGGAAGGTCATTCGGAGTCTTTGCGTGGTTTTCTAAGCACCATCGAATCTGCTTATGCCGCAAAGTATGGGCCTAGCGGAACTGCTTCGGCCTCAGCCGTAGCCTCACTAACGGTAAGCACCAGCGGGGATCCTATACTGGAAATAAGGGGCTTAGACCCTGGCTCAAGAGGCCATAACCTAGCGGTAAGTCTTTCTGTAGAAGCGGGGACCGCAACAGCCACCAATGGCTTGCCCCTGGATTGGATTATAGGAGGGACCAATGCGCCTTCGGACAACCATACCGATAGCAAGAATATCATC
>CBFHRX010000078.1:0-1234 GCA_965658355.1 Flavobacteriaceae bacterium | reverse complement strand
CCGCTAGTGAAGGAACGATAAAGAGGGTATATTAGATCATGAGAACCCCCAATAACAATGGGAATGATATTTAATTGGCGCAAATGCAAACAAATTTCTTGCAACGCAAAATAAGAATCTTCAGCTGTCTCCCCATCCGGGAGATCGCCCAAGTCAACAATATTTAGATTCCAATTTCCAGGATATAATTGATAAAAAGCTTTTCTGAAATCGTGTAAATCGTAGGGCTTATTAGGAAAAAAAGAATTTCTTATTTCAGTTAAACCGACGATCGCAATAGCTACATTTTTTAAATCGGGAAGTCCCTCTTGTTGCGTATGAATCGGAATGGTTTTCCCAATAATTTGCTTTGGAAGTAAACCGATACTTGATACGGTTTCATCAGAAACGGGCGCTAGCAACTCGAGACTCATTTTTTCTTTCTTGTCTTTTTCTTGGGTGCCGCTGCCTCTAGATAAGCTTGTGCTTGTTTTAAAGTAATCTTTGCAGCGTCAATGTCTTTACCCAATTCTACTTTTTGTTTTCCCTTTATAATATTGGATCTCCCCCAGCGCGCCTTCTCTATTCGAATCCCCTCTTCTTCCCAAACCTGGAGAACCTTGTCTTTTTCCTTTTGTATTTTTTCCTCAATTAAAGTCGTAATATCTGAATCCGAGAGTTGATCAAAGTTGTATTTTTTATTGACATTGATGAACAGCCCATTCCACTTTAAAAAAGGACCAAAACGTCCTACTCCTTTTGATACAGGAAGTTCGTTATAGAAAGCAATAGGGGCATCTGCTTTCTTTTTTTCTTCTACTAGAGCTATCGCTTGCTCTCTGTCAACATTTGCTGGGGCTGTGTCTTTTGGGAGTGACACAAAAAGCTTTCCTAATTTAACATAAGGACCGAAGCGTCCGTTGTTTACGGATAAGATTTCACCCTCGTATTCTCCTAAATCTTTGGGAAGTTTAAACAATTCTAATGCCTCTTCTAAGCTAATGGTTTCCAACTGCTGTCCTGGAGCCAAACTAGCAAAAACGGGTTTGTCTTCGTCCTCGGGGTTTCCAATTTGAGCGATGGGCCCATACTTGCCCAAGCGTACTTTAACAGCCCTTCCATTCTCTGGATGATCCCCAAGAATACGTTCTCCCGATTCGCGTTGTGCGTTTTCCTTTACATGATTAACCGTATCGTGAAAGGATTCGTAAAAGCCTTGAATCATTTGAGACCAATCTTGGCCTCCTTCCGCTAT
>CBFHRX010000077.1:0-1239 GCA_965658355.1 Flavobacteriaceae bacterium | reverse complement strand
CCATACCTGCCACCAACAACTGTGTTTGGGGCTTGGTTAGCCCACAAAAGGAACAGCTTAATTGATCTTTATCCATGATGTCTGTTTGGATAGATTATTGGTTTAAAACCTCATCGACCATGCCATAGGCTTTGGCTTCTTCTGAACGCATCCAATAGTCACGATCGGAATCGTTGTGTACTTTCTCAACCGTTTGCTTGGAGTGCTTCGCAATGATGGCGTACAGTTCGTCTTTGAGTTTTAGAATTTCCCGAGCTGTGATTTCAATATCGGAGGCTTGCCCTTGAGCACCACCAAGCGGTTGGTGAATCATGACTCTGGAATGCGGTAAAGCGGAACGCTTGCCGTCTGCTCCCGCGCAAAGAAGTACAGCACCCATAGAGGCAGCCATACCCGTACAGATAGTCGCTACATCTGGGCTGATGAACTGCATCGTATCGTAAATCCCCAATCCAGCATACACACTTCCTCCTGGAGAATTGATGTACATCTGAATATCTCTTTTGGAATCAACACTTTGCAAGAATAATAGTTGCGCTTGGATAATATTCGCAACATTGTCGTCAATACCGGTTCCCAAAAACATGATGCGATCCATCATCAATCGAGAAAAAACATCCATTTGCGCCACATTCATCTGGCGTTCTTCTATAATATAAGGAGTCATACTCGATACGATCTTATCGTAATACATAGCATTAACACCGTGTTTCTTGATGGCAAATTTCTTGAATTCTTTTCCGTAGTTCATGCAGTTTCTTTTTCTAAAAATACTAAAATTTACGCTTGTCCGTATGCTTCTTTGATAAAGGCATCAAAGGCAATAGCTTTTTCTTTAATGGGACCGTTTTCTTTGTAGAAAGTCAACATCTTCTGACTCATCAATTGGTCTTGTAAACGTCTGCTTTCTTCTTGGTTGGAAAGGATTCTTAAAATAATTCCTTCCATTTCTTTTTCCTCTGGAGGCATTTGACCGTATTGGGCCATTTGCATGCTAATCATCTCGCGCGCAAAGTCTTTGAGCTCATCAAACTGTACTTGCAAATCGTGATCGGCTACTAACTTCCCTTCTATTAGTTGATAGCGAATTCCCTTTTCGGAACGATCGTACTCTTCGATAGCTTCTTCTTCTGTCAGCTCTTTTTCTCCAGAAGTTCTTATCCATCTTTTTAAGAAATCACTGGGCAGGTCAAATTTTGTGTTTTCAACCAAAAATTCGGTCATGTCATTCAATAATTT
>CBFHRX010000076.1:0-1362 GCA_965658355.1 Flavobacteriaceae bacterium | reverse complement strand
CCCTTTGTAATCGGTTTGCGCCAAGCCATCGGCGATACCATATTCTTCAGAGGTGTTAATCCCAATTTTTTTCGGCTCTTGCGCCACAATATAGTCCGCCAGCGCCTGCCACTGATCCGGTTGCTTTTCTTTATTCCATACCGAGGGGAAATGCTTGCCAAAGGCATAGCGGGTTAAGGCCACACGGCGCACAGAATCTGTAATCGGGTCCTTGGTAAATACCAATATGGTCCGCCTTCGGGCGTTGAGCCAGGTTGGGGGTAGCAAGGTCTTTACGACAGGATCTTCGTTGTATTCGCGGGTGATCAAAACCCATAGGTCCAAATCGCGTTCCGCCATCAACGTAGGCAAAAGCGTATTGAGCCGTTCTTCTTGTAGACTTTCTATAACCGCTGCCCGCTCGCGTAGCGGAAGAATGTCTTGTGCCCTAAGGGGTAAGGCGAGTAAACAAAGGGTCCCTATGAGGGCTGAATAATATCTTTTAGTCGTGTTCATATGGTGAAAAATTATATGCTGCTTTGCGAGCCAGTGCATGGGTCCGCTGTTTCCGCAATACGTTTTTTGAAAGTACACTTTTCTGTAAAAATACCCTCAGTGAAAACTTGTGTTTTTGTTAATAATCCATCTTCAGGAGGGCTTTGCCTCACTTTATTATTTAATACTTTAGCTCATATCGAAAAAGAAAACGATTATGGCAGACGAAAAAGCAGCAAAACTAAAAGCACTCCAGCTGACACTGGACAAACTAGACAAAACCTATGGCAAAGGCTCCGTGATGAAACTCGGAGATGAGGTTGTAGAAGATGTAGAGGCTATTCCCTCGGGTTCACTGGGACTGGATATTGCCCTCGGGGTGGGAGGCTATCCCCGCGGTAGAGTGATTGAAATTTACGGCCCTGAATCTTCGGGGAAAACGACCCTGACTTTGCATGCGATTGCAGAATGTCAAAAGGCAGGTGGAATCGCTGCCTTTATCGATGCCGAACACGCCTTTGATCGTTTTTATGCCGAAAAATTAGGGGTAGATATTAGCGAATTGATTATCTCACAACCCGATCATGGGGAGCAGGCCTTGGAGATCGCCGACAACCTCATCCGCTCCGGAGCGGTTGATATCGTCGTCGTGGATTCTGTTGCTGCCTTGACACCTAAGAGTGAAATCGAAGGGGAAATGGGGGATTCTAAAATGGGACTGCACGCTCGCTTGATGTCACAAGCTCTGCGGAAACTTACGGCCTCCATCAGCAAAACCAATTGTACGGTCTTTTTTATCAACCAACTTCGTGAAAAAATCGGAGTGATGTTCGGGAATCCCGAAACCACCACAGGAGGGAACGCTCTTAAATTTTATGCTTCCGTGCG
>CBFHRX010000075.1:0-1391 GCA_965658355.1 Flavobacteriaceae bacterium | reverse complement strand
CGGTAGGCTATCAGACTTTGCACGGCTCTACAACTGCAGCTAATAACATCGGTCTTTATAATACCGCTATAGGGACTAGCGCCATGTACAGCAACACCTCAGGAGAAAGCAATTTTGCAGGAGGTACCCTGGCGCTTTATGACAATACCACAGGAGATTACAATGTTGCAGTGGGTCATCTTGGCCTTCAAAACAACACCACAGGGAATAACAATCTTGCTACTGGTTATCGCGCTCTTAACGCAAATACGATTGGAGGTTCCAATGTAGCTATTGGGGTCAGAGCTCTTGAATCTAATGTAACAGGCTCTAGTGCTGTTGCCATAGGCCCCTTTTCACAACGCTATGCAAATGACACCTCAACAGCTTGGACAAACACCAATGTATCCATAGGGTATAGTTCACTGGCAGGATCTAGCAATACAGCCAGCAACACCGGTCTTAATAATACGGCTATAGGTTATAATGCCATGAGTGCTAACACCTCTGGAAGTAATAATTTTGCGGGAGGGGAAGCTGCCCTTAGAAATAATCTAACGGGTGAATACAACAGTGCTACTGGGGCTGATGCACTTGAAAACAATACTTCAGGAACTGATAATACCGCTGTTGGATATCGTGCCATTGGCAATAATACAAGCGGGATCGATAACACAGCAATGGGATCCCTGGCCCTTTACAAAACAGTGAGTGGAACACAAAATACGGGCATAGGAGCCAATAGCCTCTACAACAACACAGGTAGCAAAAATACAGCCATTGGATATCGATCGCTGTATAATCTTGATGGTGCTAATGCTGATAACAATGTTGGTGTTGGACAAAGCGCAGGACGAGGGACGAGTGCGAATGATGACTATTTATTAGCCCCCCTTGACAATAGCAGCAATAGTATATTTATCGGAGCGGATACCCGGGCCAAAAGCGATGGATCAACCAATGAAATCGTCATTGGCTATGCGGCCATTGGTCTTGGTTCTAACACCATGCTTCTTGGGAATGACGATATTGTAACTACGGCTATAAAAGGGAATGTAGGTATTGGAACGAATGATCCTTCACAGAGTCTTACTATAAGTGGAACACTGGGCCTTAGTGGGGCGCTCTATGACAGTACGACAAGCTCAGGTACTGCTGGCCAATTGCTTTCCTCTACTGGAACTCAAACCCTATGGGTCACTGCGGGAACGCTCCCCTCAAATACCGGTCAAAATACCAATACTACCGCCTACTGGAATGGCTCTTCTTGGCTGAACAACACCAACTTACTGACCGATGGTAGTACTCAAACCTCTATCACAACAGACTTAGCGGTAGTCGGTGCCAGCAGCCTTAGCGGTAGCACAACCATCAGCGGAGGCAGTTTTACAGTATCAGCTACTGGTGAGGTC
>CBFHRX010000074.1:0-1545 GCA_965658355.1 Flavobacteriaceae bacterium | reverse complement strand
TACATACAATAGCTTTGTCTTTCATCGCTAAAAAATCAGCTCCTCCAAGGATGTCTTTATTTCCAGTGGCGGTGATGACAATATCTGCATTGGCCACCACAGTACTTAATTTTTTGACTTCGTAGCCATCCATAGCGGCTTGTAAAGCACAGATAGGATCTATTTCGGTAACGGTTACAATGGCACCGGCACCTCTAAAGGAAGCAGCAGTCCCTTTCCCTACATCCCCATAGCCACAAACCACAACGCGTTTTCCAGCCATCATTAAATCGGTGGCACGACGGACCGCGTCAACGGCACTTTCTTTACAGCCGTATTTGTTGTCAAATTTTGACTTGGTAACAGAATCATTGACGTTGATGGCAGGCAAAGGAAGAGTTCCATTTTTAACACGCTCGTACAAACGGTGAACCCCAGTAGTGGTTTCTTCCGAAAGGCCTTTGATGCCTTTTGCCAATTCTGGGTATTGATCCAAGACCATATTGGTTAGATCCCCACCGTCGTCCAAGATCATGTTGAGTGGTTCTTTTTCTTCTCCAAAGAACAAGGTTTGTTCAATACACCAATCAAACTCTTCTTCGTTCATTCCTTTCCAGGCATAAACGGGGATGCCTGCAGCAGCAATAGCCGCAGCAGCATGGTCTTGGGTTGAAAAGATATTACAAGAACTCCAGGTAACATCAGCGCCTAAAGCGACCAAGGTTTCAATGAGAACGGCCGTTTGAATGGTCATGTGCAGACAGCCTGCAATTCGGGCGCCCGCAAGCGGTTTGCGCTCTCCATATTCTTCTCGTAAGGCCATCAATCCGGGCATTTCAGCTTCAGCAAGGCGAATTTCTTTACGCCCCCAATCGGCTAAGCTGATGTCTTTTACTTTATAGGGCACATACGTGGCCTCCGTTTTCGTTTCCATAGTTCTATATTTGTAAACAGTTGAGCAAAATTACAACCTTTTTAGACCACTACCCAATGCCCTTTGCACTTCATCATACGATTAGGCCCGCTACCGATTTTTGGGTTTGGAAAATAGAAGAATCCGAGGAGGAGATCCGAAAAGGACTCCCCATGACTCAATCCTTAGAAAATCGCCTAGCACAACGAACACAGGAAAAGCACCGTATCGAAGTCTTTGCGGTGCAACAATTACTACAAAAGGCAGAACTCGATCCCGAAAGCCTCTATCATGACGCCCAAGGGATTCCCAGACTGCCCCAGCAACACATCTCCATCACACATGCCAATGGCTATGCGGGGATAGTAGTGGGCTCACTGCCGAATGGTGTTGACATCGAAGCCCATCGGGAACAAGTGCAAAAGATACGGTCCAAGTTTGTGCATTCCTCAGAGTCTTTTGCGGCGAGTACAGCAGAATTAATACAGCTTTGGACGGCAAAAGAAGCGGTATACAAAGCCGCAGAAGTCCCAGGGCTGCAATTGAACAAGCAGCTTTTAATAGCCCCTTTTGAGGAAGCCACCGCAAGGGTTGAGCACCCCGCGAAAGAAAAGACCTATACCCTTCATTTTTTTGATTTAGAACAACACCAG
>CBFHRX010000073.1:0-1645 GCA_965658355.1 Flavobacteriaceae bacterium | reverse complement strand
CTCTTTGCCGATGAAATAAAATTCGGTGACCCTATTGGATTGGGGCCAGAGCTTTCCTTGGTATTGGTGGTTATAGCAGAAGTGGTAGCGCCCTTATTCATCATCATGGGCTTTAAAACCCGCTGGGCGACGCTATTCCCCATTGTAGCCATGTTTGTGGCGGCCTTTATCGTACACGGCGAGGACCCCTTTCGGAAAATGGAAATGGCCTTGTTGTATTTACTGGGGTACCTGTTGCTATTCATTACCGGCCCGGGACGCTATTCCCTAGATTTCCTTTTGGCCCGCGAGCAACGATAGGGAAATGCATTTTATGCTTGTAGATTGATGTGAAAACACTATATTTGCACTCCAAAAATAGACTAACATGTACGCAATTGTAGAGATAGCAGGGCAGCAATTTAAGGTTGCACAAGACCAAAGGCTTTTCGTACACCGTCTCGATGCCAAAGAAGGAGCCAAGGTTTCCTTTGATACGGTATTGTTATTAGACGATGGAAAGAAAGTGACTGTTGGCGCCCCGGCTATAGACGGTGCTTCTGTAGAAGCCAAGGTTACCAGCCACCTAAAAGGAGACAAGGTAATCGTATTCAAAAAGAAAAGACGTAAAGGCTATCGTGTCAAAAACGGACACCGCCAAGCCTTAACGGAATTGATCATAGAAGGGATCACGGCTAGCGGAGCTAAAAAAGCAGCCCCTAAAAAGGCAGCCGCCAAAGCAGCGACCCCAGCGAAAGAAGAAAAACCAAAGGCAGCGCCTAAAAAAGCGGCTCCTAAAAAAGCAGCTCCTAAGAAAGAAGCGCCAGCGGCGGATCTTTCTTCCAAGACAGTAGCCGAGCTTAAAGCGATGGCGAAAGACAAAGGAGTAAGCGGCTATTCTTCTATGAAGAAAGCAGATTTAATTAAAGCATTAAGTTAACCAATCCTAAAAATAATTAGCCATGGCTCATAAAAAAGGAGTAGGGAGTTCTAAAAACGGTAGAGAATCCGAATCGAAACGATTGGGGGTGAAAATCTTTGGAGGACAAGCAGCACGCGCAGGAAACATCATCGTTCGCCAACGCGGTACCGCTCATAATCCAGGGGAAAATGTATATCTTGGAAAAGACCATACCTTACACGCCAAAGTAGACGGGGTGGTTCATTTTACCAAAAAGAGAGACAATAAATCCTATGTGTCGATCCTCCCATTTGAAGCCTAAACAGCTTTAAAAATTCAGCATTAAAAAAACCCACCATTTGGTGGGTTTTTTTATGCCTAAAAGCCTGTTTGCTGTCTAGTAGCGGTAGTAGTCAGGCTTGTAAGGGCCTTCTACGGTGACGCCGATATAATCGGCTTGCTCCGTACTGAGACTTTCCAGCTCGGCCCCTAAATTTTTCAGGTGCAAGGCAGCCACCTTCTCATCTAATTTCTTAGGGAGCATGTATACTTTATTCTCATAGTTAGAAGAATTTGTCCACAGCTCTAGCTGCGCTAGGGTTTGGTTCGTAAAGGAATTGCTCATCACAAAACTCGGGTGTCCGGTGGCACAGCCCAGATTGACCAAACGACCTTCTGCCAATACGATGATCTCTTTCCCTTCTTCAAGTGTATAGAGATCTACCTGTGGCTTGATTTCCGATTTCGTACTGCCATAATTCTCGT
>CBFHRX010000072.1:0-1705 GCA_965658355.1 Flavobacteriaceae bacterium | reverse complement strand
AGTAGGCCCCAATGATTGGCCTCTATTAAAAGAATTTGATATTCATTGCTCCATGTGTGAAGGAGCCGAAATCAGCTTGACAGAAGGCTGGAATGATCTACAATACCATGCAACACTGATACAGAATTATACCGACATAATCCCCAAAGTGGCTGCTGCAGGCTATACCAATTTAATTTGTTTTAGCGGAAACCGAAATGGAATGTCGGATGAAATCGGATTGGCCAACTGTGTTCAGGGACTCCGACAAATTCTTCCTTTAGCTGAACAGCACGGGGTCGTCATCCAAATGGAGTTGTTTAATCAAATCAATCATCCGGATTATATGTGCGACTCTAGTGAATGGGGTATTGCCTTATGCAAAGCTTTAGGCTCTCCTAATTTCAAGCTCTTATTTGATATTTATCATATGCAAATTCAGGAAGGGGATATTATAAGGTCTATTCAGGAGCATCATTCTTATTTTGGCCACTATCATACAGCGGGTGTCCCGGGACGTCATGAGATAGACGATTCTCAAGAATTGTTTTATCCTGCTATCATGCAAGCTATTGTTGAAACGGGCTATCAAGGACATGTTGCACAAGAGTTTATTCCTACAAAGGGAAACCCACTAGATTCTCTAAGACAGGCAATTGCTATTTGTGATGTTTAGGTATGTATTTCTTTTTTCCTTTTTGCTCCCCACCCCAAGACTGGAGGGGGTTAGTGTTGGTGATTTTGAGCGTTTTATTAACGCCACCCAATACAGAACGGATGCCGAACGTTATGGGTGGTCTATAGTGCAGCAGAATGTTTATGAATACGAAGTCGTTTGGGGTGCTTTTTGGTGCCAACCAGATGGGGTAAATGCACCTAAATCAAGAGACTTACCTGTTACTCAAGTAAGTTATAATGATGCCTTGGCCTATTGTGAGTGGGCAGGGGTGCGCTTGCCTAGCTATGAGGAGTATTGGCAATACGTGAAACAGGATAAACGTCCAGTGCAATCAGAAAACAAAGGGTCTATAAGGCCATTGGATGAAGTAAATATTGTGGGGAATGTATGGGATTTAACTCAGATTGATGAGTCCAGCAACAAGGTGAGGATGGCAGGAGGGTCCATTTATTGTTCTATAAAGACCTGTCACGGCACGGTTCCGGATCGAGAACTTTATGTCGATTCCGAAACGGCGAATTACCACATTGGATTTAGTATCGTAATCGAGTAAGTAGCTTACTCATACCATTGCACTTTGGTTTCCCAGCTCCCAGGGGTTCTTTCAGGAGCAGGGCCTTCAAAGCGACCTAGATAAAACAACCCTAAGCAAACTTCTCCTTTTTCAAAGGGTATGAATTCATCCATCTGCTGGCAATAGGAGGGAGAACTCCAATAGCCGCCTAATCCTATCTCCGTTGCGTGTAACCACAGATTTTGGACAGCCATTGCAGTGGCTGCAATCTCCTCCCACTCAGGAATCCTTTTTTCAGGATCTCGTTGCATGCAAATAAGTAGGATTGCGGCAGACTGTTGCACTTTTTCGACAATCTTATTCCGCTTGGTAGTAGAGGGTTTAGTAGTATTTTTAGTATACAAGTCTGCTATAAAAGATTCAAAGCTCGCTTTTTTTGTTCCCTGAAGCACTTTAAAACGCCAGGGTTCTGTTTTTCGGTGAGTAGGCGCCCAGTTGGCCGCTTTAAGCAACGCAGCGATTTCCTCTTTGTG
>CBFHRX010000071.1:0-2002 GCA_965658355.1 Flavobacteriaceae bacterium | reverse complement strand
CTAAAAACGACCCGTAAACAAGGGTGGGTCCAACTAAACACCGCCCTGCTGTGTGTGATGTTCGTTTTAGTCGGTTTTTCTTCTTGGATAATGATTCCCATCCGCTCCAATGCCAATACTGTCATCAATGAAAATGCGCCCAATAATGCACGGGCCCTTCTTGCCTACTACAATCTAGAGCAGTATCCTGAAACACATCTTTTTTACGGTCCTTTATTTTCGGATATGTATGCCGGTCAAGATCCTGTTGAGCCCTACAAAGACGACAAACCCAAGTACGAAAGAGATGAAAAAACAGGGAAGTATGTCATTGTAAACTATTGGGAACAATCGGAGATCAATTCAAATGCAAACCATCGTGGGTTCTTACCCCGATTGTGGAGCCCAGAGCATGCGGGTAACTACATGGATTTTACAGCGCCCTTGGATTTTCAGTTAGCCCCAGAATACAGATCGAGTAAACGACTGCAGGACCGAATCAACACATTTCGTCAAGATCAAGAAGACGGAGTACTGTCAGGTGAAGACTATCATAAATTTTTCAAGTCCTACGGTGCTTATTTAGATATCGAAAAACCGTCTTTTTTCAGCAATTTATATTTCCTCTTTGACTATCAGATGAGTTATATGTACTGGCGCTATTTTCTCTGGAATTTCGTCGGTCGTCAAAATGATTTGCAAGGCGATTACAGCATCCTAAAAGGAAATTGGATCAGCGGCATCCCCTTTGTGGATTCGCTTTTTTTAGGGAATCAATCCAACTTAGATGGGGATGCCAAAAACAACCCTGCACGGAATACGTATTTTTTCCTCCCTCTTATACTCGGTTTAATCGGCTTGTATTTTCTATACCAGCAAGACCCCAAACGCTTTTGGGTATTGCTTTTGTTTTTCCTCTTTACAGGATTGGCGCTAAAAGTATACTTAAATGAGCGCCCCTTTGAGCCGCGGGAAAGAGATTATGCGCTTGTAGGATCTTTTTACGTTTTCTCCCTATGGATCGGTATTGGTGCTTTTGCCTTAACCCAATTCATTCGGAAACGTTTTTCTACCCCAACATCTCTGGCTGGACTCGGTATGTGTCTGCTAGCGGTTCCTTTTCTTATGGCTTTTCAGAATTGGGATGATCACGATCGGTCGAATCGGTATACCGCACAATCCATTGCAAAATCCTATTTGCAGTCGATTGATGAAGACAAAGGCGCCATGATCTTTACTATTGGGGACAATGATACTTTTGCCCTCTGGTATGCTCAAGAAATTGAAGGCTACCGAACCGATGTTCGAACGATCAATACAAGTCTTCTTGCTACGGACTGGTACATTGATCAAATGAAACGAAAAACCTATGAAAGCGATCCTATTCCCTCGCAAATGGAACATAAACTCTACGCTTTTGGGGTTCGGGATTATATCAAACACGAGCAACTCTTAGACTCAGTCCGCTGGGATATTGGCGATTTTGTGGATTGGGTAGCCAGTGATAATGAGGCTACTAAATACAAAAGTCTCCTACTTCAATCAGAAGTGGACCCTAGGGCGTATCCAAAAAATACACAAGAGTTGGTATTCTACCCTACCAATAAAATTCGCCTCCCTGTCAATAAAGAAAATGTATTGAAAAGCGGAATTGTAAAAGCAGAAGACGCAGACTTAATTGTACCCTATATCGATATTGATTTACCAACGAGTATTTTGACTAAAAATCAAGTAATGATGCTTGATATTTTGGCTAATAATGACTGGGAACGTCCCATCTATTTTACAGGAGGTAGTTTTGAAGAATCGGAATATATATGGATGAAAGAATACCTACAGTTAGACGGATTGGTGTATAAGCTCGTTCCTATAAAAACAGAATTAAGCCCTGTAAACCCTTATTTAATGGGCCGTATTGATTCGGAAACCATGTATTCCATTGTCAAAAAATGGAGCTGGGGGAATTCGAACCTCCCCGATATTTATCACGATCCGGAGACCCGTAAAAACAGTATTTCTTTCC
>CBFHRX010000070.1:0-2019 GCA_965658355.1 Flavobacteriaceae bacterium | reverse complement strand
GTCCGGACAATATCTGTCACCAGGTTGGGGGTGTCTGCCGAAAAGGTAGTGGCTACCATGGAGATTCCCAATAACCACCAAGGCATATTTCGCCCCGATAAAAAGAAGTCGTTGACACTTTGTCCAGCCGAACGAGCGGCCCATATTCCGATCGCAAGGGAAACGATAAAAAAGGCGGCAATAATGGCCCAGTCTAAATTGGAAAGTAGCATTTCAAATTGGTTTATTTTTTTAAATATAACATAAATTGCCAGCAGAAAGTACAGCTTGCTCTTAAAATGAATACTTTTGAAGATGCACCTTTTCAGAGGATTCCTTTTTGTCGTTTGCCTACTAAGCCTTTCGCTAAGCAGTCCCCTATTGGCCCAATTGGAGGGTAGCACCCCCCCCTCAAAGTCTTTCCCCAAGCAAAAGGAGCCAGAGAAAAAAAAGCTGCTGCTACCCGATCCTAAAACAGATTTTCTCAAAGCACCCAATACCTCTCGATTGGAGCTTAAAGAGCCGATGTTGGACATGACGCAAAAAGAAAAATTTATTGACCCCAGTACCCAATACCTCGCAAAACTAAACCGCAGTTTAAAAAACGAACCCGGCGAGGCACAAAAACTCCCTAAAAACTACCAGGTCGACCAATATTTAGGAGACTTTCGCAGTACCGAAAAAAACATGCAGATCGTAGTAAGAGACCACGAATACCCCGATGGGGATCGCATCAAAATTCTACTGAATGACCAGGAGGTGGTTTCCAATCTTTTGCTGGTAGAACAGTTTCGAGGCATTGAAATTCCTCTTGCTGAAGGCTTTAACAAAATTGATTTTGTTGCGTTAAACCAAGGGGAATCCGGTCCTAATACAGCAGAAGTGCAAATTTACAACAGCCAAGGGCAGCTTGAAGCCGCCAATCGTTGGAACTTGGCAACAGGCGTAAAAGCAACCTACGTAATCATCAAAGAATAAGTATGCTTGCTGCTTTTGAAGCTTTTTTACAACAAAGTATTCAATCCCTAGAGGTCGTCATGCTCCTCTTGATCATAGGAGGGGGATGCTATTTACTAGTACATTCCCGAGGCATCCCCTTGCTTAAGATAAGGGAGGGGGTGCGCTTGCTCACTTTAAAAGAGCAAGCGGCAGGGATTTCTCGATTTCAAGCCTTAAGTGCCGTAGTCGCTGCTACGGTAGGTTTGGGGAATATCTCAGGAGTGGCCATTGCCATTCATATGGGAGGGCCTGGGGTTCTCCTTTGGATGATGGTCACCGCATTAATCGGGTCTATTATAAAATTTTACTCCTGCTCCTTAGCGGTTCAATTACGAGAGACAGACGAAAACGGCCAGCCCCTGGGAGGCCCCATGTACTATATGAGCATGGGACTCCAAGGTTGGGGGAAGCCCTTGGCTATCTGGTTTTCGATAGCAGGGCTTTTTGGTGTCCTTCCCGCCTTCACCGCTAACCAACTCACCCAAACCCTTGTCGATGTGGTGGCGCCAGAACGCTTTATCGAGCTGGCAGTATGGAAATGGAAATTAATCATTGGTATTCTGCTTTGTGTCTTAAGCAGCTGGGTTATTTTTGGTGGGCTGCAAAAAATTGTCCGGGTTACCTCTGCCTTAGTACCGGCGATGGTTTTACTGTATTTGTCGATGGGGATTTTTATCCTCTTCAACAATGCCGAGGCTGTTCTCCCCGCTATAAAACAAGTTTTCCAAGAAGCTTTTGGGCTTAAAAGCGCCGTTGCAGGCAGCTTTTGGGCCTTGGTCATCCTGGGGGTCCGAAGAGCTGTTTTTTCCAATGAAAGTGGCGTCGGAAACGCCCCTATGTACCACGGGCAATCGGTAAGTAAAAACGGAACTGATGAGGGCTTAACAGCCTTGCTGGGGCCGCTACTGGATACTGGACTAGTCTGTGCCATCACAGGATTGATTGTCATCATTAGCGGTGCTCACCTAAATCCAGACCTGAACGGAATCGTATTGACCCTGGAGGCCTTTCGAAGGCTCTTCTTTGGAATTGGAGACGAGC
>CBFHRX010000069.1:0-2394 GCA_965658355.1 Flavobacteriaceae bacterium | reverse complement strand
AATAAACGAAAAGGAGCAAAAAAGCATTGTCTTGGAGTTGTACCTGCTGATATTTTTGCCATTTGATTTAAATCTATTTGTTTCATTTTTTTAAAATTTTGGTTGCATAAATTAAAAGTAATGGTACGATTGATAAACCAATATAAAAAACAAGAAATGTGTTCTCTTTTATTTTCATGAAGTTAATTGCGAAAATTAAAACTATAGCTAATAGGTAAAGAAACCCACTAATAATATATTTTCTCTTACTCATTGAAATAATTTTAATAATCAAAGCAACCCAGTGCAGCTGCAGTACTAATTGCTCCAATAGCATACCAAGCACCTCCCCATGGTATAGTTCCAATTCCTAGTAAAGTGTTAGCACCTGCTAATAAACAATTTCTTAGTAGTCCACCACCCTCAACTAATTCCATTTCATTTAAATTAAGTGTTTTCATAAAATTTAAGGTATTAAATTCACCTACTCTATTTAAGGCTTTTCGGTAACCGCCTTTTGTATTACAAACAATACTAACACCTTAGGGTGCCAATTTCTGTCCTTCTTCTAAAAAATATTTTTTGTGAAATTTTGAATAGGTAATCGTATAGCCGCTGTCCCGTAAAACTGCGATCATTCTTTTTGCGGTCCGTTGACTTATGTTAAAGTGTAGCGAAATCTCTTTTAAAGTAGTGCACCTTCCTTTTCTTAGAAGTTCTACTAAGTAATCCAGTCTTTCTTTTTTATTGATATACTCCATTAAGTTCTTGATTAAATAAGGTTTGGGGGGTGTCAGAATTTTCTTAAAACACAATGGTTTTTTACTAAATAAGCCCTAGAATAAAATCATTAAAAAGCTTCTAGATGGGCTCTATAAATCAAGGCAAGTCACTTGTTTACTAGCGGGAACTCTTTGGAAAAAGCAAATGGGAAAGGTGTATGTGATAGGCATATAAATAAGATTTGGACTCTTAATATACAAAAAAACCCTCCAAAAGGAGGGTTTTGTACTCGGAGCGGGACTTGAACCCGCACGATCGCAATGATCATTGGATTTTAAGTCCAACGTGTCTACCAATTCCACCATCCGAGCTGAACGTAAAGTCGAGCGAAAGACGGGATTTGAACCCGCGACCCTCACCTTGGCAAGGTGATGCTCTACCCCTGAGCTACTTTCGCTTTTTGTGCGGACAAATGTACATATTTTTAGAAAAAATGTAAGTCCCTTTTTCTAAAATTACACTTTCTTTCCAGACTGTAGCTTCCGCTGTAGCAGATGAAGTTTCATCAAAGCCTCTACTGGGGTTAAGGTGTCTAGGTCTAGAGTGGTGATTTCTTCCCGTAATTCTTCGAGTAGGGGGTCATCCATATTAAAGATACTCAGTTGGAGTTCTTTCTTGTCTTCCTGTAGGGCTGCGGTGCGGCCTTCGAGACCGTGAGTTTCCTCTAAGGCTTTTAGTTTTTGCTGGGCGGTTTGCAAAACCAGTTGGGGCATTCCCGCCATTTTGGCCACGTGAATTCCAAAACTATGGGCGCTCCCTCCTGGCGCCAATTTGCGCAAAAACAAAACCTTATCGGGCAATTCTTGTACCGATACATTATAATTTTTGATGCGCTCAAAGAGTTGGGTCATCTCATTTAACTCGTGGTAATGGGTCGCAAACAAAACCCTAGGACGATTTGGATGTGCGTGTAAGAATTCGGCTATGGCCCAAGCAATGGAGATACCATCGTAGGTGCTTGTCCCCCGGCCTATTTCGTCTAACAAGACCAAGCTTTGATCGGTAATATTGTTGAGAATCGAAGCTGTTTCGTTCATTTCAACCATAAAGGTGGACTCTCCTAGGGAGATGTTGTCACTGGCCCCTACCCGCGTAAAGATCTTATCAACTAATTGCATGCTTACGGCCTCTGCTGGGACAAAGCTTCCCATCTGTGCCAGCAGTGCTATAAGGGCGGTTTGTCTTAAAATCGCGGATTTTCCAGACATATTGGGGCCCGTTATCATAATCAGCTGCTGTGTGTCCGCATCGAGCTGGACACTGTTGGGAATAAAAGGGATCCCCGCAGGCAATTGGCGCTCGATTACAGGGTGGCGACCATCGGTGATATCCAAACGGGCTTCGCTTGTAAATTCAGGCGCTTGATAGTGGTATTTTTTAGCCGAAAAAGCAAAACTCCACAACACATCTAAACGCGCTACCCATTGGGCGTTGTGTTTTAAGACCGGTAAAAAGCGTTGCAACTGCTGTACTAATTCTTGATACAACTGGGCTTCAAGACTTTTGATCTTGTCTTCGGCACCCAGTATTTTGGCTTCGTATTCCTTTAATTCTTCGGTGATATAACGCTCTGCATTGACAAGGGTTTGCTTGCGGATCCATTCGGCGGGTACCTTGTCTTTGTGTGTATTT
>CBFHRX010000068.1:0-2479 GCA_965658355.1 Flavobacteriaceae bacterium | reverse complement strand
CCATTCCCATTCCCCAAATCTCTACTTCTACTACATAATTTATGGTTAAAAATGATTTATACATTAAATCACATACCTGCAAAGGTGCAAGGTATCCAGATGGGGAATTTCCCAAGGTTTTTTTCCGTGTAAAGAAAGTAGCTTTGGGAGTTGGATACGGTGAATAAGCATTCGCCTGGCGATATAGGGGAAATCAAATTCTTTTCCATTGTGAGCGCACAAAAGATGCCGAGAGGTATTAAAATAACGATCCAATAGGAATTTAAAATCCTTTAATAGGGCTTCTTCTTCTCCGTAAAAGCTTTTGATACGAAAGGATCTAGGTTCTCTTTTTGAAGCAAAAAACCCAACCGATATGCAAATGATTTTTCCGAATTCAGCCCAGATACCCGCCTTTTCGTAAAAAGACTCGCTGGATTCTCCTTCTTTTCTTTGGTAGGCTGTTTTGTCGCTAAACAATTGCTGTCCTGTTGCTGACAGCTCATCAAAATGTTCAAATAGGGGAACCGTTTCTATGTCTAGAAACAATACATAATCAAGATTTATCTTTTGTAGCATATCCTGCCATTTCTAGGGCGGTATCCCTAAATAAAGCTTTGGCTTAGGGAGCGCCAGTGATTCGTTTCAGTAGCATTATTCTTCCAATAGTTACGCTTAGAAACAGAATAACTTGATTTGGAAGATCAGTTGTTGTGCAATTCAGCTTCTATAAGGTAATCAACAAACGCTCTTACAGCGCCTTTTCCTCCTTTTTTATTCATGATTTTAATACCGGGGATTTTCTTTATGGCATCAGAAGCATCTGAGGGGCATGCTGCAACACCAACATTAGAAAGTAATTCAAAGCAATTTATATCATCTCCGATATAGGCTACTTCTGAAAGGCTCAAACCTTTAGACGCACAGAGCGCTGCGACTGACTCTAGTTTGGAATTAAACTTTTTTCCTTGATAGACATAATCGATTTTCAGTTTTTTAGCTCTTAATTCAGTAATAATGGTTTCTTCACTTGTGATTATCCCCGTTTCAATCCCTTTATTCCGTAACAATTCAAAACCCATACCGTCTCTCATGTTAAACTTTTTAAACTCGACACCTTCTGAGGTATAGTATATTCCAGAATCGGTTAAGGTTCCATCGACATCACTAAAAAATAATTGTATCATTTTGTCTGCTTAAAAGAGCTTGTATTGTTAAAATAATGTTGATGTAAAATCTCGCATATTTTCCAATCCTCTAGATCATCAATCTCGAAATAGGAAAATGTATTCATTTTAAAAAGCCCTATTTCACCTGATAATCTGCAAGTGTCTCTCAGTATGTTAGAGCTGCTGTTGATATAGAAAGACCCATTTTCAACATAATAGGATTCAAAATCTTGGCTTCGGGATCTATTTTGTAAATCATAATTTGTGGGAGTACCCGATTCATCCCAAAGGAATCTATTTTGTTCTACCACAGAGATTACAGAATCATAATTTTTATAAAATTCAATCGCTTTGTCTATATCCTCAACGGATAAAAAAGGAGTTGTGATTTGACAAAAGAAAATGTCCTCCTTTAAATCAAATTTCTCAATGACCTCAATAAGAACATCTTCTGAGGTAGCGGTATCGGTAGCGTTTTTTTCTGACCGTAAGGAGCATTCCACTTTATCGAAATTAAATTCTTTGATACGCTCTATATAGTATTGAGAATCGGTACTGATGATAATTCTTTCAATAGAGGAAGCGTTTAATTCATGCAAGCACCAATAAAAAAGGGGTTTCCCATTGAATAATTTGATGTTTTTATCTTTTATTCTTTTGGAACGTGATCTTATTGGAACAATGGCGACCATTCTATTTTCTCAATGAATTTAGTTTCTCCATTTCACTATTGAATATTTTTCTAGGCTCATATCCTCCAAGGGCACTGTTTAGCTCCCGAATCCCTTTTATCAATTTGATCATGCCAATTGGCTCTACAGAAGCGAGCTGATCGGACCCCCACAAGGTCCTGTCAACAGTTACGTGCCTTTCGATCCATTCAGCACCCAATGCGATGCTACTGATGGACGCTGTTATTCCGTATTCATGGCCACTATAACCAATTTCTTTATTGGGATATTTGTCTTTCAACCATTTGATATACTCCAATTTCAGTTCTTCTACAGGAGACGGATAGGTTGAATTGGTGTGCATGATAACATCAGGATTTGAGAGCTCAACGGCCTTTTCTATCTGTTCTTCAGTAGACATTCCTGTCGATATTATTAATTGATCAAATTCAGCTCTTGCACTTTTTAAGAGTGTTTCATTGGTAATTAAAGCAGAGGGTATCTTCGTAATTGACGAATATTTTTTCATGAATTGAATGGAATCCTCATCCCAAACAGAGGCAAACCATTTTATCCCTTTAGACTTGCAATAAAGATCTATTTCATCATATTGCTTTTCATTAAACTCGATTTTATGCTTATAGTCGATATAGGTCATCG
>CBFHRX010000067.1:0-2601 GCA_965658355.1 Flavobacteriaceae bacterium | reverse complement strand
GTAGAACAATTGTTAGAGTTCTACATGGGTAAAAATACTATGGATCGCCAAAAATTTATCATCGAAAACCTTAAAGTAGAATTAGACCTCGCGGAGGAGCTTGACTCCTAATGCGCTCAGAAAATAAAATGGACACAAATCAAAATCATGCTACGGCACCTCCTTCAAATTCCGACAGCCTTGTCAAGGTCTCAGGTATGTACGAAGATTGGTTTTTGGATTATGCCTCCTATGTTATTTTAGAACGGGCTGTTCCTGCTATCGAAGACGGATTGAAGCCAGTGCAAAGAAGGATTCTTCATTCCATGAAGGACCTAGACGACGGCCGCTATAATAAGGTGGCGAATATAGTAGGGCATACCATGCAATACCATCCGCACGGAGATGCAAGTATAAGCGATGCCATGGTACAAATAGGCCAAAAAGAGCTGCTTATTGACATGCAAGGGAATTGGGGTAATATTCTCACTGGTGATAGAGCGGCCGCCTCACGTTATATTGAGGCCCGATTGACTAAATTTGCTCTGGATGTCGTCTTTAGTCCTAAAGTAACCGATTGGCAATTGTCCTATGACGGGCGTAAAAAAGAACCTGTAAATCTTCCCATTAAATTTCCCCTACTATTAGCGCAAGGGGCAGAAGGGATTGCAGTAGGGTTATCCACCAAAATACTACCGCACAATTTTAACGAGCTTATTAAAGCTTCCATTCAACACTTAAAAGGAAAGCCTTTTAAGATCTATCCTGATTTTATGACAGGAGGCGTTATGGATGTCCAACACTACAACGACGGGAGTAGAGGAGGCAAAGTAAGAGTGCGGGCCAAAATTCAGCAAAAAGACAAAAACACCTTAGTTATTACCGAAATTCCCTATGGGACTACTACTTCAAGTTTGATCGATAGCATCTTGAAGGCCAATGAGAAAGGGAAGATTAAAATTCGGAAAATTGAGGATAATACTGCCGCAGCTGTCGAAATTTTAGTGCATTTGCCCAATGGGATTTCTCCCGACAAAACAATTGATGCGTTGTATGCTTTTACAGCTTGTGAAACCTCTATATCCCCACTAGGATGTGTCATTATTGACAACAAGCCTCATTTTATAGGCGTTTCGGAGATGCTGAAAATCTCAACCGACAATACTGTTGCTATCCTAAAACGGGAATTGGAAGTAGAGTTGCAGGAGCTGGAAAATCAATGGCACTTTGCTTCTTTAGAGCGTATATTTATTGAGAACAGAATCTACCGTGACATTGAAGAAGCCGAAAGCTGGGAGGAGGTTCTAGCTGCTATTGATGCTGGGTTAAAGCCTCATATAGCCCATTTGAAAAGAGCTGTTGTGGAGGAAGATATTATCAGGCTGACGGAAATTCGAATCAAAAGAATTTCAAAATTTGATATTGACAAAGCACAGCAAAAGATAGAAGCTTTAGAAGACGAAATAGCCACTGTTAAAAGCCACCTTGACAATCTTGTTGTTTACGCAATCAGTCATTTTGAACGTTTGCAAAAAACGTATGGAAAATCTAAAGAGCGTAAAACAGAAATCAAAATTTTCGACGATGTTGATGCTAAAAAAGTAGTTGTTCGGAATCAAAAACTGTATGTTAACAGGGAAGAAGGATTTATAGGCACCTCCCTGCGAAAAGATGAATACGTATGCGATTGTTCTGATATAGACGATATTATAGCCTTTACCAAAGACGGCCATATGATGGTTGTAAAGGTTGACAGTAAAGTTTTCATTGAAAAGGATATACTCCATGTTTCAGTTTTCAAAAAGAAAGACAGCCGAACGATCTACAATATGATTTATCGCGATGGTAAAAGAGGGACCTCTTTCATTAAGCGCTTTGCCGTTACAGGGGTTACACGTGATAAAAAATACAGCCTGACCCAAGGAAAGCCGGAATCCGAAATTCTCTACTTTACGGCCAATCCGAATGGAGAAGCAGAAATCGTGACCATAAACTTACGTAACTCTGGAAGCATCAAAAAGTTAAAGTGGGACCTAGATTTCGCTGATTTGCAGGTTAAAGGTCGTGGGGTTCGTGGGAATATCGTAAGTAAATACGGGATTCGAAAAATTGAACTAAAAGAAAAAGGAGTTTCCACTCTGAAGCCACGCGATATATGGTTTGACACCGCTATCGGCAGATTGAATGTAGACGCACGAGGGGAGTGGGTAGGTGCTTTTAGTGGTGATGATAAACTGTTGGTAATCAATGAGCACGGTGAGTCCAAAGCAGTGACTCCAGATTTAGCACTGCACTTTGAAACACCCCCTAGTATTTTAGAGCGATGGATTCCAGAGAAACCGATAACAGCTGTTTATTTTGACCCTGAAAAGGAAAAGTATTTTTTAAAGCGCTTTTTAATTGAGGGTGTAGACAAGGTAGATTCTTTTATTAAGACAAATGCCCAATTGCTGTTTGTAAGTTCCGAATGGCGACCGCTCCTAAAGATTGAGTTTGTGAAGCCAAAAGGAAAAGAGACACCCGATCCGCAACTTGTGAATGCGGAAGAGTTTATCAGTATAAAAGGCTACAGCGCCATGGGAAATCAATTGGGGAATAAAAAAATTAAAAAAATTACTTTAC
>CBFHRX010000066.1:0-2768 GCA_965658355.1 Flavobacteriaceae bacterium | reverse complement strand
GGGCCTTTGTCCAGGCCGGATTTGGATTGTTGATGATGTTGTCAACAGTCTTAGTTTCCGGTTTCGCATCTTCTGCTGCATCTTCAGGAAGAGGTAGGGTTTCTTCTCGAGTCCCAAACTTAATGGGAATAGGCATGAACTTATTGTACTTGGTCAATAATTCAGAGATACGGGCTTCTTCGAGGAACTCTTTAGAATCGTTGTCAATGTGTAAGATGATTTCAGTACCTCTTTCTTTTTTGTCGGATTTTTTGAGTTCGTACTCTGGAGAGCCATCACACACCCAATGAGCCGCCGCTTCGTCTTTATGAGATTTAGTAATGATTTCTACTTCTTTGGCAACCATAAAAGCAGAATAAAAACCCAATCCAAAGTGACCGATAATGCCGGAGTCTTTGGCCGTGTCTTTGTACTTTTCTAAAAATTCTTCAGCTCCTGAAAAAGCAACTTCGTTGATGTATTTATTGACCTCGTCAGCTGTCATACCGACGCCTTTGTCAATAATGTGAAGCTTTTTACCTTTTGCATCAATCTTTACTTCAAGAGTCAAGTCTCCTAGATCTCCTGTAACTTCACCCAAACTGCTTAGGTGTTTCAGTTTGTTGGTGGCATCAGTGGCATTGGAAATTAATTCACGCAAAAATATTTCATGATCACTGTAGAGAAATTTTTTGATAAGCGGGAAGATATTTTCAACCGCAACATTGATTTTACCTTTTGACATGTTTCCTAATTTTTGTTTTCATGGACAAAAAAAATACCAAAGCCCAACAAGTGACAGATTGGCACAGAAAATTTAACAGTATTTTATTGTTTAATAATATTGAAATAAAGTTAAACGTTTCGTATTTTTGCCTCAAATAAACCAAATGATGAGTACACAAGACTTAAAATCTAAAATCTTAGGACACTACACCGATTATGTGTTGGAGACAGAAGCCTATCCAAAATCAGTCTATAAATTTTGTAAGGAAGCCAAAATAGAAGAAAAAGAATTTTACAGTGTTTTTAGTTCTTTGGATGCTATTCGCGAACACATATGGGAAGCTTTCTATAGCAATACCATGACAGTATTAGAAAAGGATAAAAATTTTAAGAAAGCGACTCGTAAAGAGAAGTTATTGAGTTTCTATTTTACTTTTTTCGAAGTCCTGTTACTCAATCGCTCTTACGTCTTGTTTGCTTTAAAGATGGAGACACACAATCTTAAAGACCTTGTTTACCTCAAAGGTCTACGCAAACACTTTAAGTCTTTTGCTTCCGACTTGATTGAAGAAGGAAATGCTGATAAAGACTCGAGATGGCGTCAGCACCCACCACAACTTTTTTCAGAAGCTGCCTGGGTACAATTGTTATTTCTTTTGAAATTTTGGATTGAAGACCGTTCGGAAAGTTTTGAGAAAACGGATGCAGCCATTGAGAAGTCTGTCAATACGGCCTTTGATGTATTTGACAATACCCCTTTGGATTCTATTTTGGATTTGGGAAAATTTTTGTGGAAAGAAAAATTTACAAACACCTAATTGAAAACACTTGACTACATACCGACCAATAAAATTGAGCGGGCCTCTAGATTGGTTGCCACTGGTGTAAAGGTAGGCGGTAATTACCTTAAATATTACGGTGGAAAGGCGCTAAATCGAGAGATGTCTAAAGAAACTTTGGACGAAGAAAATGCAAAAGATATTTACGACGGTTTAAAAAGTCTTAAGGGGAGCGCCCTTAAAATGGCGCAAATGTTGAGTATGGAAAAGAACATGCTGCCCCGTGCTTATGTAGAGCAATTTAGCCTGGCACAATTTTCTGTGCCCCCCCTTTCTGCCCCTTTAGTGAAACAACTTATACGTAAAAATTTAGGAGCCGATCCAGAGGTCATTTTTGATACGTTTGCTACTCAATCTGTAAATGCTGCCAGTATCGGACAGGTACACCAAGCAGCTAAGAATGGGAAAAAACTTGCTGTGAAAATCCAATACCCTGGGGTAGCAAACAGTATCGGCTCTGATCTAAGTTTGGTGAAACCCGTTGCCGTTAGAATGTTCAACCTCCAAGGACAAGATGTCGATAAGTTCTTTAAAGAGGTAGAGAATAAATTATTGGAAGAAACAGACTACGAATTGGAGTTAACGCAAAGTCAGCAAATCACAGAAGAATGTGCTGCTGTTCCTCATTTGCGTTTCCCTACCTATTATCCTGAGTTTTCCACCAAAAGAGTGCTAACCATGGACTGGATGGAGGGCATCCACCTTTCGGAATATACAGATCAAGAGCATACAAATCCTGAGACCAATATAAAATTGGGTCAAACATTGTGGGACTTTTATATGTTTCAGATGCACATTCTCAAAAAATTGCATGCAGATCCGCACCCCGGTAATTTTTTAATTTCTCCTGATCATGAACTGATTGCTTTGGATTTTGGTTGTATCAAAGAAATACCAGAAGATTTCTACCTTCCTTATTTTGAATTGTCTCAAAAAGAAAACCTAGACAAGCCCGAAAAATTTCAGCAAATCCTAAGAAAATTGGAGATTTTAACTCCAACAGATAGCCCTAAGGAGATTGCTTTTTTTACGGAGTTATTCAATCGGATGCTCCGTTTGTTAACCTTGCCTTTCCACAGCGAAACTTTTGATTTTTCGGACCCCGTCTTTTGGAATCAAATCGCCTCTTTAAGTCAAGAATTTGCCGACGATCAAGAGTGGCGAAAAATGAACGGGAATCGAGGTTCCGAACACTTTATCTACATCAACCGTACATTCTTTGGT
>CBFHRX010000065.1:0-2918 GCA_965658355.1 Flavobacteriaceae bacterium | reverse complement strand
ATTTCACTGCTAAATTGGCTGCCAACGATGGGGAGTAATAAGATACTCCAGAGGGCTGCCAGGCGTTTTAAGAATTGTTTTGTCATCCTTTTTTTGAGTCCTAAATATTTAATATCCAAGCCAAAGACTTTCGGATAGTCTAATGCAATCACTCCTAGGGAATTAATTTCTTTTGATTTCAATTGTCCAGCCGAAGAGGGGAGCTAAATCGATATCATGGTATTAAGGTATGGATATGCGGTTGGCTTTTATGTTAAAGAATCACTAATTCTTTTCTGCCTTTATCTAAAATGAAATTTTAGCCAAATGAAATTTTTATTTTTGAAAAAAAAGCATGCGTCTGAATTTCATTAAACTTCTTTTCTTTAGCGGATTTCTCGTTGTCCTTTTTGGGTGCAACGAGTCACGGCAAAACACGACTTTACCTGAGATAGAAATCACTCAAAAAGGGAAGGAAGTGGCTATTTTTTCAATCAATGACCCGCATGGACGTTTGGGAAACTTTCCCAAAATAAAACCGCTACTAGAGGAAGCTCGAAAAAACTACGATGCTGTTTTCTTTGTGAGCGCTGGGGATTTGTTTTCGGGAAATCCTATTGTCGATTTTTATGAAGAGAAGGGATATCCAATGATTGATTTGTTAAACGATTTGGAAATGGATGTCAGTGTTATAGGCAATCATGAATTTGATTACGGGCAAGAGGCATTAGCAGATCGTATTTCACAGGCAAATTTTCCTTTTTTGTGTCTCAATGTAGAGGGAGGACCTCCTGCTTTAGAGCGTGTTGAAGGGGCAGCGGTAGTAGAAAAGAATGGAATTCGCTTGGCTTTTGTTGGGGTGGTGGAAACCAGCAGTCCCAAAGGACATCCCTTGACGCATCCGAAAAAAATTGAAACTCTCAAATTTGAAGATGGGATCCAAGCTTTTGGTCGTTATTCCCAATACAAAACAGAAAACCAGGCAGCTGTACTGGTTGCACTAACACACCAGGGGGAAGAAAAAGATGCTGAATTATTGGCCGCCCATCCCAATATTGATTTGGTAATTGGAGGACATACCAATCAGATTTATGGCAAACAAAAAACAAATGGGTATATGGTGATGGCTGGCAAGCATCTGGAAACCTTGGGGAAGACCACTTTTCGGATTGTAGGAGGTGAGGTTCAAGATTTTTCATTTACGGCTATTGACTTAGAAACCGAACTGGATACGGATTCTTTTTTAGCACAAAAAGTAGCAGCGTTTTCGGATGCACCCGAATTTTATGAAGTCATTGGAAGTTCAGCTCATGCCCACGATCGTACAGAAACGGCTTGTTTTTATGTCAAAGCCCTTCGAAAGGAAACACAAGCAGATCTCGTCATTCAAAATTCTGGAGGGGTACGGGATGATCTTTTAGAAGGAAACATCACTCCCTTTGTAATTTACAGCATAGATCCTTTCGGCAATGGCCTCGATAAATACCAAATGACAGTGGCTCAGCTTCAAACTTTTTTAAGTGCCTATCGATCCTCCTATTCCTACGATTCCTCTTATGAAGTAAGGCCTCAAGGGGATGGGTATCAGCTAATAGGAGAGGATGGTACGGCCTTGGCACAAGACCAAGTCGTTGCATTTGCTGTGAACGATTATATCTCCAATCAATACCCAGAGTTTTTTGATACGGTTCCCAGTTTGACGTATTCTATGACTACGGCTGATTATTTGATTCAATACGTTCGGGCTCAATCAGCTCCATTGGATTTTTCTGGCTGCAATCAAAAGCAATAGGGGCAAAAAAAAAGCAACGATTCTACAATCGTTGCTTTTCATACAGTATGCATCAGCGTTTATTTAATCAAATCTATGCTGCGCTGAATAAAGGCTGTCAATTCTTCTCCTTTTAGTAGATTTTGCGACAACCTCGCTAGATCGAGCCCTTGTTTGATTAGGCGTTCTCTTTTCTTTGCCGTCTTGGTATGAAGGATTTGTCCCACCAATTCGTGATTGGTATTCACCAGTAGGGTGAACATTTCTGGGAAACTGCCCATCATACCTCCACCTGTTTGTTGCATTTCTTTCATGCGGCGCATGAATTCAGGCTGCGTTAATACAAATGGTAAGCTGCTGCTATCCATGGCTTCTAATTGTACGGTGTACTGCCCCTCTGTGACCACTTCTTCAATAAGAGGCTTAAGGGTTTCTTTCTCTTCGTCTGACAACTTGGAAACAGTGGCTTCTTCTTTTTTGATGAGGTTTTCAATGGCATCACCATCAACTCGCGCAAAACTGATGTTTTCTTTGGCGCCTTCTAATTTTTGAATTAAATGACTGATGATAGGGGAATCTAGCAATAAAACGGTATACCCTTTATCAGTAGCGGCTTGAATGTAGGGGTGTTGTTCTTCTTTTTGTGAAGCATATAATAACACCAACTTGCCATCCTTATCTGTTTGACTTTCTTTTACTTTTTCTTGTAGCTCTTCAAAGGTGTAATAGGCACCATCAGTGGTCGGGTAGAGTGCAAACTTCTCGGCTTTTTCAAAGAATTTCTCTTCACTTAACATCCCGTATTCTATCACGACTTTGATGTCATTCCATTTTTCCTCAAAGCCTTTTCGGTCTTTCTTAAAGAGACTGCTGAGTTTATCAGCAACCTTTCGGGTGATGTAGTTACTGATTTTTTTAACCGCCCCATCAGCTTGTAAGTAACTTCTTGAGACATTCAGTGGGATGTCTGGGGAATCTATTACTCCTCTAAGAAGTGTCAAAAATTCAGGTACAATCCCTTCTACATTATCTGTTACAAAAACCTGATTTTGATAGAGTTGAATCCGGTCTTTCTGGATGTTAAGGTCATTGTTTAATTTTGGGAAATAGAGTATCCCCGTAAGGTTAAAAGGATAGTCTACATTGAGGTGGATGTTAAACAAAGGCT
>CBFHRX010000064.1:0-3714 GCA_965658355.1 Flavobacteriaceae bacterium | reverse complement strand
GGATCAGCTCCAAAACAGAACGAACTTCTGTTTCTAGTGTGTGATAGTCCTTATTTGCTAAAATCTCTTTTGATATTAATTTGGATCCCATTCCCACACATGTTACGCCCGCTTCAAACCAGGCTTTTGAGTTACTTTCTTCTGTCGAAACCCCTCCGGTTAAATAAAAAAGCGACTGAAAAGAAAATCCTTGCAGCCGCTTGTTTTTTTATGGGTGGAGAAGATGGGACTCGAACCCACGACCTCTTGACTGCCAGTCAAGCGCTCTAGCCAGCTGAGCTACATCCCCGGTGGTGTCAAAAGTAATGGAAAAATCTGAATTCTTTTATCTTGTTGAGACTAGTTTCAATCAGCCCCTTAGCAGTATCGCAATACCCATACATATAGATTTTGAATATAGCTTATGTTTAAGCCTATTTTGATACCTAAGCTTACAGAAGCCCGAATCTGTTTTTTACTACGAGTTTCTTTCTTTAATTTGTGTGTAAATCAAATTGAATTCCTATGCTTACCGAACTTCAACATCTTTTTGGAACTGTATTAGAAAAAGAATTGATAGAAGAAATTAGCGCTACTGCAACTTTTGCTGAGGTTCCTAGTGAATTTACCTTAATACAACCCGGACAATACATCAAAACAATGCCCTTGCTTCTAGAGGGCAGTATAAAAGTATTACGGCCCGATAAAGAAGGGCAACATTTGCTTCTTTACCATATTGAAAGGGGCGGAACTTGTGCCATGACCCTTAACTGCTGTATGGGACATTCAAAGAGTGAAATCTACGCCATCAGTGAATCTCCCGCAAAATTATTACGCATTCCCGTTCAAAAAATGGAGGAATGGCTGGGCAAATACCGAAGTTGGCGCAATTTTGTGTTAAACAGTTACCATCAAAGAATGCTTGAGCTATTGGAGAGTGTAGACAAAATAGCCTTTACGAATATGGAAGAACGATTGGAGGGCTATCTAAAGGAAAAGCAAAAGTTGGGGAACAGCAATACCATTTCCATTACCCATCAAGAAATTGCTAATGACCTGCATAGCAGCCGGGTTGTTGTGTCCCGTTTGTTAAAAAAACTGGAAAACAGAGGGCGGTTAAAACTGCATCGCAATGCTATCGAATGGGTGTAACTTCTGTTACAAACAGAACGTAAATAAGAGACTAGTTTTGTCCCAAAAGGAAACAATTGGAAACGTTATTTAACATTGGACTTTTAGCCGCGCTCTTTATTGGGTTAATACTGGGACTTATTGGCGGTGGTGGATCCATTGTTACGGTACCCGTTTTGGTCTATCTATTAGGGATTGATGCCGTTACAGCTACTGCTTATTCGCTTTTTTTAGTAGGAGTAGCATCTGCTGTCGGGGCCTATAAAAATGCCGTCATAGGGAATGTAAATTTCAAAATAGGCATGGTGTTTTCCATTCCTGCTTTTACGGCTGTCTATCTGACACGTGCCTTTATAATCCCTGCACTTCCCGATACGATCGCTACACTAAATGGGTTTGTTTTAACAAGAGAGCTAGCGATTATGATTTTTTTCGCCCTCATTATGCTGGTCGCTTCCCTCTCTATGATTAGAACCAAAAAAGAAACCCATTCAGCTGCTGAGAAAAAACTCAACATCCCTTTGGTGATTTTAGAAGGGGGTATTGTAGGTGTCGTAACAGGATTGATTGGTGCTGGAGGAGGTTTCTTAATTATCCCTGCATTAGTATTGCTAGCAGGGCTAGAGATTAAAGTAGCCATTGGTACATCGTTATTTATTATTGCTATTAAATCACTTATAGGCTTCCTTGGGGATGTAAATAATATCGCTATTGATTGGCAATTCTTATTAACCTTTACGTCCTTTGCTGTTGGGGGAATCTTTATAGGACTGGCATTTAATAAAAAAGTACCGAGTGAACGTTTAAAAAAAATATTTGGATGGTTTGTCCTCATTATGGGAGTGGGCATCCTTTTTAAAGAAATAGTACTGTAATATTAACCCTAAAAAATGAATAGAACGGCTATTGCCAGTTTTACTTTACTTCAAAAGAGTCTGTGAAGCCTTAAAAAAACATAATTATGAAAATAGAACAAATTTACACTGGATGTTTAGCTCAAGGAGCTTATTATATTGAAAGTCAAGGAGAAGTGGCTATTATTGATCCTCTCCGTGAAACGGAGCCTTATCTGAAAAAAGCCAAAGCGGATCAGGCTACCATCAAATATATTTTTGAAACGCATTTTCATGCTGATTTTGTAAGTGGCCACCTAACATTATCCAAGCAAACTTCTGCTCCAATAGTGTACGGACCTAACGCCAACCCGGACTTTCCCGTTACTATTGCAGAAGACGGTCAGGAGTTTCAGCTTGGCGATCTGACGATAAAAGTGCTTCATACACCAGGACACACACTAGAAAGCACAACCTACTTACTAAAAGATAAAAGCGATAAAGACATTGCCATCTTTAGTGGAGACACCCTCTTCTTAGGAGATGTTGGGAGACCTGATTTGGCTCAAAAAGGGGAAATGACCCAAGAGGATTTAGCCGGTTTTTTATATGATAGCTTACGAAATAAAATCATGCCTCTTGCTGATGAAGTGGTCGTATATCCAGCCCATGGTGCCGGTTCAGCATGTGGTAAAAACATGATGAAAGAAACGGTTGATACCCTTGGCAACCAAAAAAAGAGGAACTACGCATTGCGTGAGGACATGACTAAAGAGGAATTCATTGCTGAGGTTACTGATGGGCTTTTGCCGCCTCCAGCCTATTTCCCCCTCAATGTAAAACTCAATAAGTCGGGTTATGAAGACATTGATACCATTCTAAATCGAGGCACTCATGCGCTAGATCCTGATTCCTTTGAAGAAATGGCAAACCAACATGCGGCCCTTATATTAGATGTCCGCCATCAAGACGATTTTGTGAAAGGGCATATTCCACAATCTATTTTTATCGGTATCGATGGTGGCTTCGCCCCTTGGGTAGGCGCTTTGATTCAAGATGTCAAGCAACCGATATTGCTTGTTTGCCCTAAAGGACGCGAAGAAGAGACCATAACCCGCCTAGCCCGTGTTGGCTTTGATCAAACATTGGGCTACCTAAAAGGCAGTTTTGATGCTTGGAAAAAGGAAGGCAAAGAATTTGATACAATGAGTAGCGTCAGCACCGCTACTTTTGAAAAAATCTATCAAAAAGAGCAACCTCCAGTATTTGATGTCCGAAAAGAGAGCGAGTACCTTTCCGAAAGGCTTCAAGAGGCAAACAACAGCCCCTTGGACTTCTTGAATGACTACCTGTCTGAATTCCCTTCTAAAGGAGACTTCTATATCCACTGTGCCGGTGGCTATCGCTCTGTTATTGCTGGGTCCATTTTGAAGAAAAGAGGCATTCACAATCTTGTCAATATCGAAGGTGGGTTCAAAGCCCTCCAGGAAACAGAATTACCGTTAACAGAATATGTCTGTCCTTCAACACTTTAATAAAAAAACGCTATGCTAGACTTTTTATACAATCCTTGGCCCTGGTACATAAGTGGCCCGCTTATTTCTATCGTGTTACTACTGCTTCTTTGGTCGGGAAAAACATTTGGAATGTCCTCTAATCTCCGTACGCTCTGCTCAGCAATGGGCGCTGGACAAAAGGTTTCTTTTTTTGATTTTGATTGGAAATCACAACGTTGGAACCTTATTGTTACACTAGGAGCCGCTGCTGGAGG
>CBFHRX010000063.1:0-3745 GCA_965658355.1 Flavobacteriaceae bacterium | reverse complement strand
AATCAGGATACCCGCCCGTGCCATCTGGGAAACCTTGATATACCCGCTCGCAAAAACAATCGCATTGGGAGGGGTTGCCATAGGAAGCATAAAAGCACAACTACTGGCCATGGTAACGGGAATTAATAAATGAAGAATGGGAATGTCAAGTCCTAAGGCGATTCCTGCCATTACAGGAGCTAGAACCGCTACTAGGGCGACATTGCTCATCAATTCTGTCATAAACAACATCAAACTGATCAGCAAACAAACGGTACTGGCAATATTAAAATCAGCTTGAGAAATAGCTGTTGTTACAGTCGATACAATTCCTGTCTGTGCCATTCCTTTAGCAAGGGCCAGTCCGCCGCCAAATAAGATTAAAATCCCCCAGGCTAATTTTTGGGTGTCTTTCCATTCCAATACAAAACGAAAATTTTTAAAATCGCTGGGGATGGAAAACAATGCGATGGCTCCAGCCACACTAATCATGGTGTCACTAAGTCCCAAGTGGGGAATCATGCTGTTGATCAAGCTGCGAAAGACCCAACAAAAAACCATTAAAAAGAAGATGATTAGAACGTGTTTTTCCTGCGACGATAAAGGTCCTAAATCTTTTAATTGCCGCGCAATAACGTCTTCAGTTGTTTTAAAATGGATTCCTTTATTGGAAAAAAGAACCCGGGTAAACAGTACATAAATAAGGCTAATAAGGACCAGTGAAAAAGGCAGCCCTATGAGCATCCATTTGAGAAATGATATTTGAATATGGTATTCGTTTTCCAACAGTCCAATAAGAACTGAATTTGGGGGTGTCCCAATTACGGTTGCAATTCCGCCCGCATTGGCAGCAAAAGCAATTCCCAGCATAACACTTAGTGAAAAGCGCTGTTCTGCTTGGGTGAATTTTTGACCGCTTTGAACCAATAATTGAATGACAGACAAGGCAATAGGGAGCATCACTACCGTACTGGCAGTATTGGAGATCCACATACTCATAAAGCTGGTTGCTAACATAAATCCAAGAATAACCCGATTGGGTGTCGTGCCGGTTTTATGAATAATGGTCAAGGCGATTCTTCGGTGTAAGTTTACTTTCTCCAAAGCTAAGGCAAGCACAAAGCCGCCAAAAAATAAAAACACTATTGAGCTTCCGTAATTGGCCCCCACTTCGTTCATGGACATAATTCCTGACAAAGGGAATACCACTAAGGGGAGCAAGGCTGTGACAGATATCGATACCGCTTCTGTAATCCACCAACAGACCATCCAAAAGGCCAGAGCAACAACGAGGGTAGCATCACTAGAAAGTGTAAAAAAGGACCCATATTGGAGAAGTAAAAAGAGCAAAGGGCCTAGAATGAGTCCGGTTTTTTTGGCCATAGTAATGGAATCTAAATTCTCAAATAAGATACGGAATTCAGCAAAAAATGTCTCTTTTAATGCTTTACTATTGATAAACAGTTATATAATCAATCATATCTACAAGAGGTTTGCATATTTTGTTTAACTTTAAAGAAAAAATAATGGACACAATTACTGATGATTCAGTTGACCATACTACCGCTTTTACAAACACAATACAGTGTACGCAATACCTTGTCAATGGCGAGCTAAAAACTTGGAAAGGTGCTACTTCTGAGGTGTATTCTACTATCTATACAGAAAACAAAAAGGGAGAAGTTGGCCCCACTTTATTGGGTTCGATCCCGGATATGGAAACAGATGCCGCCCTGGATGCGCTAAATGCTGCAGAAAAAGCCTTTAATAGAGGGCAGGGTGCATGGCCAACGATGAAAGTAAAAGACCGGCTTAAGTGTCTTGAAAACTTTGCCAATAAGATGAAAGAGCATCGAGAAGAAGTGGTGGAGCTCTTGATGTGGGAAATTGCCAAAAACAAAGCCGATTCTTATAAAGAATTTGATCGTACAGTTGACTATATATTCGATACGATTGAAGCGTATAAAAAGCTAGATCGCAAGAGTGCCAAATTTGACAAGCAAGCCGGAATCCACGCCCATATCAGAAGGGGTCCTTTGGGGGTTGTCTTGTGTTTGGGGCCTTATAATTATCCTCTAAACGAAACCTTTTGCTTATTGATCCCCGCCATTATTATGGGGAATACAGCCATTTTTAAGCCAGCCAAGCACGGGGTGTTGTTGATTACTCCCTTGTTAAAAGCTTTTCATGAGAGTTTTCCTCCTGGGGTTGTCAATATTGTTTTTGGTAGAGGACGCAAAATTGCTTCGCCTATTATGAAAACGGGAAAGATAGATGTACTCGCTTTGATTGGGCATTCTTCTTCTGCTGTTGCACTGCAAGATTTGCATCCCAATAAAAACCGCTTGCGTTTGGTCCTAGGTTTAGAAGCTAAAAACCCCGGTATCGTATTACCAGATGCCGATTTAGATTTAACCATTAAGGAATGTATTTCGGGGACTCTTTCGTACAACGGCCAGCGGTGTACGGCTTTAAAGATGCTTTTTGTTCATGAGTCTATCGTAGATGAATTCAATACCCGTTTTGCAAAAGCTGTTGATGCCCTCAATTACGGAATGCCTTGGGACGAAAATGCCTTTTTGACCCCACTACCCGAACCGAATAAACCCGCTTATATTCAAGACCTAATTAAAGATGCTACCGAAAAAGGCGCAAAGGTGCTTAATAAAAAAGGAGGAGAGTTGTCTCATAACTACTCCTATCCTGCCGTCTTATATCCTGTGACGAGTGACATGGATGTGTATCATGAAGAGCAGTTTGGTCCTGTAGTTCCCATTCTATCCTATAAGGATATCAACGAACCACTGGATGTAATGGCGGCTTCTGAGTACGGTCAGCAAGTAAGTTTATTCGGTCGCGATATCCGAAAAATTGGTCCTTTGGTAGATGTACTCGCCAACCTAGTCTGTCGTGTCAATCTAAATTCAGCTTGTCAGCGAGGTCCAGATGTATATCCTTTTACTGGAAGAAAAAATTCTGCTGTTAGCACGCTAAGTGTTTTTGATGCCCTGCGTTCTTTTTCCATCCGAACCTTTGTAGCGGCCAAAGACAATCCTTACAACAATGAAATCTTAGATGCTTTAATGGATTCTAAGGATTCCAATTTTGTCAATACAGAATACCTTCTTTAAAGTAATTTTTTTAGGATCGGAAAATACTTGAAAGGGGCATATCGAAGGGGTGGATCCAAACTCTGGACATTTTCAAAAACCCCTTTTTCGTGTGTAAAGGCCATAAAGCTTTTGTGGCCGTGGTAACTTCCTGTTCCACTATTTCCGACGCCCCCAAAGGGAAGGTTCTGACAGCCCAAATGGATAAGCGTATCGTTAATACAAGCGCCGCCCGATAAGCTATTCTGAATGATTTCTCTCCCCTTTTTGGTTGATCCAAAATAGTAATACGCCAAAGGTGCCTCGTATCTATCGATCCGTTCTAGGGCTTCCTCTAAGGTCTTAAAACTAATAATCGGTAAAATGGGACCGAAGATTTCTTCCTTTAAACAACTTGCCTCTTCTGGCACTTCGTCTAAAAGAGTAGGGGCTATATACAAAGACTCCTTATTGGATTCTCCCCCAATGATGGGGTTTCCTTCTTTGAGCAGAAGCTGGAGGCGATCAAACATCTGTTCATTGATGATACGGCCGTAATAGGGACTTTCCTCAATCGTATCGCCTAGCATTTGCTTTAGGTGATACTGCATGCGCTCGATTAACTTGTCCTTTTCCGCTTCATGGACCAACAGATAATCTGGAGCCACACAGGTTTG
>CBFHRX010000062.1:0-3835 GCA_965658355.1 Flavobacteriaceae bacterium | reverse complement strand
TTTCAACAACTGTTTCTGTTACGGTTTCTGTTACAGTAATAACCTCTGGATCGTCATCAGAACATGATAATGCAACAGCGGCTAAAAGCGATAAGGAAATTAATTTAAATTGTTTCATTTTAATTTTTATATAAAGTTTTGCAGCAAATATAGCCGTGGTCAACAAGCATATTATTAGATAAGAGTTAACGATACGCACTAAATCACTAATTAATTGTTAAAGAAAATAGATTCAAATAACCTTAAATTAACATAGAGGTTGTGAGGATATATAGTAGTTTTAGAGGATGAATTGGGATTTATTGTTATCACTCAATCGCTATGGCGATACCACGAAAAGACTGCGAATCGAACAAGACGCCACTCGTTTGGGCTTTGAGGTGGATTACGATCGAATTGTATTCTCTACCGCCTTTAGAAGTCTACAGGACAAGACTCAGGTTATTCCCTTTTCTCAAAAAGACTTTGTCCACACCCGGCTTACTCATTCGTTGGAAGTCTCCGTTGTGGGTCGTAGTTTGGGGCGCTTAGTAGGCAAGCAATTGCTAGAAAAATACCCCCACTTATCAGCCAGCTTAGGGTATCAGGCGAATGATTTTGGTGCCATTGTAGCGGCAGCTGCTTTGGCCCATGATATAGGAAACCCCCCTTTTGGACATAGTGGAGAAAAAGCCATCGGGCATTATTTTAAGGAAGGAGCAGGAGCGCAGTATAAAGGCGAACTAACGGCAGCACAGTATGAAGATCTATGTTCTTTTGAAGGCAATGCCAATGGGTTTAAAATCCTGTGTCAGTCCCAAGAGGGAACTCCAGGGGGGCTGCGATTGAGTTATGCCACCTTAGGGGCTTATATGAAATACCCCAAAGGCTCTTTACCTGTTAAACCCACCTCCCATGTGGCGGATAAAAAGTTTGGGTATTTTCAATACGACCAAGCTCTATTTGAAGAGGTAGCTGCGGAATTGCAGCTTGCAAAAGAAGGCCACTACCTGCGGCATCCCTTGGCTTATTTAGTGGAAGCTGCCGATGATATTTGTTACACCATTATCGATTTTGAAGACGGGATCAATTTGGGGTGGATTCCGGAATCTTATGCCTTGGAATATTTACTTCAATTGGTTCAAGGCGCTATAGACACAAAAAAATATGCCTCACTAACAAATCGGACCCAGCGGTTGGGCTATTTACGAGCGTTAGCAATTAATAAGTTGATTCAAGAAGCGGCGACTATATTCATGAAAAATGAAGATAAGATTCTTGAGGGAAACTATCCCTACGCCCTCTTAGACCGATGTCAATACCAAGCCCAGATAAACGATATTATTGGTATTAGTGTCGAAAAGGTGTATCAGTCCGATGAGGTTATTCAAAAAGAAATCATGGGATACCAAGTGCTTTCAAAATTATTAGATGCCTTTGTAACAGCCGGAATACATCAATTTAAAGGCCAGGCAAATTCCTATGACAGACTACTGTTGCAGTTGATACCCGAGGGGGTTCCTTTTGTGGGAGACAGTGCCTACGAAACCCTATTAAATGCCAGTTGCTATGTGGCCAGTCTCTCCGATGGAAAGGCAAAAGATTTGGCACAAAAAATCCATTAACTTTGCCAGCAAAAATTCACTATGCTTATTCGCTGGATTCTTATCCTTGCTTTTACGGCACTTGTACAGCTCTATGCTTTTCAAGCCGTCAAAACACTGACCTCAAATAGAACCCTCTATTGGGTGTATTGGATTGTTGTGATTGGGATACTCCTGCTTTTCTATGGGCAAAGTATGTTTTATGATCGCTCCAGAGGGTTTTCAAGTTTTATGAGTTATACACTGGGGTTGTTCTTTTCCTTGTTTTTACTCCAAAGCTTTCTCATTGTATTCTTGTTCTTCGAAGACATCATACGGTTTCCCCAGGCCGTGTATCGCTATATCACCAATCAAGGCTCTCAAGAGCTCCTGCCGCAGCGGAGAAAATTTATTTCGCAAATAGCCCTTGGTCTTGCAGCCATTCCTTTCTCTGCGCTTCTTTTTGGAATGGTCCGGGGGAAATACAATTATAAGGTGTTGAAATATACCTTAGAATTTGAAGATTTACCCGATGCGTTTGATGGCTTTACCCTTGCGCAGCTATCAGACATCCACTCTGGCAGTTTTGACAACCCAGAAAAGGTTGCCTATGGGGTCGATCTCGTCAACCAACAGCAAGCAGATGTTATCTTGTTTACAGGAGATATCGTGAATAATAAAACGGATGAATTGTATCCGTATCAGTCTATTTTTTCAAAATTAAAGGCTCCTATGGGCGTATATTCAGTTCTGGGCAATCACGATTATGGAGATTATACAGATTGGGAAAATGACGCTGCCAAACAACAAAACCTGGAAGATTTAAAAAGAACCCAAAAAGAAATGGGCTTCCGATTGTTGTTAAATGAAAGCGTGACCTTAGAAAAAGGCTCTGATAGAATCAGTTTAGTAGGAGTCGAAAACTGGGGAGCGGGACGCTTTAAAAAAGCGGGGGATTTAGAAAAAGCCCTTTCTGAGGTTGAGGCAACTGATTTTAAAATCCTGATGAGCCACGATCCTTCCCATTGGGAGGCGCAGGTATTGCCCCATCCTTTTCCCATACATCTTACCTTGAGTGGACATACCCATGGAATGCAGTTTGGAATCGACATACCTGGGGTCATAAAATGGAGTCCCATACAATGGCGGTACAAGCAGTGGGCAGGGATTTACGATCGTGAGAAGCAATACCTAAATGTGAATCGCGGTTTTGGCTATTTAGCGTATCCCGGTAGAGTAGGGATGTGGCCAGAAATTTCTTTGATTACCCTGAAAAAGAAGGAAGTTGGGATTTCCTAAAAAAAATCTAATTTTGTTTGTATCGTAAACCCTATACTATGTCAAAGTTTGGCGAGCTTATAGATGATAACCAACCCTTGTTGTTGTTTTTTTTCAACGATGAAGATGCTCTGACGGAATCAATGCATCCTGTCTTAAGAGATGTTGCGGCAGCTATCGGAGACAGCGGAAAGGTCATTAAAATTGACATCCAAAAAAATGAAAGGCTGTGCAGTGCATTACGGGTCAAGGTACTTCCGACACTTATGATCTATAAATCAGGTGAAATGTTATGGCGCCAAAGTGGGGATCAAGATGCCAATACCTTGATTAGCCTCATGCAAGACCATCAATAAAAAGCTCCCTTTTAGTCGCTTTCGATCTCTTCTTTAATCAACTCTTTAATGGACTCTTGATAGAGTGAATCCAGGGGTTGGTAAAAACTCAGTGTATCATTCGCTTTTATCACATCAAGGAAAGAGCGATAATCCAATACCCCATTTTTAATTCGTTCCAGAAGCTGCATCTGGCCTTCTTGTGGGAAGCTGGCAAACAAAGCCATTCGGTCTCTGTAAACATCGCCAATTACCTGGGCTAGCATCCTAGCTTTAAAGGGCTTCTGGACCGTATAATAGCCTTCCACAATCGCTTCGAGCTGGGTGTAGAAATCAAACTCACCATAGAGGAATAAGAAAGGACGGGAGGCTTCCATAAATTGATCTAAAATACGTTCAAGAATGACCCTGTCTTGGTGAACCAATACCGCCTCTACAAGGGTTCGATAGCGTTCAATTTCTGTGATCACTTCTTCTCCAATCCCATACTGTTGATTGGGTTCAAGAGATGCAAAATAGCGCAAGCGATCCGCGTATTTATCTGCAACTTGATCAGCAAGGGCTCTTGCTTTTTCCGCTTTTCCGATTTTGTAATACCCATCAACAAAAGGAACCAAAAGACTGTAGTAGCCGTAAAAATCCAGCGGCATTTTTTCCAAT
>CBFHRX010000061.1:0-3879 GCA_965658355.1 Flavobacteriaceae bacterium | reverse complement strand
CACCTAAACAAAGCTTCTGTTATTGAAGATATTGATTTTTCAACCCTTTCTGCAGTTGTCTTTTTGTGTACTACCCTAGACATTTTTAACAGTAGACAAGAAGACCTAATCAAAAAATACATTCAATATGGGGGAGGCTATGTTGGGATTCATGCTGCTGCTGATACCGAATATGACTGGTCTTGGTATGGGCAACTTGTTGGTGCTTATTTCGATTCGCATCCACCGGGAACCCCAAAGGCTACTTTGACAACTTTGGAAACAAAAACAAACTTCACCAATCACTTACCAAAATCCTGGTCGATCAACGACGAATGGTACAATTATACGTTTCAAAATGACGCGATCATTCCATTGCTAAACTTAGAGGAATCCAGCTATAGCGGTGGAAATAACGGAGCTGAACATCCTATTACGTGGTATCATGATTTTGATGGAGGCCGCTCTTTTTATACGGGCTTAGGCCATTCGAAAAGTACGTATGAAGACAGTCGCTTTATCAAACTGCTTCAAAAAGGGCTTTTCTACGCCATGAACCGCCCCTAATTCTCTTTTTCCTTTTCAAAAGCGATGATCCAATTGATGTCTTTTTCCGTAAGGGCATCCTCGTCATGAGTCCACATAATTAAATGAACTCGATTATAGGTGTTTTGAATTTCTGGATGATGTTGGACCTTTTCAGAAAAAGCGCCCACCTTGTTGATAAAGACAAGTGCCTCTTTGAAATCTGAGAAAACAAATGTTTTTTTCAATCCTTTTTTTGTGGGTATCCAACCCGCTGCTGTTGCCTGCTGAATTTCCATGTTAGAAAATGCTGTTAAAATCACAATTTTTGTTTGGTGCCATCCATTTGCTGTTTTAAAAAGGAAAACTTTCTATTTTACTGTTTTTAGTCCCTATTCACTTTTCCATGCCAGGGACCGTGTTTGGAAGAATCGTTTTCATCCTCTTTCCATTCAAGTCCGTGGCCTCCAAAATAATCGCGTTGGGCTTGAATAAAATGACCACTAGAATTGGCTTGCTTTATAGCTAGAAGATAATTCCAGGCCGCAGAAAAAACAGGGATTGGAATTTGATGCTGAGCCGCCCATTGAATTACTTCTGAGAGAGCACTACTGTTTTCTTGAAATACTTTTGTGAAAGCAGGAGCCCTTAATAGGTTGTTTTCTTTCTTTAATAGCTTGGTCAATTCCTGCATTAATTCAGATTGGATAATACAACCTGCGGTCCAACTTTTTGCTGCTTCAGCTAAAGGAAAAGACCAAGAATAGGTTTTTTGGGCAAATTCTAACAACTGAAATCCTTGGTGGTGGTTGATCCAACGAGCCAAATCGTAGGCCTTTTTAAGGTTTTCATGAGAGATTTCTGAGGCTTTTTCAGCCTTTTTTGGTAGGGCTGCTGCCAATTCCACTCTAAGTGCTTTTTGAGAGGCGGTGAAACGCGCATTTAATGCAGCCTGCATCAAGCTAGCAGGACTTCCTTGCGAGATGGCACTTATAGAAGACCAGGAGCCTGTTCCTTTGTGGTGTGTCTTGTCTAAAATAGCCTCTATAAACAACCCATTATCACTTTGGTAAGAAACGATATCAGCAGTAATCCCCAATAAATAACTTTTACTTTCCGTTTGTTGCCAGGATTGAAAAAGTTCCCATGAGGGTGTTGACTCTGTTAAGAGACACTCATATACCTCAGCCAATAATTGCATTTCAGCATATTCAATCCCATTGTGGACCATTTTGACATAATGCCCAGCACCACCCTTACCAAAATGCCCAAGACAAGCCTGTCCTTTTTGATTTTTAGCCGCTACTAGTGCCAAGTCAGACGCCACCATTTCAAAGGCAGTTTGCTGGCCTCCTATCATTAAAGCTGGGCCCTTAAGAGCGCCTTCTTCACCCCCTGAAACCCCCATGCCCAAAAATGAGATCCCGGCTTTTACAAACTCTTCTTCTCTTTGTTGGGTGGCTTCAAAAAATGAGTTCCCGCCGTCAATTATGATATCCCCTGGAGACAGAAGAACACCTAACTGATCTAAAACAGATTGAATGGCCTTCCCTGCTGGCACCATAACCAAGATCTTTCGAGGCCTTTCTAAGGCCTTAACAAAAGAAGTTATATCCTCAAAAGCAAGGGCTGAATGTAGCTCTGGATATTGAGAACACCGCAGTGCTGCTATCCCTTCTTCTTCTCCTTTTACATACTGATTGTACAACGCCAATTGGATTCCATTGCGTGCAAAATTTCTACTTAAGCTAGTACCCATTACACCCATGCCAATAATTCCCCAACCTGCTTTTTGTGTCATCTTATGCTTTTTAGTATTTGATTCAGTTGTGCTGTTACAGCCTGATCACCCGTCACTTTTAGTGCTGAAGTCGGTATTTCCAACGTATCTAACTGACTTTGTAATAACTCTATCGGCATAAAATGATTTCTTTCTTGCATTCTTTTTTCTAATAATTTAACCGCGCAATCGAGATAAATAAATTTTGGGAAAGGGGTAACTCCCTTTGTCAAAATCTCTCGGTAAGAGTGCTTTAAGGCTGAACAGGCAACTACAGCTCCTTCTTTTTCCTCTTTTAAACGGCTGTTCAGTGCTTGCAGCCAAGGCGCTCTATCCGCATCATTTAGAGGAACTCCTTGCATCATTTTCTTGATGTTTTCAGCTGAATGGTAATCATCGCCTTCAATAAAAGGACAGCCTATTTTTTCAGCTAATGCTTTCCCAAGGGTTGATTTACCGCTTGCACTTACCCCCATCACTATAAACATCGCTTGTGTCTCCATCAACTATGGCAAAATACTAAAATCAAAGCAACTCATCTCTTTTCTTTTGATTGACTCGCATTCTTTTTATTTTGTACAAAAAAAATTTCATGCGCCTTTTCTTTATTGTCGTCTTTATCAGTCAGCTTTGCCAAGCACAAAAGATTTTAAAAATAGTACCACTCTCACGTGCTATCAACGAAACCTCTGGCTTGGAGATCTTTAATAATCATTTTCTTACCCATAATGATTCGGGTGGAAAAGCAGCCTTGTATGCCTTTAACGAGCAAGGAGAAATCCTAGCTACCTATGCTGTTATAGGAGCCAAAAACAAGGACTGGGAAGACATTGCCATGGATAAAGAGTATGTCTACATTGGAGATCACGGAAATAACTTTGCTTCGCGTGAAGGTCTTAAAATTTATAAAACCAAATGGGATGGGGAGGCATTTCAAACAATTGGAAAGATTCGCATTCGATATAAAGCTCAAAAAAACTTTACAAAAAGAGGGATTAATGCCTTTGATGCTGAAGGGCTCACCGTATGTGGTGACGCTTTACTCCTTTTCTCAAAAAACAGAGAAAAACAAACCACTGAAGTGTATAAAATTTCAAAAGAGCCTGGAGAATATGTATTGTCTCCCCTTAAATCAGTTGCAGTGAACGCCTTAATAACCGGAGCAGATTACCAAGAAAAGACCAAGGTATTAGCCTTGGTGGGATATACTTTTGACGGAAGACAGTTTCTGTATCGCGTACAGAATTTTGATTCTGACAAACTCAATTTTGACTCCCTAGAAAAAGTAGAAATTCCCCACACAAATGCACAGATTGAAGCGGTAAAAATAATGGATCAAGAAAATTTTTGGCTCACCTCAGAGGAAGAGAAATTTTACGGTCAACCTGAATTAATTAGAGTGCAATGGAAGTAACTATTCTCCTATAAAATCTGAATTGGACTCTTTTAGAACCACTCCTTCATTCGAAAATAGTGTAGCCTTTGTAACTGTTTGAGTGCTGTCCAGATAAACCAAGTATATCAAATTTTCTTGTTTCTTATTTTCGATTTGCAATTCAGGAAAATGAAACATTCTAAGGGTATTTCTTCCCTCT
>CBFHRX010000060.1:0-4008 GCA_965658355.1 Flavobacteriaceae bacterium | reverse complement strand
GTGGCCTTCACTGACCGATTCTGAGGTAAATAAATAGGACATCTAGGTTGCTTTTTAGTACGTGAAGGATTTGTGAATTTTAAAAGCAACACTGCTTTAGCATTTTTTTAAAGAGGTTGCAATCAGTCAAATCCTTCCTCGTTGTTGCTGCAAATGTAAATAGTATTTGATTAATGTCAAAATAGTAGCCAAAAAGTTGAATCAGTGTTTTATAAATGCGTCCTATTTTGGATTAAAATTGTTATTTTGGTTGTGGACATAAGCCAATACGAAAGATAAGATGCACATAGCCATTGCTGGAAATATAGGAGCTGGTAAAACCAGCTTGACAGAACTACTTGCCAAACACTATAAGTTTGAAGCGCAATTTGAAGATGTAATCGACAACCCCTATCTGGATGATTTTTATACTCATATGGAACGTTGGTCTTTTAATCTTCAAGTTTACTTTCTTAAAAGTCGATTTGAACAATTAATGAACATTCGCAAGGCAGATAAAAATGTCATTCAAGATCGAACCATCTATGAAGATGCTTTTATTTTCGCCCCCAACCTACATGCGATGGGGCTGATGACCAAACGAGATTATGACAATTATTATGCCCTATTTGAGCTTATGGAAGGCCAGGTACAAGGCCCCGATTTATTAGTTTACTTACGATCGAGTATTCCAAACCTGGTCAATAAAATTCACAAGCGAGGTAGAGACTATGAGACAACCATTAGCATTGAGTATCTCAGCAGGCTAAACGAACGCTATGAGGCTTGGATTAGCCAATACGACAAAGGAAAATTATTGATTATTGATGTCGACGATCTGGATTTTGTTGACAAACCCACCGACCTCGGTCAGATCATTGAAAAGATAGATGCCGAAGTTCACGGATTATTCCCATAAAAAAAGCCAGTCATTGTGACTGGCTTTTTTAGTAGTACGAATCTAAGACTATTTTCTAGTGGTCATCCTCGGTATGGATTTCCATTTTAATATCTTTTTCTGCCTCTATAGCAGCTTCTATTTCTTCTTTCGTTCCTTCAATCTCTTTTACAGTTTCCGCTATGACAGCACCGTCTTTAGTCGTCGTCACAGTAACGACTGCTTTTAAGATATCAGAATCATCAGCCGACTCTACCTCAACACGAACTTCTTTTTGAACCGCCTCTTGCGTCATCGTAACAGACTGCTGTGAGGTGCCTTCCATTCCGTGGCCCCCAAGTAGCGGCGCAATCACGAGTCCGACCAAACAAGTAAGTTTAATGAGAATATTCATAGAAGGCCCGGAAGTATCTTTAAAAGGATCTCCAACAGTATCTCCTGTTACAGCTGCTTTGTGTGCTTCTGACCCTTTGTAGGTCATTTCGCCGTTTATTTCAACACCTGCTTCAAAAGATTTCTTAGCATTGTCCCAAGCGCCCCCGGCGTTGTTTTGGAAAATCGCCCATAGAACTCCAGATACAGTAACACCCGCCATATAACTCCCAAGTGCTTCTGGCCCCATCACAAAACCGATAAGAATCGGTGTCACTAAGGTGATCAATCCTGGAACCAACATTTCGCGCAAAGCAGCACGAGTAGATATTTCGACGCATTTTCCATATTCTGGTGTTCCTTTTCCTTCTAAAATTCCAGGAATTTCTCGGAACTGGCGACGTACTTCTTCTACCATTTCCATAGCGGCCTTTCCAACAGCTTTCATAGCTAGTGCAGAAAATACTACAGGGATCATACCTCCAATAAACAAAGCGGCTAAGACATCTGCTTTAAAGATGTTAATTCCGTCTATTCCTGTGAAGGTGACATAGGCAGCGAATAAGGCGAGTGCCGTAAGGGCAGCAGATGCAATCGCAAAGCCTTTCCCAACCGCAGCCGTTGTGTTTCCAACTGAGTCTAAAATGTCTGTACGTTCCCGTACCTCATCTGGTAATTCGCTCATTTCAGCAACCCCACCAGCATTATCGGCGATAGGCCCAAAAGCATCAATGGCTAGCTGCATAGCTGTTGTTGCCATCATGGCTGAAGCCGCAAGGGCTACCCCATAAAAACCAGCTAGACTATACGACCCCCAAATGGCCAATGCGAATAACAATACAGAACTAGCTGTAGAGATCATTCCGGTTGCAAGGCCCGCAATAATATTGGTAGCAGCACCCGTTGAAGAATTCTGAACGATATCTAAAACTGGTTTTTTACCCAATGCGGTATAGTATTCTGTAAACATCGAAATCAAATAGCCTACTGCCAAGCCTACAATAGTCGCTAGGAACACATTAAAGCTACTGATGTCTTTGGCGCCTTCTCCAAAGAATTGCATTCCTTGAATCGTTTCAGGCAGCATCCAATCAATCAAAAAATAACCGGCAATGGCTGTGATCAATATAGATGTTATATTTCCAATGTTTAAAGCTCTTTGTACTTCTGCTTCTTTTGCTTCATTGTTGGAAATTCTGATTAAGAAAGTTCCGATGATTGAAGCGATAATACCTACGCCAGCAATCATTATGGGCAATAAAATAGGACCCATTCCGCCAAAGGCATCCTCGAATTGTGCCCCTGAGGCATCGGTCATGTCCTTGATAATATAATTTCCCAGCACCATGGAAGCCAATACTGTCGCTACATAGCTACCGAAAAGGTCAGCCCCCATACCGGCTACATCTCCTACGTTATCTCCTACGTTATCGGCAATAGTAGCGGGGTTTCTAGGATCGTCTTCTGGAATCCCTGCTTCTACCTTTCCAACTAAATCGGCTCCTACATCGGCTGCTTTGGTGTAAATTCCACCTCCAACACGTGCAAACAAGGCAATGGACTCAGCTCCTAATGAAAACCCGGCTAGGGCTTCTAGAACGATGGTCATGTTATCGTAGAAGCTTCCCTCTTGTCCCATAAAAATATTGAGGAACAACAAAAAGAATAAAGACAAGCCCAAAACGGCTAGCCCTGCTACTCCTAGGCCCATTACAGTACCTCCACCAAAAGAAACTTGAAGTGCTTTGGGCAAACTTTCTCTAGCAGCTTGGGTCGTTCTGGCATTGGCTTCCGTGGCAATACGCATACCAATGTTTCCAGCTAAGGCAGAAAAAACAGCTCCTACTATAAAAGCCGGTATGATAAAGATGCTGGTTGTTTCAACCATACTTGAAATAATGAACAAGCCTACTGAGGCGATCAATACAAATATGAGCAGCAATCGATACTCCGCATTTAAGAAAGCCAATGCGCCTTCTTTAATACTTTTTGAAATCGATTGCATTTTTTCGTTTCCTGCATCTTGCTTTCGCACCCATTGGGCTCTAACGAACATATACAGTAAGCCCACTATAGAAAGGGCTATGGGTAAATAAATGATGGACATCATAGGTCTTGTGTGATTTTTTGCGGCGTAAAAATAAACAACGCCATTGGATTTGAAAAATAAACCTTTCTTTTGCTTTTAGGCATTCACGTATAATACTTTCTTAACAGCTTTTATGACATCTTCGCTGTTGGGAAGCCATTCTTGTAAAAGGACTGGAGAATAGGGAGCCGGTGTGTCTGCTGTATTGATTTTTTCTACAGGCGCATCTAAGTAGTCAAATAACTGTTGCTGAACTTGGTAGGTGATTTCTGTAGCCACATTTCCAAAAGGCCAAGCCTCCTCGAGTATCACAAGACGATTCGTCTTTTTGACAGATTCAAAAACCGTATCATAATCCAAAGGACGTACTGTTCTTAGGTCAATAATTTCACAAGAAATACCCTCTTTTTCTAGAACATCAGCGGCCTTATAGGCTTCTTTTATGATTTTTCCGAAGGAAACAATCGTAACATCTTCCCCTTTTCTTTTTATATCAGCGACGCCGATAGGGAGTGTAAATTCTCCTTCTGGTACCTCTCCTTTATCGCCGTACATCTGCTCTGATTCCATAAAAATAACCGGGTCGTTATCGCGAATTGCTGATTTTAGTAAACCTTTTGCATCATAGGGATTGGAGGGGACGATCACTTTTAGCCCTGGACAATTGGCA
>CBFHRX010000059.1:0-4010 GCA_965658355.1 Flavobacteriaceae bacterium | reverse complement strand
TTTCAGTCAAAACGGGTGTTTCAGAGATTACCTCTTCCCCTTCCGTTTGTATAACAGCAAGAACCTCCCCTACTTTCACAACCTGGTCTATTTCAAATCTTTTTTCGATAAGAGTCCCGGCTACTTCTGAAGGCACATCTGAATCTACTTTATCGGTCGCTATTTCTACAATAGCATCATCGACCTCAATCGTATCCCCTACTTCCTTTAACCAGGAGGTGATCGTGGCTTCTGCCACACTTTCGCCCATTTTGGGAAGTTTTAATTCAAATTTTGCCATAGCAGATTTTCATATCAAAAATACAAAAACTAGACGAGACCTTGCGTCCCTATGAATGGGTTACTGACGAATTGATTTTTCATAAGGCAAACGCGTATTGATACTTCGCGCCAAGGTAACCTCATCTGTATATTCCAATTCTTCCCCTACAGAAATCCCTCTGGCTATAGTACTCATAGACACGGACTGTTTTCCCAGTAATTTGTACATATAAAAGTTCGTTGTATCGGCTTCCATGGTAGCACTGAGGGCAAATATTACCTCGTTTATACTTCCAGATTCTACTTTCGCTACTAACGAATCGAGCGTCAGATCTTGCGGCCCTATCCCATCCATGGGTGAAATCAACCCTCCTAGCACATGATAGTACCCCTTAAACTGAGAAGTTGCTTCAATGGCCATGACGTCTCTAATGTCCTCTACTACACACAAGAGAGATTCATCTCGCGCTGGGTTTGAGCAGATCTCACACCGAGGGGCATCTGATAAATTGTGGCAGTTTTCGCAAAAATTGATATGCTCTCTAAAATCTGTTAAAGCACTAGCAAGCCTTTGGGTATGACTCTCTGGCTGCTTGAGAAGGTGAAGTGCCAATCGCAAGGCCGATCGCCTACCGATACCCGGCAACTGTGCGATCTCATCAACAGCTTTTTCAAGGAGATGGGAAGAAAATTGCATCCCCAAAAATAGCAAAATATTAGTAGGGACATTTTTCTATCTTTAGACAAACCAAAATGCATGCTTTCCCCTTCTATTCTTCTAGGGTTGATACTCTCTTACTTTGCTGTTTTAATCGGAATTTCGTTTTGGACAGGACGCCAAGACAACAATCAAGTTTTTTACAAAGCCAATAAAAACGCCCCTTGGTATCTCGTGGCTTTTGGAATGGTGGGGACTTCATTATCCGGGGTCACTTTTATTTCTGTTCCCGGTTGGGTCGCCGACACCCAGCTGACTTATTTTCAAGTGGTGATCGGATATTTAGTGGGCTATTGGGTGGTCGCTTTTGTTTTATTACCGCTGTATTACCGGGCACAAATCACCTCTATATATGAATACTTAGGACAACGATTGGGCAGTAATAGTCATCTTACAGGGGCTGCTTTTTTCTTTATTTCAAGAGTTCTAGGGGCTGCTTTTCGACTTTTTTTAGTCGCTCTGGTTTTACAACAATTTATATTTGACCCCTGGGGAGTCCCTTTCGAGGTCACTGTAGTACTCTCTATTCTTTTGATTTGGCTCTATACTTTCAAAGGGGGGATTCAAACCATTATCTGGACTGATACACTCCAAACCTTATTGATGGTGTTAGCGGTGGTCTTATCGGTAGGCTACTTACTTACCGAAATGGATTGGACCTTTTTCACCTTTCTAGATTCAAGTGCTTTCGAACAATACGGTAAAATTTGGGTAACAGACGACTTCTTAGCTCGTAATTACTTTTTAAAATCTTTAATTGGGGGGGCCTTTATCACGATTTGCATGACCGGTTTGGATCAAGACATGATGCAAAAAAACTTGACGTGTCGCAATTTGAAAGAAGCCCAAAAAAACATGATCAGTTTTAGCTTTGTGCTAGTGGGGGTCACTTTTCTTTTTTTGTTACTCGGCGTACTATTATACAGTTATGCGCAAGCAAATGGAATTGAGGTGCCGCAAGTTGATGGCAAAGCGAATACCGATTTATTGTTTCCTGAGATTGCTTTAAATGGCGCCTTGGGGGGTGCTGTTGCGGTTACTTTCTTACTAGGGCTTATTGCCGCTGCTTACAGCAGTGCTGATAGTGCACTAACCTCTTTGACCACCTCATTTTGTGTGGATTTTCTAAAACTTGATCAACAACCCGAACAGGATCAAATTAGGACGCGAAAAAAAGTTCATATAGCGATGAGCATTGCCTTGGTTGTAGTGGTTATTATGTTTAAATATGTTCTAGATCGAAATGTGATTGACGGTTTGTTGACCGTTGCCTCCTACACTTACGGTCCGCTATTGGGTCTTTTTGCTTTTGGGATGTTTACCTCTTATCAAGTAGAGGACAAGAAAGTCATCTGGGTTGCATTGGCTTCTGTGCTTATTATCTTTAGCCTGGGACAAATCCCCAGCACTAGCATCGGAGGCTATCAGATAGGATATGAGCTTTTGCCTTTAAATGGGCTACTAACCTTTTGTGGGCTAATATTGATCCGTAGAAAGGAGCACTAGTGTACAGGCGTTTTCTGTAGCGATCCCTTTTTCTTGAAGCCGTTGAGCCAGTTTGGGATTCTCAGTCCCAGGGTTGAACAGTACTCTTCTAGGTGCTAGTGCCAAAAGCCACTCAGCATAGGATTCTTGCCAGCGAGGGCTCAAATATAAACTCACAGTATCTATCGGTTGGTGGAGGTTCTGTAAATCCGTTTGGATGGGTACATCAGCCACACTTCCTTCTCTACTTCCAAGCGCTTGCACAGCATGGCCCTTAGCACGAAGTCTTTCAACTGCTTTATAGGAATAGCGTTCAGGCTTGTCAGAAGCTCCGAGAACCAAGGTGCTTTTCGAAGACATTACCAACGAATAATAGAGCTCCCCCATGTAAAACCGCTGCCAAAAGCTGCCAATACTACTATGTCACCCTCTTTAATTTTGCCTTCCTCCCAAGCTTCAGTCAGTGCAATGGGGATGGAACCTGCCGTTGTGTTCCCATAGTTCTGAATGTTGTTGTATACTTGGTCGTCTTGTAGCCCAAATTTCTTCTGAACAAATTGCGAAATTCTAAGATTGGCCTGATGCGGAATTAGCATATTTATGGCATCAGGGCCGAGTTGATTGGCCTGCAAGCCTTCCATGATAACCTCTGAAAAGCGAACTACTGCATTTTTAAACACCAATTGACCGTTCATATACGGGTAATAAGATTCGTCACTCGGATCATTGGCTTCTATTATTTCTGGAACCCAACGGTTGGTACTAGGGCCTATCAAAGACAATTCTTCGGCAAATTTACCCTCAGAATGCAGATGCGAAGAAAGGATTCCTTTGTCTGCCTCTTCTTCTCTTGAAATTACGGCAGCACCAGCGCCATCCCCAAAGATTACGGAAACACCTCTTCCTCTTGTTGACATATCTAAGCCTCCAGAATGGTTTTCAGAGCCAATTACCAAAACATGCTTATACATGCCCGTTTTGATAAATTGATCGGCCGTAGACAAAGCGTAAATAAAACCCGAACACTGATTTCGAATATCCATTGCGGGGCAGGTTGGAATCTCCAAAAGCTCTTGAACCAAGACCCCTGAGCCAGGGAAATAATAATCTGGACTTAAGGTGGCAAACAATATCAAATCAATATCATAGGTGTCAATCCCAGCTCTCTTTATAGCAATTCTAGCAGCCGCAGCTCCCATAGAAGCAGTCGTATCTCCTGAGCCTTTTTTAATATGACGTCGTTCTTTAATCCCAGTACGTTCTTGGATCCATTCGTCTGAAGTTTCCATGACCTTTGCTAAATCGTCATTTGTCACTACATTCTCAGGAAGGTATTTGCCTAAGCCGGTAATTTTGGATTGATACATAGAAATAGTATTAGCCGTGCAATATAAAATAAAAAAACACCCTAGATCAACTAGGGTGTTCGATAATTACAATTTTAAATAAACCAATTAAACAAAATTCATGTAATTATTTATGGTCACTTTAGCCTTTAAGTCAAAGAGTAAACTATACAGACCAAACAATGTACGGTTGATGTAGA
>CBFHRX010000058.1:0-5899 GCA_965658355.1 Flavobacteriaceae bacterium | reverse complement strand
ACCTGAGGATTCTCAGCTGCTTGCTCCATTTCACCAAAAGTAGTCAGTGAATCTCCAAGACCTGAAATGGCCTCTTTGGTATCTAAGTCCCCTTTGAAGGTATCATCAGAAGAGTAATAACGGTCAATACGCAACCAGTGCATATCGCGTGATTTGCGAACTTCTCGCTTTCCAACTACAGGCACATTATTTTCGGCGTGACAGGCGATCACACAAGCACCACAACCAGTACAAGCATTTAAGTCTATTGACAAGTTAAAGTGATGCCCAATGGAGCGGTCAAATTCCTGCCACATATCAACTTCTGGAGAGGTCACAGGCATTTCCATATGATTTTTGGAAACTTCAGGAACAGGATTCCAGTAATGCGAATCTTTGGTGTTGAAAACCTCTAAAGTGGTTTCTTTCACAATATCACCTCTACCCATTAGCGTGTTGTGCAATTGTACACAAGCAAACTCATGATAGCCTTCGGCTGGAGTAATGGTAACATTTTGAGTTTTATTTTGACCGAAATACAATTCATAGGCATTGACACCTACTTGCATTTCTTCTTTAAGGCCCATTTTTTCTCCGTATCCAAATGCCAAACCAACCGTTCCTTTTGCTTGTCCTGGTTGGATAAGAACAGGAGCAATAAGGCTTTTTCCGTTAACAGTAATCTGAGCGTAACTACCATTCAGGGCACCGTTGGCCACATTTACATTTTTCAATCCAAGACGATCTGCATCAGACTTGGAAATAGTCAGGTAGTTGTCCCATGAAACACGGGTAACAGGGTCTGGGAATTCTTGCAACCAAGGGTTGTTGGCTTGCTGACCGTCGCCCATGCCTGTCTTGGTATAAAGTACCAGCTGCATTCCTTTAGTTGCAGTCGTAGACAACGCTTTAAGTTGGCTTGCAACAGCTACTGAATGGACAGCTGTTAACGCTTTTGCTTCTCGGCTGATATAACCATCATGAAGGGCTTGATTCCAGGAAGCGCCGAACAAAACATTTTTGTTCCAGTTTTCCTTAATCGCTTGGTAGTACGATTCCGTACTGCCTGAAAGCTTCAACAATACATCTTGGAATTGTTGGGTGTCAAACAGCGGCTTTATAGTGGGTTGCGACAAAGCGAAGTGCCCTTGTTTTAATTCATAATCTCCCCATGCTTCTAGGTAATGGGGGGTAGCCGCAACATATTGTGAAGAAGACGCAGTTTCGTCTTCTTTGCTCACAAAAGCCAAGCTTAAATCCAAATTAGCATAGGCAGCTTTTAGTTTTGTAGCTTCTGCTAGAGTCAATAGTGGGTTGACCCCATAGGTAATCAATCCGTTTACTTTTTTAGCGGCAACATCTTCTAGCAATTGCAATACCTCTTGGGTATTTCCTTTACGAGTAAGTTTGGGCTGTTCCGGTATAAAAGCTTCACTAGCGAGCTTTTGATTGACAGCCAACACTAATTCTTGCGCCGCTACGTCATCCAAGCCTGAAACTAAAACCGCTTTGTCAGAAGCAGATCTAAGGGCTTTAACTGCTTTAGCTACTTGCTTTTTGTGGCCGGCACTTAAAGTCGCTGTATCTGTTTCTCCTAGTATTTGAGCGGCAATACTGGCCAATATGTTTTTTAATTCACTTGGAGAGGCAGGAATACGATGGTCTGCATTGGCTCCTGCAAGTGACATATTCGATTCGAATTGAAAGTGCTTCGACATGCTGCGCTTTCCTTCTTTCCCTTTTGGAACACGGCTTTCGGCATAGCTGCCGTCAAAACCTCCCCCTTGCCAATCGCCTACAATATCAGCATCAACTGACACGATGGCTTCAGCTTTGGAAAAATCGTAATCGGCTAAGGCTCGTTGACCGTATATATTTTCAAAGGCCTGCAAAGCTGCGTCTTCAGCTACTGCATCGTACGTAATGTGTTTGATGTTTGGGTATTTGGCTACAAAGCCTTCTACGATCTTAGCCGTTGTAGGGCTCGCTAATGTTTGCGTCAACAATACAATAGACTTGTTGGTAGCAGCCATTGCTTTTAGCTTCGCCTCTAGCTGTAGGTATAAGTCATCCCATGACACATCAATACCATTGGCTCTAGGGCCTTGTAATCGCAGGGTGTCATACATGGATAATACCGAGGCATGAACACGTGCATTGGCAGAGCCATTTACAGGAGCTGTTTTGTTGCTCTCCACCTTGATAGGACGGCCTTCTCTTGTTTTGATAAGAATACTTGCAAAGTCAAATCCATCCGCGATGGTTGTGGCGTAATAATTTGCTATTCCTGGAATGATTCTTTCTGGCTGAACTACGTAAGGAACTGATTTAATCACAGGTCCTTCACATGCTGCTAGTGTAGCCGCTGCAGTACTAAATCCAACGTACTTTAAAAAATCACGGCGACTGGTGGCTGCCTCTGCCTCTGCGTCAGCCGATGGCTCAACAGGAAGTTTTTCAACAAATTCGTTCTGTTCAAGTTCTTGAACCATGGAGTTGTTGTCTTGCAACTGATCCATGCTTTTCCAATATGTTTTCTTTGTTGACATACGTCTACCTTTCTAACTAATTAATAATGGCACTTTCCACATTCCAAGCCGCCCATTTGAGCTGCTGTGAGCTTCTCCACTCCATATTTCTTGGAAAGTTCCTCGTGGATTTTTGCGTAATACTCATTGCTTTCAACCTTTACATTGGTTTCTCGGTGACAGTTGATACACCATCCCATTGTCAGCGGTGAATATTGATACATGATCTCCATTTCCTCTACGGGTCCATGACATTTTTGACATTCAATCTCACCCACTTGAACGTGCTGTGCGTGATTGAAATAAACAAAGTCAGGTAAGTTGTGAATGCGAACCCATTTTACCGGTTGCGATTCACCTGTATACTGTTGGTTTTCTTCGTCCCAACCAACGGCAGCATAGAGCTTCTTGATTTCGTTGGTATAGAATTCTTTGGTATAGCCATTCTCTAGATCTTCTTCCCCGTTGTACTCTGCAATATTTTTGTGGCAGTTCATACAAACATTAAGAGAGGGTATTCCGGAGTGCTTAGAAACTCTAGCTGAAGAGTGACAGTATTTACATTCTATTTGGTTGGCACCGGCATGGATCTTGTGCGAGTAGTGAATCGGCTGTACAGGCATATATCCTTGGTCCACTCCCACTTGCATAAGGTATCCGTACGCAAAGTAAGCGCTTGATAGTAAAAGGAAAACGACTGATACAAAAACCAAAAATTGGTTTTGTGCAAAGGCTTGCCAGATCGGTGTTCGCTTTGGTTTTTCGGCGGTTGCGAGTTCCACACCACTTGCTTCTGCAATCCGCAAGAGTGTTTTTTGAACTAAGAACAACATAACAACTAAAAGCACAAATACAAGGGCTAGAACCGCAAGAATTATCTCATTGGTAACCCCCGATGGTGCTGCTACAGGAGCAGCAACTGAGCCTGCTGGTGGAGTTGTTACTGGGGGCACATAGTCGGTGTAAGCTAAAATATTGTCAATGTCAGCATTGCTTAATTGTGGGAATGCTGTCATGGCTGTTTTGTTATACTCCTCCCAGATAGCAACTGCCTGAGCGTCTCCCGCTTTGATCATGGCTGCGCTATTCTTAATCCAGCTATACAACCATTCCTTATCATACTTTGCCGTTACTCCTCTCAATGCAGGACCCACAGCTTTTTTATTCAACTTATGGCAGGCAGCACAATTGGCATTGAAGAGCTTTTTCCCAGCCATTGGGTCAGGCTCTTGATCTTGTGCTGTTACGGATGCTGAAAGCAGGGTAAATAAAGAGAGAAGGATCATTAGTCGTCTACCGACGAGAAATTTCACCATCTTATTCGTGTTTATGTATGTTGAAAGCTTCAATAGTCTAGTCTAAAATCCAGCACAAAAATACGTCATAAGTAGTTTTTGGACTATCCTTAGTAAGACATTTATTTAATTTAAATCTATTCTAAATAATGGTTGAGGCTTTCTTGCAGTTTTTTTAAAAAAACCTTTAATTTGTTCAACAAAACGAAGCCTCTCATGCACTATATATCTTACCTTCTTTTACTAGTATCAGGACTTGTATTCAGTCAAAATACTTCGCAAAAAGGGACTATTGAAATCCTAGAAGACAGTTTGGTAACAGCTGCTTTGCAATTAAAAATAGAAGCAAATAAAGAGCTTTATGCTGCTTATAATTTCAGGATTCAAGTATATAATGGCACCTATGAAGAGGCCCAAAAAGTAATGGATAGCCTCCCTAAAATTACAGAAAATCTCGATCCCGAATTGTCTTTTGAAACCCCCAATTACAAAGTCCAAGTGGGCCCTTATAAAAAACTATCTGAGGCCAGGGAAATCCTTGGAGAAATCAAAAAATACTTTCGGGGAGCTTTCTTACTAGAGCCGAAATAGAAGTTCGTTAGAGCGTCTTTTTAACAGCTACCTCCTGGTAACATTCTAGAACATCGTTTAGCTTGATGTCATTGTAGTTTTTCAACTGCAATCCACAATCATACCCTTTGCTAACTTCTTTGACATCGTCTTTAAAACGCTTGAGAGACGTAAGGCTTCCTGTATGTACTACAACACCTTCCCGAATCACGCGGATCCCTGAATTGCGATACACTTTACCAGAGGTTACCATACAACCGGCTATGGTTCCAACTTTTGAAATCTTAAACAACTCTCGTATTTCTACGGTTCCTGTTACCTCTTCTTTCATATCGGGAGACAGCATCCCTTCCATCGCATCTTTTACGTCATTAATAGCGTCGTAAATGATGGAATAAGAGCGGATATCAATTTCTTCTTTCTCCGCTAAGTCTCTAGAATTACCTGTTGGTCGGACATTAAATCCAATGACAATAGCATCAGAGGCAGAGGCCAGTAATACATCAGATTCTGTTATCGCGCCGACCCCTTTGTGAATTATATTGACCTGAATCTCTTCTGTCGATAATTTTTGAAGCGAATCCGTCAAGGCTTCTACCGAACCGTCAACATCTCCTTTAAGAATCAGGTTCAATTCTTGGAAATCGCCTAATGCAATTCGTCTTCCGATTTCATCGAGTGTAATATGTCGTTGCGTACGTACATTTTGCTCTCTTAATAATTGCGTACGCTTGGCTGCAATTTGCTTGGCTTCTCTTTCGTCTTCAAGGACATTAAAGTTATCCCCTGCTTGAGGAGCACCGTCGAGCCCTAAAATAGAAACTGGTGTTGAAGGAGGCGCTGCTTCCAACGTATTGCCGCGCTCATCGAACATGGCTTTTACCTTTCCGCTGTGTTTACCCGCTAAAATGTAATCGCCAATTTTCAGGGTACCCGTTTGTACCAACACCGTGGATACATAACCTCGTCCTTTATCGAGATAAGCCTCTACAACAGTCCCTTTGGCTTTTCTGTCTTTATTTGCTTGTAATTCTAAAAGCTCTGCCTCAAGCAATACTTTTTCTAATAGCTCATTGACTCCAGTTCCTTTAAGAGCTGAAATATCATGAGATTGAATTTTACCACCCCAATCTTCTACCATTAAATTCATGCCCGCCAACTCTTCTTTTATTTTATCGGGGTTGGCAGTCGATTTATCAATCTTATTGATCGCAAATACAATGGGTACCGAAGCCGCTTGGGCATGGCTTATGGCTTCTTTGGTTTGTGGCATGATGGCGTCATCGGCTGCTACCACGATAATCGCAATATCGGTAACTTGAGCACCTCTCGCACGCATGGCCGTAAAGGCTTCGTGACCAGGAGTATCTAAAAAAGTCATTTGCTGGCCGCTCTTAAGGGTCACCCCATAGGCCCCGATATGCTGTGTAATGCCTCCTGATTCTCCAGCAATTACATTTTCCTCACGAATAAAATCCAATAAAGATGTTTTACCGTGATCAACATGTCCCATAACGGTAACAATAG
>CBFHRX010000057.1:0-6079 GCA_965658355.1 Flavobacteriaceae bacterium | reverse complement strand
GACTCTTATAATATTTTTGTGTCGGTAGAAAAAGACGGGATAGTAGGTTGGGGCGAAGCCGCTCCCGGCAAAAATGAAAATGCAGACAGCCCAGAAAAAGTAGTTGAGGAACTAGAACGACTCGTGTCCTCAGGAATAGAAGGCCTTAGTATTTATGAGACAGAGCAACGGGCGCGACAGCTGCAAATTGCTCCCTGTGCATATGCGGGTTTGGATATTGCACTTTGGGATTGGACGGCCAAAAAAGCGGCGCTTCCCCTTTATCAATTATTGGGTTTCCCCAAGCCCACTCAGCCTACTTCGGTAACAATAGGGATCAACCCAGCGGAAGTAGTCAAAGAAAGAGTTCCTTTATTATTAGAAGGGACCACTGTACAGTCGTTGAAAATAAAACTGGGATCTCCAGAGGGAGTAGCAGCAGACAAAGCCATGTTTGAGCAGGTAGTAGAAAGCTGTCAACCTTATGATGTCAAGCTGCGAGTAGATGCCAACGGTGGCTGGGATTTAGACAGCGCGATCTCCATGAGCCATTGGCTTGCAGAACGGGGGGTAAGCTATATAGAGCAACCCTTAAAAGAAGGGGATGAAGCCAATTTATCACCCTTGTATTTGCAATCAGCCCTCCCTATTTATGTAGACGAATCTTGTCGGTTTGCTCAGGATATTCCCCAATGGGCCTCTGCTGTTCATGGTGTCAATTTTAAGCTCATGAAATGTGGCGGTATTACAGAGGCAGTTCGAATTATAGCCACAGCAAAAGCATTTGGTTTAAAAACCATGGTCGGCTGCATGAGTGAATCTTCGATTTCTATTGCGGCAGCGGCAGCCCTATCGGGAGTATTAGACCACATTGATTTGGATTCACATTACAACTTATCACCAGACCCAGCAGTAGGGGCTCCGATGGAATCGGGGATTACCATGCCTACAGACAGACCCGGTCATGGTGCTTCACTTAAAGATGATATAAATGTTACAAGCCTCTAACAAGATTGCCCTCTATATGGAAGGGCATTTAAAAAGCGAATATGGTAAAATGGGCTTTGGAGTTCTCCGATATGCTAGCCATGAAATCGTAGCGGTCGTCGACACTCAATTTGCCGGTGAGTCCTTATCCCAAGTAACCGGGATAGCCCACGAGGCTCCCATAGTGGCTACCTTAGAAGAAGCCATTACATCAGGAGCAGATGTTTTGATTCTTGGGATTGCCCCGTCAGGGGGTCGTATTCCCAACGATTGGCTCCCGATAATTGAAAAAGCATTGCAAGCGGGCATGTCTATCGTAAACGGATTGCACGATTTACTGCAAAGTAGATACCACTCTTTTTGCAAAGGCGATACTCAATGGATATGGGATGTTCGCGTCCCACAAAGCACTCCTCCTATTGCTACAGCGCAAGCTGCTCGTTTAGACAACAAACGTATTTTATTTGTGGGTACTGATATGGCTGCTGGAAAAATGACAGCCGGCTTGGAATTGTACAGTTGGGCACAGTCACAAGATATAGATACGGGTTTTGTTGCCACCGGTCAGATTGGAATCACGTTGACAGGAGCCGGAATCCCCTTGGATGCCTTTAAAGTAGATCTCGCTTGTGGGGCTGTAGAAGAAGCGGTTATGGCCCATCAGCAAAAAGACTGGATTTTAGTCGAAGGACAAGGCTCTTTGCTTCACCCTGGTAGTACGGCTACTTTACCCCTTATGAGAGGGAGCTGCCCAACCCACCTTATCCTGTGTCACAGGGCTGATAAAACCCATTTAAAATTCCCTGAATACATAAAAATCCCTTCTCTAAAAGAGTTTATACAGCTGAATGAAATGTTGGTGAGCGTATGCGGCACCTATCCCAATGCCAAAGTTGCTGGGATAGCCCTAAATACCAGTGCTCTTACTGAAGAAGAAGCTCAACAAGTAATCCATAAGATAGAAGCAGAAACAGGCGTACCGACTACGGATGTAGTTCGCTATGGTTGTGAAAAAATTGGAAAGGCACTTCAATAGCCTTTAGTAAGATCTACCTGATGTAGTAGTGGTTCTTTGTGAAGAATTCGCAACCAATTTTTTAGAATTTGTTCCACTCCGGCTTCAGGATTGGTGATGCTCGCAATATGGGGTGTTATTGTTACTTTGGGATGTGCCCATAGGGGACTTTCATTGGGCAGAGGTTCCGTTTCAAAAACATCTAAAAAGGCCCCACTTAGCTGCCCTGACTCCAATGCCAATAGAATGTCTTTTTCGATTTGCACCCCTCCTCTTGCTACATTGACGAGGTAACTTCCTTTGGGCAACAATTCAAATAACGAGGTGTTTAACAGGCCTTTCGTGTCGGGTGTAAAGGGGACTGTACAAACCAAAACAGAGGCGTTAGTCAGAAAAGTAGGGAGTTCTTCTCCGTGGTAGCAGCGTATGTCGGGAACCGACTTTGGACTCGGGCTATAGCCTGAGACTTTAAAGCCCAAGGCCTTTAGTTTTTGCGCGGCATCTGTCCCCAAATGGCCAAGCCCCAATATCCCAATCTCCAATGTTCGTTCCGGAAGGGCATAATGATCCCAGATCTTTTGACGTTGGTCGCTGCGGTATTTGTCCATTCGCCGCTGGTAATCTAATACCGCATAGACAATATAATTGGACATAGAAAAGGCTAATAATGGATCTACAATTCTACAGATGGGGACCCCTTTGGGGATATCCGGGTCTTGCATTAGGTGGTCTACCCCTGCCCCCAGTGAATACAGTAATTTTAAGTTGGTAAAAGGCTTTAAGCTTCCTTTGGGATGTTTCCACACCAGTAACAGTTCAATATCCTCAGGATTTTCTATGGCTTCATTAAGCAGGACTTTTTCCTCGGGGGCTTCGCTATTAAAGGCCTGCACCCAACGTTTTCCAATAGGTGCTGGCGTGACTAATCCAATGGGTTTTTTTGACATTTTACTTGCAATGATGATCAGCCGCTTTGGTGGCAATCTGGTTGAAGGGTTTAATATTTACTTTATAACCTAGGGAATTGGCCCAGCCTTTGGTAGCCGCAACTAGTTTATTGGATTTAAAATTCTCATCATCATTATAATCCATGTCTATTTCTACTTTGATGTTTACTTGCTGGGTTAGCCATTCGGCTACCTCTAAACTCAATTCTGCTTCTTTCCACAGCCGAGACCACATATCTCGGATGATGGGTTGCGTGCTTTTGCTTAAGATATAATGGACCCCACGATTTCCAAAGCGATAGGCGATGACGGTGCAGTAGATGGTTTTCTTTCCGATGTTTTGAGAGTCAGAACCAATGTGAATTTCGACATGGGGAAAATTCTCCATTTTCTTCAGCGTGTGGTTTAACGGATCCACTCGATTGCCGCGAATATCTTTAAAGACTAACATCTGCTTATATCTGATCGGAAGTTACTATTTTTAGACATGAAACACCAGAAGAAATCTGCCCATGACCACACTATTATTTAGTATTTGTAATACTGCTATTTTACTATTTTGGGGCTTGCTCTTGTTTCTCCCCAAGCAAAAAATTACCCAATCTTTGCTGTTGTATCCCTGGGTCCCTTTGGGCTTGAGTTTTTTCTACGCTTATTTTTTATTCGGCTTTGGCGGCTTGGCAGAAGCTGATTTCAGCAGTTTAGAGGGTATTGTAAAGCTGTTTCGAGAAGCCACACCAGAGTCTGCAGCAGCAGGCTGGCTCCATTACCTCGCTTTTGACTTTTGGATGGGTTCTTGGCTCTTACAAAACAGTCAGCAGAAAGGAATCCCACACCTATGGGTAGTGCTTCCCCTACTGTGCACCTTTATGTTAGGCCCGATGGGGGTACTCACCTATAGTATTGTGTATGGAATCCATTCAAAACGTTCAAAATGAGCGATTCATTAGTGTATTTTTCTTTAGCCGTAGGGGTCGCAACAGGAGCCCTTGGGGCTTATGTAGCTGAGCGCAGAGGCAGGCCACGGGCGTTTGGCTTTATACTAGGGTTTTTCTTCGGCATACTAGGCATCTTAGTCGTTTATCTGCTTCCGAATAAGAAAGCGGGTGGCGAACATTAAGGCCAAATAAAGTCGATATTTTTGGCTATATCTGGATGTAACGAGTGATGTACTGGGCAGCTTGCGGCTGCGCGTTCAAGCAGTGTTTTGGTTTTGGCATCCCAGTTGTGTGGGAATTTCAACAGGATGTCTATAGCGATAATTCGCCGGGGCGAATCCCCCATTTTTTTGGTGACTTGAGCTTCCGTTCCTTCCAGTTCAATACCCAAGTCTCTGGCTTTGATTCCCATAATGGTGAGCATACAAGATCCCAGGGCTGTTGCCACTAAATCGGTGGGTGAAAAGGCTTCTCCTTTTCCTTGATTGTCTTTGGGCGCATCAGTATCGATACGGCTTGCAGAAGCTAGGTGGGTACAACGGCTTCGAAGTTGCCCTTCGTAAATAACAGTACTTGTCATAAGGATGTGATTTGTTGATAGATCCAATCCCCTAAAATAGCACTTCCTCCTAAAATCAACGGATAGCCGATCAACAACCAGAAGCCGTCAAAAAAAGAAATCCCTGCCAGTGCTTCTTTGCGATTTAAGAGAAGATTGAGAAAGTCGTACCAAGTTTTGAGTCCTAGAGCTGTTGCCATTCCATTGGCTAGTATAGCAAAAAGGAGTACAGAAAGACCTATGCAGTACAATCGAATCATGATTTAAAAATAGGCATTTAATTCGCTTTTTATATATTTAAAAGATGAACTGGAAGCTCGTAGCACGAATCTTAACAGGGATACTATCGGTAGTATGTTTTACGGTCGCCGGGATTATGTATTCAAAGCTCAATTTTATTGACACTCCTTATGTAGTTGGAGGCTTATTATTTTTAGCCCCTACGCTCTTGATTCGTTCGCGCTAAAGTTCACCACTTAAAAAATGTAAAATTATGAAGAAAGGGACTCTCCTTTTAGCGGTGCTGTTGAGTACAACAGTGCTATTTGGGCAACGCTCAAAAAAATTAAAGAACGAAGTTATCGCTTCCGTAGAGGCAGAAAAAGAAGCACTGATTGCGGTTAGTGATAAAATATGGGCAGCTGCAGAGATTGCTTTTCAAGAAAAGGTCTCTTCAAAAACCCTTATCGAGTATGCCAAAGCCAATGGGTTTACGGTTGAAGAAGGGGTCGCCGAAACCCCCACAGCATTTGTAGCCACATATGGCTCTGGTAAGCCTGTAATCGGTATACTAGGAGAGTTTGATGCCCTGCCAGGGATTTCGCAAAAGGCAAGCCCAGACAAAGAACCCTTAGTGGCTGGAGCTGCTGGCCATGGATGTGGACACAACCTCTTTGGAACAGCAAGCCTAGGTGCGGCAGTAGCCGTAAAAAAATTAATAGAACAAGGAAAGTTAAAGGGGACCATCAAGTTTTTTGGAACCCCAGCAGAAGAGAAGTTCTTTGGAAAATTGTGGATGGCACGTGCCGGATTATTTGATGATTTAGATGTTTGCTTGGACTGGCACCCAGCTGATGAAACGGAAGCAGATGTTCAAACGACTTTGGCCTTGGTAGACTTTAAAGTAGAATTCTTTGGGCAAGCGGCCCATGCTTCTGGCGATCCGTGGAACGGAAGAAGTGCTTCTGATGCGTTGGAGTTGTATACCCATGGAATCAATGCCTATAGAGAACATATCAAACCGACTGTTCGCATCCATTATCATATCCAAGACGGAGGACAGGTAGTGAATGTAGTGCCGGATTATTCCAGAATATGGGTGCGGGTAAGAGACACCAAACGCACAGGCATGCAAGAGGTGTATGAACGCGTGAAAGCAATGGCGGAGGGCGCTGCCATCTTAGCCAATGTGGACTACAAGATTTCTCTCATTTCAGGGATCCATGAAGTGCTGCCCAATCGTGCTGGAGGGGCCGCGATTCAGAAAAACCTAGAATATCTAGGGGACCTTAGCTATACCGATGAAGAAAAAGCCTTTGCCTATAAAATTCAAGAAGCAACAGGGAAACCCAAAATCGGTATCGATGGAACCGTTAAGCCTTTACGGGAAACCTTAGAAAATCCAGGAGGGGGTTCTACAGATGTTGGAGATGTA
>CBFHRX010000056.1:0-6299 GCA_965658355.1 Flavobacteriaceae bacterium | reverse complement strand
ACGCTTAGAGGGATTGTAAATCACGGGATGTACAAACGCTACCACCACGATGTAGTAGGTGTGAACTCGCGATTAGACGCACTCCAAGCTGCTGTTTTAGATACCAAGCTTCCTTTTTTAGAGTATTACAATGAAAGAAGGAAAATGGCAGCCTCTTTGTATACAGAAAGATTGCAAAGCTGTTCTGCCATCACGACCCCTTATCGAGCTGGCGATTGTGACTCACATGTTTTTCATCAATACACACTTCGTGTAAAAGGAGTGAACCGAGACGCATTGGTTCAGCACTTATATGAACTCGGTATTCCAACGGGAGTCTACTATCCCATCCCATTGCACAAACAGAAAGCTTACACCCATGCTTCCTATAAAGAAGAAGACTTTGCCGTCACCAATACTTTGGTCAAGGAAGTTCTCTCGCTCCCCATGCATACGGAACTAAGCCTCGATCAAATCGATTACATTTGCGAGCAACTTCTTCATAAAATTACCACTCACTAAAAAAAAGGCAATGAAAAAATGGTCAATTTGGTTACTATTAGTAGCCGCTTCGGTACAAGCACAACAAACGTATTTACACTGTGGCTCTCTTTTTGATGCTCAAAAAGGAAAAATTCTGAAAGAACAAACCGTCATCATCAAAGGCGATAGAATTGTAGCCGTCAAAAAAGGCTACCAAAACCCAACAAGCCCTGCTGCAATACAGATCGACTTAAAGGACAAAACGGTATTACCTGGGTTTATTGACATGCATGTGCATATCGAAGGGGAAACCAATAATAGCTCGTATATAAAACGCTTTGTTGACAATGAGGCCGATACTGCTTTTGAAGCCGCGCTATATGCAAAAAGAACGCTAATGGCTGGTTTTACGACGGTACGTGATATGGGCGGAAGTGGTGTGAATGTCTCTTTGCGAAACGCCATTGCCGCAGGAAAAGTACCTGGACCCCGTATTTTTACAGCAGAAAAAGCAATCGGTACTACAGGAGGACATGCAGATCCTACCAATGGTTTCAAAAGTTCCATGATGGGGAATCCGGGTCCTGCAGAAGGGGTTATCAATTCTCCTGAAGAGGGAAAAAAAGCGGTACGGCAACGCTATAAAAATGGAGCCGACTGTATTAAAATAACCGCAACTGGAGGGGTTTTAAGCATGGCCAAGAGCGGTCAAAACCCACAATTTACAGTTGAAGAGATTGCCTCTATAGTCGCTACTGCGAATGATTATGGCATGCATGTGGCGGCCCATGCTCATGGGGATGAGGGGATGTATAGAGCCGTTTTAGGCGGGGTCACAACGATTGAACACGGGACCTTGATGCAGCCTCGAACGATGGAGCTGATGAAGAAAAAAAACGCCTATTTAGTAGCCACGATAACGGCCGGGAAGCAAGTGGCTGAAAAGGCTAAAATAGAAGGCTATTTTCCAGCCGTTGTCACACCCAAAGCGATCGCTATCGGGCCTCAAATTCAAGATACTTTTGGAATGGCCTACAAAAGGGGTGTGCCTATTGCCTTTGGTACAGATGCAGGCGTCTATCCTCATGGGCTTAATGCGCTGGAATTTGGCTATATGGTAGAAGCCGGAATGCCCGCTGTAGAGGCGTTGCAAGCGGCGACTATTACCAATGCTAAAATCCTGAACAGTGAAAATGAATTAGGGCAAATTGCCAAAGGTTTCTATGCAGATATCATTGCAACTGATCAAAACCCACTTGAAGATGTCAGTGTATTAAACAGCATACCCTTTGTCATGAAAGCCGGAAAAGTATACAAGCAACACTAAAGTAAATCTTGACCTGAAGCGGTGGTCGCTTGTCGGTCAATCTTTTTCACCAACCCTTGTAATACCTTTCCAGGGCCGATTTCTGTAAACGTATCAGCACCTTCTTGGAGCATGTTTACGATACTTTGCGTCCATTTCACTGGGGCAGTAAGTTGTGCGATAAGATTTTCTTGAATCCTTACAATATCACTTTCAGCTTGTGTGCTGACGTTTTGATAAACTGGAATTCGGGGTTTGGAGAAAGCAGTATGGGCAATAGCATTGGCTAATTGTTCACGTGCAGATTCCATCAAGGGGGAATGAAAAGCACCCCCAACCGGAAGAATAAGAGCCCGTCTTGCACCAGCTTCAGTCAAAGCTTGACAAGCCGCTTCAATGGCTGTTCTTTCGCCAGAGATTACCAATTGCCCAGGGCAGTTGTAATTTGCAGCCACAACAATACCGGCTGTTTCAGCACAAATTTTTTCCACTACCGCATCCTCAAGCCCGAGAACAGCAGCCATGGTTCCTTCTGTAATTTCACAGGCTTGTTGCATTGCTTGTGCGCGTTGGCTTACCAAACGAAGTCCTGATTCAAAGTCCAAGGCACCACTATACGTTAAGGCAGAAAACTCACCAAGAGAGTGACCTGCTGCCGCTTGTACGGCTATTTTTTCACCGACTATTTCAGCTAAAATGACGGAGTGTAAGAAGATAGCAGGTTGTGTTACTTTGGTTTGCTGAAGGTCTTCTTTAGAGCCTTCAAACAGGATCGTCGCAATATCAAATCCCAATATTTCATTGGCTTGTAGAAATCGTTCTTTGGCATTTGGATAGGTGTCGAATAAGTCTTTGCCCATTCCTGGAAATTGGGCCCCTTGACCCGGAAATACAGCTATGTTCATTTTGTTTTCTTTTGATAGGTTAAAAAAGAGTAGGGAAGGCTTTCCGTCAAGTAGTGATCCTCCTGGGTCAATTCCCATTGTGTCTCCTCAATTTCTGGAAAGAAAGTATCCCCTTCAAAATCTTTGTGGACGCGAGTGAGTTCAAGACAATCCGCTAGGGAGAATGCTTGTTTATAGATCTCTCCGCCCCCGATGATAAAGGGTTGTATGTCTTCCTTAGCAATTTCGAGTGCTTCTTCAATGCTGGCACATACAAGGGCACCATCGGCTGTGTAATCTCGGTTTCGTGTTATAACAATATTGGTCCGATTGGGCAGTGCCTTAGGAAGCGATTCGAATGTTTTCCTACCCATAATTATGGCATGACCTGAGGTCAGTTTTTTAAAGCGTTTTAAATCTTCAGAAAGGCGCCATAACAACTCATTATCTTTGCCTATGGCATTGTTAGAGGAGGCGGCTACGATAAGAGTGATCTTCTTTTCCATATTTAGGAGAGGGGGTCGAGAGAGAGGTTGTATATCGAGTAAGCTCAAACTCGCTTTCTCATAATTTAGATGTAGTTTTGACGCAAAAGTACATTTCTAATTGATATGAGAGAAAACTTTCCTGTGCTTGAGCAAACAATTTACCTGAATACAGCCTATGTGGGGCTGATGTCACAGCCGTTACTAGAGTATAGAAAAGCCTATGACGCTCATTATTTAACCGAAGGTGATCAATTTAAAATTAAGGGATACGAGCGTTTGGCTTCCCAAAGAGAAACGCTCGCTGCTTTTTTAGGAAGTCGGTTCGAAAACACCTTTGTAAGCCCAAACTTTTCAATAGGATTCCGCTTTGTATTGGAGGCACTACCCAAAAACACGAGGATATTAAGCTTAAAAGGGGAGTATCCTTCCCTTGCCAATGCGCTTCACGAAAGAGGGCTCGTGTCCAAAGAGATTGCGATTGATGCCCAGCTAGAAGCGACTATAGAATCTGAATTAGCAACTGGTAATTACGATGCTGTCGCCCTAAGTCTGGTTCAGTATACCAGTGGTTTTTTAGTGGATTTAGAAGCTTTAAAAAAAATAAAAGAACGCTACCCCAAGATTTTATTTTTAGCTGATGGCACCCAATTTATAGGAGCTGAGTCTTTTGATTTTGATCGATCGCCACTAGATGTTGTTGCTGCTAGTGGCTATAAATGGTTGTTAGCCGGTTTTGGAAATGGACTGCTGAGTGTGTCATCAAGTTTTTTAGATTTCTGTTCGATTCGTTCTACCGAATTTGAAGCTCGGGTTTATGCGGGGCATTTTGATTTCCTCAGCACCGCTTCATTGGCCCACTCAATAACACTATTGGAACAATTGGATTTTCAGAAATTGTTGCAGTCAAAAGCGGAAACAACTGCCTATTTGCGTCAAAAATTAGAAGCGCATAGTCTTTTGGATCCCCTGTTAGAAACACGCTCAAGACACGCTTCAATCTTTACCATCCCTGGCGATGCTCATTTGCATGAGCGCTTGTTAGCGGAAGGCGTTCGGTGTTCTTTAAGAGGCAAAGGAATTCGTTTGTCCGTCCACTTTTACAACAACCAAGAGGATGTAGATCGTTTTATAGAAGCCTACAAGCGTTTGGTTTAAACAGCCACTTTCCCTTTTATCAACGGATGTGGGTCATAGCCAATCAATTCAAAATCTTCGTAAGTAAAATCGAGAAGATTGGTAATCTTTGGGTTTAACTTCATTTGCGGTAAGGGTTTCGGTGTCCTTTGCAGCTGAGTGGCAATTTGTTCTTGATGATTTGAATAGATATGCGCATCTCCGAAAGTATGGACAAAATCACCAGCTTCAAACCCACATACTTGTGCCACCATCAAAGTGAGCAGTGCATAGGAGGCGATATTAAAGGGCACTCCTAGAAAAACATCAGCACTTCTTTGATACAATTGGCAAGAGAGTTTATTGTCGGCTACATAAAATTGAAAAAAAGCATGGCAGGGGGGGAGTGCAGCTTTGTTATTGGCCACATTTTCTGCAAAAGAGATTGAGGTGTCTGGCAGCACGGAGGGATTCCACGCCGATACGAGCATGCGTCTACTGTCCGGATTTGTTTTCAGCGTTTTAATGAGAGCCTCTATTTGGTCAATACCTTCGCTGTTCCAGTTGCGCCATTGGTGTCCATAAACGGGTCCTAAATTCCCGTCTTTGTCTGCCCATTCATTCCAAATGCGAACGCCATTTTCTTGTAAGTATTCGATATTCGTATCCCCTTTTAAGAACCAGAGAAGTTCGTGAATCACGGACTTTACATGAATTTTTTTTGTGGTTACGAGGGGAAAGCCCTCGGACAAGTCAAAGCGCATTTGGTATCCAAAAACGCTTTTAGTACCCGTACCGGTTCGATCTGTTTTTTCACTTCCGTGTTTTTGTATGTATCGTATTAAGTCTAGGTACTGTTGCATATTTCTATTTTAGTCAAAAATAGAAAGGAGCACTAGAAAGTAAGACGCAGTGAAAAAATAGTTTTCAAATAAAGATTAACAGCCTATTGCTTTCGCTTTGAGAGCTCGTCTCGGATAAGGGCTGCTTTCTCGTAATCTTCAGCAGTAACAAACTTCTTAAGAAGGGTTTTGAGTTTGTTAATGGATATTTTCTCAAGTTTTTCGGGAAGTGCCGCTGGTTGTTTGCTTTGTTCGGTTACAAATTCCTGTATCCAATTGTCTTCCGAAAGCTTTCGTTCGTTGGTGGAACTTATAGCAGCTGTAAAGCCTGCTCTTTTAAGTATGGTGTCATAGGTGAAAATAGGCGCGTTAAATCGCAATGCCATGGCAATAGCATCCGATGTTCGAGAGTCTATTATTTCTTCAATTTCATCTCGCTCACAGATCAGACTGGCATAAAAAACACCGTCTAAGAGCTTGTGAATAATGACCTGCTTAACGTGAATTTCAAAACGAGAAGCAAAATTTTTAAAGAGATCATGTGTTAGCGGTCGAGTCGGTTTAATTTCTTTTTCAAGTGAAATGGCGATGGCTTGAGCTTCAAAACCACCAATAACAATAGGCAACTTACGATCACCTTTTACTTCATTCAGAATTAAAGCATAGGTACCCGACTGCGTTTCGCTGTAAGAAATTCCTTTGATATGTAGTTCCACTAATTTCATTCTCTATGAGCTGGATACAATGAAAACGCACAATTTTTGACTCTAGTACATGAACTGGTTAATTATTTTTTGAAATTCTTGTTAACCTTTGTGTTTTTCAATGTTTCACGCCTAGTAGATATTTCTTAAATTTGTGGCGAATTTGACATTTTATAGAACATTATGATTACAATCCAGTTCAGAGAAGCGATACAACAGGCCATGACAGAGGAAATGCGTCGTGACGAAACTGTTTATCTTATGGGGGAAGAAGTAGCAGAATACAATGGGGCCTACAAAGCTTCTAAGGGAATGCTTGATGAATTTGGTCCAGATAGAGTTTTGGATACTCCAATTTCCGAATTGGGCTTTGCCGGAATCGGAGTCGGATCTACCATGACCGGCAACCGTCCTATTATTGAATTCATGACCTTTAACTTTGCTCTGGTAGGAATTGATCAGATCATTAACAATGCTGCCAAAATTCGTCAGATGTCAGG
>CBFHRX010000055.1:0-6808 GCA_965658355.1 Flavobacteriaceae bacterium | reverse complement strand
GATACTGGCAGCCCGACTCGGCTGGTTTCTACCGCAGACACGGAGAATGAAACCACTGCTTATGAAGCCCAACAAGAATCCCGCGCTGATATTAGGAATGCACGCGCTGCTTCAGCAGCCACTCCTGCACTCGGAGGGAGTAGTTATTCTCGTATCGCTTGGCTCTAGCCGACTGGGGAAACGTCAACAATTCTTACGGACTGTGTAAACAGCTGTCGAACCCCTGTTTTACCAGCAGGGGTTTTTTTAACCAGCACAAAAGCCTAGGTGTGAAGCCAATGACTTTAAAAAAAAACGACTCAACCCTGCTTAGCAGCTAGTACAAACAGAAAAAATTAAAAATAAAGTACATTTATCATGCAACCAATACAAGAAGATTCCCAACTCCCTCAAATCCTTCACGTTTTGCCTGCTAAAGATGCTCACAATCGACCCTTGCCTTTTTCTCCTGAGGAGTGCCGTCCGGAGATCGGCCTTTACATTCAAAATTTTATTTCCCAAGTCCCCTATCGCAAACGCAAAGGAGGACAATTGGGGATACAAAGTTCGACCCTTCGCAACTACACCAATTTTTATGACCACTACCGGCACTTTGAGACTGACTTCCTAAAAACAACGCTCAGCTTTCAGGACTTCAACCAGCAAAATGTTGACTTGCTTCACCACTGGCTGCTAGAAGAAAAGCGGTTTAGCACCAATCATACCGGAAGACTTGTCGCCACCCTAAAAACGATCGCTCTAGATGCCCATCGCAACGGGTTAAAAGTGCATCCGGCTTTAAAAAACATATCGGGTTTTTCCCAAACCCCCTCACAACGCGTCATCAACACCCTTACGTTTGAAGATCTCAAAAAGGTTGAGGCCGCAGAACTTCCCAAGCATTTGGACAACGCCCGGCGCTGGTTGCTAATCGGTTTTTGGATCGGGCAACGCGTTTCCGACCTATTGACCCTAGAGCCGCATCAGCTTCGCGAAGCCCCAAACGGAGGCATCTATGTGGATGTTCATCAGCAAAAAACAGCTCGGAAAGTCACCATTGGCGTTATTGACCCCACTGTCCTTACGATCTTACGGCATCAGTTTCCCAAGAAATTATATGCCCCCCGTTTTAACAAATACATCAAGCTTGTGCTCAAAGAGGCGGGCATCAACCAAATGGTACAGGCCTACAAGTTCAATCCTTTGACCAAGCGTAAAGAATTGGACATTTTTCCCAAGCATTCCGTGATTGCCTCCCATGACTTACGCCGTTCTTTTGCCACCAATTTTTTTGGCAAAATCCCCACCCCTATTTTGATGAATATGACGGGACATAGCCGAGAGACTACCTTTATGAGTTATATCGGTCGTGATCCCAATCGCGATGGCGCTGCCGATCGGTTTATGGAAGGCATACAGCAGATGGAGTATTCCTGAAGAAATAGGAGACTTACACAGCGTTGCTACTTAATTTTTCTATCTTTAAAAGAAAAAAAGAGTGCTATGAATGAATTAAAAGACATGACTTTTGCCAGTATTTTAGAATTGGACACCAAGTCAAAGATTGAAATCTATCGTATTTTAAAACGGCATGCTGCCACTGAAAAAATGATGGAATCCTATGACGAAGTGCTCACCCGTCTTAAAAATAATAAAGGCTTAGCTCCAGCTTAACCTCAACTATAGAGAAAATTCCATCCCTTTTTCAGCGACCTTAAACCCTTTGTCTAGCAACTGTTGCGAGACTTTAGAGGAGGGATTGAGCAAGGGGTTGGTGTGGTTTAGATGGATGAAATAAATTTTTTCTTTTTCAGCGGGACTTAGTGGCTGAAAGCGGTCTACACTCTCCACTACAAAAGGATGGGGGATCTCTGCCATAGAGCGATTGGGAAGTTCACTTCCATCATAAAAAGTAGCATCCAAAAAGGCATAGTCCACCTTTTTAATCCATTCTTCGATAGGGGTCTCCCAGCGCTCCCATTTGTCGATATCAGGTAGGTAAAGGGCGGATTTACTAGGCCCTTGTATCCAATAGGCGACGGTTTCAGAATATTCATCTCGATGGGGAACCCGTATAGGGGTCACCCGAATACCGCTATCAATAACAACCGGATTCTTCTCTTTCACAGAGACAAGCTTGATGTTCTTTAGTTGTATCAATTGTTCCCAGGGGGCATTGTCTTGGAGAAAGGCCGCCATTCTGGGCATGGCAAAAACAGGCAACTGCTTGCTGTTCCACGCTTCACGCCCCAATTGCAACAAGCCAGCGTAATGCCCCATATGGGCATGGGTTAGAAAAATCCCTGCCAAGTCCGAAACCCCTTGTTGCTGCAAGCTGTGAAATTGTAAAGCGATGTCTGGGCTAGCATCAAACAAATAGGCGCTGTTATTTTCAATAGTCAGCGCCAGGCTACTCCCTTTACGGCGACGCTGTTCTGCCTCACCCAAATCAGCACAACAGGCTTTTTGACACGCCATCTGTGGGGAACCCGCATCTTGAACAGTTCCTAAAACAGTCAGTAAGACCTTTTGATCTTGCGCTTTAAGAGGCGAATAGGGCAAAAAGACGCAGCTTGCTAAAAGAAAATAAAACAGCCTCATTAGGATTGTGTAATTTTGTCTCCACAAGGTACTGATTATGTATTTGAATGAAACAGAAGAAATCCTTGCCATTATTGTATGCATGGCTATTGTCGTGGGCTTTGTCGTCAAAACCATTCAAGACATCAAAACTACTGTAGCCGAGGAGAAATCAAAATTTGAACAACAAAAAGAAGACGAAGCCAAAGTAAAAGAGCTGATCGACTTTTTGGACCAACGTACCGAATTGATCAAAAACGTACAGGAATTACAATCCCAAAAAAAAGCAGACCATGCCAAAGACCCTAAACGCAACGAACACCCTTAGTGAGCTTGTAGATGAATTGAACCATCGATTGACGGAAGGCCACTATCGAGATTCGGTCCATAAGATCAAATTGCTTACGACAAAAGAAACGGTTGTCAGACTATTGGAAGAAAGCGAGTCCCACTAGCCCCAACATCCTTTTTTACTCCTAAAACAACAGTGACCGAGGCTTTTAAACAGCCCTAGGGTTGTCTTTGATACACCTTGATATAATCTATTTGGAACTGCTGCGGGAAGATAGTTTCATCGGTTACCTCACCCCCAAAATTTCCCCCTACTGCTGCGTTTAACAAAAGGTAAAAAGGCTTGTCAAAAGGCCAATAATCTGGATTGTTAGTACCGGGCGCATAGGTGTATTTTAAATCTCCATCGATGTAAAAATCAATCGCTTTTATCGACCACTCTATCGCATAGGTATGAAATTCATCTTCAAGATTGGAAACCGTCACCTTCTTTGTGTTGATGGTATTCCCAGAGCTGCTTGTGGTATGCAAAGAATGATGTACAATCCCAGGCATACGGCCTACATATTCCATGATGTCAATCTCACCACAGCCAGGCCATGAATTGGTGTCAATATCATTCCCAAGCATCCAAAAGGCGGGCCATAGGCCATCGCCACTGGGCAACTTCATCCGAGATTCAATTTTTCCGTATTGAAATTCAATGTTGATGGTTAGCAAACCGTCTGCAAGGCTGTGGTTGCTATCGGTATAGCGTTGCAATTCAGAATTTCCCCAACCACAGATTCCATAATCACAGCCATCGCCTAACTCAAAATTCCAGATGTCGGTATTGAGGCTATCGCCATCAAAATTTTCCTCCCATACCAAAGTAAAGGGGATATCGGGGTCCGCTGAAGGATGAACTGTAATCACAGGTTCTTCTGTAGGAAGCGTGCTTGAGGGGGTCGCTGTATCCTCTCCACTGCATTTGCTGTTGATAATCGCCAAGGCAAAAATGTAAATCAACTGTCTCATAGGATTCAAAAATTTTATCAAATATATTAAACAACAACAAGAGCTAGAAGAAAAGATTTTATATTGGGGATTCTTTACACATGGAAACACTGATACCACATAGCGGATTTAGTTTTGTCTCCTTTGGACGGGGGTTTTTGGGGATGCTTGTATTGTTGGTATTGGCGTATGCCGTTTCGACGGATCGCAAGCGGATTCCGTGGAAAACGATTGCCATCGGGCTCCTGACCCAGTTCTTAATTGCGCTTGGTGTTCTCAAAATTGACTTCCTTAAGAAGGTTTTCGAGACCCTCGGGGGCTTTTTTATCAAAATCCTTGAATACACCCAAACAGGCTCCAAAATGTTGCTTGGCGACTTTGCCGATGTTGAGCTCTATGGGTTTATTTTTGTTTTTCAAGCGCTTCCTGTCATCATCTTTTTCTCTGCCCTTACCTCTGTACTGTATTATTTTGGGATCATTCAAAGAGTCGTCAAAGTACTCGCCTGGAGTCTGACACGACTGCTCAAAATATCAGGAACAGAAAGCTTGGCGGTAGCTGCCAATATTTTTATGGGACAAACAGAAGCCCCACTGCTGATAAAAGCCTATCTAAAACGCATGACACGATCGGAGCTTTTCTTGGTGATGGTTGGCGGTATGGCAACTGTAGCGGGTAGTGTGCTAGGCGCTTACATCAGTTTCCTCGGTGGCAACGACCCGCAAAAGCAACTTTATTTTGCGCAAAATCTACTCGCTGCCTCAGTAATGGCGGCTCCCGGTGCGGTGGTCATGGCAAAGATGATCTACCCACAAACAGAATCTATTTCTGAAGAAATTCATATCCCCAAAGAAGAAATTGGAAGCAATTTCTTAACGGCTATTTCCAATGGCACCACCGAAGGGGTGCGTATGGCGGTGAATGTGGCGGCGATGCTCTTGGTTTTTATTGCCTTGATCGCACTTGGAAATGGGATTTTAGGGGGGGTTGGTGCGCTCGTAGGCCTAAACGATTGGATTGCTGCTAATACGGTTTACGACAGTCTTTCTGTCGAGTTTTTACTCGGGCATTTGTTTGCGCCTTTTATGTGGTTGTTAGGGGTTGCCTATGAAGACATGACGCTCTTAGGGCAATTATTGGGGATTAAATTGGTGGCCAGTGAATTTGTCGCCTATGCTCAATTGGCCGACCTACAGACTGTCGGGGAAGGGCTGCATTTCCACTATCAAAAATCGGTGGTAATGGCGACCTATATGCTCTGTGGCTTTGCCAATTTTGCCTCTATCGGGATCCAAATAGGCGGGATCGGAATCATTGCCCCAAGCAAAAAACAGCTGCTAACCGAGCTGGGGCTACGCGCCATGATTGGCGGTACCTTAGTGTCGCTTCTTTCCGCTACTTTCGCGGGTATGATTTTGGGTTAAGCCTCTGCTTCCCGAAGTTTTTTCCAGAAATAATACAGTCCTGCAAAAGCCAGGATCCCCAGTACGCTCACTTCAATCGCCAATACTGTTTTTCCGTATAGGAAATAGCCTGTTGCAAAAAGCAAACAATAAATGGCCAAGGCCCCAAAAAGCATGCATACGATACCCATCGGGACATTCCACCCCTTGTTGTCGCTTTTGAGTTTACGTCCTTGGGCTGATGCTTGCTTGTGTACCGCATCCCATCCTGGGCCTCCAGGGTTTATCTTTTCTATAAAAGAAAACAATACCGCCTCAGACTCCGGCTTCGTAAGCAGCGTCACCCCTACCCAGCTTAGGGTTGTAATCCCTACTCCAAGAAGCAGCTGAGTGGTCCCGGCTATAGGAGCGCCTCCCAAGGCAGGATGCACCAATTCCAAGTATAAGGCCACAAAAAAGGACACTACCATTGCGGTAATTTCACTGTAAATATTAATTCGCCACCAAAACCAGCGCAAAATAAACAGCAAGCCCGTCCCAGCTCCGATCTGCAAAAGGATGCTAAAGGCTTGCAACGCACTTTGGAGAGCCAAGGCTAATAGCCCTGCTAGCACCATCAAAACAACTGTGGTAATCCGCCCTATCGCCACCAATTTTTTTTCGGAGGCATTGGGATCCACAAATCGGCTGTAAAAATCATGCACCACATAGGAAGAACCCCAATTTAAATGAGACGATAGGGTCGACATAAAGGCTGCAATCAAAGACGCCAATAACAAGCCCAGAAGACCCGAAGGCAAGAAGCTCATCATCGCTGGATACGCCAGGTCATGGTCTATAACAGAGGGGTCTAAATCTGGGAAGGCCGTTTGAATAGAGTCCAATGTGGGGAACACGATGACAGAGGCTAGAGCCACCAATATCCAGGGCCATGGGCGCACCGCATAATGCATAAAATTAAATAGCAGTGTTGCCCAAATAGCATTTTTCTCGTCTTTGGCTGAGAGCATGCGTTGGGCGACATAACCGCCACCCCCAGGCTCTGCCCCAGGATACCAAACACTCCACCATTGCAACGCAATTGGAATGATAAATAAAGTGATGAAGACGTCTCCCGTTTCAATATCGGGAATCAGTGCCAGCTTGGGAACTACATCGGGGTGATTGACGAGTCCTTCTAACCCACCTACCTGGGGCAAATCTATCAATACCATCGCCGCCCCTATGGTGGCGGTCATGGCTAGGATAAATTGAAAAAAATCGGTGATGATGACCCCCTTTAATCCACCTAGTGAAGAGTAAATAACGGTTACCGTTGCGGCTAGAAAAAGGGTTTCCAAAGGGCTAAAACCGAGTAAAACGCCCCCTATTTTTATCCCCGCCAAACAGACCGTTGCCATGATCATAATATTGAAAAAGACGCCCAGATAAATCGCGCGAAAGCCTCTGAGAAAGGCCGCACCTTTACCGCTGTAGCGCAATTCGTAAAACTCTAAGTCGGTGAGCACTTCCGAACGGCGCCATAATTTAGCATAGACAAAAACGGTAAGCATCCCTGT
>CBFHRX010000054.1:0-6967 GCA_965658355.1 Flavobacteriaceae bacterium | reverse complement strand
CGGACGTCAAGGGCAGAACCATATGGCTTATAACCGTTGCGTTGGAACTCGATACTGTGCCAATAACTGTCCCTATAAAGTACGTCGTTTCAACTGGTTCTTATACAACAAGAACGATGAATTCGATTACCACATGAACAATGATTTAGGACGTATGGTTCTAAACCCAGATGTAGTAGTTCGTTCTCGTGGGGTGATGGAAAAATGTTCTATGTGTATCCAAATGACACAAAAAACAATCTTGGATGCCAAATTAGAAGGACGTCAAATCAAAGACGGGGAATTCCAAACGGCTTGTTCCAATGCTTGTGACAGTGGCGCTATGGTATTTGGAGACATCAACGATAAAGAGAGCAAAGTAGCTCAGTTAAAAGAAGATTCACGGATGTATCACTTGTTGGAACATGTTGGAACAAAACCCAACGTCATGTACCATGTAAAAGTGCGTAACACCGATCAAAGTTAAAACTAAGAAAAACACAATCGTATGGCATCGCATTACGAAGCACCGATAAGAAAACCACTCGTTACAGGAGATAAAACCTATCACGATGTTACCGTAGATGTGGCAGCTCCTGTTGAAGGGGTCGCTAACAAACAGTGGTGGATTGTTTTTGGAATATCTCTAACCGCCTTTCTTTACGGTTTGGGCTGTATTATCTATACCATCTCTACCGGAATTGGAACCTGGGGTCTCAATAAGACTGTCGGTTGGGCTTGGGATATTACGAATTTTGTATGGTGGGTAGGAATTGGTCACGCCGGGACTCTTATTTCCGCTGTACTTCTCTTGTTCCGTCAAAAATGGCGTATGGCGATTAACCGCTCTGCAGAAGCAATGACCATCTTCTCAGTGATTCAGGCAGGTTTATTTCCAATCATTCACATGGGGCGCCCTTGGTTGGCGTATTGGGTACTCCCAATTCCCAATGGCTTCGGTTCTCTATGGGTCAATTTTAACTCCCCTTTGTTGTGGGATGTATTTGCGATCTCAACCTACCTATCTGTATCCCTTGTTTTCTGGTGGACAGGTTTATTACCCGATTTCGCCATGATTCGAGACCGTGCGGTCCGTCCTTTCCAAAAGAAAATTTACAGCTTATTAAGTTTTGGTTGGAGTGGTCGTGCTAAAGATTGGCAACGTTTTGAAGAAGTTTCACTTGTATTGGCCGGTTTGGCAACCCCTTTAGTACTTTCTGTACACACGATTGTCTCTTTTGACTTTGCTACTTCGGTTATCCCAGGATGGCACACCACCATCTTTCCTCCATATTTCGTAGCAGGTGCTATATTTTCTGGATTTGCCATGGTAAACACCTTGCTTATTATCATGCGTAAGGTGTCCAAATTAGAAGACTATATTACAGTTCAGCATATTGAATTGATGAATATCGTTATCATGATCACTGGTTCCATAGTAGGAGTCGCTTATATTACTGAATTGGTTATTGCCTGGTATTCTGGAGTTGAATACGAACAATACGCCTTTTTAAATAGAGCAACTGGACCTTATTGGTGGGCGTATTGGTCTATGATGACCTGTAACGTATTTTCACCTCAGTTTATGTGGTTCAAAAAATTGAGAACCAGTATTATGTTCTCGTTTATCATTTCTATTGTTGTAAATATTGGAATGTGGTTTGAGCGTTTTGTCATCATCGTTACGTCTTTGCACCGTGATTATTTGCCCTCTTCTTGGACGATGTTTTCACCCACATTCGTTGACATCGGAATCTTTATCGGAACTATTGGGTTCTTCTTCGTATTGTTTTTACTCTACGCGAGAACGTTCCCTGTAATTGCACAAGCAGAAGTGAAGACAATATTAAAGTCTTCTGGAGAAAAATATAAAAAACTAAGAGACGCTCATGAGTAGTAATAAAGTCATACACGCCTTGTACGATGATGACGACGTATTATTAAATGCCGTCAAGTCGATCAAAGAAGAAAAGCATCACATCGAAGAGGTATATACGCCTTTTCCTGTGCACGGCTTAGACAAAGTATTAGGTTTAGAAGAAACTCGAATTGCCATCATGGCCTTTATATATGGTTGTATAGGATTCACCGTTGCGGTCTCCATGATCAATTATATTATGATCGTCGATTGGCCACAAAATATTGGGGGAAAACCTAGTTTTTCGCTGCTAGAGAACTTGCCAGCATTTGTGCCGGTTATGTTTGAGATGACTGTTTTTTTCGCAGCCCATTTAATGGTAATCACCTTTTACCTTCGCAGTAAACTGTGGCCCTTTAAAGAAGCTGAAAATCCAAATCCGCTTACTACGGACGATAAGTTTTTAGTAGAAATAGCTGTTGAAGACAACGAGAAAGAATTAAAGGCCCTGCTTAAAAAGACAGGCGCTATAGACATTGCATTAATTGACAAAGATCACTAAAATGAGAAAGGCAATCCTTATTTTATGTTGTATTGGTATGCTAGGCCTGCAGTCGTGTTTTGATCCTGCAAAGCCCAACTATCAGTATTTTCCAAACATGTATGAGCCCATCGGCTATGAAACGTATCAAGATACGGAAGCCTTTGCCAATGGAATTGAAGCGCAGTTGCCAGTAGAAGGCTCTATCTCTAGAGGTTGGGTGCCTTATGAATATCCAGATTCCAATGAGGGGTACGAAGCTGCCAAGGCTTCCCTCCAATCCTCGATAGCTGTAACAGCAGAAAATAAAGCAAATGGAAAAGAGCTTTACGGTATCTACTGTGCCGTTTGTCATGGAAATAAAGGAGACGGTCAAGGGATCTTAATGACCCGAGAAAAGTTTTTAGGAGTGCCTAGTTATGCAGATCGCGAAATCACTCCAGGAAGTATTTATCATGTATTGATGTACGGGCGAAATGCTATGGGTTCCCATGCAGGTCAGGTCAACGCTACTGAGCGCTGGCAAATTGCCCAACATGTCATGCAATTAAGAGCAGAATTGGTTAAGTAAATCACACTAGAGAGTATGTACACATTTCCAAATAGATTAAAAATCACCTTTTACGTGCTGATGTTAGTGGGGGCCTTAGGCCTTGTAGCAGGCTTTGTAATGGCACCTTCGACTGTTGCTGAGGCACAAGCAATGGTGGCAGATGCGCATCATGAAGAAGGACACGGTGAAAGCCACGAGCCAGCAGCAGCAACTCACGCTGATGCCACTCACCATGAAGAAAAAGCGCACGCTAGTGAGGCACATGCGACCGAATCTCACGCAAGTGAATCACATGAGGATGATCACGGAGAGCATTTACTCCACCAATTGCAAAACAAGCCATGGGCCGCGCTTTATGTAGCCGCCTTTTTCTTTATGATGATATCCCTCGGGACATTGGCTTTTTATGCTATTCAACGCGCCGCTCAAGCCGGCTGGTCCATTCTCTTATTTAGGGTTATGGAGGGGATTACAGGCTATTTATTACCGGGAACACTCATTGTTTTTGGCCTCTTAGTTCTATCGGGAATGCATTTAAATCACCTGTTTATATGGATGGATCCTGAAGTAGTAGCCCATGATAAAATAATTCAAGGGAAAGTTGCGTACTTAAATGTGCCTTTCTTTTTAGCACGTGCCGCTTTCTACATATTAGGCTGGAACTTTTACCGCTATATATCCAGAAAGCTTTCGTTGGCTCAAGACGAAGCAAGCGACATAAGCAACTACAAGAAAAACTTCCGATGGTCAGCAGGCTTCTTGGTGTTTTTTATTGTCACAGAGTCCATGATGTCATGGGACTGGATTATGTCAATTGACCCACACTGGTTTAGTACACTATTTGGATGGTATGTTTTTGCCAGTATGTTTGTGACTGGAATCACCGTAATAGCCCTGATAACAATTTATCTTAAATCGAAAGGTTACTTACCAGAAGTCAATAACAGCCATATCCATGACCTTGGAAAATTTATGTTCGGAGTAAGTATATTTTGGACTTATTTATGGTTTTCACAGTTTATGTTGATTTGGTATTCTAACATACCGGAAGAGGTTACCTATTATCTGACTCGAATCGAAGACTACAACCTTCCCTTTTTTGGAATGGTGGTCATGAATTTTATTTTCCCCTTATTGGTTCTTATGAATAGTGACTACAAGCGAATGAATTACATCATAGTAGGAGTTGGGATCGTAATTGTTTTAGGACATTATATAGATATATTCAATATGATTATGCCATCCGCTGTTGGAGATCAATGGTTTATTGGAATTTCAGAAATTGGAGGCTTTTTATTCTTCTTAGGACTTTTCTTATGGGTTGTTTTCAGCGCACTTACCAAAGCACCACTGGTGGCCAAAGGGGATCCTTATATGGGAGAAAGCGAAAGGTATCATTATTAAATTTTAACAGGGTAGAGAGAAATGACTATAGCACTTTCACTAACGATTTTAGTTCTTATTGGGATTTCCGTATGGCAGATTGCAAAGATTTTTGAACTATCACAGGCTAAAAAAGAAAACACGCAGGTAGCGAACGACTTTGACAACCGTTATAACGGTCAGTTGATGTTTGCATTCCTATTGTTTATCTATGGGATTACCTTATTTTCTTTTTGGAAATGGGGAGATGTTTTACTTCCGGAAGCGGCTTCAGAGCACGGTTCGGAATACGATAATTTAATGTGGATATCCTTTGCTATCATCTTTTTTGTGCAAACGATCACGCAGGCCTTACTTCATTATTTCGCCTATAAATACCATGGGAAGAAGGGGCAAAAAGCCTTGTTCTATGCCGACAATGACCGCCTAGAAGCTATCTGGACGATTATTCCTGTCATCACATTAGCAGGACTGATCCTTTATGGTCTCTACACATGGACTGACATCATGAATGTAGAGGAAAACGAAGACGCTTTAGTGGTAGAGCTTTACGCCCAACAGTTTAACTGGAAAGCACGTTATGCAGGTTCAGACGGGGTATTAGGCGATGCAAACGTTCGTTTCCTTCAGGATTTTGATGGACGTAATTTAGTAGGAATTGATGCTACAGACCCGAATGGCTTAGACGATGTTGTAGTGCAAGAATTGCATTTACCGGCCGGTAGAGAGGTTGTTTTTAAAATGCGCTCACAAGATGTATTGCACTCTGCTTATATGCCTTTTTTCCGCGCACAGATGAATTGTGTACCGGGTATGATTACAGAATTTGCTTTTACGCCGAATAAGACCACTTCGGAAATGCGTAGCTCGCCAGAAATGATCGCGAAAGTCAAAAAAATCAATAAAATTAGAGCCGAAAATAGTAAGGAGTTAGTAGCCAACGGAGAGGAAGCTCTTGAACCTTATGTATTCGATTATTTATTACTTTGCAATAAAATTTGTGGGGCTTCTCACTACAATATGCAAATGAAAATAGTAGTAGAAACGCCAAAAGAATTTGAAAAATGGATGGCTGATCAGCAAACTTTTGCTCAAGTCATTCAATAATTTATTAAAGAAAAATAGATATGTCAACAGCAGCAGCGCAAGTACACGAAGAGGATCACGGGCATCATCACAAAGAAACTTTTATCACTAAGTACGTCTTTAGCCAAGACCATAAAATGATTGCCAAGCAATATTTGGTTACCGGTCTTTTTATGGGGATTATTGGGATTGCAATGTCTCTTTTGTTCCGTTTGCAATTAGCCTGGCCAGAAAAGCCCCTAGGCATTTTTGAAGTACTACTTGGAAAATGGGCACCAGACGGGGTTATGGATCCGAATGTTTATTTAGCATTGGTGACCATACACGGAACCATCATGGTCTTTTTCGTGCTAACGGCAGGGCTAAGTGGTACCTTTAGTAACCTTTTGATTCCCTTGCAAATTGGAGCCCGCGACATGGCTTCAGGATTGCTGAATATGATCTCTTTCTGGTTGTTCTTTTTATCGAGTGCAATCATGATTGGCTCTTTATTTGTGGAAGCCGGACCTGCCGCCGCGGGTTGGACTATATACCCTCCCTTGAGTGCCTTGCCACAAGCCCAGCCAGGTTCTGGATTGGGGATGACACTTTGGTTAGTATCCATGGCTATCTTTATTGCTTCTTCCCTATTAGGGTCTTTGAACTATATCGTTACCGTTCTCAATCTCCGTACAAAGGGGATGACAATGACACGTCTTCCTTTGACTATTTGGGCTTTCTTTGTGACCGCCATCATCGGAGTAGTATCGTTTCCAGTATTGTTATCAGCAGCTTTATTATTAATAATGGATCGTAGCTTTGGTACGTCCTTTTTCTTGTCCGATATCTTTATTCAAGGAGAAGTATTGCACTATCAAGGAGGATCCCCCGTATTATACGAACACTTATTTTGGTTCTTAGGGCACCCAGAAGTATATATCGTACTCCTTCCAGCTCTTGGAATTACCTCTGAAATAATCGCCACAAACGCTCGTAAGCCTATCTTCGGATACAGAGCCATGGTTGCCTCTATACTAGCTATCGCTTTCTTGTCAACAATTGTATGGGGTCACCATATGTTTATTTCAGGAATGAATCCGTTCCTGGGGTCTGTGTTTACCTTTACGACTTTGCTGATTGCGATCCCTTCTGCTGTGAAAGCGTTTAACTATATCACGACGCTATGGAAAGGGAATTTACAGTTAAACCCAGCCATGTTATTCTCCATCGGTTTGGTTTCTACCTTTATCACAGGAGGATTAACTGGGATTATCTTAGGCGATAGTACACTAGACATCAACGTACACGATACCTACTTTGTGGTAGCTCACTTCCACTTGGTAATGGGAATTTCGGCTCTTTACGGACTCTTTGCTGGTGTCTACCATTGGTTTCCTAAAATGTTTGGCCGCATGATGAACAAAAACTTAGGCTATGTTCACTTCTGGGTAACAGCAGTTGCGGCTTACGGTGTTTTCTTCCCCATGCACTTTATCGGTATGGCTGGCCTTCCAAGACGTTATTATACCAATACAGCCTTCCCTTATTTTGATGACCTAGCCAATATCAATGTGGTGATTACAGTGTT
>CBFHRX010000053.1:0-7141 GCA_965658355.1 Flavobacteriaceae bacterium | reverse complement strand
AGGCAAAGCTCAAAATATCAGGAGCGCAGCAAAAGACAGACTTTTTACTCTATAATGCCGATGATAAGGTATTGAAGAAAGAAGTTGAAAATGCAGCTTTTGATAGCCTATTGCATCCTTATGGAATGGAAACAACTTCGGCTGCTCAAGGCACCACATTCTCTGACCATCACATTCGAATAAAAACAGAAAAAACCGACACTATGATACCTTCAAGCGCACTAGCCTTACAAGGGCGCCATAATTTGCTGAATGCCATGGCGGCAGCTACCATAGCTGATTTACTAGACATAAGCAAAGCCGTGATTCGCGAAAGCTTAGCTAGTTTTCAAGGAGTGCCACATCGCCTAGAACCTGTTTTAACCATTCAAAAAAAGCAATTTATCAACGATTCAAAGGCGACTAATGTCAATGCCGCTTATTTCGCTTTAGAAAGCATGGGGAAGCAAACAGTTTGGATAGCTGGAGGGGTTGACAAAGGGAACAACTACACTGAATTGATGCCTTTAATTCATGAAAAAGTAAAAGCCATTGTTTGTCTAGGGACCGCTAATGAAAAGCTATTTGAAGCCTTTGAAGGCGTTGTTGATATTATGATTGAAACACAGTCAATGGAGGAAGCGGTGAAGATTGCCGCTAAAATTGCCGCACCAAATGAAACTGTTCTTTTGTCGCCAGCTTGTGCCAGCTTTGATTTATTTGAAAATTATGAAGACAGGGGAAATCAATTTAAAGCGGCAGTGCGAAACTTATAAATCATGAAAGGGGTATTCAAACATTTTAAAGGCGATAAAGTATTGTGGGGAGTGGTCACCTTACTGGCTATATTTTCTTTTTTGCCTGTTTTTAGTGCGAGTAGCAACTTGTCCTACGTAGTAGGAGTGGGAACCCCTACAGGTTACTTGATCAAGCATTCTATTATTTTGATTTTTGGTTTTTTCTTAATGTTTTTGGTGCATAAAATCCCCTACAGCTATTTTAAAGGCCTTTCTATATTGTCTCTTCCTTTGGTATTCTTGCTGCTGATATATACCGCTTCTCAAGGAACCGTAATTGCGGGGGCTAATGCAAGCCGCTGGATTCGAATCCCTATACTGGGCTTGAGTTTTCAGACGTCTACCCTAGCTTTTGTTTCATTGTTGACCTATGTAGCCTATTACTTATCTAAAAATGAAGACCAGAAACAGCCGTTTGGACGTGCATTCCTTCTCCTGTGGCTGCCTATTTTTAGTTTTGTATTTCTCATTTTGCCCTCTAACTTTTCAACCGCAGCACTGTTGTTTGTAATGGCTTTTTTACTGGCCTTTCTGGGCAGGCACCCTTACCAATATTTAACCGGGATTGCCCTTAGTGGTATTGTTGGTTTTTTAATTTTTATCCTAGCGGTAAAAGCATTTCCTGATGCCATCCCCAATCGTGTAGATACCTGGGTCAACAGAATTGAAAATTTCAACGCTTCTGATGATGCAAGTGGGAACTATCAAATTGAACGCGCTAAAATAGCCGTTGCCTCAGGTGGTTTACTAGGTGTAGGGGCTGGTAAGAGTGTTATGAAAAACTTCCTGCCGCAAAGTTCTTCAGATTTTATCTATGCGATTATAATTGAAGAATATGGCCTTATTGGCGGTTGTATGTTGTTGTTTCTGTATTTGGTTTTACTATTTCGAGTTGTCGTAGTGGCATACAAAACGACCGATAGTTTTGGAAAACTTCTTGCCGTAGCCATGGGATTGCCTATCGTATTTCAGGCTTTAATAAACATGGGCGTTGCCCTGCAAGTGCTTCCCGTAACCGGGCAAACGCTCCCTCTTATAAGCAGTGGTGGAACCTCTGCCTGGATGACGTGTATTGCCCTAGGCATTTTGCTGAGTGTAAGTGTCAATATAAAATCGACAGACACGCCTTCTGATAACCCTTTAGCTGAATTAAGTGAAATTGAATAGTATCATCATATCGGGCGGAGGAACTGGTGGACATATCTATCCAGCACTATCGATTGCGGATGAGCTCAAGGAGCGCCATCCCACTATATCGATTCGCTTTGTGGGTGCTTATGGGAAAATGGAAATGGAGAAAGTGCCCCAAGCGGGCTACTCTATCAGCGGACTTTGGATAGAGGGGCTTCATCGCACACGTGCCTTCAGAAATGTATTTTTTCCGTTCAAATTAGCGATTAGCGTATTGCAATCATTTTGGTATATGATTCGGTTTCGCCCCCAAATAGTTGTAGGCACTGGTGGCTTTGCAAGTGGGCCATTAGTATTTGTGGCGAGTCTTTTTAAAGTACCAACCTTGATTCAAGAACAAAATTCGTACCCAGGAATAACCAATAAATTATTAGGAAAACTGGTAAACACAATAGCGGTAAGCTATCCAAAGATGGATCGTTTTTTTCCTGCGCAAAAAATCATACAAACGGGGAATCCCACACGAAAGGAATTTGAAAAGTTGACTGTTGAAGCCGAAACGGCAAGGGCTCATTTTGGCTTAAATCCAACGCAGAAAACACTTGTTGTACTCGGTGGTAGTCTTGGAGCCAAGCGGATAAATGAACTTGTGGCAGAGAAACTGACCCTTTTTGAAAGCCTAGGCTGGCAGTTGATATGGCAATGTGGAAAATTGTATTACGATCAATTCCAATCAAAGGCTTCGCCACAGTGTGTTATTAGACCCTTTATCAAAGAAATGGATCAGCTTTATGCGGCGGCAGATTTGATCATTAGTAGAGCTGGGGCCAGTACCATTTCAGAGCTGGCTCTTGTTGGGAAAGCAGTTTTATTTATTCCGTCCCCCAATGTGGCAGAAGACCATCAGATGAAAAACGCACAAGCCATAGAAGCACAAGGCGCCGCTAAAGTACTTGCCGAAAAAGATCTTGAGAAAAATTTTGACAGTCACTTCGAAGAATTAACTGAAGATAGCGTCATGCGTTTTCGACTGGGGACGAATATAAAGCAACTTGCTAAACCCAATGCTGTTGCTGCTATTGCCAATGAAATCGAATCTTTAGTAGCATGAAACAGCAGCATTACTTTTTTCTAGGAATAGGAGGGATTGGAAATTCAGCTCTTGCCAAGCACTTCAAAAAGCAAGGGGCTTTGGTAGCGGGTTATGACAGGGTTAAGACAGAGTTGACACTGCAATTAGAAAAAGAGGCAATAGCGATACTGTACGCCTTTAGCCCAGAGTTTCTTCCTGATTTTGTTACTTCAGCATCCACATCAATTGTTTGCACCGCTGCGATTACCGACAGCGACCCGTGGTATCGTTATTTTGAAGACAGGGGATATACGATTCAAAAAAGAGCGGTAGTACTGGCCGATTTGGCCAACAGCCAAAAGTGTATAGCCGTTGCTGGTACGCATGGTAAAACAACCACCTTAGCCATATTGACCCATATATTCTATACCGCTCAGTACTCATTCACGGCATTTGTAGGTGGGATCTTAGAGGGGTATAACGCTAATTATTTGTCAACAGGTACTGAATATATCTTGGTAGAAGCAGACGAATTTGATCGTTCTTTTTTGCATTTAAATCCTGATTATGCTGCTATAACCACTGTTGATCCTGATCATTTAGATATTTACACCACAGCCGAAGCCTTTAGAGAAAGTTTTAGTTGTTTTGCAGATCAGGTAAAGAACCATCCTATTTTGGGGCCCAAAGTTCCCTTCCGTGGGGTGTCTGTAGGAGAACCGGCTTCAAGCGATTATTGGATGGATACCCTAACCCCTGTCAAAGGCGGGTATGAAGCTGATGTTTATCTTGATTCAGAGGAAATAACATCCTGTTTCATTTCCGTAATCGGCAAGCATAATTTGCAAAATTCGTTGATGGCTGCAGCTCTGGCCCATCAGATTGGAATTCCAAAAGAGTCCATAATCAAGGCTCTGTCTACCTTTAAAGGGATTCAAAGGAGAATTAGAAAGTGCCATAACGCGAATCTTTAAGCGGAGATGATTATGCACATCACCCTACTGAAATAAAGGCTGTTTACAGCACTCTTCAGGAGCGTTTTGCAGCGGCTCATAAGACGGTCATTTTTCAGCCTCATTTGTATAGCAGAACACAAGACTTTTTGGAAGATTTCGCCCATTCTCTCAGTCTTTTTGATAGCGTGTATCTGATGCCGATATATCCAGCAAGAGAACTTCCCATTAAAGGAGTAACCTCACAGGCTTTATTAGACAAAATAAACCATCCGCACAAAGCGCTTTTAAAGAAAGAAAAAGTCCAAGAGTGTCTGTCAACTCTTCCTGCTGGGGTAGTCGCCTTATTAGGCGCTGGTGATATTGGAACAATGGCTTCAGAATTCAAAAAAATTGCCGTATGAAGAAAAGAGAATATGTGTTTTTTGTCCTAGTGCTAAGTGCTATTATTGGGCTTTCTATAAGCACATGGCATCAAAATAAAAAGCGAAAAGTGGCCCGTCTTGATATTCATTTTTCAAAAGAAAATCCCTTGTTTTTGACGGACACTCTCGTTAATAAAATGTTGAAACAAAAAAAAGGGTTAAAAGCAGACCAGTATAAAGATAGCTTAGATTTGAGTATGCTGGAATTAGTCGTTGAAAAAAACCCCGCAGTAGCAGAGACACAAGCTTTTTCATACCCTGATGGAAGACTTGAAATACAGGTGCGAGAACGTATCCCTTTTATGCAGGTGATTGGAGAACGCTCTTTTTTTCTGGATCAGGAGGGGCATCTTTTTTCATTTCCAACCGTCACAATAGACTCCTTGCCTGTGGTGGAAGGTGAAATTCAGGCAGCTGAAATCCCACTATTGCTAAAATTGGTAAAAACCATTCAGGCAGACACCTATTTTAGACAGAATACCCTGCGATTGCAGAAAGCTAAAACCGGCTATGTTTTAACGCTTTCTGAACTGCCTTACAAGGTAGTATTAGGGCAAGCCGTAAAGATGACTGAAAAAATAAACAAACTAAAAGCCTTTTTGGCCTATCAGAAAATCCATGCTATAGAACCGCTTCCAAAGCGCGTCAACCTGGCTTTTCAAGGACAGGTAGTGGCAACAAATTAAGAGACTATGAAACAAAACTCAATTTCTGTCGGATTAGACATCGGTACCACAAAGATAGTCGCCATGGTAGGGCGCGAAAACGAATTTGGGAAAGTTGAAATTCTCGGATTGGGAAAGTCAAAAAGCTTAGGTGTTCACCGAGGGGTGGTCAACAATATAACACAAACCATACAATCCATTCAGCAAGCGGTAGAAGAGGCGAAAGTGGCTTCTGGAGAGTCTATCGAAGAGGTGGTTGTTGGGATAGCAGGGCAACACATAAGAAGTCTACAGCACAGTGATTATATTACACGATCGAATCCTGAAAAGGTGATTGATCAAGATGATATTGATCAGCTCATTCAGCAGGTTTACAAGCTTGTTATGCTGCCAGGGGAAGAAATCATTCATGTTTTACCACAAGAGTTTAAAGTAGACGGTCAAGCAGAGATACGCGAACCTATTGGAATGTATGGAGGACGTTTAGAAGCCAACTTCCACGTGGTTGTCGGACAAGTGCATTCCATCAAAAATATAGGCCGTTGTGTGGTAAGTGCCAATCTGAAATTAGCCAATATCACCTTAGAGCCTCTTGCCTCTTCCGATGCTGTTTTAACACAAGAAGAAAAAGAAGCGGGAGTAGCTTTAATTGATATTGGAGGGGGGACTACGGATCTTGCTATTTTTAAAGACGGGATTATACGGCATACAGCCGTAATTCCATTTGGGGGTAATATCATCACTGAAGACATAAAAGAAGGATGTTCTATCATCGAAAAACAAGCCGAATTGCTCAAGGTTAAATTTGGATCTGCCTGGCCCGGTGAAAACAGAGACACTGAGATTGTGTCTATCCCTGGACTCACAGGTCGTGATCCCAAAGAAATATCTTTAAAAACACTTTCTAAAATCATCAATGCACGGGTTGTAGAAATTATTGAACAGGCCTTTTTAGAAATAAAAAATTACGGGCATACAGTACAGAAAAAGAAGCTGATCGCCGGGATTGTCTTAACAGGCGGTGGGAGCCAGCTGAAGCATTTAAAGCAACTTGTTGAGTATATCACAGGGATGGATACCCGAATAGGGTACCCTGGTGAGCATTTAGCCGGAGAAACCTCCACAGACCATACAAGTCCTATGTATGCTACTGCAGTAGGGTTGCTGATGAAAGCGCTAGAAGATTCCCCGTTTAGACTGGAGGAAGAAGAAAGCAAAGAAGAATCTGATGGGTTGGTTCTAGAAGAAGGCGCTGACGAAGTTCCTCAGATTGAACTGAATAAAGAAAGAAAAACCATCATAGAACGATTTGGAGATCGTTTAAAAGAATTTTTAGATAACGCCTAAGTGAATAAGCATGATTCAATCAGAAAGCAAAGCCAATTTTAGTTTCGATTTACCCAAAAATAAAAGCAATGTCATTAAGGTAGTAGGTGTTGGCGGTGGCGGTAGTAATGCCATTAACTACATGTTTAAGCAAGGAATTAAAGGAGTTGATTTTGTCGTCAGCAATACCGATGCTCAAGCTCTAAGCGAAAGCCCAGTACCCATTAAGATTCAATTGGGAGCAGCCTTGACAGAAGGACTTGGAGCAGGGGCCAACCCCGAAATTGGAGCCTTAGCAGCGAAAGAAAGTGGAGAGGAATTAGAATCGCTTCTCAGTACGCAAACCAAAATGATTTTTATCACTGCAGGTATGGGAGGTGGAACAGGTACTGGTGCTGCCCCTATCATTGCAAAAATGGCCAAAGAATTGGATATTCTTACTGTAGGGATTGTCACCATGCCTTTCCAATTTGAGGGTAAAATAAGAATGGAACAAGCCCAAAAGGGCTTGGACAATATGAAATCTTCAGTAGATTCCTTGATTGTCATCAATAATAATAAGCTCAGAGAAGTCTATGGGAATTTAGGCTTCAAAGCAGGTTTTGCTAAGGCCGACGAAGTATTGGCTACTGCTGCTCAAGGGATTGCAGAAGTGATTACCCAACATTTTACACAAAACATTGACCTGAGAGATGCCAAAACGGTCTTGACCAATAGTGGAACTGCTATTATGGGGTCCAGTCATGCAAGTGGTGCCAATAGAGCGCAAGACGCTATAGTTCAGGCTCTGGAT
>CBFHRX010000052.1:0-7442 GCA_965658355.1 Flavobacteriaceae bacterium | reverse complement strand
AAGCTTTGTTTAGGTGAAGGACATTAAAATTGTTTTCTGCCCCCATATTTGCCAGTAGCTTTTTGCCAGCAGGTATGGCTTCTTGATGTACATAGCCTGCTGTAGCAGTTATTATCAGAACTGTTTCTTTGTTAGAAGGATCAGCATATAATGTTTCAACTTTTTCTTGAGAGAAAGTCAGCTGACTGTATATTACACTGACTATTAGGAGGAGGTAATTACTTTTCATAAACAATTATACGGCTTTTTTTGTTGTCAAAGCGGTAGTCTATTTTTGATACAATCAAGGTGTCTTGCAATCTAAATTGAAGATCAAAATACAAGCCTAAATCAGATTCATATACATTCTTTATTTCATAAGGAAAGCGAAGGTCATTCAACTTTTCCTTTTCTAGAATAGAATCTATACGAGCGAGATTACGATACACCATTTTCGGTTTTTTTTCATTTGGGTTGATCCGAACTCCCTTTCTACTCAAAAGCTGTTGACTGGCAAGATCGTATAGTCCCGTTATAAAGTGAGTTACGAGCTTACCCGATGCCTGTTTTTCGGCATAGAGTTCAATAAACCGAAGGCGATGATGAACGGTAATGCAGTCAAAATAGGAAGGGTTTACGCGATATTTTTGCAGCAGTGCCCTTCTTGCTATCGCTTCATTCAAGGAGCGATTGGTATTGAGAACCACCAATGGCTTTTGGGGTCTCTTCACAACTTTTTTTTGAGCCCCTAGCGGGGACAGGAGCATCAATAAAATGAGAAGAAGAAGGCTACGAATCATTATGGTTATTAATTCTTGTAATTTTAATCAAATTAAGAGTACCAATCAAATAGCACTTTAAATAAATGAAGAAAAGAGAATTAGAGCTGTCGTTTTTAGCCCAGACAACAGACGTAAATTATCGTGGCACCGTTCACGGAGGCAAGGTAATGAAATGGATTGACGAGGCAGGCTATGCTTTGGCAGCCCAACATACTGGTAAGTATTGTGTCACCAAATTTGTGGATGATATCGAATTTAAGAATCCAATTTCAATCGGAGACTTGGTCCTTGTAAAAGCAGCAGTATTAAAAGTAGGAACTAGCTCGATACGGATGCATGTCACCGTAGAAAGTGAAAACTTAGTCGCAAAAAAGAGAAAAGAAAACTGCGCTTGTGATATTGTATTTGTTGCCCTGGACGAACAAGGCAACAAAATACCTATCAATTCTTAAGCATTTTCAGCTTGGAATGCCTTAAGCTTTTCGATCATTTTGGGGACTACCTCGAAAGCATCCCCTACAATCCCGTAATCAGCTGCTTTAAAGAAAGGCGCTTCAGGGTCACTATTGATTACAACCTTTACTTTAGAAGCATTGATACCTGCCAGGTGCTGTATAGCGCCTGATACTCCGACAGCAATGTATAAATTCGAGGCAACGGGTTTTCCGGTTTGACCAACGTGTTCGCTATGCGGACGCCATCCCATGTCAGAAACAGGCTTCGAACAAGCCGTAGCTGCACCGAGTGTCGTTGCTAACTCTTCAATAAGATGCCAATTCTCAGGCCCTTTCAGTCCGCGACCTCCAGAGACTACGATTTCAGCATCTGCAATCGTTACGCTGTCACTGGCTTTGTCAACGGATTTTAGTGTCATTTCAGAAGTGGTGCTTTTGGCATCAAAAGCTGTTACTGTCGCAGTGGTTGGGTTTTCATGAATTCCAAAAGCATTTTTGGAGAGCCCAATCATTTTAACGGTAGAGCTGATTTCACTACTACTAAAAGCTTTGTTGGTGAACACAGATCGCTTCACTGTAAAGGGTTGTGTGTTTGTTGGTGTGTCAACAACATTACTCACATAGCCAGCCTCAAGTCCAACAGCGACTATTGGTGCCAAATAGCGGCTGTCTGCGCTAGCGCTAACAGCGACTACCTGTGCGGCTTTTTTTTCTGCTGCCTCTTGGATGATCGCCGCATATTGTTGTGCGTTAAAACTACCTTCATGACGAGCCGCCATAACTTCATTGACGCCATACGTTCCCAAAGCGTCATTATTTTCACAATTGATAGTAACCGCCACTAATGGGATTCCCAATTGATCGGCTATCGCTTTTCCGTAAGAAGCGAGTTCAAATGCAATTTTTTTTAATTGCCCGTTTTCGGATTCGGCATACACTAATACAGACATAATACAGTTTTTTTAGATTAAATTACTTTGGCTTCGTTGTGAAGCAAGGTGATGAGTTCATCAATATTTTCAGGATCAATTAAGGTAACATCTCCTTTTGGTGCGGGTTTTTCAAAAGAGACAGTAACCACTTGCTCTTGTGATACTTGAGGCTCAAGAACCGTTAAGGGCTTTTTTCGGGCCATCATAATCCCCCTCATATTTGGAATTCGCAAGTCACTCTCTTCTACGAGTCCCTTTTGGGCCCCTATAACAAGGGGTAATGGCGTTGTAACTGTTTCTTTTCCGCCATCCATTTCTCGAACGGCTGTGGCTTGATTTCCATTAATCTCTAAGCCGATACAGTTCGTAATGTAGTTCATCCCAGTAAGGGTTGCGATCATACCTGGCACCATACCGCCGTTGTAATCAATAGACTCTCTACCCGCTATAACAAGGTCGTAGTTGTTTTCTTGAATAACCCTTACAATTTCTTGGGCAACCTGATAGGCTTCTTTTGCAGCCGTATTAATTCGAATCGCGTTATCGGCTCCTATAGCAAGTGCTTTTCTTAGTGTGGCTTCGGTTTCGGCACCGCCTACATTGATCACATCAACACTGGCACCTTCTTTTTCTTTGAACCACATGGCTCTTGTCAGACCAAATTCATCATTTGGATTGATGATGTACTGTACCCCTTGCGTATCAAATTGAGTGTCGCTTTCAACGAAGTTGATTTTCGAGGTGGTGTCAGGTACATGACTAATACAGACTAAAATCTTCATCTTTTAATTTATTTAAATTTAAATAGCCAAGGAGAGCTCTCCTTTACTAATGTTTCTGGCAATTATTACTTTATGGATTTCAGAAGTTCCTTCATAGATCTGGGTGATTTTGGCATCGCGCATTAAACGCTCCACATGGTACTCTTTTACATAGCCATTACCACCATGAATTTGTACGGCTTCAATGGTGTGTTTCATCGCTACCTCTGATGCTTTAAGCTTGGCCATGGCGCTTGCATAGCCGTAAGATTCGCCTTGGTCTTTTAGATAAGCAGCTCGGTATACTAACATTCGTGCTGCTTCAATATCCATTGCCATTTCGGCCAATTTAAAGGCAACCCCTTGGTGTTCAATGATTGCTTTTCCAAATGCTTTTCTTTCTGTTGCATACTGGGCAGCCAATTCATAGGCTCCTGCTGCAATTCCAAGTGCTTGAGCGGCAATACCAATACGACCTCCCTCAAGGATTTGCATGGCCAATTTAAATCCAAAACCGTCTTCTCCAATTCTATTTTCTCGGGGAACAACAACATCAGAATAGCTAATAGAATGCGTGTCCGAGGAACGGATTCCTAGTTTGTCTTCTTTGGGTCCAATGGCAATGCCATCCCAGGACTTTTCGACAATAAAGGCATTGATCCCCCTGTGTTTTTTCTCAGGATTGGTTTGAGCAATGACCAATTGAAAATCAGCATTACCCCCATTCGTAATCCAGTTTTTCACCCCATTGAGAAGGTAGTGATCTCCTTTATCTTCCGCCGTTGTTCTTTGCATACTCGCATCACTTCCTGCCTCTGGTTCAGAGAGACAAAAACAGCCAATGCTCTTCCCTTCTGCAAGGGGTATTAAATATTTTTCTTTTTGAGTTTCGGATCCATACGTTTCAATGGCCCAAAGTGCTAATGAATTATGGGCACTCATAATGACAGCTGTGCTGGCATCAATTTTTGAAATTTCTTCTAGTGCGAGTACATAAGAAAGCGTGTCCATACCACTTCCATGGTATTTCTCTGAAGTCATGATGCCCATAAAACCAAGTGCCCCCATTTCATGAAGCTGCTCGGTAGGGTGCTGCATCTTTGTGTCTCTTTCAATAACCCCTTCTAACAACCTGCTCTGCGCAAAATCTCGTGCGGCTTGCTGTACGGCTTTATGTTCTTCAGATAATTTAAATTCCATCTTTTAGTGGCGAAAATTTGCGTTTCGATTTTCAATAAAGGCGTTTGTTCCTTCTTTAAATTCTTCCAGTCCCGACAATTCCCCAAAGGCTTTTATTTCTTCCTGAAACCCATCTTTGGAAGTATCATAATAGGAATTGACTACCCGAATAATTTGCTGAATAGCAGAGGGCCCTTTTGTCGCGATATGTGTGAGGGTTTGTTTCGCAGTTTCTAGGGTTTTACCGCTTTCTACAAGCTTGTTGAGGAGGCCCCATTCCAATGCCTCTTGTGCTTCAATCATTCGCGCGGTACACAAGACCTCTAGACTCCTGCCTTTTCCAATTAATTGCGGCAGCCTTTGTGTGGCCCCATAGCCAGGGATAATTCCTAAGTTGACTTCTGGATTTCCCAATTTCGTTTGATCGGATCCGATTCTCATATGACAGGCCAATGCCAGTTCAAAACCACCCCCCAGTGCATAGCCTTCTATGGCAGCGATTACAGGAACAGGGGCTGCTTCAATAGCATTCATAAGCGTATGACCGTAAGCAGAGAGCGCTTCCATTTCCGCAGGCAATAAGGTTTTAAATTCTTTGATATCAGCACCCGCAGCAAACGCCTTCGTGCCACTGCCCGTAATAACGACTCCAATACAAGACATACTCGCTAATTCAGAGGTGAAAAAGTGGTGCAGCTCTTGTAGTAGTTTTTTGTTTAAAGCATTCAATGCTTTGGGACGATTCAGCGTAATGACAGCTATTGAATCTTCAATTGATAAAATGAAATCTCTTTGATGGCTCATAATTTTCCTATCAATAGGTACTCAAAAGTAGTGGCTAATCTATTGATAGAAAAATATTTTGGTAATTTTTTTAGACACAGTGTCATTTTTTTTTGAGAGAAAAGATTTCAAAGCCTACAGCCATTAAAATGAGACTTCCACCGGCAAGGGTTTTAAGCGATGGAATTTCACCTAGTAAAAAAGCTCCCATCAAGATTCCGTATAGGGGTTGCAAGCAACTGATCAAACTGGCGGTGGTGATGGAAAACTTCTGAAAGCTTTGTAAGAAAAGAGAATGGCCAACTACAGTTGTAATAAGGGCTAGAAAAAAGAGAGCGGGTAGGTTGGAGAGCAGTTGTTCCTCAGGGGCAGTTGTATTCAAAGGGAGCAAGACAAGGGAAATGATAAATACCTGGGTTGTCATTAAAGCAGTACCCTCTTCTTTTTGGCTAATTTGTTTGATTAATAGGTTTCTAAAGGCGAAACAAAGAGCCGAAAACACCCCCATCCCCACCGCTAAAAATTGCTGATTTTCCCAATTTATAGGAGGGCTTATCAAATAAATGCCCACTAAAAGGGCCAGTCCAAGGAAGAGGTGTTTTTTTTGAAAACGATCGGAACCAAAGAAAGGCTCTAAAAAAGCAGTAAAAATGGGGAAAGTGTAAAGAGAAAGCATTCCGATAGCCACACTTGACCATTTTAGCGCAAAAAAATAACTTACCCAATGCAGCCCCATTAGCAATCCGCTGAAAAATAAGCTTATTGGGAATTTTATTAAAAGGCTGAAAAACTGTTTTTTTTTGATAAAGCCAAAAAAAGCCAAGCAGACAAAAGCGATAAGAGACCGCCAGAAGATCGTATGAAAGGGCGATAAGTCTATCGAGCGTCCCAATACGCCAGAAGTACTAATGCAAAGTATGCCAAAATTAAGAAGGAGTAAAGGCTGTAATAAGCTTCCTTTTTTTTCCATTCTAATCACTTAAACTCATGAGCAACACTGGGATTTTTCGGGTCCTTTTGGTAGTCGTAAAAACCAACACCAGATTTACGACCTAAATGGCCTGCAGCCACTAATTTCCGAAGTAATGGAGAAGGGGCATATTTGTCTTTTCCAAATTCTTGATGCAATACCTCCAAAATAGCAAGGCAAATATCCAGTCCAATAAAGTCCGCTAGTTGAAGGGGCCCCATGGGGTGTCCCATTCCCAATTTCATGATTTGATCAATTTCAGCTACCCCACTAACGCCTTGTACTAAGGTTTCTATAGCTTCATTGATCATCGGGATAGCAATTCTGTTGGCGACAAAACCAGGTGCATCGTTTACGACAAGAGGAACTTTTCCAATCTTTTTGCTTAGTTGTTGTATTTGAGTTACAACTGCGGGAGCCGTCTTATGCCCTTTGATGATTTCTATAAGGGGCATCATGGGCACAGGATTCATAAAATGCATTCCAATAACTTGAGAAGGATTTTGACAAAGGCCTCCTAGGCTGGTGATGGAAATTGAGGAAGTATTAGTAGCCATGATGCACTCCTCTTTTTTGTATTTCTCCATTTCTTGAAAAACAGAAGCCTTCCTTTTTTTATTTTCTAAAATGGCTTCTATGACAAGATCTGCTTGTGAGAAAGCAAGAACTTTATCTGTGGTAAGGGTTATGTTTTTTAGGCTCTCATTTTTTTCAGTATCAGAAAGTGTGCCTTTTTTTACTTGACGGCTTAAGTTTTTTTCAATACTACCTTTCGCCTGTTGAAGTTGAGAAGCCTCCAAATCATAGAGCTGAACAGCAAACCCATATTGTGCAAATGTATGCGCGATTCCACTCCCCATAATTCCAGCACCCACAACAGTGATATTTTTTACAGTCATTCGATTGGGTTAAATACGAGTTGTTGTCTGCTCAAGAATTTTAGCACGAATTTTTTTATAGGATTGTTGGCTATCACGAATCACTTGTGTGGAAAGGCTGCCTTTTGTGTCAATAAACCATTTTTGTGACAAGGGGTGGAAGGGTTTGTTTAGGTTGCGTTCGCTCCACATAGACATCTCATATAGGATTGGATACAAGTCAATCCCTTTGTTTTCCAAATAGTAAAATTTAACTTTTTTGTTGGTAGGGCTTTGAATGAAATTAATGAAGCCAGAATTTTTGAGATCTTTTAGCCTCGAGGTCAATATGTTGGAGGCAATACCTTCAGGAGAGTGTAAAAACTCTTTAAATGTTTTTCTACCCATAAACATATCGCGAATAATAATGAGTGACCATTTATCGCCAATTAAGTCAAGAATATTGGTAATGGGACATCCAGATCGATACATGTTTTTTATTAATTTTTAATTGAATTTAAATTTATTTTTTTGATAAATTTTTTTTTTGCATTATTTTTTTTACTTTTAAAATGAAACCATAAACCAAATATCATTGTAGATATTAGATTTGAACCCAAGTCAGCCTGAAAGTTTCCGATCATGTTCTCATAAAAAATGCACAAAACCCTTTTTCTGAATTTTTTGGGTTTTGTGTATTTTATTTTGCGTTGTCTTACCCTGTTTCCCTTCCATATTCGAGTG
>CBFHRX010000051.1:0-7507 GCA_965658355.1 Flavobacteriaceae bacterium | reverse complement strand
AAAAACAGTCGTTGTCTCTCGAAGCGGGTGCAAATATAAAACCCTTTTTTCACTATCAAAACTGTTTTGATAGAAAATATTAATTATTTTTTTGAGGGAACTTTAAAGCTAAGAAAATCAATGCTTTCTGGCAAATTAATTATTCGGTTTTAAGAAAAATCGCTTCGGGCTATCGTCTTTCCAAATCCTATAGAGCGAATCTAAGGAATAGTCCAAAGCCGTTTCCTGTGGCTCCAATAGCCCATCAGCAAAGGCGCGTTGCAGAATGTCTTCAATCAAGTAGTCCTCTCTATTGACGACAGGGTCGTATTCTTGCTTTAGGGTCAGACGAAACAACGAAGCTGTTGTTTGATAGATAAAAGCACGCCACCCATTGCGAAGCTCTTTGACCAAGTCATGGGTGGTAAAGCCGGTTTGCCGATGTACCAACTTAATCAAAATACGCCCTTGCGAACGCGATAGCTTCTTGAGTTCTTGTTCAAACTCATCGTATATAAACGATTCTAAGCGCTTTAGATATTTTCGCCTTTGCCGCTTTCTTTTTAATTGCAACAAACGGTCGTTGAGTACTTGCAGCCGATCCGCTGCTAGTTTTGCATACGGGTACACCTTCAAAGTTCGAGAGCGAAGCAATGCATATTCTTTAGCCGCATCATAAGAAGAGAACTCCAAGGGGGGGAACAGCACGACTTCTTCCAATTGAACGGAGGCATTGGGGATAGAATCCCCTTCTATCAAGATCAAATCTCCTTCAAGCTCGAGGGGCTGTGCCAAGAGCGACATACATCCCACTAATAAAGTCAAAAAAAGAGCTTTTTTCATCTTCACTTTTGTTTGCCTAGCCCTACTGAAGGACTCTTTTTTTAATCCATTCAGCTTCTGTAGTACCTGACACAAAAATACAAATAATGGATGGGGAACCGATTCCATTGAGTCAGAATTCTTACTTTTGGTTCCTTAAATAAAAACCACTTGTTATGAAGATTTTAGACGATAAAGCAATCGCGTTTTTTGAGCAATACCTAAACAATGCTGCCCCCACAGGCCATGAGGCCAACGGGCAAAAACTTTGGATGGATTACCTCAAACCGTATGTAGATACTTTTATTACAGATGTTTATGGAACTGCAGTGGGCGTAATCAATCCAGAGGCTAAGTACCGTGTTGTCATTGAAGGACATTCCGATGAAATCTCTTGGTATGTAAATTACATTACCGACAACGGCCTGATTTATGTGATTCGAAACGGTGGAAGTGACCATCAGATAGCCCCTTCTAAAGTGGTGCACATTCACACCAAAAAAGGGCTTGTAAAAGGGGTTTTTGGCTGGCCCGCCATTCATACACGAAAAGGAGGAAAAGAAGAGCATCCCAAGCTCGATAATATCTTTATTGACATCGGTGCGAAAGACAAAAAAGAAGTGGAAGAAATGGGCGTTCATGTAGGTTGTGTGATCACCTATCCCGATGCTTTTCACATTATGAATAAGGATAAATTTGTTTGCCGTGCCATCGACAATAGAGCGGGTGGTTTTATGATCGCACAAGTAGCGCGTTTGCTAAAAGAAAATAATATTGAGCTTCCTTTTGGTTTGTATATCACCAATTCGGTTCAAGAAGAAGTAGGCTTACGGGGTGCTGAAATGATTACGCAGACCTTACAGCCTGATGTCGCTATCGTAACCGATGTATGCCACGACACCACAACCCCCATGATCAATAAAAAAGTGGAAGGCCATACAGAGATCGGGAAAGGGCCTGTTGTCTCTTACGCTCCCGCAGTACACAACAAACTTAGAGAACGAATACTGGAGACGGCAGAGTCCAAAGAAATCCCATTTCAACGACTTGCTTCTTCTCGTTTTACAGGAACTGATACGGATGCCTTTGCCTATAGCAACGGAGGAGTTCCTTCTGCTTTAATCTCCTTACCGCTACGGTATATGCATACAACAGTAGAAATGGTTCATAGAGAGGATGTGGAAAACGTGATTCGCCTTATCTATGAAACACTTCAGAATATCAAAGAAGGAGAAACGTTTAGCTATTTCGAATAGGTCAGCTAAATGAGAGGCTTACAAATAGGACGCTAGGTTTGCTTTAAAGTAATCTATGCTGTCCTGTGCACTCTGCATCGAATTGACGGCATAGTTGCCGCCTTGCTCCAGATAATAAAACTCGAGCCCTGACAGCTCTGGGTCTGGGAGCAAAGTTGTATAATCGATGGAGCCATTGCCCAATTCACTGTAGTCTCTGGTGACTTTGTCCATGTCTTTGATATGCCACATCACAAAGCGACCTGGCTGGTCTTCAATCAGCTTTTGTGGGGTTTGACCCGAATGCACCACCCAATACATATCCATTTGCAATTTAACCAAGTCTGGATCGGTGTCCTGTGTGATAATATCGAAACCTGTCTGCCCGTTCCAATTTTCAAATTCATAACCGTGATTGTGGTAGGCAAATCCTAAATTCGCTTTTGCCAGCTGCTCCCCTATTTGGTTTAATAAAGCAGACAGCCGCTTGAACCCATCCGCATTCCGATAGTCTGGACTTACAAATGGCCAAGTAAGATAAGGAGATTTCATGGTGTGTGCCGCTTCTATACAGCTGTCTACATAGCGAGAGAGCGCTTCTGAACTCGCTTCAAAATAATCCATAAACCCATAATGACCACTGGTTGTGCTAAGACCTAAGTCCTCTAAAATGGCTTGAAACTCTTTTATAGAATACCCATAAATTGAGTTTGTTTGGGCATCAAAACCATAGGTTTCAAAATCTTGATACCCCATCATTTTTAACTTTTTTAAAGTTTCAATAGGGTCTTTTTGCATGGCATCTCGGACCGAAAACAACTGCAGTCCAATTGTATAGGCTTTCTTTTTTGTCATGGCTATATGTGGGAGTCCGATGGCTACTGCAGCTCCTGCTGCAGCGGCTGATTGAATAAATGCTCTTCTTTCCATTTAGGAAATGTACTATAATTTCTAAAAATGAGGCCTCTTAGGATTGCACTCAAAGCGTCTCAGTGCTAGCTTATTGCGTTGTACCCTCTTGGAGATTCGCTTTCTGTAGCCTTATAATTCCTGAATTCCTATTTGAACAGGAGCATCAAATGTGCTGACATCATAAATAACAATCCCAGAGGTTGTCACTACATAGGCCGTAGTATCGATTAAAATGACATCCCGAGCGTCATAGCCTTCTATAAAATGTACGACAGTAGGATTGGTCTTGTCACGAACATCAACTATTTTGATCCCTGATTCTGCATCACATACCCATACGTAATCTCCCCGTACGGCTAAGCCATAGGGTGCGAACATATTGTAGACACCTACTTGGGTGGGTTCGAAGATATCTGTAATATCAATAATTTGAAGTTGGTTGACGTTATTAGCGCACCATTCGTTGGTGCTTCTAAGCGTGACATAGGCATACTCTCCTTCTGCAACAACAGGGTCACAGGCTCTTAAATGCTCGTATTCAGAAACAAAAGTGGGATTCCCAGGATCTTCTATATCATAGATAAACATCCCGGTATTGGATCCTATAAACAAAAGATCGTTCAATCGATACAAAGTCTCTATCCCCCATTCTACTCCCACAGTACTCCAGTTGGAAAGTGTTCCGTTTTCGTTGATTCGAAATATCTTAATGGCTTGATGTGTCAACCCATACATATAATTGTCAACCACCATAAACCTTGCCAAGGAACCTCCTTGCCCCACAGCACCTCTATTGGGAACCGTTGCCATATCGGCACTAGATTCTAAAACGGCGACATCACTGTAAAGCCAATAATCACATTCACATGCTACCCCATTGTAAACAACTCCAGAGACGAAGACCGTTTCACCCAAGCCTTCTATCTTGTTTAATTCTTCATACTCTAGTTGGGAATAATACTCATTGTCAACTTCGTAATCTTGAATCAATTCCCAAGCAGCCTGATACGGATCATAATCAAATACATTGGTTTTGGTATCAAGAACCGTTAGGTTGTTTTCTGACAATCCAGCGATGTCTATTTGAACCAATGCTGAATACAGATCGGCATAGAGCACATCGTTTTGAATCGAAATATCGATATTTCCAGGTAAGCTAAGAAAGCTCCTTTTTTCAACAGCTGAGGGATTGGTCACATCGAGAATATGAACGCCTTCGTTGGATTCGTTTACAAATAAAGTATTGTTGTAGAAATAGAGCTTCCCCGTTTCATCATACTCCCTAGCTGAAGAAACCGCTATTTGACTTTTTAATTCTTCAAGCGTAATCGTTTCCACCGAGAAAGAATTGTAATAATAGACTCCATTTTCACAGCTTTTTTCACAGTCGTCATCCTTTTTTGGTTCTTCATCATCACCCCAAGTGATGGTACAGGAGGCCAAACTCAATAACACAAAGAATAAGATACTTTTAAGGGGGTATTTCATGGGAAAAAGTTTACTTGATTTTTTCAAAAATGATGCCATCAATAATTCAACTAGAGCTTTTTGGCCAAATAGCGGTTCATCTTCCGAACTACAGCTGGGCCTTCGTATACAAATCCGGTATACAATTGTATCAAACTGGCACCAGCTTTCAATTTTTCTAGGGCGTCCTCAGGAGTATGGATTCCACCTACTCCAATAATGGGGAAAGCGTTGTTACTTTTGGAAGCCAAAAATCGAATTACTTCTGTACTCCTATCGGTAAGAGGCTTTCCACTTAAGCCGCCTGTTTCCGATTTATTTTGTGACTGTAAGCCTTCTCGACTCAGGGTTGTATTGGTTGCAATGACACCGTCTATACGGGTGTCTGCAACTATTTGAACAATATCTTCTAACTGAGAATCATTGAGATCGGGAGCTATTTTGAGTAAGAGTGGTTTCCGTTTAGGACGCGCGTTATTGTTTTCTTGCAAGGCAGTCAATAATTGAGTTAGTGGTTTGCGATCTTGCAATTCACGCAAATTGGGTGTGTTAGGAGAGCTTACATTTACGACAAAGTAATCAACATAATCGAAGAGTGTATCAAAACAGATTTGATAGTCTTCTAATGCCGTTTCGTTGGACGTTATTTTGTTTTTGCCAATATTTCCACCTATCAATACCTTCTTATTTTTTTGCAAGCGTCTCACTGCAGCTTCTACCCCCTCATTATTAAATCCCATTCTGTTGATTAGGGCATGGTCTTCGGGGAGTCGAAAGAGTCTCTTTTTAGGGTTTCCTTCTTGCGGCTTAGGGGTCAGCGTACCGATCTCGATAAAACCAAATCCAAAATGAGCCAGCTCCTTATAGAGTTTTGCATCTTTATCAAAACCTGCAGCCAAACCGATAGGGTTTTTAAAGTGCAAGCCAAACACGTTTCTTTCTAATACAGGGCTTGAAACGGTATAATACGCGCGCAACAAAACGCCCATACCTGGAACCCAATGGATTTTCCGTATCAAACCAAAAACAAAATAATGCACCCTTTCAGGATCGAACAGAAAGAGAATGGGTTTTATGAGGAGTCTGTACATAGTATAAAAAATCCCGCCGAAGCGGGATTAATAATTTATTTTTTCTTGGCTGGAGGAGGGTTGAGTTTGGCACTCATATCAAGTGAGATACCAGATCGCTCCATTTTTATTTTCCCAGCAAGGGTTTCGATTACACAAGTATTATCTTTGTCGTTTACTTCGGCAATCTTAGCGTGCAAACCACTTTTAGTTATGATTCGGTCTCCTTTTTTAAGATCCGCTAGAAAGTTTTTTTCTTTCTTTTGTCTGCGCTGCTGGGGTAAGATGATGAAAAAGAAAAACACCACCAACATCAACAGTAAAAAGGGAGCTTGCCCTGAAAATAAATCCATCTAATTAGTTATTAGCTTGCTGACGCGCTCTCGCTTGCTCGTTACGCTGTGCTTGCTTTACAGGATCCGGATTTACCATTGCCTTAATACGCAACATTTCTCGTCCACTTTGGGTGTTGGCAGAAATAGTCACCGTTTTTTGCTGCATATTAGGTTTGTTATTAGAGTCAAAACTAACCGTAATCTCCCCTGTTTGTCCCGGTGCAATGGGTGTGTTTTTAGGATAGCTAGGAACCGTACATCCACAACTTCCTCTAGCATCCACAATAATAAGATCCGACTTCCCTGTATTCGTGAAAGAAAAGACAGTTTGAACACGTTCGCCTTCCGCTATCGTTCCAAAATCATGCATGACTTTATCGAATGTCATGACAGGTGCTTGTGTTGCAGCAGCAGCAGCGTCAGCCGCTGAAGTCTCAACCTTAGCTGCATCTACTTTCTTAGCAGCACTGTTCTCTCCGCAAGAAGCTACCATCATCATTGATGCAACCATTGCGATACCTAGTAAATTTCTCATTGTACATTTTTGTTTTTCAAAATTATAAAAAATTATCAATCCTTCAACCCTCTTCCGGACTTCTTCATACGATTGTTGTCAATATAATCCTTTACCAGTTTATCCAACACCCCGTTGATAAAAACGTTGCTCTTGGGAGTTGAATAATCCTTGGCAATTTCCAAGTATTCGTTGAGGGTCACTTTTGGAGGAATGGATTCAAAAAACAGCAATTCTGTAATCCCTAGTTGAAGCAATACTAAATCGAGTTGTGCAATCCTATCCGATTCCCAATTGGGAGTTTTCCCTTGTATTTCTTGCTCTAAAACGGCTTGCTGTGCAAGTGTTTTTTTCAATAACTCTTTGCCAAATTTCTTTTCGTCTTGTTGGTCTACAGGAGAAGGAAACTGAAGGGAGCTTGGTTGTTCGGGCTTCAGCTTTTTAAACTGTTTCAGAATAAAGGTATTGACTAATGAATAATCATCTGCCCAGCTTAGGTTTTGATCTTCAATAAAATCAATTAGAGGATCATAAGGAGCGATAACTTCTCGATACAAGGCTGTTACCATCATACAGTCCGATTCCCAATTGGGCTCTTCATGTTGCATATGTCGCTCAAAAACAGAAGCTGTTTCTATTTTTTTGAGCAGCTGATCTACATAGTCAAAATGATGTTCCCAATAGCGGAGCTTTTTTTTGACAATGACATCGTTTAAGGCTTGATGATTTGCCAAGAATACCAGTAGCCGGTTTTGAATAAAAGCTGGATTCCGCTCCAGAATAGTGGACTGTCGGTGTTCCTGCTTCTTTTTAATGTCAAATTGTTCTTTGGCTCTTTTATGAATGGCGATTAGCAAGGCAAGCATGACGTAGTACAAATCATACGCAGCGAGAAGCTGCCCTTGGAATTTCTTATTTAATGCTTTCAGCTCTTGCTCGGGGTCTTTGTGAAGCGAATAGACGGATTGCATTACCTTGATTCGAATGTGCCTTCGTGTGAACATGTTTAAGAACTTTCTGGCTGTAAAAGTAAATCTTCCCATTTAATTTATTCCTATCTACTCCTTTAATATTTCGCATTTCTCCTTAGGGAAATGATTACCTTTGGCGCCAGATACTATGAAAGAACTCCAATACCTCAACAAATATTTACACAAATACAGACATAAGCTC
>CBFHRX010000050.1:0-7861 GCA_965658355.1 Flavobacteriaceae bacterium | reverse complement strand
CGTATCCAATCAATACTTAGAAAAGCTCCAGAGGGCTTAAATGACACTTTAACGAACACAATAAAGTTAGACATTAAGGAAAAAGAGATTATTAAGCATTTGCGGGTCTATCCAGAGGTGGTATCACAAGCTGCTGAACAACACAGTCCTGCTTTGATCGCGAATTATGTCTATGAACTTGTCAAAAGATTTAACTCATTCTACCAGAATATATCGATACTAGGGGAGGCTGACCAAGAACTTCTCTCTATGCGTGTACTTTTGTCTCAAAAAGTAGCTGAGACAATCGCTACTAGTTGTGGTTTATTAGGGATCGAAACCCCAAATAGGATGTAAAAAAAATCGCCCCAAAGGGCGATTTTTCTTTCTTTTTCTTTTCAATTTTTTCCCATATAAGGATTAGGCCTTAGACGAAACCGCTAGGTTGTAAACGACTAAACCAAATCCAATCTTGTTGATAGCATCACCGATGTTGTAAATAACATCCATTGGTAAACCTCCGAAGATACCTGAGTACCATCCTTCAGTTCCAGCCATATAACCGATTGGGTAAATGGCCCATCCGATGAATACAAACTTTACAAGCGTTTGGTGGGCACTTTGTACTGCACCACCTGCAGAAGCAGCTAACTTAGCAGCACCTCCAGCCCATACTTCATACACGATGTAGAAATACGCAGCACCTGAAAGAGCTCCCCAAACAGCTGGACCTGCTCCAGTTGTGTAAACAGCTTCTCCAAAATAACCTGTCACCAACATCACAACAGATGCGAAAATCATTTTCCACATAAGTCCTTTTGTTGCACCGGCAGCTTTAAGGATTAAATAAAACTCAACACACATTAATGGTACTGTCAACACCCAGTCAACATAACGGAAGAATGTTGGAGATTCAGCATTTGTTGCCCAATAATCTCTCATGTACCAATAGTGTACAGCAGCAATAAATGTAATCAACCCTGAAACCAAAATAGAAGTTCTCCATTTTGAGTCAAAAGAGTTCATCGATAAAAAGAAGAATGCAGATGCAGCCATCATAGCCATACAGCCTACGAAGAACGTAAAACCTACATAATCATCAGTAGCCATTGCTGGTGCTACAGACATTAAACTAAGTAATTTTTCCATAATAAAATCAATTATTTGTTTTTGTTTAGGTAAATTTAGAAAAAATTAAACCAAATGACTATACATTTGTCAAAAAAAGTAAACAAAAAGTATAAATATCTAATTATCAGTGATAAAAAATTTCAATTTTGACATTGTCATTACCCTTTTAACCCTCATTTTTTGTTTTGTTAGTCCAGATATGCTGCAAAATAGTATTGGAGGGATACTGGTATTAAGTGTCGGTCTAGTTCATGGCGCTAATGATATTGAAATATTAAAAAAGCAAGGTGAAGCAAGCTCTCGTTTGCGTTACTCTTTTTATTATATACTTGTTGTCCTTGCGGGCGCTTTTGCTTTTTTCTTTACACCTGCCTTGGCACTTTTGTTTTTTGTTGTTTTCAGTGCCTTTCATTTTGGTGAACAGCACTGGGAAAATAGGGTAAAGCCTTCAGTAGGCTCCAGCTTTTTTTATTTCTGTTATGGGGCTCTGATTTTTTCACTTTTGTTTTATTTCCATCAATCCAAGGTGCAAGAGGTTGTTTTTGCCATAACAGCGGTCACGCTACCTTCTTCAATTTTCATGGGCTTGGTAGTAGTAAGTGTTTTATTGACAGTAAGCATAGGATTGGTATTGCCTTCCGTTCGTTCGGAACTTCTATTCGAAATACTTCTCCTATTATTGTTTGCATTCCTATTCGCGAACAGCACTTTGATTTTAGCTTTTGGCTTTTACTTTGCTGTATGGCATAGTTTTCCTTCTTTAAGGAGTCAATTTTCTTATTTGTATGCCCAGCAACGCACACTGGATTCTATTAAAAGCTATCTCAGAGAATCCTACCTGTATTGGGGAGCCGCTATTTTGAGTTTAGTCGGAGTGTATATTTGGGTCGATTTTGCAGAAGATTATGTACTCCCATTATTTTTTTCTTTTCTAGCAGCCATTACCTTTCCTCACGTAGTGGTCATGCATTGGATGTTTCAAAGCAAAATAAATAAGAGTAGCTCGTAATCAGAATTTCGGAAAATGTACCTTTGTAAAATATACATTTTATTATGTTCGAATCCTTATCCGGTAAATTAGACAAAGCTTTTCAGGTCCTTAAAGGGCATGGGAAAATTACTGAGATTAATGTGGCCGAAACATTGAAAGAGGTTCGTAGAGCCCTTTTAGATGCGGATGTCAACTTTAAAATAGCCAAAGAGTTTACCAACAGAGTAAAAGAAAAGGCACTGGGACAAGAAGTGCTTACAAGTCTTCAGCCAGGACAATTACTTGTCAAAATAGTGCAAGACGAACTCACCCAATTAATGGGTAGTGAACTGTCTGAGTTAAGTCTCGATAAAAAACCGTCGGTCATACTTATGTCTGGATTGCAGGGATCTGGTAAAACGACCTTTACGGGAAAACTTGCCTTGCACCTTAAAACTAAAAAAGCAAAAAAGCCACTTCTAGTGGCCTGTGATGTGTACCGACCTGCAGCAATTGATCAGCTTGAGGTTGTAGGTGGGCAAGTAGCGGTTCCTGTATATTCGAATAGAGAAGAAAAAGACCCTGTAAAAATAGCTTTGGCCGGGATAAAGGCTGCCAAAGAGCAAAATTGTGACGTCGTATTGGTCGATACAGCGGGTCGTTTGGCCGTTGATGAAACCTTGATGAATGAAATCGAAGCCATTCACAAGGCACTTTCTCCACAAGAAACTTTATTTGTTGTAGATGCTATGACGGGTCAAGATGCCGTCAATACCGCTAAAGCCTTTAACGACAGATTGGATTTTGATGGGGTTGTTCTGACAAAATTAGACGGGGATACTCGGGGAGGGGCAGCTTTGTCTATTCGTGAGGTGGTCCAAAAGCCTATTAAGTTTATCGGAACAGGAGAGAAAATGGAGGCCCTTGATATTTTCTATCCCAATAGGATGGCAGATCGGATTTTGGGAATGGGCGATGTCGTCTCTTTGGTAGAAAGAGCACAAGAACAATTCGATGAAGAAAAAGCCCGTCAACTCAATAAAAAAATTGCCAAAAATCAATTCGGTTTCGACGACTTTCTGACTCAGATTCAGCAAGTCAAGAAAATGGGGAATATGAAAGACTTGATGGGGATGATTCCTGGGATGGGAAAAATGATGAAAGATGTAGATATCGATGACGATGCCTTTAAATACATTGAAGCTATTATAGGGTCTATGACGCCTACTGAGCGTTCCAACCCAAAATTGATGAATCACTCCCGCAAAATGAGAATCGCAAAAGGCTCTGGTACTGATATGCAACAGGTGAATCAGTTGTTAAAGCAGTTTTCACAAATGAGTAAAATGATGCGCATGATGCAAGGCGGTAAAGGGCGCCAAATGATGCAACAATTACAAGGATTAAAATAAGCAGTATGCAATTACTAGACGGAAAAAAAACAGCACAAGACATTAAAAACGAAATTCAAGTTGCGGTTTCTCAAATGAAGGCCGACGGAAAAAGAACTCCCCATTTGGCAGCTGTTTTGGTAGGAAATGACGGCGCCAGCCTCACCTATGTAGGGAGTAAGGTTCGCTCTTGTGAACAAGTAGGTTTTCAATCTACTTTGATTCGTCTAGAAGATAGTATTTCTGAAGAAGCACTTTTGGAAGAGATTGCCAAGCTTAACGCAGATTCTTCAATTGATGGGTATATCGTACAGCTGCCTTTACCCAAACACATTAACGAAGAAAGAATTCTAATGGCTGTTGATCCTGTTAAAGATGTTGATGGGTTTCATCCTAGTAACTTTGGCAAGATGGCATTAGAAATGCAGGCCTTTATTCCAGCAACTCCCTTTGGGATAGTCGAACTCCTAAAGCGCTATCAACTCGATATTCAAGGAAAAGAATGTGTGGTGATTGGACGGAGTCATATTGTAGGACGGCCGATAAGTATTCTTCTCAGTCAAAAAGGGACTGTAGGGAATGCCACCGTTACCCTTACTCATAGTAGGAGTAAAAATATTGAGCAACTCACTCGTAAGGCAGATATTGTTATTTCCGCATTAGGGATCCCCGAGTTTTTAAAAGCGGACATGGTGAAAGATGGCGCTATTATCATAGATGTTGGTATTACCCGTGTCACAGATGCCAGTCATCCCAAGGGCTATCGTATAAAAGGAGATGTGGATTTTGATGAAGTAGCGCCAAAGGCAAGTTTTATTACACCTGTTCCTGGTGGTGTGGGTCCGATGACGATTGCGATGCTGCTGAAGAATACGCTTCTGGCTCGACAGTGGAAGGAGGACGAATAGGATTTTCCATTGCATTGTAAATGGTCAAAATCAGTAGCGCAAAGCTAACCGCCGTCAAAATCAATAATATGTTTAGGTAGTTTGAAGCCGAGAAGGACAATCGTAGTAATATGGTTGCGATTATAAAACCGGTATTGCGAATCAATTTGCTGTATTCCTCGGTGTATCGAAAAGAAATAAGTAGAATTACCACATCTGCCAATATCAAAATGGTAAAAAATTGATTGAAAAAGAGCCCGTCAATATTTTTAGAATTAAAGGTTGGGATCCCTGAAAATATATCTAATGTCCAAAGTCCCAGTGAGTAAAAACTCATAATGCTTAATACGACCAAAAGAGCGAGGCTTACCATCTTTTTAGAATTGATAAAACGCTCCAAATTGGGAGCGATCTTTCTATTGGGCAATCTTTTTTTACCACGATTAAATAAAAAAATCAAGAAGAATAGTAATAGAAAGCCAACGAGATCTGTGAGTAGCTGTAAATTCTGTTCGCTTTGGTACCAGTTTTGATCTAAGTTTATAGAAGGGATATCTTTAAATATTTTTCGGATGACAATCAATGAAATGATCTCAAATTGCTTGACTACACAAGAAGTGAAAGATCGTGGTAAGTAGAAAAGCAATAGATATACTTCGTAAATAAGAATCAATGAAAAAGGGGTATAAATAGCAGAAATGGGATCGTTGAGCAAACTGCCTTGAAAAAGTGCGGTTTCCAACAAGCCGTTGGCTTTCAAAAAAACCAATGCGAGGTGGATAAGAAAACCAATTCCTGCTAGAAGAAGAATTCCATTTTCAATATTTTTTCGAATAGAAGGAGCAAAGACACTATCAAATCCTTTGTCCGTAAAATTTCTAAGGGTTGTTGTCAAGTTGCAAACAGTTGATCAGTATTTTTAAACGCCTTGAATTCAAGGGCATTGCCGGCAGGGTCATAGAAAAACATAGTCATTTGTTCCCCAGGGAGTCCTTCAAATCTCAGATACGGAGCAATTACAAATTCCACTCCTTTCTGTAGTAGGCTTTCCGAAAAAGTAGTAAAAGTATCCCAAGGAAGAACCACTCCAAAGTGTGGGACAGGAACTGATTTTCCATCTACTTCGTTATGGTGTTTAGTCGTATTATGATGGGGGTCGTGATGCAAGACTAATTGATGTCCAAAAAAGTTATAATCGGCCCAATGGTCACTACTTCTTCCGGGCGTACAGCCTAAAACAGATTCATAGAAAGCTTGGTTCTCAGACAAATTGTCTACTGGAATAGCAAGATGGAAGGGTGATACTGAGTTCATATCTTAAAGATATTCATTTTTATCAAAAGTGATCTCTATCTATGGCTTATCTTTGTGAGACATGAAACCAAGTACGCAAAGTTTATTAGAAGCTGGATTAGAGTTGCCCTTGATGGAAGCTTTTTACACACTACAAGGAGAAGGCTACCACAAAGGAGCCGCTGCTTATTTTATTCGTGTTGGTGGCTGTGATGTGGGGTGTCATTGGTGTGATGTGAAAGAAAGCTGGGAAGCAGCCAAACACCCGACTACTCCCATAACGACTATTGTCAATGGGGCAAAAAAGTTTTCAGATACAGTTGTTGTTACTGGAGGGGAGCCTCTAATGTGGCCTATGGATCCCCTGACAGACAGTTTAAAAGCAATGGGTATGCAGACTCATATTGAAACCTCAGGGGCTTATGCCCTGAGTGGTCAGTGGGATTGGTTTTGTTTGTCTCCCAAAAAGAATAAACTTCCGTTGGAAACAGCTTATAAAGCTGCGGATGAGCTGAAAGTTATTGTCTACAACAAATCTGATTTTGACTTTGCTGAGTCTCAAGCTGAAAAAGTAGGAGCTGATTGCAAACTTTTTTTGCAGCCTGAATGGAGTGTTCGAGATAAAATGATGCCTTTAATGGTTGACTATGTATTAGCCAATCCCAAATGGAAAGTGTCGCTACAAACACACAAATATCTTAATATACCCTAGTGAGTTTGGCCAGATAGTCATAGTGCTCTCCCTCAATTTCCAAAGAACAGCGATATCCTGATTCCTGCGCTGCTTTCTTCAAAGTCTGGAAATCTACATACATCCAGGGGAAAAGTTGCTCGTCCCCTAAATAACGAATACCAAAGTCAACTTCTCCATAATAACCCCCTTGAACTGGACTTTGGGTATATTCATCCTGCTCAAAAAGGTAGATGATATCTGACGAATCGAGAAGTATTTGTCCCCCTGGATTCAGCAATCCTTTCAGGTGCCCTAATAATTCTTGTAAGCCTGTTAGTGTTTCACATAAACCAATCCCATTCATCAGCATAAGAAGTGTGTCATAAGTGTCTTCGTGATCATAAATATCCACACAAAGGGTGTCTTTTACCCCTCTCGCTTTGGCGGTAGCGACAGCGGCTGGAGAGATATCAATTGCCTTGACCGCTAATTCTAGTTGGTTTTGCAAATACAAACTATGACTGCCCGCTCCACATCCTATATCCAATACGTTTCCATAGGAAAAATCCAAAGCCTTCTGTTCAATAGTGGGCATCTCTTCATAGCTGCGAAAAAAATAGTCTACCGGCATTAGATCGTCCTCTGTTAAATGCGTCCAGGTGATCAGTTCTTGATCGTTGGGGTTTTGGTGATACTCCCATATAGCCTGGCCTAGTAAATCCTTATTCATCAGGGTAGCGCAAATATTTTTTGCGTAGTTTTTTGAATTGAGAGAGTTTGGGCTCCCATGAGGCCCTTATCTGTTCTTCGTTAAATCCGGATTGTAGCTGTTTGCGCATTTGGTTATTTCCAACAATACGCTCAAAGCTTTTCAGAAAAAAATGCTCTTTATCAGTACTGGCATGATACGCTTCTAATAAATATTGAAGTCTAATGCTACGGGTTCTAGTAGCTGTACGTAGATCAACGCCCATACACTTTTCTCCTTCTAATTTTGGGTATTTTGACCCGATATTGGGTTGGGGTGTAAAGCTAAAATCTGTTTTAAAATCAGGATGTCCATACACCTGGAACTGCATGCTTGTACCGCGACCAATACTAACAGACGTGGGTTCGAGTAAGCAAAGACTTGGATAAAGGGCTACGGCTTGCGCGTTTGGGAGATTAGGAGAGGGAGCAAAAGGCAATTCGATGCCTTCTTGGCGGCTGTAATTTTGCAGTGGTATAACGTTTAGAGCTACCTTGTTATCGGTCTCTAGCCATCCTTCACCAATAATCATATCCGCCATTTCACCTAGGGTCAATCCGTAAACAATTGGGATCGGATGTTTTCCAACAAAACTGCTGAATTCCATCTCCAATACAGGTCCGTCTACATAATAGGCATTGGGATTGGGCCTGTCTAAAAGAATAACAGGAACTGAAGCATCAGCACAAGCTTCTAGTATCAAGTGAAGGGTAGACAAATAGGTGTAAAAGCGAACGCCTACACTTTGCATGTCAAATACCAATACATCGAGCCCAGCGAGTTGCTCCT
>CBFHRX010000049.1:0-8388 GCA_965658355.1 Flavobacteriaceae bacterium | reverse complement strand
GTTTTCTTGGGACCAGTAAGCTTTTTGTATTTGGTTTCTATAGCCTCCTGATCTGCTTCAGCATTAACAGGTTCTGCTTTGTCCGAAGCTGGGGGAGCTGCTTTTTCAGTAACGACCTCCTTTTCTTCAGAAGGAGCCTCTTTCACCTCAGCTGAAGGAACCTCTATGGGCGCTTCCTCTTTTTTTGTCGGGCTTACTTTTTTGGGTTGCAAGTCAATCTTGCCAACCTTTTTAAGCCCTTTTAAAGCTACTTTTGATGTTTCAAGCTTTTCTGCTGCCGCTGCCTCCTCTTTTTCCTGCGCTTGTTTTTCTGCTTCTAACTGTTGCAGACGCTCCTGTTCTTTTAGCTCTTGAATCTCACGAAGCTTCTCTTTTTCTTTGCGCTTTTCTTCGCTGATCTCTTGAGAAGCATCTCGCTTGGATTTGTCAGTTTCAAATTCATCCAACAATACTTGATAGGTTGTATTGTCAATTTTGGTTGTTGGACGAGCTTCTATCTCAATTCCTTTTTCTGATAAAAAATCCACTACGCGGTCCAGGGAGATATTTAATTCCCTTAAGACTTTATTGAGTCGGATGCTTGGTTGGTCGGACATATAGTATGCTTCGGTGCAAATTTAGAAAAATATTAGGCTTTAGTCTTCAAACTCTTCCTTAAGGATGCCTATTACTTCTTTGATAGTTTCTTCTTCGAGGTCTGTTCGCTTCAGTAAGTCTTTCGTTTCGAGCTCCAGAATAGCTTTGGCAGTATCTAAGCCTACTTTCTTAAACTCCTCAATTACCCATTCATCGATTTCATCAGAGAACTCTGTCAATTCTACATCTTCTTCCATTCCTTCTCTGTACACATCAATGTCATATCCTGTCAACTTCCCGGCTAAGCGAATGTTATGACCGCCTTTCCCGATCGCTCTTGATACTTCTTCTGGATCTAAAAATACCTGTACCCGCTTGCTTTCTTCATCAATTTTTAAAGAATTGATCTTGGCAGGACTTAAAGAGCGTGTTATAAACAACTGCAAGTTGTTGGTGTAATTGATAACATCAATATTTTCGTTCCCTAATTCACGGACGACACCGTGAATACGAGACCCTTTCATCCCCACACAAGCCCCAACTGGATCAATGCGATCATCATAAGAATCAACGGCTACTTTGGCTTTTTCACCTGGAATTCGGACTGCTTTTTTGATGGTTATCAAACCGTCAAAAACTTCTGGTATTTCTTGCTCGAATAATTTCTCCAAAAATACAGGAGAGGTTCTTGATAGGATAATTCTCGGCTTGTTCCCTCTTAATTCAACGGTATCAATAACCCCTCTTACATTGTCTCCTTTTCGGAAAAAGTCATTGGGGATTTGCCGGTCTTTTGGGAGAATGATTTCGTTGCCTTCGTCATCTAGTAAAATCACCTCTCTGCTACGGATATGATGCACCTCTGCAGTATAGATTTCGCCTACACGGTCTTTGAATTGATTGAAAATATTGGTGCTGTCATACTCAAATATCTTCGCTACTAAGTTTTGACGTAAACTCATGATAGAACGACGTCCTAAGTCGATAAGTTTTACCTCCTCAGACACATCTTCACCGACTTCAAAGTCAGGTTCGATTTTTTTGGCTTGGGTCAACTCAATCTCTTCGTTGGGATCTTCCACTTTTCCGTCTTCTACAACGACTCTATTGCGCCATATCTCAAGGTCTCCCTTGTCTGGGTTGATAATGATATCGAAGTTTTCATCATTTCCATACTTGCGTTTCAGCGTATTGCGAAATACTTCTTCAAGAATAACCATAAGAGTCACTCTGTCAATAAGTTTGTCGTCTTTGAATTCTGAAAAAGATTCGATGAGTGCTAAATTTTCCATCTCTAGTACACTTAAAATTGAACAATTATTTTGGCTTTACTCACCTCTTCGTAAGCGAGCTCTTTTACTTTTTTTACGGTCACTTTACCTTTCCCGACAGGCTTCGGCTCTCTTTGTTTCCAAGACAGACTAAAACCTTGATCGGTTACCGAATCAAGCGTTCCTGAATAAAGCGTCCCATCTACAGCAGTTGCTTCTAGCTTCCTGCCAATGTTTTTTTGGTATTGCCGGGGTATAAGCAACGCCTCTCCAACACCCGCAGAGGTTACTTCGATTGAAAAATCTTGATCTTCCCGATCTAGATTGTGCTCAACAGCTCTGCTAACACGCATGCATTCTTGCAGCGAAACTCCTTGGTCGCCATCCAAAACTACTTTGATAGCATGATTTGCTCCAACACTTAGGGCAAGCAAAAAGAGGCTTGGATTTTCATCCAATGCCGATTGCACCAATTTCTCAACTTCGCTTTTAAAATCCATTCCAAAAAAAAGAGGGACTCAATGGTCGCCTCCTGTATAGATTCGATAATGGTGCAAATATAGTGTTTTTAGGGACAACTCCATAGAAAATAGCCAGAAACAATAGTCTTTTTATGCTGCCCATACTCTTAAAAATATCCTTAATTTTGAATGCTATGAAACTTTTCCACTCTCAGCAACCACCTTGACCTGAGTGCTTGTTTTGGAAAAGCCTATTGAAAAAAGATGAAAAAGAATCTGCCTGCATTGGGTTTTCGTTTTACTGCTTACCAAGCTCCTGACCAAACTCCGTTTGAACGGCTGTTTGAAATCTTCAAGGAATTGATCACCCATACATCGGGTGATTTTGATGAGGCTATTGACTGGCTTCGAGAGCTTGATAAAGAATACGAACTCACAGATGAAGACTATACTATAGATGATTTTATAAAAGAATTGCTAGAGCGAAACTACATCCAACCAAAAGCTTCGGGTGATGGATCAGGTGATGGAATGGCGCTAACAGCCAAAACGGAAAAACTTTTACGAGAACATGCTCTGAAGCAAATTTTTGGCAAACTGCGGAAGTCCGGTTCTGGAAATCATAAAACCAAGAAAATAGGGCAAGGGCAAGATAGTACGGGTGAATTTAAAGCCTATCAATTTGGCGATCCCCTTGAACAAATTGCCCTAACAGAAAGCATCAAAAATGCCCAAATTCGGACTACCGGGATAGACTTTAGCTTGCAGCAAGAAGATCTTGTTGTAGAAGATAATTTCTTTAAAACACAAATGAGTACAGTACTGATGATTGATATCAGTCACAGTATGATTTTGTACGGTGAAGATCGCATTACCCCTGCTAAAAAAGTGGCCATGGCCCTGTCTGAGCTCATTACAACCCGCTATCCCAAGGATACTTTAGACATTATCGTATTTGGCAACGATGCTTGGCCCATTCCGCTAAAAGACCTTCCTTATCTGCAAGTAGGGCCTTACCATACCAACACTGTGGCAGGATTGCAGCTGGCTCTTGATATTTTAAGAAGAAAGAAAAACAGTAACAAACAAATTTTCATGATCACAGATGGCAAGCCTAGCTGTCTAAAACAACCCGACGGAACCTACTACAAAAACAGCGTCGGTTTGGATGAGCATATTGTTGAAAAATGCTATAATATGGCTCGCCAGTCACGCAAACTGAAGATTCCAATCACGACCTTCATGATTGCACAAGACCCCTATCTACAACAATTTATACGAAAATTTACAGAAGCGAATCAAGGGAAAGCATTTTTTACTGGCCTAAAAGGGCTTGGAGAAATGATTTTTGAAGATTACGAAACCAATCGAAAAAAACGATTAGAATAAAATGTTATTGACGCACTGCTATGAATAAAAAAGACATCACAACACTAGGAGCACTGAAAGCAAGCGGCTACCAATCTGTTAGTGTACAACAAGAACTCGCTCGAAACTTGAGAGAACGCCTCAAAGAGGGCATGCCTACCTTCACAGGATTAATTGGATATGAAAATACCGTTATTCCTGATGTTGAACGGGCACTGCTCTCGGGCCATAATATCAATTTGCTGGGTTTGCGCGGACAAGCTAAAACAAGACTCGCCCGTCAAATGACTGCTTTACTAGACGAGTGGATTCCGATCGTAAAAGGATCTGAAATAAATGACGATCCCCTACACCCGATCAGTAAAGAAGCCAAAGACCAAATTGCTGAATTGGGCGATGAAACTCCTGTAGAATGGTTGCATCGGGAGGATCGCTTTTTTGAAAAGCTGGCTACTCCAGATGTAACAGTAGCCGATTTAATTGGAGACGTCGATCCGATTAAAGCGTCCAATCTAAAACTCTCTTATGCCGATGAAAGGGCCATTCATTTCGGGATGATCCCCCGGGCACATCGTTGCATTTTTGTATTAAACGAACTCCCTGACCTACAAGCAAGAATTCAGGTAGCGCTCTTTTCTATTTTACAAGAGAAAGAAATTCAAATCCGAGGATTTAAGCTCCGATTTCCAATCGAAACTCAAATCATCTTTACCGCCAATCCAGAAGATTATACCAACAGAGGCAGTATCGTGACTCCCCTAAAAGACAGGATAGGCTCTCAAATCCTAACCCACTATCCGCACAATCGTGAAATTGCCAAAGCCATTACTGCACAAGAAACCCAATTGGATGACACATTAGAAACCGCTATTTACGTCCCTGAATTGGCCAAAGACCTTCTTGAACAGATCGGTTTTGAAGCTAGAAAAAGCGAGTATGTTGATGCCAAAAGCGGCGTGAGTGCACGTATGAGCATCACCGCTTATGAAAATTTAATGAGTACAGCTGAAAGACGTTTACTCAAATCAGGAGACGCCACTACATCCATTCGAATGGGTGACTTTATGGGGGTGATTCCAGCGATTAATGGGAAAATAGAACTCGTGTATGAAGGCGAACAAGAAGGGGCCGATCAAATATCGTATCACCTTATCAACGAGGCAATTAAAACACTTTTTCCGGACTTTTTTACCAAGGTTGAAAAACTGGAAAAAGCCGATGAAAAAGGCCCCTATGATGACTTGCTAGGTTGGTTTTTTGGAAACAACGAACTGTTTATTGGGGATGATCTGACAGAAAAAGACTACCAGGAATTGCTGAACAATGTAGGGGGTGCAGAAGCTATTGTGAAAGAACACCTAGGTGAACTCGAGGACGCCGAACGCTATTTTATGATCGAGTTTTTAATATGGGGGCTGGAAGCACATAAAAAGCTCAACAAGTACAGAACCTTTGAAGGCTTTCAGTTCAAAGATGCATTAGGTAGTTTTATCAGTGGGTTATGAAAAATATGAAGCCTACGAAAATGGTTTGGTACACCCTTGTTTTTGGAATTATCAAAAAAGGAGTTGTAGTCTGCTGGCTACTGGATTGTTTCTAAGGTATTGTGGCGCATCATTTCGATGCTTGTATTCCCCAGTATAGTAAGGGTTTGATCTCGCACTTGTTCAAAAACAGGTTTGATGGTACATGTTTTTTCATCACACTCCTCGCAAGCTGCATAATAATGGAGCGATACACAGGGCAATAGAGCTATGGGGCCATCCATCATCCGCATCAACTCTGACACTTTAATTTCAGACGGGTTTTTTAGCAATCGATACCCTCCCGTTTTTCCTCTTTTGCTCTGTAATAGTTGAAAATTGCGTAATTCCCGAAGTATTGTCTCTAAAAATTTTTGCGGTATTTTTTCCTTTTCGGCAATTTCAGTTGAATAGATAGAACGGTTCTCTACTTGATTGTCGGCTAGATATAACAAGGCCTTGATGGCATATTTACACTTTTTTGAAATCATATATCAACGTACATTTACAAGTCAAAGATACTTGAAATTTAGCTAAAACAGGTATTCCCTATAAACTTTATAGGTTTTTATTGTTTTATTAAAAAGTCTGCAATACATTTGCCCTTCATTAAAACAGGAATAATGTCAGAGCATAACTTTAACACCAAAACACTTCACGCTGGACATGAAGTGGATAAAACACAAGGAACACGCGCGGTACCAATCTATCAATCGACTGCTTATGTATTTAATAATGCGGAACATGCTGCTAACTTATTTTCATTAGCAGAACCCGGGTACATTTACACACGACTCAACAATCCTACAAACGACGTGTTAGAGCAACGAATGGCAGCTTTGGAAGGCGGTATAGCTGCTGTATCCACTGCCTCTGGAACATCAGCTATAGCGACGGCATTAATGGTGATGCTTAAGTCGGGAGATCATATTGTGGCCTCCAATAGCTTGTATGGCGGCACCTACAATCTGTTAAGTGTTACGCTACCTCGTTTGGGCATTACCACTACTTTTGTGGATCCCGATGATCCGGCAAATTTTGAAGCAGCAGTTCAAGACAATACACGTGCATTCTTTGCTGAATCACTTGGAAATCCAAAATTAGATGTTCTTGATCTAAAAGCTATTTCTGACTATGCTAAAAAAGCGAAGGTCCCTTTTATCGTAGATAATACGGTGGCTACCCCAGCTCTATTGAATCCCATAGAACACGGAGCCAATATTGTCATCCACTCTTTGACCAAGTTTATCAATGGAAATGGAACCGCTATGGGTGGGGTTATCATCGACGCTGGAACTTTTGATTATGGCAATGGCTTATTCCCTGAATTTACAGAACCCTCTGCCGGTTATCACGGACTTGTGTATCATGAGGCATTAGGCCCTGCCGCCTTTATTGCGAAGGTTCGTATTGAAGGATTGAGAGACTTTGGGGCAGCGCTAAGCCCATTCAATAGTTTTCAGATCATCCAAGGACTGGAAACCCTAAGTGTCCGCATGCAACAGCATTCTAAGGCTGCTTTAGAGATTGCCACTTGGTTGGAGCAACAAGAAGAAGTCGCGTGGGTCAACTACCCAGGCTTGGCAGCAAGTAAATACAATGGCTTAGCCAAAACCTACTTGCCTAAAGGACAAAGTGGGATTGTCACCTTTGGCTTAAAAGGTGGTTTTGATGCCGCTAAAAAAGTAGCTGATGAGACCAAGATCTTCTCGCTATTGGCCAATATTGGGGATTCTAAATCCCTTATTATTCATCCGGCAAGTACGACGCACCAACAATTAAATGAAGCATCTCAAAAAGAAACGGGCGTCACCCAAGACTTAGTACGCCTTTCTGTTGGGCTTGAAGATATCGAAGATTTAAAAGCAGATTTAAAACAAGCCTTCTAAACCCCTAAAACAGCCCACTTTTAGAAGTGCCACTAGTGCCTCTGCAAAATTGTAGAGGCATGGGTAACTATAACGACGCTAGCTGAGGCATAAAGTGTCTATCCCCCTCAGCAGGGATTCTCAGATTTATGCTTTTTTAAAGTCTTTCTTTGACTTCTATGACCAATGCAATGGCTAAGCAAAGTGCGGCACTTCCAAGAACAATAGCTCCTACTCCCATGATATATTATTTTGGCACGAAGATATAAAACAAGAGAGCACTTACCTACCCTTTTTAGTACATTGCCTTAAAAAAATTGAAACACCTATCTTCTTCTTTTACACTCCCCAATGGAAGCGTTTTGAGCAATCGAATTGCCAAATCGGCAATGAGTGAAAACATTGGCACTTATAGTCATGCCCCTACCCCTACTTTAATAAATGCCTACAAGGTGTGGGCAAAAGGAAACCCTGGCTTGCTCATCACAGGAAACATTATGATTGACAGTCGCGCTTTGGGAGAACCCCGGAATGTTGTCGTGGAAGACTACCGTCATTTTGATTTGGTACAAGAATGGGCAGCCGCTGTAAAAGGAACAGCGGTTCATCTTTGGCCTCAAATTAACCACCCTGGAAGACAGGCTTTTTCCTGGATCAACAAGGAAATAGTAGCGCCCTCAGCAATCCCCCTGAAAATGGGAGGAGCTTCTACTCTTTTTAGAACCCCAAAACCACTCGAAGAAGAAGAAATCTGGGCGCTTATAAAAAGATATGGTACGACTGCCCGTATTTGCAAAGAAGCGGGTTTTACCGGCTGTCAAATTCACGGTGCCCATGGCTACTTGGTCAGTCAATTCTTATCGCCCTTGACCAACCAGAGAACAGATCAATGGGGAGGTAGCATCCAAAATAGAACCCGCTTTGTAACAGAAATTTACAAGGAAATTCGGTCCCAAGTAGGGGCCGATTATCCGGTGGGGATCAAGATCAATTCAGCTGATTTCCAAAGGGGTGGTTTTACAGAAGAAGAGTCTATGGAAGTCGTCAAAACACTTTCTGAATTGGGAATGGACTTAATAGAAATATCCGGAGGCACCTATGAAAGACCTGCTATGGTCAAAGGGAACCGGAAACAAAGTACAGTCGAAAGGGAAGCTTACTTTCTGGACTATATAGAGAAAGTCCGACAAAAAACAGACAAGCCCCTGATGCTTACCGGTGGGTTTAGATCAGTTGCTGTAATGGAAGCTGCTTTAGAAGCAAGGAAAGTGGATGTTATTGGATTGGGGCGCCCTTTTTGTCTTCATCCCCACCTTTACAA
>CBFHRX010000048.1:0-8454 GCA_965658355.1 Flavobacteriaceae bacterium | reverse complement strand
CCCTGGTGCCATTGCCCTGGTAATTTCAGCCCCATTGATAACGCTGAGTTTTTCTTGATTCTGAGCTCTTTTTTGTGCAATATGATACGCCCGATTCCTATCTGGGTGTGGAATGTCTTGTCGATGCGGCTGGTATTCGAGATGTTCGGTAATTGCCAAAAGATCCAAGCCTTCTTTTAGGGCTTCTTCCACACGAATGTCAGGCCACACTTGGCCGTCTGAGAAAACACTATGTGTATGGAGATCGGTTTGAACTAATACCCTACCTCTTGGGGGTTGAAAGGGATTTTGTGCGTTCGCAAGAATTGTAAATAGTACAAAAACGGTCGTTTTTAGTAGTTTCATTTTTACGTTTTTATAAAGTCTGTGAGTGCTAATTAAGATAGAAAAAAGGTATTACTTTTAGGTTGTATGTAAGGTTTCTAAAAGTTTATTTTTTGAGCTACTCTTAATTATTATGTATTTTAGGAAGCGCCATAGTGCATTAAAAATCAGATTATTATTATTTAGTTATGACAAAACAAGGGTTGATTATAGGAGTTGTATTTTGTTTGTTCGCCTGTGAGCAAGCAGCAGAAAAACGCCCCAAAATTGCAATAGCCGGCTTGGCGATAGAGTCCAGCACTTTTTCTCCTGCTCGCAGCGAGGCAGCTGCTTTTCATGCTAAAGAAGGAGAGGCGGTTTTTGACCTGTACCCTTTTTTATCGGAAACACATCCCAATCGGAAACGGGCAAACTGGTATCCAACAATAAAAGGGCACGCGCTTCCAGGGGGTAGGGTCACGCGACAAGCGTATGATTCCCTGATGAAGGCAACCTTAGAAAAGCTTTCTGAAAACCTTCCTTACGACGGGCTCTTTTTTGATATTCATGGGGCTATGAGTGTGGAAGGAATAGAAGATCCAGAGGGGGATATGATTGCCAAAATAAGAGCGGTTGTCGGGACCGAAACCCTTATTTCGACCTCTATGGATTTGCATGGAAATGTCTCGCAACGATTGGCCCATCATACCGATTTAATCACCTGCTATCGAATGGCACCACATGAAGACGCGATGGAATCCAAACAAAGAGCCTTGGAAAATTTATTGGACCGTTTGGAGGAGGGAGGATCAAAACCGGCTTATAAAGCCTGGATTCCAGTTCCGATTTTATTACCTGGAGAAAAGACAAGTACCCGTATAGAGCCTGGCAAGGGGCTGTATGCTAAAGTACCAGAAGTAGCCAATCAAAAAGGGATCATCGATGCCGCTATATGGATCGGCTATGCCTGGGCAGATGAACCAAGAAACCATGCCGTCGTTATGGTAACAGGAGACGACAAACAACAAGTTCAAGCCGGAGCCGAACAATTAGCACAGACTTTTTGGTCCGTTCGAGATGAATTTGATTTTGTGGCGCCCACTACTGATTTTGAAACGGCGCTTGTAAGGGCTCTTAAGAGTTCCAAAAAGCCTTTTATTATGAGCGATATGGGGGACAACCCAACCGCTGGTGGAGCAGGAGATGTCACCTGGACACTACAAGAGCTATTGAGTCGCAAGGTTTTTCAATCCGCTTCGGGGCCTGAGCTTATTTATGCCTCCATACCGGGACCAGCACTCGTTGCTGAAGCACTAAAAGAAGGGATTGGGGCAACAGTTTCAGAAAAAGTAGGGGCCGCAGTAGACGATCGTTTTTCCCCTCCTGTCCAATTAGAAGGAACCGTTTTAGCAATACACGAAGGAGATGAAGATGCCGAAGTCGAAGTAGTCGTTCAAGTGGGAAGTATAAAGGTAATTGTAACTAAAAAGCGAAAACCCTACCATCATATTTCGGACTTTACCAACTTGAATTTAGATCCGGCCCAAGCCGATATAGTGGTTGTAAAAATTGGCTATTTGGTGCCCGAGCTCTATGATATTCGAGGCGATTGGGTTATGGCTTTAACTCCCGGAGGAGTCGATCAAGATCTAGATCGCCTACCATATCAGAATATTCAACGGCCTATGTTTCCACTGGATAAGGAGATGGAAACACCGGATTTAGGAGTGCGTTGGATTCCCTTGGCGAATTCTAAATGAGTTTATTAGCACACTTGCCAGCGGAAGAAAAGGGAAATGTATACACCCATTTTCTAGGCGTATTGGCAAGTATTTTTGGTGGCTATTGGCTGCTTATTCGTTTGAATACTGAGAACCCTCGGGTACTGTTTGGAGCGATTCTCTACCTAAGTTCATTGCTGGTCTTATTTTCGGCCTCAACTATTTATCATGCCGCAGCAAAAGAATACCGCTCTGTTTGGCAGCGGGTAGATCATATTGCTATTTACTTTTTGATTGCAGGCTCCTACACTCCAGTGGGTCTCACGGTATTGTTTGACAGCAGTGGTCCCGTTCTAATAGCTGCCGTTTGGGGATTGGCTGCCTTTGGATTGGTGTATAAATTATTTTTTTTCGAGCGATGGAATTGGCTCTCTCTGGTCTTGTATCTCGCTATGGGTTGGTTGGTCGTTTTGGAATTTGAAAGTGTCCGCTTGACCTTTTCTTCTACTGCCCTAAGCTACCTTTTACTAGGCGGCTTTTCCTATACTATTGGGGTTGTATTTTACCGCTGGTACAGTTGGAAGTGGCACCACGTTGTATGGCATGTGTTTGTTTTAGGAGGTGCTTTTTTTCACTACCTCATGGTAGTTGCGCTCTTTCAACAAATGGACTACTTATAGTTTTAGGATCAATTTCCCGAGTTTTTCACCGCTAAAGAGCCTGAGGAAAGTGGGGTAAAATTGATCAATACCTTCGTGAATATCGACTTTACTCTTAAGGGTACCTTCCGCCATCCACTGGGCTATTTCTTGCATTGCATGACTGTACTGAGAGGCGTAATCGAGCACAACCATTCCTTTCATACTCGCTCTGTTCACCAATAAAGAGAGATAGTTTTTGGGGCCTTGGTAGTTTTGTTCGTTGTATTGAGAGATCGCCCCGCAAATTACGATTCGGGCTTGCTTGCGAAGAAAGAGTAAAGCCGCATCGAGGGTTTCGCCGCCGACATTGTCAAAATACACATCGATCCCTTTGGGGCAGTGTTTTTTGATGCTGCTTTTCAGGTTTTCGTTTTTGTAGTCGATAGCACCATCAAATCCCAATTCGTTTACGACATATTCACATTTAGCCGCACCTCCAGCAATACCAATTACCCGACAGCCTTTGATTTTCGCAATTTGACCCACAACACTACCCACTGCTCCAGCGGCACCCGATACAAGAACGGTGTCTCCTTCTTTGATTTCGCCTACTTGTAGGATCCCAAAATAAGCGGTCATACCAGGCATTCCTAGGCTGCCAATAAAGTGGGGTAAATCTGCCCATTTAGGGTTAATAGGGTAAAAGCCTTCCCCATTGGAAACACAATGGGTTTGAACGCCTCCCCAACCGGTGACATAGTCACCGACTTTAAAAGGAGTCGTCCCTTTTGCATCGATTACCTGACCGACGCTCCCGGCTCGCATCACATCACCTAAAGCAACAGGCGGAATGTAAGAGCGGGCATCATTCATCCAACCCCTCATGGCTGGATCCAATGAAATATACTGTTGCGCTATAAGCATATGTCCTTCTTCCAGAGCAGGGATTGCTTCTTGCTTAAGTTCCCAGCAGTCTGCTGTGGGGAGCCCAGTAGGGCGTTTTACGAGTAGTTGTTTGGTGTTTTGCATAGCCTATAAACCGATGAGGTATTGAAATTTTAAATAGAATTGGGATTCAGTAAACTGAAAAGGATTGAATTCCTCTTCGTTTTCCCAATACGTATTTTGGTTCCCTCCAATATAAAAAATTGTCGCCGGATTGGGGTTCCATTGTATTAAAGGTTGAATAAAAAAGCGATCCGCAAACTGGTTGTATTCGCCAACCAATCGAAACCGCAGAAAATTATTTTTTTGGTAATTAAGGGTCAGCCTGCTGATGGCCCCTTTAAAATAAAAGGCATCAGAATCCAGTCGTTGCAACTGGCCGTAGCGAACAGAAGGGTTTACCGAGAATTGATCGTTTAACTGAAACGTAAGAGATGCAAAAGCATTAAACGCTTTTCCTTTATCGGGTACTGTTTCATTATAGGCCAAATCGCGCCCCCAAAGAATATTGGTGTTGATCACCAAAGCTTCACTTGGGCGGCTGGTAGTATCCCACTGTAAAGCCCCTAGAAATTTGTAATCGACTCCTAGAAAATTCTTAAAGATATCCCAGTCATAGGTAAAGTTCATATCCGTATTACCAAAGGTTTTGATTTGGAAGATACCATCGAGACTTACATTTTTAAGATATCCCTGAAAGGTATAATTGACGTCTGCCTTGGTTCCAAAGCCATAAGATTGCAAGCCTTTTCGATCGCTAATATTTTGATAGAGATGGTAAACGGTTGCCCAGCGTCTGTTGTTCTTGACGGCAAAGCCCACATCCGTTCTGAAATTGGGGCTGATGTCTTGAATCCTGATATAGCTTTTCCAATGCTCCGTATTGCGATAGGCCTGAAAATAAACGCTATGACCATTAAAAGAGTCACCATCTAAAGCGACGGTATAATCTCCAAAGCGATCTTCGCTATCGATCCAGTCCTGAGTGCCCTCTTGCGTTTGACTGATTGAGGCTTCAAAAACAAGCCGCCAATTGGTGCCGATTAAAAAAAGACCGTCGATCCCGGAAAGTATTCCCTGACTGTTGTCTTGATAAAAACGACTTAAGTTAAAAGCCCCAACTCTACTTTTGTTATTGATCAGGTGCTGGTACCGGATCACATTGACAAAACTTCTTCCTGCATTGCCCAAATACGATCTGTCTTCACCCGCGATGCGATAGGGTGAGTTCTCATCTACAGCCGTCAAGGCATACCAGCGTCCTTTTCTGCCTTGATTGAGAAGTTTTCCACTAAATAATGGATCGTTTATGGCACGGGTATAGAACAAGTCACTTTCAAAATTGACGATTCCAGTACCGCGACTAAAAAAAGGTCTGCGCTCAGGATATTCCAAAGCAAAGGAGGAATTGACATCTACTTGCGTCACATCGGCTTCTACTTGGGAAAAATCAGGATTCAGGCTGAGTTCCAAGGCTGTATTTTTGGTGAGGTCTAGATTGACACCCAAACCAGCATCCATTTGGATGGGATTATAGGCAATTTGGTTTCCGTCCCTATTGCCTACTACTGCACTTGCGATAAACGGAAGGAATTCTACTCTTTTTGCAATGGTGATGTCGTTCAATAAAAGCACCTGGGTAGTCTGGCAGACGAGACAAGGATTGTCTCTGTCAAAGGTTTGCGTTCGCGTTTCAACCTCATTTCCATTTTCAAAATAACGCCTTGCAATTCGGAAATGCCATTTTTGATTACGCCCCCCCGGAAATGGGATTTCGGAAAAAGGGATTTTGTATTCCACTACATAGCCCTCATCATTGAGTTGTCCTGCCGATTCAAAATTGACATTAAAACTAGTGTCGTATCTATCATTGTCATTGGTGGCATTTACGGCTCTTGCATCCAATTGACTCCCAACAGGATTAACGCCTAAGAGGAGGTTGTTTCTTCCGTCGGTAAAGGGATCTAGAGAAATAATAATAGTGTCATCGCCCAACATTTTAATATCGTCTCTTGGACGGATTGAGGCACGAATATTTTCAGGGCTGTCCATCGCTTTTACCCCAACGTATAAATGAAGATTATCATAGGTGATATACGCGATCGTTTCTTTTTTTGCAGGGGTGTTGTTATTGGGAATAACTTCGTATAAAAAAGGGACGGCAACCGCTTGGTTCCACTCATTTGGACTGAGGATCCCGTCTATTTGGATGCCCTGACTTTTGGTTAAGTTAAAAGTATCTTGTCCCCATAACGACTGTTGGCCTATAAATAGAGAACAAATAAGGAGAGCCTTTTTGGAAAGGGAAAGGAAATTCAACAGGCCGCTTCTTAGTTGCATTCACCACTGCTAAATCGAAGAACTCCTTCTGCTTCTGCAATGCAAGAATTTGAATAGGTATTCCCATCACAACCGCAAACAGGCTCGTAAACTAGGATACAGGAGATCAAGATGTTTTTTTCACCCAAACAAGGCTCTTCAGTGTCACTTACATCATCTTTACATCCTAATAAACTAGAAAACAATACAATAGAAAACGTTAAATAAAAAAATAGATGCTTCAAATTCGTTATTTTTGGGGTTTCCATACTTGTGTTCTGCCCAAAATAGAAATCCCTAAATAGCCTCTTACATTCAGAGTTCCATCAGCATTAAGGCTAATGGTGCAGCTATAGCGTTTGCCGTTTGCAGGGTCTAAGATAGTTCCATCCGTCCAACTATCTCCGTCTTTTTCCAAGCCTTGAACAATGACCAATCCTTCTATAGGTTTATTCTTTTCACTTCCGTTGCATTCCACACAGATTTTACCCTGGTCTTCTGGGAGTAACAGTTTTTCAATCTTACCGAATAATTTACCGTTTTCGAGATACAGATTGATTTCTGATTTTTCTGTGCCAGTAGCGTCATCTACAGAAATCCAACTTCCTACTACAGGGTCCGTCTGAACCATTAAAAAGGCAATGCTTATAATAATGCTGGTGACCATAAAAAAAGTATTATTTGTTCTTTCAAATGTATCATTTATTTGAGAGAGGAAGTAATTGCGAAATAGGAAATTTAGAGACGACCAACTTGATTCTAACAGCACCTTCACTTTCAAAAGTGCAATAGCAAAGGCTGTACTAGAAGATATGACGCAGTGGAATGCGAGTCTGTTTGGATCGAAAAGGGGGCTTCAAAACACGAAACAGTTTCAAAAAACCTAGTCTAATTGCTCGTATTCATGAATTTGAATGGCTTCAAAATCCAAATCATCGATCCCTTTTTGATCAAAAGGATTTTCGATGTGTTCTTGTACGTTGTATAAAGCCATTAAGATAAAGCCTATCAAAGACGAAATAATGACGGAAACAAGGTTTTTTAAATCACTATCGATACTATTCATAAATAGAATCTGACCGTTGTATATAAAAGGGGATAGATAGATAAAGATCAAGCAATATTTCCGCAGGGATTTTGGAGTGGGGTGCTTTTTGATGGTAAACAACTTTTCTACTTCTTGAAAAAGTTCATTTTTGACTCGAATCAAACTGTCTTTTTCCCTTTCATTGTAGTAGTTTTTATGGGCGTCGATGCTAAAAAAGATGGCCTTACGACTTTCTCGAATTTCTTTAATCGACTCTCGCGAATCTTGAATCAAATGTTGTATTACCAAGCTTTGAATCTTAAGTAAGGTTCTAAAGAGAGTGTTGTAGTCTTTTTTATTGATTTTATCTACAGAATAATAAATATTGCTCAGTTCAATAATTTTATTTCTAAAAACATTAAAGGTGAACAAAGCATCTTGTCTTTTTTGGTAAGCACTGGTGATTGAAAAAACAATCGGGAATACAATGGCAATGCTTAAAATAGTAAAGTCAATACTCAGTTTAAAGGCATAGTGGTAGTACAAGAAATACACAAGTACGGTCTCTATCATGATGATAAGAATGCGGTAGTTTAATACAGATAGTAGATATCTTTTAGTCACGCTTAGTGGGTTTTAAGGAAGACTGTGAGTACTCTCAAGGCCTTTCGATATATAAAAACGCAAATATTTGAGTTTTAGTATGCTGATGCACCATTCATCTTATAATACAGCTCTACTAACAGGCTACTGGCATTCCTATATTTTACCACCAAGAAGGCAGCACTAAAGCCAGGGTATATCCAATGAGTATGCCCAGCAGCAGGATGATAAAGTTTCGCGCTTTAAAAAACCACCCTAGTTTGTTTTCCCATGCATCTGGAACATTATTCTTATTTTCATCTACGGCGAATCCAGAACGTGAAGAATAGCCCGCATACCAATAGAGAAACAAAACAAGGACTGTTAAGACGATCAGGACAATAAGTACAGTTTTCATAAAAATAGTTTGTTAAAATTACAAAAGATACCCAGAGTGGCACTACCGTTGTTTGGGCTCGTTCAACGAGAGGGGGAACCTCTTCCGGAACAAAAAATCTGTGGAGAGCGCTACTCTTGCATTTCAGTTTCTATTGGCTCCTTCACTTTGGCCTCTCCAAGATTTATTCGCAGTATGATTTCATTGGTTTTAAGATTCAATTGAGAGAGTTCTCCAACAGTAGGAGTCTCGTAGGCATACCCTATTTCAACCCCCTTAAGAGTAACGACAGTAAGAAGAGCAAAAGAACCACTTGTTCGATAGGAGGCCCCGATGTCGAATTGCTTTTGCCAACTGAGCATTCCGCTAAAATCGGCTGTTACGGGGAGTCCTTTCACTTTTCTAAGAAGGAAGGATGGTTTTAGTACCCAGTCAGCGCCTATAGTCAGATCCGCTCCACCGCCTAAATAGGCATGTACTCTGTCTTTAGCTGTAACGGCAAGGTTGTTTCTATCTCTA
>CBFHRX010000047.1:0-8682 GCA_965658355.1 Flavobacteriaceae bacterium | reverse complement strand
GTTTAAAATCAGTTTTAGCATCTTTGAGCTTTAGTTTACTTTGCTCCTGTATTTTGGTTTTTGACTCAAAATCTGCAAAATCTTTTGCATTTGAGAAAGACCTAACAATCAATCTGACTGTGCCGTTATCATGTGGATTACCAGTAATTTCAGATACCAATTGCGTCAAATCTTTATTCAAAAGTTCTTGGGCATAAGCATTTCGTGTAAACAATTCATTATAACCAGTTTTTAATGCATTTGCCATTGCTGCACCTTTCGTATCAGGATTCCTGAAATTTTTATAAACTTGAGTTGGTGTACCATCAGGAGTTAGAAATCCACATTGTTTAGCCCACCTAATAAAAGTTCGTTGGTTGCCTCCTGAGAAACCTAGTTTTGTGCCTAAAAAATCAGAATTAAATGATTCTGGCACACTTGCTTCAATTATCTTATTTAATATTTTCGGAAGTGTTCCTGTTGAATTCATGTAAGGTAATTCTATGCTCATATTCTTATATTTTTGTTAGTTTAAATTATGCACAACTAGCTTATATCCGAACTAGGTTCCGATAGTTCCGCTATACCCTTGATCTCTATTTTATCTTTACTATGTTGAGTATATAGACTTTTCGCTTTTGTAAGCCGTTTTGTTGGACACAGCAGCCTCTTTCGTTGTTGTTTCCAACAAAAGCCAAGGAACTTCTCGCTTGTAACGAAAAGAAAAAGGGGCACGCGAACGAAACGGAAAAAGGGTAGGCTTTCCATAGTGCAGACAGATTTGGGGGTTGTCTGTTCTAAATTTAGCAATAAATAAACCCCTGCCTTTGGATCACAAACAAATCCCTTTCAATATCAAGAAAATCCCCATTGGTAGATTCTCTGTCATTTACTATTGCCGAAAATCAAACTGTTGCCCTTGTAGGAAAATCAGAAAGCAGCCAATCATGAACGACTCCCTCGTTTCTGGACCTGCTTCCCATAAAAAGAAGAAGGACCCCAAAGAGTCCCAAATGAATTTCAAAATCAAATTAGGCTAGAGAAGTACTTACTGTTCAAGCCAACTCTTAAATTTGGAGACTTTCAATCTGCTTACAATTGGCTTTACTTCTGATTTTACTGAAAGATGAAGTATGACTTTGCGATTTAAATAGGGCTCGTAGTGCTCTATTGCTTTTCTGCTGATTATCATTTGGCGATTTATTCTAAAAAAATGCGCTGGATTAGTGACCGATTCAATATGATCCAACTTCTTGTAGACAGGGTACTTTTTATTCTCAAAAGTACGGAGATAGACGATCTCATTTTCGATACTGAAAAAAGCGATATCCTCTACTTTGAGGATACTCGTGAGCTCTTGAAATTGACTTAAAAAATGCTGCTGATAGCGAGTCTTTTCATGACTAAATACCATTGGTGTTTCGGGAGTTAATTTAGAGACCAATGTTTGGTACTTTCTTAATGATTTGTGGATGTCATCATTTCTAAAAGGTTTCAGAATATAGTCTATACCATTACTTTTTATCGCTTTCAAAGCATAATCGTCATAGGCTGTGCAGAATATTATGGGCGTGTATAGGTCTATGTGATTAAAAATCTCAAAACTCAACCCATCTGCCAAATGAATATCAAAAAATAATAAATCTATACTGCTTTGATATTTCACCAAATACGCTACAGCATCTGCAATACTTTCCACTATTGCGACCACAAGAAAAGCATCGTCTTCTTCGATAATTTCTTTTAATAACTTGGCGGTATGCAGCTCATCTTCAACTATTAATACGTTCATTTTCAGAATTTATTAGTTTTAATTTTACTTTGAAAACACCCTTTTGACTGGATACCGTTATGCCTTTAGCTACTCCCAGTAATGCATACCTTCTTTCAATTAATTTTAGACCCATCCCGCTAGTGGGTTCCTGAGATATCTTTTCTTGTATCGTGTTGCTCACTTCTATAAATCCATCTGTTGTGCTTACTATTTGAATGTATAGTGGTTTTTTGGACGACATACTGTTGTGTTTAAAACAGTTTTCAACTACATTCTGCAGTGCAAAGGAGGGAAGAACAAAATTGGAAAATGATTTCTCGATAGTTTCAATTTTAAAATTAACAGCTTCTTCATTTCTACTTTTCATAAGCTGTAGATATGAGTTTAAAAGAGTTAGTTCTTCTGTTATTGATAAAGTTGCCTCTTCAGAATACTGCAATGTACTTCTATAAAAATCGGATAAGTTTAAAATGAATTCTTCTGATTTACTATGGTTCTGTCTTACCATAGAACGTAACGTATTTAGGCTGTTGAATAAAAAATGAGGGTCTATTTGCTTGCTAAGACTTTGCAATCGGGCTTTGTAATTTTCTTTTGATAGCTGCTCCTTTTCAATTTTCAGATGATCTATTTTCTTTTGGGATTCTAAACCAAATTGAATTGAGATAAATATTAAAATCAAGAATGCTACTCTTATGAACTCATTTAACTCAAAATTGAGATTATCGCGTATTCCAGTTGAGTATGAAATGAGGCGTACCACTACTAAAAAAAGAAATAGACACGTAACTAAATAGGCAAACTGCTTTTGTGCTGAATTAAACTTCCAAGTAATCCTGAGTATATACCACAAAGAATAAAGCACAAAAGAAGTATAGAGCCACTTGTAAATAAAGGGAGTAGAACTAATATCCTCCATTTCTGAGAAAAAAAAACCTATCCCAGGAAGCGAAACGGATAAAAGTACAGGAAGTATTTTTTTTGTGTCTAAATGCATAATAGTAAAATAACGCTTCCTTTTAAAAATCCCCTACAGTCAAGAAATATAAGGATTACATCAAGTTAAAGGTCTATATAAAGTTTTATAAATAGCTAGTGTTCCTTACAATTAGTATCTATATGGAGGTAGGTAAAGGAGGATTTTTTGTCCCTATTTTAAAGTTCAATTTCTCTAACGGATCTATGATAGATGCCAAAATAACCCAATGCATTATTGGTAAAATTTCCTTTGGGGTTGTAAGGAGAGGTGGATCCGTTTCCTTCATCTGATAAAGACGATAATTGAAAAAAATATTGGTAATACGATTCACTGGTACTCAGTAGTTCGATTTTTACAGTAGTGTCTTCGTTGAATAGTTGTCGAATGGAAGATGTGATTTTTTCACCGTCACCTGTTAGATTATCTGCAATGATACTATAACTAACGGATTGAAACTCCTCGTCTATATAGGTTCTAAGCCTATAAAAATTTTTGAAATCAATAGGGTCTTCCCAGACACACAGCAGGCGAATATCTCCTTCATCACTAAATGGTCCCCTAGAAAAATCAGATTGAATAATCGAATCTAAGCTTACTGCTATTGGTGTTTGTGCAGTCGCTTCATAAAAATCATCCTCTATTTCTACAAGCAAGTCGAAATGTTCACCTGAGTTTACGACTATGTCTGCAGCCTTATACGTACCTGGAGAAGTTTCTGATAAGGTATATGTATTTCCCGATTCACTTTGCAATGTTATTAGGGCTCCTGATATTTCCTCAGGTTTCGTATTGTCGTAAAAGTCATTGGTTTGAGAAATCAGGACCATAGCAGTTTGGCTGCTTGCATCTAAATTTGCTTCAATAACAACTTGGCTTTCAACTGAATTTAGCTCTAGTTCAATAACATCTTCACAAGAAGAAAGGACTAGTAAGCTGATAAAAAGAAAACAGTAGTGTTTTATAGTAATCATAATCGTTAAAATTTAAAATTCCACGTTAAAGAAGGCACCATGCCAAATAGTGCTAATCGAGTGGCTTCAGTGACACCCGCTTCATTCGTATCAAAGTTTATAGAGTAGGCATTTAAACGGCTGTAAGCATTGTAGATAGAAAGGTTCAGTTCACTAGAATTAGATTCCTTTTTAGTGTTTAACTTCAAGGTGGCCGCTAAATCCAGACGATGATAATCAGGCATACGATCCCCATTCCGATCAGAATATAGATTTACTAAATTGCCATCTATGAAATATTTACCTGTCGGAAATGTTACTGCATCTCCTGTATTATATACCCAACTTGCCGAAAGAGACAACCGTGGTGTCACTTCATAAACACCCACTGTTGAAATGTCGTGAGTCCTGTCTTGTCTAGCAGAAAACCAAGTACCCCTGTTAATTTCATCATATTGCCTTTCCGATTTACTTAAGGTATAGCTCAACCAGCCTGTTAATCTCCCTTTGGTTTTCTCCAGTAGAAACTCTGTACCATAGGCCCTACCCTTTCCAAAGACTAGTTCGGATTCAATCGTGTCATTCCCAAAAATTTCTGCTCCATCTTTATAATCTACAGTATTCTCCAAATGCTTATAATACGCTTCAACACTGAACTTATAGCTGTTGTCATTAAAGTTCTTAAAATATCCAATCGCTACTTGATCGGCAAGAGTCGGTTCTACTAGAGGACTACTCGGTATCCAAAGATCGGTTGGAGAACCTGCGGTAGAATTGGAGAGTAGGTGCATGTATTGAGCATTCCGATTGTAACTCAATTTAATAGAGCTTTTTGAATTTAAAAGATAGGTTGCAGCAAAACGCGGTTCCAGCTTGAAGTAATTATTATAAAATTCTCTTTCGCCAAAAGAGCTTTCAGATTTCACAGCACCCGAAGCATCAAAAGTTTTTTCGGTGTAGGCGCCTATATTACTAAATGAAGACAATCGCAGACCGTAATTCAGCTCAAGTTTCTCAGATACTTTTTGCTTATTTGCTAAATAAAGGCCCCCTTCAACAGCATTTCTCTCCTGCGCAGTACTGCGAACTTCTCCGTCAAAGGAGAATGAATAAGGAAGAAATTTATGATATATGCCCTGCCAACCAAAGGAGATTTCGTTCTTGTTGTTCAGATAATAATTGTAATCCTGTTTGAGGTTGTAGTCATAAATTCCAGCATCTAAAGTTACATCAGAACCCCCATTGTCTATATCAAAACCATAGTCATATTCAGAGAAGATGAAGGAAGTATTTGAAAACAGTTTACTGTTGAAAATATGGTTCCAACGCCCCGTGAATGTCTTATTTCCCCAATCAAATCCGAATGTCTCCGTGCCTAATACATCTCTCCCTAAATAACCCGAAACATAGAGGCGATCTTTCTCCCCAAGCTTGTAATTGGCCTTTAGGTTTAGATCATAAAAATACAAGCTCAAATCGTCTGAATCGTCTAAAAAAGGCTTGGCAATTATATCGGCATAAGTACGTCTTCCAGACACCATAACTGATCCCTTGTCTTTTACAATGGGTCCCTCTACTGTTAACCTAGAAGAGATGAGGCCCAAGCCACCAGATACATCCCAGTCTTTCATATTTCCATTCCGCATTCTTACATCCATTACAGACGAAGCCCTACCTCCATATTGAGCGGGTATTCCACCTTTATATAATTTAACATCTTTAAGAGCATCAGAATTAAAAACAGAAAAGAAGCCAAGCAGATGAGAGGCATTGTAAACGGGAGCTTCGTCCAGTAAAATGAGATTTTGGTCAGCGTTACCTCCTCTTACAAAGAAACCACTCCCTCCTTCAGAGTTTGCGCTTACTCCTGGGAGTAACTGAATGGTTTTGACAACATCCTGTTCTCCAAATAGTACAGGTATTTTTTTAGCCTCTTTGATATCAAGATTCAGAACACTAACTTCTGTGTTCTTTATATTGTCATCTTCATTTTCAGCAGTTAAAACAATCTCCTCAAGTTCATTTGATGCTATTTCAAGATATATATCCTGAGTGCGGTTATCGGATAACTCAAATGACAAGACCTGAGTCTCATAGCCTACGTAGGAATAGTTGATTTGGTAGGAACCCTTAGGTAAGGTCAAGGAATAGAACCCATATAAATTAGTGGTCGCACCTACTAAAGAGCCTTCCACATAGACAGTTGCATATAATAATTCTTCACCGGTCTGCGCATCCCTTAGGTATCCACTTAATGTGACCTCTTGAGCCTTCACCAAATTGGCTGTTACAAGCAGTAATAGGACTGTAATCAATCCTTTCATGAAGTTCTTTCTTCGTGTCATTTTAAACTTTTTTATTTCTTGCTTTTTTTTAACTACTTCGCCTTTCTTAAAATACAGCACAAAGATCACCTAAGAAATGATATGTTTTTGAAAAACCTTAGTGAACTGAACATATCAAAAGGCAAATTGGACAAGCTGTTATTATTCTATCTCGCGTCAAAATATTATTAAAAACTAAATCCCATTCCAAGGTTTAGGGTATACCCCGTAAAACCAGAGATAGAGCCTATCCTATTTTCAAAACTTGAGCTCGTGTATTCAAGATTACTTTTAAGAAAAACCCCTTTTCCTAATCTGTAGATTGCCCCAACAGAAATTCCTAGATAATTAGTTGATTCTTGTTTTTCTGTTGCATTAGTACCTCCAATACCGCCAGTGCCGCCAGCAGCTTTTACAGCTAAAGCGCCCCCTTTTAAATCACTATAAACACTCCAATTTTTCTTTATAATAGGCATATACCGCACTCCAAGACCTGCTTTAAAAACTCCAAATCCACTCCCTGTTCCGCTGAGTGTACTAAAATTAATATCGCGTTCTTGTGACGACATAAAGCCCAAATCTAATAAACCACCTACTGTATTGGAAAACATATAGCCAATATTTATCTGCCACATTGAATTCGTTTCACTAATGTCAACCAGTGTCTCTTCATCAAAACTTGTTTTATAGTCACTGTCTATAAAATGTTGCCCTAATGAGATATCTAAAAAGAACGTTTTATTCCAATTTTTTAATTGGCTTATGGCTTCAAAATAGTTTCTTTCTTGCTGTGATGCTTTATAAGATATGTGGGCATACTTAACGGTGGTTTTTAAATTCTTTTGTTCTTCTCGACCAGAAATAACGAAGGCCTCTTTACAATGAGCTAATTCTGAATTTTCTTCGACAATTAGTGTCGCTAAAAATGTATTTAAGAACCCTAGAGATTCACAGTCGAGAGGGATCTTTTCATTACTGAACTTTAAGCTTACTGTGTTTCTATCAAAGAAATCTTTTCTGTAGTTTTCTTCTATAAATCCCTCCAAAAACTTAAGGTACTGTTTTTGATCCCTGAGCTTAGGTAATTTAAAATAGTAATACAAGGTTTCCTGTTTCCCTGCTTCTTTAGCGATGTTAATTTTATTAGATTTTGAATATTCATGAACAGTACTAGTACTATCTACGATTATAAATTTAGCCTTGTGGTTTGGGAATTTCGCATAGCTTGTTGTCATATTAGAAGAAATATAATACTCAATAAGCTGTTTGTTGAATGTGTAGCTTCTTTTCTCTTGCCCAGTTATGGGGGTCATGACTATCAGTGAAAATAAGATCACCAATGGAAATACTTTCTTTATAATCTGCTGTTTTTGATTCATAGTCGTTTGCGTAAGTATGTATTTAATGTAGACATGAGATAAGGCTTTTCTAAAGAAGAAAGACAACTGCTTCAATACGTAATACAGGCAGCTCGCTACTGTCTATTTAAAATTAACTGGTCCTTGCCAAGAGTCTTGATTGTTTTCGGCACGTATGTTTAGTGTCGGGTTGGGTAATTCTAAAGTCAGTGCTTCAGTAATGAGTCTTTCTTCAATCTGCCAATCATCCGGTATGATCGGAATATCTGTAGTTCGATTGGCATCACGAGAAATAAGAATGTATTCCTCCCCATCAGGAGAAATTAAGACAGATAGAGTTCTGCCAGCATCAAACGTAACTTCGTGGAATTTGGCTATGTACCGGCCCGTTAGCAAAGCTTCGTCATTGCTCGGTAAAGGCACATTGTTTTCAATAACTTGGGCATTAAAGAGCCAATTATACCCAAAGTGTTCAGCCGTAGTAAAATCACCCTCTTGGCTCGCATCTGGGGAGCGAAGAAATTGTCCAAAATTTGGCATTCCCTCTCTTGGCTCGTTTTTTATCCAAGAAGTAGGCAATTGAATGGAGTCAAATTGTTCTTGAGTAAGAATGTCTTCATTTGTCCAGACTAAAATGGAATCGAGTGAAATGATGTTTACCAACTCATACCCAATACGAACTTCTTCCTCTACTAGTGCTTCCTTTGGAGTCTCTTCATCATCTGTACCACAACTAAGCAGAGCGAAAAACGAAAAAAGGAATAACAACTTTGTGAAGAAATTAAAAACCATACTACTTGTTTTATTTTATTACAGGTCAAATATGGATAAGAAATGCAGATTTTTTGAAAACAAAGTATGTAAGGTGAACAAAATAGAAGGTGAGTTGAACCGCGGATTAGGTTACTGTGTTGGCGTCTGGATTTTAGCCTTTAGGATTTTTTTTAATTTCTACAAGCCATAAACCCTCCGTCTGTATACCAGATTGCGCCCGTTTATAATTTCCTAAAACTGCAAAAAACAAAATTCTGAATGGTATCGAAAGGCGTTTTATGATCAACCCGGACGCACCTTATCTTCTCAAAAAAATCTTGAAATCGGTCGGTCATGGTCGCTTCCGAATATTGTTTTATTTCTATTCCGCTGCATTTTTTGGGGCCTTGATCCGAAAATGTCCCGATTACTAAAATTCCTGCCGCTTTCATACTTTCCTGAGCCGCTTGTAGGTAGTGTGAAATTTCGTTCTCCTCTGTCAAAAAATGAAAGGCTGCTCGGTCGTGCCAAAAGTCATATTGTTGGGTCGGTTTATAAGTGGTAA
>CBFHRX010000046.1:0-9049 GCA_965658355.1 Flavobacteriaceae bacterium | reverse complement strand
TATTGTTTCTGGGATTCTTCCGTAAACTGACTCTTCCCCGGAAATAGAAAGGTAGGATAGAGCTTTGTAAAGCTTAGTAGTTTTACTTTATACCCATGAGTTGACAGGCTCTTTGCCAAGGCGTATTGGGTATCGGCAATCCCACCACGATAGGGAGTAGCAGGGCCTAAGAGTAAAAAATCGATATCTTTTTCTGACGCCATTATCAAGACCTTATTGGAGAACGTTCAGGCAATGACTGATACATCCAAAGGGTGGCGCAGAGGCTTAACAAGAAGTAAACGGATATTCCTATTGCGAATGTAAAATCTGTTGTCCAAAGGAGTTTTTGGTAGGGATGAAAGAGAATTATCAAGCCAATGATGGGTCGTGTTATTTCAAAGACGAAGGCCCATTTATGCCCGTCCATAATAGAGGTGAATCCAAAAATGGTGGTGAAAATTAAAAGGGCATAGGCCATTCTTGAAGTGCTGTCTAGATCCCCAAAAGCGCTTAAAAACAAAAAGATAAAAGCATTGAGGCTGATAAATTGAAACCCTGCTATTAGTTTATGCTTGGCTCTGTAAACAGGAGCGTATTTTTGTTGTTCAAACACATTTTCTATAAGGGGGCGTGGAAAGCGATTTGCCACATCTGCTGGCCGCCAACCGGTTGGCATAAACCAAAGTTTTAATTTATCGCTCCAGTTTTTTGTATGCCAAGCATCAAGCAGTAATCCCCATAAATGTTGAAAGTTTATTAGTATTGGATTCCAAGTCGTACTGGGTTTTAGGGTCCCGTATACGGGCGGTTCTTCTTTTAGTTCTTCTTGGAAAGTTCCAAATAAGCGATCCCATACACAAAAAATAGCCGCTAAGTTTTTATCGACATAGATGGGATTAATGGCGTGGTGTACCCTGTGTTGTGAGGGGGTAACCAAAATATACTCCAACCAGCCTAGTTTGCCAATATGTTTGGTATGGTACCAAAATTGGGCAAAGAGATGTACTGGGGCCAATATATTGATAACCGTAGCCGGTATTCCAATAATCGCGGCTGGAATTAAAAACAAAGCATTGAATCCAATTACATTCGAGATGCTTTGTCGGAGGGCGCATGCCAAGTTAAATTCCTCGCTGCTGTGGTGAATAACATGTTGATTCCAAAAGATATTCACATGATGGTTGAGTCGATGCCCCCAATAGGCGGCAAAGTCGATACAGATAAAGGCAATTATATAAAGCGCAATACTTTCTTCAAAGGAAGAAATAGACAGCAACTCCACCAGCCAAGGGTAGGAGATCAAAATAATGGCTAAGCCTAGGGAATCTTTAAGGATATTCGTTACCCCAGAGCTTAAGCTGGCCAGCGTATCCATAAAGCGATAGGTCTGTTTCCCTTTGTAATGGCCATATAAAACCTCAATAAGGATCAATACAAGAAATCCTGGTATCGCAATTAATAAAGCATTTGCATACGCTTCCATCTTACATTTATTCCGTTTCTATAACCCATTGTCCACTTAGGATCAAGGGTTCTGCTTGCTTAAATTTTACTTGCTTGGTGTTCCCATTGGCTACGTTGCGAATGGTTACTTTTTCATTTCGCCCAATCTTGGGTCTTTCTCGAACAATAGTTTCAGCCAATTGCCGTTGTGCACTTCCAGCTCCAGCACCTACTTTGCGGTTTTGTTCCGCTAGCTCGTCCATATTGTATACTTCGTCTTTTGTGGTTTTATAATTTGCCTTGCTTTTGTTTTGACGTGCTTCTGTTATTTGTGTTTCATTTTGATTGGGCAAATTCCCTTTGAATAAAAAGGAAAGGATTTCATTATTTAGAGTCACTAACATGCTTTTAAAAAGCTCAAAAGATTCGAATTTGTAAATCAATAAAGGATCTTTTTGTTCGTGAACCGCTAATTGAACCGATTGCTTTAACTCATCCATTTTTCTGAGGTGCGTTTTCCAATTCTCGTCAATAAGAGCGAGGGAGATGTTTCTCTCAAAGTCGACAATCAGCTGCTTCCCCTCTGATTCGTAGGCTGAATTTAAATCCGTTACAACATTCAATGTTTTGACCCCGTCAGTAAAAGGAACGACAATGCGCTCAAATTTATTTCCAGGTTTCTCAAATACATTTTTGATAACGGGGAAAGCCGTTTTGGCATTGGCTTGGACTTTTTCTTTGTAATTGCTATAGAGAATAGTGTACAGTTCGCTGATGAGGTCTGCTTCACTACTTCCCGCAAAACGTTCTTCGTCTATAGGGGACGTAAATGAGAACGTTTTAATGATTTGAAATTCAAAGTTTTTAAAATCATTAGAAGCTTTGTTGGTAAACACGATATCTTCACAGGTATCGTACAACATATTTGAGATATCCAATTGCAGGCGTTCTCCCGATAAAGCATTTCTTCTGCGTTTGTATATCACTTCTCTTTGGGCATTCATAACATCGTCATACTCCAAGAGTCTTTTTCGGATTCCAAAGTTGTTTTCTTCTACTTTTTTCTGTGCGCGTTCTATGGATTTTGTCATCATGGAGTGCTGAATGACCTCTCCTTCTTCTAGCCCCATCCGATCCATCACTTTGGCCACTCTTTCGGAACCAAATAAACGCATCAAGTTGTCTTCAAGCGATACATAGAATTGGGAACTTCCTGGATCTCCCTGTCTTCCTGATCGACCCCGCAACTGTCTGTCAACACGTCTTGAGTCGTGACGTTCGGTACCAATAATGGCAAGACCACCAGCTGCTTTAACTTCTTCAGAAAGCTTGATATCGGTACCCCGTCCGGCCATGTTTGTGGCGATGGTAACAATCCCAGGGTTTCCTGCTTCTGCTACGATATCGGCTTCTTTTTTGTGAAGTTTGGCGTTCAGTACATTGTGTTTGACTTTGCGAATGGTAAGCATTTTACTTAGCAATTCTGAAATCTCAACAGAAGTAGTTCCTATCAGGATAGGCCTTCCAGCAGCTGCAAGCTGACTGACTTCGTCAATAACAGCATTGTATTTTTCCCGCTTTGTTTTGTAAATCAAGTCATCTCTATCCATACGGGCGATAGGCCTGTTGGTGGGGATTTCAATGACATCTAGTTTGTAGATTTCCCAGAATTCTCCTGCCTCTGTGATGGCGGTACCCGTCATCCCGGAAAGTTTTTGATACATCCGGAAATAGTTTTGAAGGGTAACCGTTGCATAGGTTTGCGTTGCCGCTTCAATTTTAACACTTTCCTTGGCTTCAATGGCTTGGTGTAAACCGTCTGAATATCGGCGCCCATCCATGATACGTCCCGTTTGTTCATCGACAATCATCACCTTGTTTTCCATGACAACATACTCGATGTCTTTTTCAAAGAGTGTGTAGGCTTTTAGAAGTTGATTCATGGTGTGTATACGTTCCCCTTTGACGTTGAATTCAGTAAACAGCTTGTCTTTTTCAGCAGCTTCTTTTTCGGGGCTCAGTTCTTGACTTTCTAATTGGGCGATGGCATTTCCAATATCGGGTAGGACAAAAAAGTTTTTATCCTCTGAATCTCCAGAAAGGGTTTCAATTCCTTTTTCTGTTAAATCTATTTGATTGTTTTTTTCATCAATAACGAAAAACAGATCAGCATCTACCTTATGCATCTCTCTGTTGTTGTCCTGCATGTAGAAGTTTTCCGTTTTTTGGAGCAACTGTTTGATTCCTTCTTCGCTTAAAAACTTGATCAAGGCTTTGTTTTTAGGAAGGCCTCTTTGTACTTGAAGTAGTAAAAACCCACCTTCTTCAGTCTCTCCCGCGGCTATTTTCTTTTTCGCCTCTGCTAGCACTGCCGTTAGTAAACTTCTTTGGGCTTGAACCAATTGAGATACTTTAGGTTTGAGCTGGTCGAACTCATGACGATCTCCCTCTGGACTAGGTCCTGATATGATTAGTGGAGTACGAGCATCGTCTACCAATACCGAATCTACTTCGTCAACAATCGCATAATGATGCTTGGGCTGAACGATATCATTGCTGCTATGCGCCATGTTGTCGCGTAAGTAATCGAAACCAAATTCATTATTCGTTCCATAGGTGATATCGGCTCTGTAGGCTTTTCTTCTCGCTTCGCTATTGGGTTGATGATAATCTATACAATCCACAGAAAGGCCATGGAATTCAAATAATGGGGCCATCCAAGCGCTGTCTCGTTTGGCTAGGTAATCGTTTACGGTAACCAGATGTACACCTTTACCAGTCAGGGCATTCAAGAAGACAGGTAGTGTAGCGACTAAGGTTTTTCCTTCTCCTGTCTGCATTTCTGATATCTTCCCTTGGTGTAGCGCAATCCCTCCGATTAACTGCACATCATAGTGAATCATGTCCCAGGTAACTTCTTTTCCTGCTGCATCCCATGAATTGGCCCATTCGGCTTGGTCGCCTTTTAGTTTTACATAGGTTTTGTCTTGTGATAACTCTCTGTCAAAAGGAGAGGCTGTTACGGTCAGCGTACTTTGAGTAGTAAAACGTCTGGCTGTTTCCTTTATCAAGCCAAAAGCTTCTGGGAGTATCTGATCCAGATAGGTTTGAGTTTGAGCGTAAGCGTCTTCTTCTAGCTGATCAATGGTGTTGTATACCGCTTCTCTCTCTTCCATGTCTGAAAGGGTTTCGAGCGCTTGTTGTTCTTTTTGGATTTGCGTATCGACCTCTTTTCGAGCTTCCTTAATACCTTCCTTAAGCTTCGTTGTAATGGCTCTTAATTCGTCATTGCTCAAGGATTCCATAGCAAGCTGCTGCTTGTTCACCTCCTTTACAAGGGGTAGGATTTTTGAAAGGTCCTTCTTGTTCTTATCACCAACAAATGTCTTTAAGACGGTATTGAGTATTCCCATGGGGTTGCACTAGTTTGTTCAAATTTAAATAAAAAAAAAGCCTCTACAGAGACTTTTTAAAGGCTTGTATGAAGAAGTCGTTAGTATTCATCTTCATTCCACAAATAATCTTCCTCTGTGGGGAAGTCGGGCCAAATTTCTTCTATGGATTCATAAACGTCTCCTTCATCTTCCATCGTTTGTAGATTTTCAACTACTTCAAGAGGGGCTCCTGTTCGAATTGAAAAGTCAATTAATTCATCTTTTGTCGCAGGCCAAGGGGCGTCACTGAGGTAAGAGGCTAATTCTAGAGTCCAATACATGGTATCATTTTTTTTTGCAAAAATAGATTTTAATCAAAAAAAATCAAGCAGTTCCCTTTTTTTCTTTTGGCACCCATTTTGTTTCGGCTACTTCCAAATCGAGTGAAAGTTTTCTTGATAACACAAAAAAGTAGTCAGAAAGCCTGTTAACAAAGGCGATCACAAAAGGTGAAACCCGTTCATTGGCATTCAATTCAGTAATGTGTCTTTCGGCTCTGCGGCACACACATCTAGCCAAGTGTGTATAGGATATCAAAGGGTGACCTCCTGGAAGGACAAAGTTTTTAAGCGGAGGGAGATGGAGTGAGATTCTGTCGATTTCATTTTCGATTTCTAAGATGTGAGTTTCTTCAATCGGATCTATAAAATCGGTAGGAAGGTCTTCTTCTCTCACTGTACTAAGCTGGGTCCCTAAAACCATTAAATGATTTTGGAGCGCTAGGAGAAATTCTGAATCCAATACATTGTGAACAGAATCACGAATAAGGCCTACCCATGAATTGAGTTCATCAATACTCCCATAGGCTGTTACTCGTATGTGGTGTTTTTTGACGCGTAAGCCCGAATTAAGACCTGTGGTTCCGTCGTCTCCTGTTTTGGTATATACTTTATATTCTTTCATCATCATCGGTCTGCTCGTTGTAAAAGTACAAAGAATTTTACACCCTATTAGAAGATTCTCAGTAAAAACAGCTCTTTGGCTTGGTCTGTCTTAAAGAATAAAACCCCCCAATAAAAAAAATCCAATCGGATATTTTCTTGACAAGAGAACTTTAGCCATTCTTCCCGTTGGCTGTGTATCCCGGAGAACACCCATACGGTGTTTTCATCGGGCTGAACTGAAGGAGGGGGTTGTAACTCTTTTTGAAAGCTCAGCTTGAACTGCGTTCTTCCCTCTTTTGTGAAATACGATGTCAATCGTTGTTTGAAGAGCATATCCATTTTTTGAAATCCATTTTCAGTAAGGGGAAAAGTTCTCTTCTTTCGCCACTCAGAAGTATAAAAGCAGTTGGTCGTTAGTTGATAGACAAAGGGGGAATGTACCCCATGATGAGTAGTGGCTTTAAGACAAAAAATAAGGTATTGAAAAAAGGAGCTCACACCTTCTCTTTTAAACGCCCACTCAAGGCAATAAAGAAATACAACACAGTTAAAAAACCAGCCCACCGGGCAAGATAATCGCCATATTGTGAGTAAAAGGTCTTTATTGAATACAAGGGAACGGTACTAAGCAAAGTCCCTTTTTGACCGTATGGGAGTTGTTTTAGCAGCTCCCCTTTGGCACTGATAAAAGTAGAAACCCCCGTGTTGGCACTTCGTGCAATGGCTCTTCTATTTTCTATGGCTCTCAATCGTGCCAAACTCAGCAGCTGCTTGTGTCCGGGTGTATTCCCCCACCAGGCATCATTGGTAATAATAGATAAAAATTGCGCTCCTTTTTGTACATATTCCGTGACAAACTCTCCATAGATGGATTCGTAACAGATGATAGGAGCGGTAGTGGTTTTTGTTTGAGGATGTTGAAAGACACTTCTGTAATCTTGAGTGGCCCTAGAAGAAACAGTCCCCCCTAGATCCAATAAAAAGGTTCCCAAAAGAGGTTCAAAGAAATGTTTGTAGGGCATGTTTTCTACGCCCACTACTAGCTTTGATTTGTGGTATACTTGAGGGGGTGCGTTCACACTTACGGCTAGGGCTGAATTGTAATAGTCCACCCAAAGATTTTTACGGGCTCTGTTGGCAGTTGGTGTTGGCGCTTTCTCACTCTCATAGGCATCAAAAAACTGAATCCCTGTGAGGAGCTGGGCGTTCGGTTTTTTCTTTTGGAATGCGATTAGATCTCTGTAAAAAGGAGCTCTTTCAAAACCGTCCAATCGCTCACCGTAGCCGGCTGCAAAATACGTCTCGGGTGTTAGAATATAATCGTAGTCTTCAGATTCTACATCTTGAATTAATGCCGCCAGTTGGTGTAAGAAATCTTGATTGCTAAACTGGTACTTTTCATCATAAGGATCGACATTGGGTTGGGTAAGGAGTACCTGGGTTGACCCTGTTTCTGGTATCTCTTTTTGAAAAAGAAATAAAGAATAGGCTATGGGTAAGGCTATACCAACTAGGACAGGGACAAATTTGCGCAACAGCATCAGAATCCCCTGCTGCTTGTCCCAAGATTTAATTTTTTCAAAGAGCACAATGTTTAGAAATAGAACCCAAAGAGAGCCTCCAAAAGCACCTGTATATTCATACCATTGAATCCAATAGATATGTTCGGAAAAAACATGCCCTAAGTTGAGCCAAGGCCATGAAAAATCCCAGCTAAGATGAAATTTCTCAAATGCCAGCCAACTGACGATCAAGAAAAGATAGGCGGAGCGAAGGGGCATTCTCTTTTTAGCCCAATGAAATAGTTGAATGAGTAGCGTAAAAAAAAGGGAATTGCACAAATTGGCAAAAAGCATCCCGAAAAGGCTGGCATTGACCAGCCACCAACTAACCCCGACATTCCATATTAAAAAGCTAAAATAAGTCCACCCAAAAAGCTTCCATTTTGTATGCTTATTAGGGGTGATTGCAAAAGCATCTTCTAGAAATAAAAGCGGTATAAAAGCCCCAAAAATAAGGATGGCTTGCCCATTGACGGGCCAGGCCAGGACAAAAAGGAGTCCGGAAAGGGTGCTCAGCAAAAAGGCTTTTTTAGCGTTCATTCTAGTCCTTTCAAAAGTACCATAAATTTAAGTTCAGCCCTTTAAATGAATTATAAATTTAACGGACTTTGGCTATCTTCGTCGCATGAATATTCGCGCACAAATCCCCAATTTATTTACGGCAGCTAATGCTGCCCTTGGAATACTGGCAATTATTGCCGTTTTTCAAAACCGATACGATTGGGCTTTGGGGTTCTTTTTAATCGCGTTATTGTGTGATTTTTTAGATGGAATGCTAGCGCGTTTATTAGGGGTTAGTAGTGCTTTAGGAGTGCAATTAGACTCCATGGCTGATGTGATTACAAGTGGGGTTTTACCCGGTTTGATGGTGTATCAATTTGTGCGGAGTCAAAGCGACGACTATTGGGAATTCACCGCGACTTTGTTTCAGCATCAAGAGACTTTATTGAGTGTATCACAAGCGGGAGCGATGGGAATTGTATTGTCTTTAGGCGCAGCCTATCGATTGGCTCGATTTAATATCGATACAGAACAAACTCATTATTTTAAAGGATTGGCAACTCCGGCAATGGCCTTATTCTTCATGGGGTATTCCTTTTTAATCACAAATCCCTTGCTAGCCCCTTTAAAAGGACTACTCTCTCAACCTTATGTAATGGTATTTTGGGTGCTCTTTTTTGTTTTTTTAATGAACAGTCCACTGCGGATGTTTAAGGTCAAGCTGAAAACTAACTACGATAAGATATATATTGGAATACTATTTTTAGGGAGTCTTTTACTCTTTGCTTTCTTTGGCCTTGCGAGCTTTTCGCTCGCTGTTGTTCTGTATTTATTGCTTTGTTTAATACGAAATGTATCCCTCTAAAAGCGTCTTAAACTACGCTTTAAGCTATTCTATATGATTGGATACTGGATAGGTGTTATTCCACAGTAATGGAGTAATCTTGTGGAGTAATATTTATAACCCCTAACTACTTTCCCACATCTACTTTCATGTTTTTGATATGAAGAGATAGTAATGATTTATTCTATTTATCATAATTTGTTTCCCTTTCTATATAAGTATTGAAAAGTGTAAAATAGAGGGTAAAAAAAACACCCTCGTATAACGAGGGTGTAGAATTGGATTTATATAAATATTTAAGTTCTTTAAATACTTTGATTTAGTTTCTTATACCACCAACTTTTTTAGTTCATTTTTGGATAAATAAACGGAGTATTCTTGTCCGTTTATAGAAAATCT
>CBFHRX010000045.1:2320-9164 GCA_965658355.1 Flavobacteriaceae bacterium | reverse complement strand
GGACCGTATTTTTTCATGGCCGCTTCCCCTTTTAAGACGTTGATCGTATCGATCTTATCTGGATTCATCGTATCAAGTATAGAGGCGGCTCCTTCCATTCGCTTACCATTCAGAATAATAAGGGGTTCTTTCCCTTCTTCGTCTGAATCGGTCCTAAAGACAAAAACACTTGCCTTATCGCTTTTAGGCGTCCAACTGGCTGCAGCAGTTTCTGCCTCCCCCCCTACTTTAATCTTAATCTTATCGAAGCTTAACGTATCACTAGCGACACTGTCTTGAATGAATAAATTAAAATGTGGGTCTTTGTCGCCATCGAAAAAGAGAAGCTCATGCGAATTTCCATCTATAGAAATACTTTTTCCCATTGGGAGCATTTTCTTCATTTTGAATGTAGGTGTTGATTCTGTTGCTGCTGGATCTTCTGTTTGATAAACATTGATCGTAATACAAGATTGAAGCAGCAGGGCTATCGCCAAGATGTAAACGCTTTTTTTCATATTAAAATGGTAAGAAGTTGAATAGTAGATGAGGTTCCATATTTTGGGTTTTGTTAGGATAGGAGACTATAAAATTAAAAAAAACGGCTAATACTGATGTTCAAATACCGATGTCTATTTCGTTTTTGTCCTGGGGTGTCTTTACTAGATGTGACATAAACACCTTGTAGACGCCATGTTTCATTGTGTACTACCACCCCAAACTCTCCAATATTCCGAGCTTGATTCGAAGGTAGCGAAAAAATTTCATCGCTGGTAAAAAGCCCTCCCTCTAGTGGGAAATCATGTAGAAAATACTGCTGCTGCCAACCTATATAGAGGCCCCACCCTTTTTGCGCGTACATCAGAGGGTTAAAATCAAAAGGCATTTTGACGGTACTTCCGATCAGCAGGCCCAAACGAGCGGCACCCATTGTTTTATACGTAGAAAGGACTGCTGTAGCATCGGGGATAAGGGCAAGCTTCTGTGTTAATCGAAGGCTTTTAAAATACTTGATATCGGCACCCAGATGAAGCTGCTGGGGCATGTCAGCCGTCCAACTAAGGGGTCGTAGCTGCAGTACCCAATCGTGATATAGGTTTTGTACAGGTTGTGCTAAGGAAGCGTCACCACTGACGCCCAGTTCCACGCCATAGCGGAGGCCTCTTTTGTTGGGTACTAGCTTTTCTTTTTGGTGACGGATAAACAAATACCCACTAAAGGGATAATCCATTTCCGCAATATCAGTGGCATATCGTTTTCGGGGGGTGTAAATAAGCTGCCCTAATTTCCATTGGGAAAAGCTGCGTGCTGACAGACTACTATCTAATTGTCTTTCCTGGCTATAGCTCATAAAAAGACCGCTTGAGTAATAATAGTCTGAGTTGAAATACAAATCATTATCGACACTAATTGTCAATTCCGATTGACTCCATGACCGTAGCGGCAATAGTGCGATACTTATCGTAAATAGCAGCCGTAATCGCATCAATTATCGATACTGTGAACGGTGCTTCAACACCAATAATGGAATGGAACAGTAAAATTCTTTTTTATACACCACATCTGTTTCCCAGAGCTTTTCAAAAAAGCCTCTATCGCGTTTAAAAACGACCAATGTGTCTGCCTGGCTACTTTGAAAATGCTCCAATACCCCTTGGTAAGTAGTGGCATTAGTCGTCAACTTGGGCGCTGGTACCAACGCACTCATAGCGTCGTCAAGCTCTAAATCAGCCGCGGTATGATTCGGCGTCTTGACCAATAGCCCGCTAATTTCGGTGTGAAATTGAGCTTTTAAATCGTGCAGAGGAGTCAGGGTTTTTGGGTTTTTTACCTGCCCTTTTTGAAAAGCCCAAAGCATTCGCTTTGGGGGCTGGAATGTCGCTTCTATAGGAGCAACCAATACCGGAACTTCTGTTCGTTTTATCAAACTCCCAGCTACTTTTCCCACAAATACTTTGTCTGAGACATCATTGTTCTGAGGGGGGACGACAATCAAATCTAAATGCACTTTTCGGTCCAAAGAACGGACTGCACTGATCAAATCACCATTTTGTGCTACATACTGAATATCATAACCTTTTCTATCCACAGTTTCAATAACTGCTTTCACTCTATTTAAAGTCTTTTCTTTGAGTATCCCTTTTACATTGGCAATGCTCGTTGTAGGGATTCCCGAAGGGTAGGCATCCACCACATAAAGGGTGCTGTTAAAATGCTGAGCCAAATCAATTGCGTATTGCAAGGTTTTCGAAACTTCAGGGGAAATCCCGATGGGTATAAGGATGTTTTTCATGAAGACGTTTTGGCAAAGGTACATACTTTTCGAGCATCCCTATTTTGTTCTGAAAAAAATAATTCCGTTCTAGTCAGGGGCAGTAGCCCTCTTTTATGGAAGAAAAAATGGGTTTAGTTTTCGACTTTAGAATACCTGTGGAACTCAAGAATGTGTAATTTTACACCATGGAAGCCAGTTTAGGTGTCGAAATACAAAATAATATTGCCCGAATTACATTTGGAAGTACGGCGGCAAATGCCCTTAGCCCTGAGTTATTGGAAGATCTATGCGCTAGCATACGAGAAGCAGATGCCAATCCAAAGGCAAAAGTGCTTGTTATAGAAAGCGAGGGCGATCGTGCATTTTGTGCTGGAGCTTCCTTAGACGCATTAAAAAGAGTAACCACTTTAGACGCTGCCACAGACTTTTTTATGGGCTTTGCTAAGCTGCTCAATACGATCCGAGCCTGCTCCAAATTTATCATCGCTCGGGTACAAGGCAAGGTAGTAGGTGGCGGTATCGGACTCGTCTCCGCTTGTGATTATGCTATCGCTACTGAAGCCGCAGCTATACGGCTTTCGGAATTGTCTATAGGAATCGGTCCCTATGTGATCGAACCTGCCGTCAGTCGTAAAATAGGCAGAACGGCCTTTACCCAATTATCCTTAGACAGTGCCCAATGGCGCTCGGCAAAGTGGGCGCTGGACAAAGGGCTTTATGCCGAGTGCTGTGCTGACAGGGAAGCATTAGATAGACAGGTGAATCGCTTGGCGGAGCGCGTAGCGAGTTATAGCAGCGATGCCCTTTTGGAACTCAACCAACTGCATTGGAATGACACCCAACATTGGGAGGCGCTATTGCCTAAAAATGCAGCCAAAACAGGTCAATTAGCGCTTTCGCCTCACTGTCAAAACATCTTAAAAAATAGCCATGGCTAAAATTCGCATTACCAAAGAGTTTACCTTTGAAACCGGACACGCCCTACACGGGTATGACGGCTTGTGTAAAAATGTCCACGGGCATTCCTACAAGCTTGCCGTTACCCTTATTGGTACCCCTATTCATGACGTGGCAGATGTTAAAAATGGCATGCTGATTGACTTTTCCGATCTTAAAAAAATAGTCAAAAGAGAAATCGTAGATCTATTTGACCATGCAACAGTGTTGAATGTCACAACACCTCATAAAGAATTAGCAGATGAGATGGAAAGTCGTGGCCACAAAGTAGTTCGAGTAGACTATCAGCCCACTTGCGAACTGATGCTTGTTGACTTTGCTTCCAAAATAAAAAACCAGCTTCCGCCCTCCGTAGCACTTTATAGCCTAAGTCTTAGAGAAACTGGAACGGCTTTTGCTGAATGGCACGCGGCAGATAATTAAAAGCCTAGATCGTCAAGATCTTCTTCTTCGGCTTTTACTTTCATTTTTCGTTCTTCGGCTAAAGCTTCACAATCCAATGGGATGGTCAGCACTTCTGGTGCGATAAATTCCTCTTTAGAAACCCCCAATTCTTCATTTTCATAGGCTGCTTTCATATACAAGCCCCAAATCGGCAATGCCATTGTAGCACCTTGACCAAAACCGATTTCTTCAAAATGAATGGAGCGGTCTTCCCCCCCAACCCATACGCCTGTGACCAAATTGGGTACCATTCCCATAAACCAACCGTCACTTTGATTTTGGGTAGTCCCTGTTTTCCCAGCTATAGGGTTTTCGAAAATATAGGGATAGCCCGTGATGGCTTTCTCATAGATATAATTCGTTTTTTCCAATCCCGCGTGCCGCAGTCGGGCTCCAGAGCCTGCTTCTGTCACTCCCTGCATCAGGTTTACAGTTACATAAGCCGCTTCAGCACTCAGCACATCTCGTGTTTCAGGAACGACCTCATAAACAGCCATCCCATTCTTATCCTCAATACGAGTCACCATAGTGGGCTTGACATAAATCCCTTGATTGGCAAAAGTACCATAGGCTCCTACCATCTCAAAAAGGCTGATGTCTGGAGTTCCTAATGCAATAGAAGGGACGGCAGGTATGCGTGAGGTAATTCCCATTTTTCGAGCCAAACTTATAATCGGACGGGGACCTACTTTGTCCATCAGACGCGCAGATATTGTATTAACGGAGTTTGCTAGTGCATTTTTTAACGTTCGCGTACGACCGTAGCGGTCCCCAGAATTTTTAGGACACCAAGCATCGCCATTACCATGCTTAAAAGGCTCAATACAATACAAAGCATCTGGGAGAGAATCACAGGGGGATAGTTTGAGCTGATCAATGGCAGTAGCGTATAAAAAAGGTTTAAAAGTAGACCCTATTTGTCTGCGGCCTTGTTTTACCTGATCGTATTGAAAATGCTTGTAGTTATAGCCTCCCACCCAGGCTTTTACATGGCCTGTTTGGGGTTCCATAGACATCAAAGAAGCCCGTAGGAAGTGCTTGTAATAGCGGATGGAATCCAAAGGCGTCATCAAGGTATCAATATCCCCTTTCCAACTAAAGACCTCCATTTCGACAGGCTTTTTAAAATCTTCCCAAATCTTTTCTTCTTCCCAGCCGGCCACTCGTCTTTTCCGCCAACGCTCAGATCGACGTGCTGTTAATTTTAACAGGGTGTCTACCTGGCCTTCCCGCAAATCTAAAAAGGGCGCTGTTGGGTTTAATTTTTTTGTGTTTTGTAAGAAAAACTCTCTTTGAAGGTTTTTCATATGTGCTGTTACCGATGCTTCCCCTATCGCTTGAAGACGGGAGTCTATCGTTGTGTAAATTTTTAAGCCGTCTCCATAGAGATTGTACTTTTCACCGTTAGGCTTCTCGTTGTTGGCAATCCAATCGTCCATAAACTCCTTGAGATAAGCACGGAAATAAGTAGCTAATCCCTCCCGGTGAGATTGAGGTGTAAACGTGATATCCAAGGGGAGCTGCTTTAGCGAATCGCTCTCTGATTCTGTGATATAACCATTTCGAAGCATTTGATTAAACACTACGTTTCGACGGCTGATAACGCGCTCTGGCCGTCTAATTGGGTTGAACAAAGAAGAGTTCTTTAGCATGCCAACCAACATCGCACAGTCTTGAATACTGAGCTCTCGTGGGGTCTTATCAAAATAGATTCGTGCGGCTGATTGTACGCCATCAGCATTGTATCCAAAATCATAAATATTGAGATACATGGCAATGAGTTCATTTTTGGTATAGCGCCTTTCCAATTGCACGGAAAGCACCCACTCTTTTACCTTTTGAACAATGGCTTCTCTTTTGTTTCGAGAACGAACCCCCACAAACAATTGGCGTGCTAATTGTTGGGTAATGGTACTGGCGCCCCCTTTTTTTCCCAAATAAAAAAGAGCCCGGAGTGTCCCACGCCAATCGATTCCTGAATGGCTGTAAAAACGTTCGTCTTCTGTTGCGATAAGTGCATGAACCAAATCGGGGGGCAGTTCTTTATAGGTAATTGGGGTTCTGTTATCGCGCAAATAATATTTCCCCAATTCAACCCCGTCTGCCGAAATAATTTGTGTGGCTAAGTTGGTGTCTGGATTTTCAAGTTGCTCCAGCTCAGGCATGGGTCCAAAACCACCCAAAGCAGCAGTCGTAAAAAGCCCAATAACTGATAAAACCCCAGCTGTAAAAAGCCCCCAAAACAGCTTTGAAAGGACAGCATAGGTCTTCTTTGCAGCGGTGTCTCGCTTCTGTCGCTTTTGTAAAGACGATTTTTTTTTCATCTATTGGGTGTTCCTTTTTTTGAGCAATACATCAGTTTTTTGGAAGTAAAGAATACCCAACACTGACAATTCCTGGCAGCGATTCATAGCCCGAAACAGAGCCTTGAGCACGCTGGGCTTGTTCGATCTCAATTTGATACGCAATACTGTCGGACAATGGGATGTTTTCTTTCCAATATAACATACTTTCTTTGACATCAGAAAAACCCGTACCCAACCACTTCCCGCTGGGGTCTGCCAAGGTGTATTCTAGCGTATCGGTATGAAGGACCAAACTATCGGCTTTTAAACGGGCAATCAAAAAAATATTAGCAAAAGGGTACGTATTGTCATTGCGCAGGTGCAAAAAGAGATCATAAGAGGCCGATTTAAGCTTCGGGACTTCAAATTGTGCTACCCCCTCCCATCCTTGACCATACTTTTGATCCGAACGGATTTCCTCGGAAGGCGCACATGTTACAAACAAGAATACCGCTAACAAAGAAAATAGTTTAGTCATTTTTTTGTGAACTCCTGCGGCGGTTGCGGTTTCGATTTCGGTTTCCACTGCGTTTTTTGTGTTGGTTTTTAGGGCGGTCAAATCGATTGAGGCTGTCTTGCCCTACTACATTTTCAAACTGCACCTCTTTGCTGTCTTGGTTCTGATCTTGAGAATAGTCTTCAAGCGAACTTACCACTTCTCCTTTGCGGTTTTTTTCGACAATCTCTTGTGCCGCTTCTGCAGTCAGTTGGTACCATTGCATCCATTCCCCTTTATACGTGTACCATAGAATCCCTTTGAAGATGTCCATTTTCTGACAGACTCCAATTCCTTTCTCGGTCTTGAGCTTGGTTTCCATACGAGGAAATTCCTTTAAAGCGTCTC
>CBFHRX010000045.1:0-2220 GCA_965658355.1 Flavobacteriaceae bacterium | reverse complement strand
CATTTTCTGACAGACTCCAATTCCTTTCTCGGTCTTGAGCTTGGTTTCCATACGAGGAAATTCCTTTAAAGCGTCTCTGTAGGCGTCTAATTCAAAATTCAAGCAGCACTTTAACTTACCGCATTGACCAGACAGTTTTTGAGGGTTTAAAGAAAGTTGTTGGTAACGTGCCGCTGCTGTGGAAACAGAGCGAAAATCTGTCAGCCAAGTAGAACAACAAAGTTCGCGGCCACAAGAGCCAATTCCACCTAGGCGAGAAGCTTCTAAACGCAATCCAATCTGTCGCATTTCGATTCGTATCCCAAAGGCATTGGCCATGTCTTTGATCAGCTGACGAAAGTCAACCCGTTGCTCAGCGGTATAATAAAAAGTCGCTTTTCGACCATCTCCCTGGAACTCTACATCCGAGAGCTTCATCTGAAGATTCAGTCTGAGGGCGAGTTCGCGTGAACGTTTTTGCACCTCTTCTTCACGCTTGCGAGAGGCCTGCCATATTTGGATGTCCCGGTCTGTTGCTTTGCGTTTGATGTTTAATATTTCCTCACTGTCTAGTGCTATTTTTTTCTTTTTCATTTGAAAGCGGACCAGCTCCCCGGTAAGGGTTACCCGTCCGACATCATAGCCGGATTGCGCTACATCGGTAACCACGGCTTCTCCAATACTGGGTTTTAAGTCTTCTGTGTAGCGATAGAATCCTTTGCGTGAGTTTTTAAATCGTACTTCTGCAATTCGAAAAGGCTCTTGCCCAGCAGGCAAGTCCATGTTTTCCAGCCAATTGTAAACCGTAAGCTTATTACAGCTATCGGTGCCACAGGTCCCATTTGACTGGCAGCCTCTTGGGGCACCGCCTTTGGAAGTGGAACAATTGCTACAACTCATACCATTTTAGTTTGGTTTAAAGATACGGCATTATCCCCCTCTTGGGGAACCGATTTTTCTTAATTATTGTTTAAATTTTAACACCTCTGAACGTCCCTTTTTAAATATTTTATTGCTGTTATGGGTGCCGCGGCGCTTTTCTTTCTGCTCTTCTTCGGGCAGGTTTACTATCTCCTGACAGCTTTCCGAACAACACGTTTGGGTTTTTTCTTGACAAGCTTCGCATTGAATAAACAGCAAGTGACAGGCCTGATTGGCACAATTAACGTGGGTGTCGCAAGGGGCTCCACATTGGTGGCATTGGGCGATAACATCCTCAGAAATACGCTCTCCTCTGCGCTCGTCAAAGACAAAATTCTTCCCCTTAAACTTATTGTCAAGACCTTGTTCTTTTACCTGTCGGGCGTATTCGATGATCCCACCTTCTAGCTGATAGACCTTTTGAAAGCCCTTGTGTTTAAAATAAGCAGAGGCTTTTTCGCAGCGGATTCCCCCAGTACAATACATCAACAGGTTTTTGTCTTCTTTGTGAGCAGATAGGTCTTCTTCTATTAGGGGAAGCGACTGCCGAAAGGTGTCTACATCCGGGGTTAAGGCCCCTTCGAAATGCCCGATTTCGCTTTCGTAATGGTTGCGCATGTCCACACATACTGTATTGGGGTCGCTTAGCAAGTCGTTAAAGGCTTGGGCATTGACATGCACGCCCTTGTCGGTCACATCAAAGCTGGCGTCGTTTAAGCCATCGGCGACGATCTTCTCCCGAACTTTTATAGTCAGTTTTAGGAAAGATTCATTGTCCTGTTCAACGGCTATATTCAGGCGAACCCCTTTTAGGAAATCAATTTCATCCAAAAAGGCTTTAAAGGTCTCAAAGCGGGGGGCCGGTACCGAAAGCTGGGCGTTGATGCCCTCGTGGGCGACATAGATTCGGCCTAGCACCTCTAGGGGGTTCCAGTTTAGGAATAGAAAATCGCGGAAAAGCTGTGGGTTTTCAATCTGATGGTACTGATAGAACGAAAGCGTCAAACGCTCGGTACCCGCTTGGGCAATCAAGTGACGGCGTTCTTCAGCACTTAAGTGGTTGTACAGTTGCATGCTATAAACGGTTTAAGTGTGGGGCAAAGGTAGGGAAAATCTAATGCTTGGCTTTTTTTCGCAAGGCGATCGTTTTTCACTTTAAAAAAAAGACCGAAACCCTATTCCCCCAAATGTCCATTTTGCGCTCCTACCAACAACAGTTTTGTCTGTCGGCCGTGAACATAGCGAAAGCCTTCTGTTCCCCAATAACCAGCTTCTTCTAACATCACCCGAATGTCTTTGTTCCACTCTTTTAAAAAGACC
>CBFHRX010000044.1:0-9265 GCA_965658355.1 Flavobacteriaceae bacterium | reverse complement strand
ACCGTTTGAAACGTATTCGCTAGCGTATTCGGTAGCTTTTATTTTGGAAAGTAAACTCACTGATTTTTATTGTTAAAAACTGAAAACCAGTGAGTTAATATAGTAGCGAGAGGGAGACTTGAACTCCCGACCTCCGGGTTATGAATCCGACGCTCTAACCGGCTGAGCTACCTCGCCTCAGGAGCGCAAATATAAAATTAAATTGACAAGCAAACAACGGCCCTTTTAAAAATGTCAGTGATTTGAAAACCTAAACAAAGTTTTCATATATTACCGAACTCTTACATTATCACATTATATGAGTCAAAAACAACCTTTTTCAGTAGAGTTCGATTTTCACGCTTCACCACAATTGCTGTATCAATATATTAGTACCCCTTCTGGGCTGAGTGAATGGTTTGCCGATAATGTGAATTCGCGGGGTGAAGATTTCACTTTTATTTGGGACGATGGAGAGGAATACGCAAAGTTGCTTTCCAAGAAGCCCAATCAAAAAGTTCGCTATCAGTGGCAGACTGACGAAGCAGACCAAGAGGATTATTTTTTTGAATTTGTTATACAAGTCGATGCCATCACCAAAGATGTTTCGTTGATCATCAATGATTTTGCAGAAGAAGATGAATTGGATGAAATAAAAATGTTTTGGGAAAACTCCATTGGAGCACTCAAACAAGTCCTGGGTTCTGCCTAAATTTGGGGCATGATCATATGCAACGGAAAAACCTACTCCCAGTTAGGAGACCTCCCATTAGGAGTGCCCTCATTTTCACAACTAGCCAGTCAATTCTCAATCCCTATTTACAGTAAAAAGGGGATCCCACTAGTATGGGAAGAGACCTATTTTCATCTGATGTCATGCTTGCGTAGGTGGCGGATGAAAATCCCCATGGAATTTACACCTGATTATCTACTAGATCAAATTCAGCTACTGCAGTCTCAAGAAGAAGGAAGTTCCCTTTTTGTGTTGAGCCTGCTAAGGGCGACTGCCTCCAATTCCGAAGATCCGTTGACATCCTTTAGTTGGGTGCTAGAGGGAATGGGCGATTACACCCCCACTAATAGTGCCGCTGTTTGCGAGATTGAATTGTATAAAGATCTTTATTTGTCAGAAGATTATTATGCGACACTCCCTTCATCCCAACAAACTCAGCGCGACTTGGCCCAAATTTATGCCTATGAGAATGGCTATGACGACTGTTTGCTTCTCAATACATCAAAGAATATTGTAGAATCTTCACAAGGGGCGTTATTTTTATTTTCTGAAAATACTGTGGTCACCCCTGACCTTGCATCTGGTTGTCAGGCCTCCGTCATGCGAGCAGCTTATATAAAGTGGTTAAAAGAGAATCAACAGTACTCTTTTGAAGAAAGACCCCTGTCTCCTTTTGAATTACAACGAGCAGAGGCACTGCTATTTGTAAATCCAATAAGGGGCATCCAATCTGTTTCTAAATACCGTAAAAAAACCTATTCCAGTCCCGTATTAGAAGAATTATTTCTTTCTTTTTGGGAAGACTTACGTTAGTTGTAGCTGGGGTTTTCGGGGGTATTTGACCATAAAATATATTTTCCACCCAGGGCGATCATTTGTTTTCTCCAAAAGTCATTTTTGATTTTTGAGAGCAGTTCGTTGTCGTAAGGATTGGGGACCAGAACCCAAGATTTACTCTCAATTTCTTTGTCTAATTGCCCTTTGTCCCAGCCAGAGTAGCCCAAAAAGAAACGTATATTTTCAGTTGATATCGTTTTGGAATTAATCAAATCCAGCACCGTGTTAAAATTTCCACCCCAGTAAAGACCACTTTGAATGGGGATGCTGTTTTCAATTAGATCAGGACAATTGTGGACATAAAAAAGATTATCGGGCTCAACAGGACCGCCAAAATATAATTTGAAATTATAGCGAACCCCGTCTAAAACATCTTTTAATCTATAGGTAAGCGGTTTATTCATGATAAATCCAAGAGTGCTGTCTTCTTTTGTATCCGCAATAAGCACAACAGAGCGATGAAAGTTTTGATCACCACAAATAGAAGGTTCCGCGACAAGTAAAAGTCCTTTGTCCATTTACTTAAATGTACAAACTTTAAGTGTAATGCATAAAAAAAGCCTCACTAGGAGGCTTTATGTCTTTGAAGAAACTCAATTAGTTTACAGATCCAGATAATTCAGCACCTGCTTTGAATTTTACTACATTTTTGGCAGCGATCTTGATAGTGGCTCCTGTTTGTGGGTTTCTTCCTTCTCGTGCTGCTCTTTTAGAGACAGACCAAGAACCAAATCCTACAAGTGAAACTCTTCCACCACCTTTAAGGGTAGATCCTACATTTCCTAAGAAAGATTCAAGTGCTTTTTTCGCAGCTGCTTTTGAGACACCAGCATCAGCTGCCATCGCATCGATAAGTTCTGTTTTGTTCATAATTTAAAAAAGGTTAATTGTTTCCTACAAATTTAGAACTCTGAAGCAAAGACCAAAGGGAAAGCCCCATAAATACTGACTTTTGTTAATAAATCTGCTTATTTGTTAAAAACCACTTCCTTTAATACGGCAATTTTCATCAAAGGCATAGCCATTTAGAAGCTCACTTGCCTTCATCTTTCGTTTGTTTGGGAGTTGAATATGAAGGCATATCAGCCAACCTTCGGGGTGTGCTATCTGTATTTCTCTATTTTCGACCCTTACATAACCGACGGGTATATTGTGTTTTTCTTTTCTTATTTCAGCCTCAAAAACCTTCATAGTAAGGGTGCTATTTTTTTCATGAAGTAAAACCCATGCTCCAGGATAAGGATTCATGGCGCGAACAAAACAGTGTATTTCTTCAAGGGATTTATCCCAAGAGATCTGGGTATTATCTTTGGTGAGTTTAGGGGCCTCCTTCAAAGGTGCTTTTTCATCCTGAACTTGTGGGCTTAAAGAATCTGAAAAAAGACTGTCAATTGTCTCCACTATTAATTCGCTTCCCAAAGAAGCTAGTTTATCATGTAAACTGCCAGCAGTTTCATGTGTATCAAGTAGGATCTTTTTTTGAAGCAGTAGCGCACCCGTATCAATTTTTTCATCAATAAGAAAGGTCGTCACACCACTTTCTTTTTCACCATTCGCAATAGCCCAATTAATCGGAGCTGCCCCTCTGTATTGTGGCAGTAGAGAAGCATGTAAGTTAAATGTCCCTTTGGAAGGTAGAGACCATAGTGATTTTGGAAGCATTCGAAAAGCCACTACTACAGCAATATCAGCCTTTAATTTTTCCACACTTTTTATAAAATCCAGGTCTTTTAAATTGGGGGGTTGTAGCAGGGGCAATTCATGTTGAACAGCATAGTCTTTGATGGCTGAGCTTCTGAGTTTTTTACCCCTACCGGCTGGTCGATCGGGACTTGTAATGACCCCAACAATAGCACAGTCACTCTCTAGGAGTTTCTGAAGACAGATAACAGCAAATTCGGGAGTACCAAAAAAAAGAATTCTTGGTTTTAGGGTTGTGTTAATTCCCATTGATAGTTTTTATTTTGAACGATTTTATGGCAGGCTGCCCACTCGTGTAAAAGTAGAATAATATTCTCTTTTGGGTAGGGTAGTTCTTTTACTATACGATCTGTAGTTTCAGCTTTTGTTTGTAATAATTCTTCTAGCGTATCTTTGAGGGCAGCTTCGTCAACCTTTGCTGTAGCACAACTTGACGCACTGCATTTCCCACAAACTTCTTCTGGCTTTTCCCCAAAATACTGAAGTAAGAGATTTTTCTTGCAAAGCCTTGTATTGGTGCAATAGTATTCTACAGCTTTGATTTTTTCTTCACGTTTTTGATGTCGCTTTTTTAGACGGCTAACAATAGGGGAAAGGGTATAGGGTTCTTCTCTTGGATGTGTCCAATCGAGGCAGCTATCACTTTTGATCCATTCAAAAGACAACCAGCCATCTTTCTCAGCTTCTCCTAAGAAAGTCATGATTTTTGAGTGTGAAAATTCCGAGCTATTGGCAATCCATTCTAAGTCAATGGTTTGAGGATGGTCAACGATTCTAGGATACAAACGCCAAACTAATTGAAAGAAATTACTTTTGATATTTTCTTGTTTGAGCCAATTTAAAATTTTGGAGGGTGCCGCCAAAAATTGAATATTGATCTGTTCTCGGTAGACCGTTTTCCACTCCCATAGTCCTTCTTTATCAAGTAGTTGAAACGATTGCAGTGCTTTTGAGGGAGCAAGGCTGTAATTCGTACAAAAATCAGTGAAGTCAAAGTAGTAGCGTTGCTCATTGCCTTCACCATAGGCTATTTGTAAAAAGCTGCATAAGGATTTATAGAAATAGTATAGTTCTTCTTTTGTGGGGAGTGCATCGAGGAATTGACGGCGTAGGTTTTTAAAATCGGACTCTGCTATCAATAGGGTTGTTTTAGCCCTTAGGCCGTCTCTACCAGCTCTTCCACTTTCTTGATAATAATGCTCAATGCTTTCGGGAGGGCTCATATGAATAACCTGTCTTACATTCGGTTTGTCAATTCCCATCCCAAAAGCGACTGTTGCGACGATGAGTTGTATTTCCTCTGCTAACCACTTTTCCAAGCGCTCTTTTTTTTCAACCTCTGTTAGACCCCCATGGAAAAATGTTACCTCATATGTATTTTTTAATTGCTGGTAGATGAACTCGGTTTGTTTTCGAGTTCTGCAGTATATGATACAGGATTCAGTCCGAGTTCCCAATAGTTTAAGGAGACTTTGAATCTTATCAGCGGTATTTTCAATATGATACTCTAGATTCGGTCTTGCAAACGAAGCTTGGTGAAGCGTTGGATTATGAAGACCTAACATCTCTTCGATGTCTTTGACTACCTCAGGAGTAGCCGAAGCGGTTAATGCGAGGGTTGGGACAGCTTGTAAACGTTTGGCAAATTCTTTTATGTTCAAAAAGGCAGGACGAAAATCATGTCCCCATTCTGAAACACAATGTGCTTCGTCTACTGCCAAAAGGCCAATGGGTAGGGTCGCAATTCGAGCAGCGACAGTTTCATTTAATAAGCGCTCTGGGGATAGAAAAAGGATTTTATACGGACCAAAGCTCAAATTGTCAAGTTGATCCTCAATACTTTGGTTTGGGGTTGATCGTTCCAGCATCATTGCTGGGATATTTTTACTCTTAAGCTGTGAGACTTGGTCTTGCATCAAGGCTATCAAAGGCGACACAACAACAGTGATCCCTTCATTTAGCAATGATGGAAGCTGGTAGCAAAGAGACTTTCCACCACCCGTTGGCAAAAGGGCAACCGTATCAGTACCGGCTAATACAGCGTTTATAATTTCTTTTTGAAAAGGACGGAACTTTTTAAACCCCCAGTATTGCTCTAGAATGTGTTCAAGCTTATTCATACTTACAGCTTGTTTAAAAGTATTTCCATTCTTTCCTCTACAGTACCAATAGGAAGCAGTAAGATCTCAGTATGGTACTTTTTATAATTTTGATAAAGGGCAGCAGACAGTTCTTTCGCTTTTGAAAAACTTTCCATTCGCTGCTCATCAGTGTGGTAAATAGCTTCCCATGGCGGCAAAAAAACCACTTTATCATAAGGATGCTCTTGTGCTACCGCCTCCCATTCTTTTTTGAAAATATTCAGGGTCGTAAGATAGGCTGTAACATCTGAAAGTCCTCTGTCAAAAAAGAGGTAGGGTTTGTCGGCTATAAAGGAACGTTCAGAAGCGGCTTTATAATCGGCCAAACGCGCTTTAAAGAGTACTTCGCTAAAGGCAATCGGATCTTCCTTAAAATAGTTCTCCATTCCTTGCTTTTTGCCTTTGTCAATAAGATCTCGAGAAACTTCTTCAAAGCAAACATACCCCTTCTTCTTCAAGGCTTCTAACAAGGTGCTTTTTCCACTTCCGGGTCCACCTGTTATCACAATTTTTTTATTTCTATTTAGCATTCTTTTTATCAGGCTTTTTGAAACTGTATCTTTGTCAAAAACAACCACAAATGTCAGACAAAGTAGCGGACGAAAGCTATTACGAAAACTTTAAAGCAAAACTACTCGATTCACAGCCTTGGCCAGGTCCCTATATGTACAAATTTATAGTTAAAAAAGACAGTTCCTATTTAGCGGACATCAAATCTTTTTTTAAGGAGCAGCAAACAGAAATCAAGGAAAAAAAATCCTCTAAAGGTTCTTACATAAGTTTGACTATATTAGCAGCAAAACAAACGCCCGATACCGTTGTTTCAATATACAAACAAGTAAAAGAGTTCAAAGGCGTAATTATCCTTTAAAACAGATCTAACCTCGAATACATGACTCCTTTAGAATACAATACGGATCGTAAACATCTTATTATACCAGAATATGGTCGTCATATTCATCAGATGATCGATCAAGCAGTAGCAGAACCCGATCGTGAACAACGAAATAAAATGGCAAAGGCCATCATCGGTGTCATGGGAAACTTAAACCCACACCTGCGTGATGTGCCAGATTTTCAGCACAAACTTTGGGATCAGCTTTTTATCATGTCTGAATTTTCACTAGATGTAGAGGCCCCTTTTGAAAAGCCACAGCAAGAGGTGTTAGCACAAAGACCCGAAAGATTAGACTATCCCAAGAATTCTCAGAAATATCGTTTTTATGGGAATAATATCAATAGTATGATAGAGGTAGCTAAGGGATGGGAAGCCGGAGATATGAAAGATGCTTTGATCTTTACGATTGCCAATCACATGAAAAAATGCTTTCTCAACTGGAATAAAGACACGGTTGAGGATGAGGTTATTTTTGCACATTTGGAAGAACTTTCCAAAGGAGATCTCAGTGTGAACCCTGAGTTACTTCCTTTAACTTCTTCAGCAGATTTTCTCAAAGTGAAGTCTAAAAACGGGAATGGTCCCAAGTCTAATGCCCCTGCTAAGTCTCGAAAAAGAAACAACAGAAAGCGATACTAACCGATAACTAATAACCATGGGAAGCTTCAAAATTGAAGGCGGAAAGTCTCTCTCAGGTGAAATCCAACCACAAGGCGCTAAAAACGAAGCCTTACAAATACTATGTGCTGTTTTATTGACAGCTGAACCTGTTCTAATAGAAAACGTTCCTGAGATCATTGATGTTCAGAAGTTAATTAGACTATTACAGAAATTAGGGGTAAAAGTAGCCTCAAAAGGACCTAATAGATACGAATTCCAAGCTGATGACGTAGCTGTTGACTATCTGTCTTCTACCTCCTATAAAGAAGAAGGCAGGGGGTTACGAGGTTCCATCATGCTAGTAGGTCCCATGCTTGCTCGTTTTGGAGTCGGAAGTATTCCCAGGCCAGGAGGAGATAAAATTGGACGCAGACGTCTCGATACTCACTTTGATGGTTTTATTGAATTGGGAGGAAAATTTGAATACGACCGGGAGAATTATTTTTATACTGTTAAGGCAGACCGCTTAAAAGGAACCTATATGCTCTTGGATGAGGCTTCCGTCACCGGAACCGCTAACATTGTAATGGCAGCAGTACTAGCGGAAGGGACTACCACTATTTACAATGCTGCTTGTGAGCCGTATTTGCAGCAGTTATGTTTGATGCTGAATAGAATGGGAGCTAAGATACGCGGTATTGGATCGAATCTGCTCACCATAGAAGGAGTTGAATCACTAGGTGGTACGAAACACACTATTTTGCCAGATATGATCGAAATAGGCTCTTGGATAGGGCTTGCCGCCATGACCCAAAGTGCCCTTAGAATCAAAAATGTACAATGGGATTTTTTAGGACAGATTCCAGCTGTTTTTCGGCGATTGGGGATACAACTTCATAAAGAAGGAGATGATATTGTCATTCCCGCTCATACAGAAGGCTATGAAATACAGAACTTTATTGACGGGTCGATTCTTACCATAGCTGACGCTCCATGGCCAGGATTTACACCCGATTTATTGAGTATTATTTTGGTCGTAGCGACTCAAGCCAGAGGAGAAGCACTGATCCATCAAAAAATGTTTGAAAGTCGTTTGTTCTTTGTTGACAAACTCATTGATATGGGCGCGAAGATCATTTTAGGGGACCCTCATCGTGCTATTGTCATTGGGCATGATTTCAAATCTCAATTAAAGGCGACTACGATGACCTCTCCTGATATCCGCGCAGGGATCTCTCTTTTGATAGCAGCTTTATCAGCAAAAGGCACCAGTATTATCCATAATATTGAGCAAATCGACAGAGGCTATGAAAGAATAGACGAACGCCTGCGAGCCATTGGAGCTCATATTACCAGGCTCTAAAGAACGTAGCATGCGACGAGAATACGTGCAATAAGAAGGCGAGTATCTTTTTTATTTCCTTTTGGAAACTTTATTATTGCTAATGCTGCGTTGTCGGCTGCACCTAAACCTATCAATTTCAGTTCCCCTTTGTCGTCGGTGTTTTGTTTTTCTACCTTGAACCCGCGCTCTCCACATCTTAAAGCTACTAGCTTTCATCTCGCGTCGCATCAAGCTGATTACCTCTTGTTCTTTGAGATCAAATTGATCTTGAATGGCATCAAAAGGAGTTCGGTCTTCCCATGCCATTTCAATAATTCGGTCTATTTGAAGTTCTGTTAAGAGTTTTAACTTTTTCATAAGGTACAAGTATGAGCTGTTATTGAATGCTATTCCTATTCGGAAGTGTGTGTCTTTGCAGTATGCGTTTACTTTCTTTTCGCACCAGGGCATTTTTTTGAAGATTCCATAGTATGTCACTTGCTTTTTTACGACTTTCTTCAAGATTGATGATGGGATTGGAATACTGAATTCCTGGTTTAACATTATACAGGCTCTCTTCCATGGGCGTGATGGTCCATGGTTGATGAACTAGAGGGAAGGGAAGCTCCTTGAGTTCAGGAATCCACTGTTTGACAAAGTGCCCTTTGGGGTCGTGCTCCAATCCATTCTTTATCGGATTGTAAATCCGCAATGTATTTATACCTGTTTCACCTGCTTGCATTTGCAATTGTGGGAAATGTATTCCGGGTTCGAAATCCAAAAACATTTGAGCAAGAAAGGCAGAGGCCGCTTGCCAAGGTTGCCACAATTGATGCACAAAAAAGGAGACCACTAAAGCACGCATTCGAAAGTTTAAATAGCCTGTTTCAACCAAACACCGCATTGAGGCATCTACAATCGGAACTCCTGTTTGTCCTTTTTTCCATGCCTTGATATACTTTTTATTCTCCGGTTTATGAAGAGCGTGATAGCCTTTGTTTATACTTAAAAACTCCATGCTGTGCTCCATTTCGAACTTCTGTATAAAATGC
>CBFHRX010000043.1:3133-9418 GCA_965658355.1 Flavobacteriaceae bacterium | reverse complement strand
AATGACGGTATAGAAGACGCTCAAGAGACGGTTGACGGTATCGACCCACTGAATCCAGACTCTGATGGAGACGGTCTCGATGACGGAGCGGAAGCAGCAGCTGGGACCGACCCACTGAATCCAGATACCGACGGAGATGGGGTTGCTGACGGAGTTGATGCCTTTCCATTCGATCCAGCAGAATCAGTAGATACGGATAGCGATGGCATAGGAAACAATGCAGATCGAGACGATGACAATGACGGTATAGAAGACGCTCAAGAGACGGTTGACGGTATGGACCCACTGAATCCCGACTCTGATGGAGACGGTCTCGATGACGGAGCGGAAGCAGCAGCAGGAACCGACCCACTGAATCCAGATGCCGACGGCGATGGGGTAGCTGATGGTGCCGATGCCTTCCCACTTGATCCAACAGAATCAGTAGATACGGATAGCGACGGGATAGGAAACAATGCAGACCCAGACGATGACAATGACGGCATAGAAGACACCCAAGAAGGCCTTGACGGTACCGACCCATTGAATCCAGATTCTGATGGAGACGGTCTTGATGATGGAGCAGAAGCAGCAGCAGGAACCGATCCATTGAATCCCGACTCTGATGGAGATGGCCTTAATGACGGGGATGAAGCAGCATTAGGAGCTGATTTATTCAGCACAGATACCGACGGAGACGGGGTGCCAGATGGCGCCGATGCCTTTCCACTCGACCCAGCAGAATCAGTAGATACCGACAGTGATGGGATTGGAAACAACGCCGACACTGACGATGATAATGACGGAGTTGAAGACGCACAAGAGTTAGTTGACGGCACGAATCCATTAAATTTAGACTCCGATGGAGACGGCGTCAATGATGGTGATGAAGCCGCAGCAGGAACCGATCCACTGAATCCAGATACCGATGGCGACGGGGTGTCAGATGGTGTCGAACCCTTCCCACTCGACCCAGCAGAATCCGTTGATACGGATGGCGACGGGATTGGAAATAATGCAGATCCAGACGATGACAACGACGGAGTTGAAGACGTCCAAGAGTTGGTAGACGGTTCGGATCCATTGAACCCCGACTCTGATGGAGACGGTCTCAATGATGGAGACGAAGCCGCAGCAGGAACCGACCCATTGAATCCAGATACAGATGGAGATGGCCTAAGCGATAGAAATGAAGCAGTAGTACTCGGAACCGATCCACTCAGCTTAGACACCGATGGCGATGGGGTGCCTGATGGCGCTGATGCGTTTCCGCTTGATCCAGCAGAGTCATTGGATACCGATGGCGATGGGATCGGAAACAATGCAGACTTAGACGATGACAACGACGGACTAGAAGATGCCCAAGAGTTGGCTGATGGTACGAATCCATACAACTCAGATTCTGACGGAGACGGCATTAATGATAGAGAGGAAGCCGCAGTAGGAACCGATCCATTGAATCCAGATACAGATGGAGATGGCTTCCTAGATGGAAATGAAATTGGAGCAGAAACTGATCCCCTTAGTTCAGATACAGATGGAGACGGGGTGCCTGACGGTACTGATGCCTTTCCGCTCGACCCAGCAGAGTCATCGGATACCGATGGCGACGGGATTGGAAACAATGCAGACGCAGATGATGATAACGACGGAATAGAAGACACTCAAGAGGCAGTTGAGGGAACTGATCCATTGAATCCCGATACAGACGGAGATGGAGTATCAGATAGTGCTGATGCCTTCCCACTCGACCCAACAGAATCGGTTGATACCGATGGGGATGGGATCGGAAACAAGGCAGATCTAGACGATGATAATGACGGCTTTGAAGATACTCAAGAGGGGTTGCTCGGAACCGATCCGCTGAATCCAGATACCGATAATGATGGAACCCTTGATGGTGTCGATGCCTTTCCACTTGATCCATCAGAATCAGTAGATACTGATGCGGATGGAATCGGAAACAATGCCGATTCAGACGATGACAATGATGGTTATACTGATGGAATTGAAATTCAAGTAGGAACAAATCCATTAGATGCTACTGACTTACCTCCAGATTTAGATGAAGACGGAATTCCCAATTCCATTGATGAAGATGCGAACGGTGATGGCTTTTCTGATGATACACTATTGGTTTCAGAAGTTCTTACGCCTACCTTTAATGGACCTGAATCTGTTTGGCAGATTAAGAACCTCAGTGTCTACCCAAATGCCATTATAAGCGTTTATAATCGTAATGGAATCTTGGTTTTCCAGGCTAGAAATTATCAAAGTGATTGGGGTGGAACCAATGAAAAAACAGGCAATTTACTTCCCGTGGGATCCTATTATTATAGAATTAATTTAGGAAATGGAGAGCATAAAGACGGTTGGGTATACATAAGCTATTAATAGAAAGACTTTTTCTCTAGGCTATTAAAAGTCCTTATTTGTAAAGCCGGTGGGACTAAAAAGAAGCAGTAGCAACACAAGCAGGATACGCTATTCACCCCTGTTTTTAAGAAGCGCACTCCTAAAATAAAAAGAAACAGCTGTTTGCTAATAAGCAGTCACAATAAAAACCATGCAAAAGGCCACTACTCAAGGGCAGTGGCCTTTTAAAGAGTCCTATCAGAGAAGCCTATTGCTTCTTTTCAGAAGTTTTAAGGGTTGGATATTCAATCCCCAATTGTTCTAAATAGGAATCGTATTGGGTTTCGTCATAGTAGAACTTTTCCAACTGTGGCCGGAAAGTAGTCATGATTTCGGTATTGAGTTCTACTGGTGGCGGGTCCGAAGCACTGATCATAGGCCGGTAGGTAGTTTCTTTTTGCTGTACGTTTTGAAAGTAGTCTTTGGCTTTTGGAAGTAAGCTTTTGTCCAGTAGGAAATCCAAGACAGTCATGGCTACTACCTTGGCACCAGCTGTAACCCCTTTATGGGCGATAGGGGTTGCCATGGCGATAGCATTTGACCAATGATGTCCTTGCAAGCCTGGAATGTTTGAAGGGAAACGCAAGGTAACAGTAGGAACTGTCCAAGAGACATCCCCAATATCATCAGAACCACCGCTGACTCTTATTTTAGAAGGCTTTCCCATTGGTCTTAATTCAAGAGCAAGGCCGTTTTGGTTTTTGGAGTCTACCTCTTTTTGAACGGCCTTTGCTAGTTGTTGGTCCTTGTCAGACCATTGCGGCAATCCCACAGTTTGAATGTTTTTATCCATAGTTTCCGCAATCACCTTATTAAAGTGCCTTGGCCAAGCGGTTCCAACTACTCGCGATTGTACTTTGGTATCGGTCATCAAAGCGGCCCCATTAGCAATATTATTGGCGTCTTGATACATTTTCATAATCCCCTCATAGGTAACATCGCGGAGGTAGTACCAGATAGAAGCTTTCGAAGGAACCACATTGGGCTGGTCACCGGCATCTGTAAATATGGAATGCGATCGTTTGAGTGGATGCAGGTGCTCTCGTTTGTAATTCCAGCCCACATTCATCAACTCAGCGGCATCCAACGCACTTCTCCCTCTCCAAGGAGCTCCTGCAGAATGGGCTGCCTCTCCCTCAAAAGTATATTCTACAGAGATCAAGCCAGTTCCTCTGGCTTCTCCCCAGGATACGGAAAGGTTGCTGCTTACATGGGTAAAGATGCACATATCGATACCATCAAAATACCCGTCTCGAACAAACCATGCTTTGGAAGCCACAAGTTCTTCTGCAATTCCAGGCCATAGAAGGAGCGTTCCCGCTATTTGGTCTTTTTTCATAATCTCTTGCACACTCAAAGCAGCAGATATATTCAATGGGATCCCAGCATTGTGGCCTTCACCGTGACCTGGGGCTCCTTCTACCATAGGTTTGTGATAGGCTACCCCAGGGTATTGTGAAGCTTTTGGAATGCAATCCACATCACTGCCAAGAGCGATAACAGGCCCCCCTTCTCCCTGTGACCAACGCGCCATCCAAGCCGTGGGAATTCCAGAAATACCATAGGTAATCTCAAAACCTGCCTTTTCCAATATACCGCTTAGATAGGCCGAAGATTCTTGTTCGTGAAAACCAAGTTCGGCAAAACTGAAAATCTTGTCCACCATAATCTGATTTTGCTTGTGGCGATCTTCTACTTTTTGGGCGACTTCTTTTTTCTTTTTCTTAAGAAAAGATTTTGAGTATTGCGCCTGGGAGGGGAGTGCTATTGCAAGAGCGAACAGCCCAGAGAATAAAAAGGATTTTGATGTATACATACGAATAGTATTAAAGGGTTTTTGGAAGTTGTAATACGGGTATAGCAAGGGCGCGATACTCCTTGTTAAAGGCCTCCATATCGGTTTCAATAAGGGATTTAAGATCGGCAGCATTCGCTTCCCATTCTTTTTTCAAATCGGCAAAACGGTCCAAAGCACCCTGGGTTACTGTGGGGTCAGCTTCGTCTACATAGCCTTTTAAATGCATGAATTCTGCATTGAGTTGATTGTTGAAATTGATGACATCTTGAAAGGTTTTTTGTTTGGGCTGGATCAGCTTTTCTTCCCACTCCCGCAGTTTTTCTTCAAGATTTTTTCCTTGTGTATGAAGCGCTTTGTAGGCGTCTTCTCCTTCAAGAGTTTTTAGATAAAAGGTCAGTTGCTGCTGGACTTCTCGCATCTTGGCCACAGCTGTATGCAGTTCTTTTATGTGTGTATCAATAGCCGTAAGAAGATTTTCTTGCTTGCGATAGTCTTCTGCTGTAGCAACAATATTAGGGTCGGCAAGTAACTGAATGGGAGCCCTACTTTCTTTTCCCGCAACCCGAAGGCGAGCTGTGTACGTACCGGGGGCTGCTGTGCTACCGGCATAGTTGCCATATACAAAAACACCTGAAACGGCTGGGAGTCTTTCTTTTTTTAGATCCCATGAGATACGATTGTATCCTTCTTTGGCGGGGAGTATTTTTTTCTTTGCCGGCCCTCCTGCCCATGTTTTTTCTTGAGGCTCTTTTTGATTGGTATAGGATCGGATGATTTCCTCCCCTTTTAAAATATCCAATTCAACAACTAAAGAATCGTTTACTTTCGGTAAATAATAGTCTAAAATTACGCCTGGGAGCGGGTTCTCCCCTATAGAATTCGCTTTTGAGCGACCTGATAAGATCCGATAGCTTGCTTTGGGGGTAAGCACCTTTATTTGCTGTGGTTTTTGCAGTTGTTGCAAGGGTGCTAGATCGTCAAGAATCCAAAAAGACCGCCCTGCTGTCGCCGCAATCAAGTCATTGTCTTGAATGTACATATCATTAATAGGGACAACGGGTAAATTGAGCTGAAGAGCCGTCCAATTTTCACCATCATCACGAGAAACAAACATTCCTGTTTCGGTTCCCGCATAGAGCAGCCCCGGGATTTTTTTATCAGCTCTAACGACTCGTACAAAAGTATGCTGCCCTTCGATCCCATCGGTAATCAATTCCCATTTTTGGCCATAGTCTTCGGTTTTATAGACATAGGGCGTTAGGTCCATAAACTTATAGCGCATTAAAGTGATATAGGCTTTTCCAGGGGTATTGGGGGCAAAATCGATGCTGTTGACAATGCCTTCTTCCATCCCTTTTGGGGTGATGTTCTGCCAGCTTTTCCCACCATCTCTGGTGATATGCAGCAAGCCGTCATCACTACCAGCCCATATTTCATCAGGATTATTGGGGGCCACCATTAAGCTCATCAGGGTATTGTAATTTTCTCCTCCAGCGGCTTCATTGGTGTAGGGGGCACCTCCTGCTACTTGTTGGCGTTTGTCATTCCGGGTTAGATCTGGGCTGATAACCTCCCAAGAGTTTCCTTGATCGGTAGATTTAAATACGACATTCCCGGCATGATATAGAATAGAAGCATCTGAGGGTGCTGTGACCACGGGGGCATTCCAATTAAAGCGGTATTTAAAATCTTTGGGAGCATTCCCCAGCGCAAGCTCGGGGTATTCTTTAATGGATTTAGACTGTCCTGTTTTTCGATCCCAGCGGTCTAAAATTCCTTGATAACAGCCGCCGAAGACAGTTGTCGGAGAGATAGGGTCAAAGGCGAGGAAAGCACTTTCACAGCCGGCAACTGAATACCAGTCTTTCCAGTCTATACCCCGGCCATAACTGCGACTCTTGATTCCAATAGCCGAGTTGTCTTGTTGCCCTCCGTAGACATGGTAGGGAACTTGTTGGTCGGCGATCACTCTGTAAAATTGAGCCGTAGGTTGGTTGCGTTGACTGCTCCACGATCGGCCACCGTTTAGACTTACATTGGCGCCACCATCGTTAGAGTTGATCATCACCCGATTGTCTTTTGGATGAATCCAT
>CBFHRX010000043.1:0-3033 GCA_965658355.1 Flavobacteriaceae bacterium | reverse complement strand
GGCCACCGTTTAGACTTACATTGGCGCCACCATCGTTAGAGTTGATCATCACCCGATTGTCTTTTGGATGAATCCATAAGTGGTGATTGTCACCATGAGGGGTTGGCATCACCTGAAAGCTTTTACCGCCATCTATAGATTTTAAGGCAGGGGCATTGAGAACATAGACAGTATTCACCTCCACAGGGTCGGCAAATACTTCCATATAGTACCAAGAACGGCTCACTGCGATTCGATCTTTGTTTACTTGTTTCCACGTTTTACCGCCGTTATCAGAGCGGTAAACACCGCTTTTATCGCCTTCGGCTTCCAAATTGATATAGACTCGGTTGGAATCAGCGCGACTTACAGAAATACCGGATTTGCCAAAAGTTTCGGGTAAGCCAGTGGTAAGTAGCTCCCAATTTTCACCCGCGTCAGTGGATTTGTAGATACCCGATCCTTTTCCACCAGAGATCATTTGCCAGGGGCTTCGTTTATGGTCCCACAAGGCAGCGTATAGTATACGTGGATTGTTTTTATCCATACTCAAGGAAACGGCTCCAACATGTGGCCCTTTATACAAGAGTTGTTTCCAACTAGCACCACCGTCTTCTGATTTATAGATGCCTCTTTCTTTGCTAGGGCCGTATTGGGCACCTTGAACCGCCACATACAGGATATCGGGATTCTGAGGGTGTATTTCAATATTGGCGATATGACGACTCGACTCCAAACCACTGTGTTTCCAGCTTACTCCTGCATCTGTAGAGATGTAAACCCCATCCCCCATAGAGGACATGACCCCTCTTGCGGCGTGTTCCCCCATTCCTACTACCACTACATTGGGGTCGCTTTCGGCTACAGCAATAGCTCCTACAGTACCTGTTTTAAAGTATCCGTCGGAAATGTTTTTCCATTGGATACCCGCATCGGTTGTTTTCCATAAGCCTCCACCGGTACTCCCCATATAAAAAGTATGGGGATCCTGAAAGACCCCCGAAGAGGCTACACTACGCCCCCCTCTAAAAGGACCAATATTGCGCCATTTGAGTTGGTGGTATACGGGCTTGTTGTTTTGCGCTTGTTGTTTCCGCATTTTTTTGGACTGCGCCATACTGGGAATAAGGGTAAGTGCCCCAAGTAAAAGGGTGAGTACGAACTGTCGCATAATTGTTTCTTTTGGTTTCATTTTACCACTATTTGGGGTAAAAAAATATAGCTATAACTGAATAATTCAATTCAAGATACAAATTTTGTCCTACTCCTAAACACAGCTCAAAATGGAGTTTTAACGGTCTTTTATATAGGATTTAAAAATGCAGTAAAGCCGTTAAATTTTTTTCTTATTTAGTATGAATAAAAATAAAAAGTTGGTTATTTTTGCGCTGATATTATATTTATTAAATCTAAATAAATGAAATATTCATACCTTAATCTACTGCTTTTGGCCTTGGTATCACTCAATAGTTGGGGACAAGAACACGATACAGTTCAGCAGGATTCTGTGCAAAACCTGGATGAGGTAATCATCAAGGCGAATACCATATTAGGAAATAAATTTGTGGCACAAAACCGAACCGGCGCTTCTTATTTCTTATCAGCAGAGGAGCTGAATGAGTTTGGGTATATCGATATCAATCGGGCTCTAAAAGCGGTTCCTGGGGTCAACTTTTATGAAGAAGACGGCTTTGGTCTACGCCCCAACATTAGCCTTAGAGGAACCTCTCCGGAGCGGAGCTCTAAGATCACCTTGATGGAAGATGGGGTGTTGATCGCTCCGGCGCCTTACAGCGCACCAGCGGCCTACTATTTTCCTTCTATAGCGCGTATGCAAGCGGTGGAAATACTAAAAGGAAGCAGTCAAGTACAGTACGGTCCTTTTACCACTGGGGGCGTCATTAATTTGGTGTCTACAGCTGTTCCTGATAAAGGACTTGAAGCTCGTTTTCAATCCTCTTATGGGAGCTACAACAGCAGTCAGCTCTTGACAAGCATTGGGCAGTCCACCCAAAATATAGGCTATGTATTTGAGTACTTAGCCTTAAACTCCGATGGCTTTAAACAACTTACGAATGCCGAAAACACAGGTTTTGACACGACAGACTTGACCGGGAAGATTCGTTTTCAGACAAATGAAGAAGCGACCCTCCCACAGTCTCTTGAAGTAAAATATCATTATTACGACGAACGCTCCAACGAAACCTATTTAGGTATTACAGAGGCTGATTTTAACCAATCCCCTTTTATGCGTTATGCGGCTTCACAAGAAGATGTTATGGATGCCGAACAACGGCAGTGGATGCTTACGCATACCCTTAATGTAGGGTCACAATTTAAAATTGTCACCAATGCCTATCACAACCGTTTTTCAAGAAATTGGTACAAACTCAGTGGTCTTACTACCGATGGAAAGACCCTGGGATTGAATACACTACTGTCGAACCCGCAAACCTATGCCTCTCATTTGGAGCTACTAAAAGGTACTGAGGATTCAGAAGACGATGCTTTATTGGTAAAGGCAAACAATCGGGTGTACAATTCCAAAGGGCTGCAGACCAAAATAGATTACCATTGGTATGGGGAATCAGGCGACTTCCATGATTTTGAACTAGGAGCACGCTATCACTACGACGAAGAAGATCGTTTTCAATGGGAAGATGGCTATCGAATGCAGAATTCGGATATGCTATTGACTTCGTATGGGTCGAAAGGAGCCAAAGGGAATCGTATTTCCAGCGCTACTGCTTTTGCGGCTTATATGCTATACAAGTACAAGCGAAATCAGCTGACCTTAAGTCCGGGTATCCGAGTAGAGTCTATTTCACTCGGGAGAGAGGATTATGGTAAAAACGATCCAAATCGAACAGGAATAGATCGTGCGCTTAGAGAAAACGAAATCACGACTTGGATTCCAGGGCTTGGGTTTAACTATACCTTTTCCAATGAGCTTTCTCTGTTTGGAGGGATACACAAAGGATTTTCACCCCCGGGAAGTGCCCCTGGTGAAAAAGCAGAAGAAAGTGTGAATTACGAGCTGGGCACACGCTTTGG
>CBFHRX010000042.1:0-9505 GCA_965658355.1 Flavobacteriaceae bacterium | reverse complement strand
AAAGACTGCAACTCGGTGGCAAAGTGTTCCAACGCCTTTTGCTGGGAAGCGATCAGCTGCTGCTGAAGCTGCGGCAGCAGACTAAGAGATTCCAATAATTGATTCAAGGCCCTAGGGCTGACTTTAAAGGTGGCTATTCGCCCTCCTATTCGTTCTATGTCTGAAATACGAGCCAGGGTTTCCGCTGTGCTTTCGTGGGTTTCTATATGCTGTAAAAAAGCACTGACAACAGCCTGTCGTGCCAAGATTTTCTCGGCCTGAAGCAAGGGAAATGCGAGCCAATGCCGAAGCAATCGCCCTCCCATAGGCGTACGGCTAAAGTCGATCACCTCAATAAGGGGAACGCCACCCGGTGAATTCGGATGGAAAAGTTCGAGATTGCGAACCGTAAAGCGGTCCATCCAAACATAGTCCGCAGTGTGCAGTCGCTGTAGACGGTGAATGTGCTTCAGTCTATCGTGTTGGGTTTCCGATAAATAATGCAAGATAGCTGCTGCAGCTGCTGTGCCATTTTCCAGCTCTTGGACACCAAAGCCTTGCAGGCTGGTCGTTTCAAAATGGGCGGTCAGTTTTTGCTGGGCAAAATCGGGTTTGTAAACCCAATCTTCTAAATAGAAAACCGGCCATTGCGCCCCATAATCCGCACTGAATTGGGCTTTTTGAGGTTTGGCGACTAGAATTTCACTAGGGGAAAAATTTTCAAGCAACTGCGCAATTTCGGCTTGTTTGCCTTCTGTCACCCAAAAATCTCCGGTTGAAATATCCAAAAAAGCAATCCCCGCTTTTTGGGCGCCCCCCGCATAGGCAGCGAGATAGTTGTTCTGCTTTTGATCGAGTACCTCTTCGTTAAGGGCAACCCCCGGGGTTACCAATTCAGTGACGCCTCTTTTGACAATTTTTTTAGTCATTTTAGGGTCTTCGAGCTGATCGCAAATCGCCACCCGACAACCCGCTTTGACAAGCTTGGGCAAATAGGTGTTGAGGGAATGGTGTGGAAAACCTGCCAGCTCGGTTTCGCTTGTACTGCCGGCCCCTCTCTTGGTGAGTATAATCCCCAATATTTTAGCCGCCTTGACAGCATCTTCTCCAAAGGTCTCGTAAAAATCCCCGACGCGAAACAAGAGCAAGGCATCCGGATATTTCGCCTTGATCTGGTTGTATTGCTTCATTAAAGGGGTTTCCTTGCTGCTGCTTGCCACTGCCTTTCGGTTTTATGCTAATGTAAAATTTAGATTGCCCCTAAACAAGTGGTTCCCTATCGAAATACGTATTTTTGAACATGCGAAAATTGAAGAACGAAGAACTGGATCGAAAAAGCATTGAAGAATTTAAATCGGCAACCAAAACCCCTTTGATTCTCGTCCTTGATAACATCCGAAGCCTAAACAATATCGGGGCTGTTTTTCGCAGCGCCGATGCTTTTTTGGTCTCCAAAATATACCTCTGTGGGATCACCGCCAAGCCGCCCCATAAAGACATCCAAAAAACAGCCTTAGGCGCAACAGCTTCGGTTGCTTGGGAATACCGAGAATCTGCTTTTAGTCTACTGCAAGAACTGCAACAAGAGGGGGTCATAGTGCATGCCATCGAACAAGCTGAGGCTTCTCAGTCACTAGCTGATTTTCATCCCGATACAAACAAAGTTCACGCTTTTGTGCTCGGAAATGAGGTGAAAGGCGTTTCCCAAGAGATCGTATCCATGGCGGATTCTGTTTTAGAAATACCCCAAGAAGGCACCAAACACTCGCTAAATATTTCCGTTGCGACAGGGATCGTCGTTTGGGATTTTTACAGCAAGCTAAAAAGAAGCTAACTGCTGAACGAGCTGGATATACGCATACGAATGCGGCTCCCAAAATCGACCCGTACAGTCTATTTTTGCAATGGGATAATCCAAATTAGTAGCAAGTAATCGTGCGTATCCCTTTTCTATTTTTTCTAAATAACTAGGCGGTATCCCTTGTTCGTATTGTCGGCCCCTTTTCTTTATTTGCTGGAGTAATTCCGCTACCGGCCGATGCAAATAAACCAGTAAATCGGGTGGCAAGCTTTGCGGTGCTACACCCTTAAATTGCTTTTCAAATTCTTGAAATAAAGGGAGCGGTAGTGTTTCTTGCGCAAAGACGAGGGATTTTTCCAGCCAAAAATCACTTACCAATGGAGTCGCTAAAGGAGGAGAGAGTTGCTGAATTCGGCTGTTCAGAAAAAAACGCTCGGTCTCCAAAGCAAAGTCTTCTGGGCGCTGGTAGAAATCAGCCAGATAGGGGTTTTCTTCAAACTGTTCATACAAGGCATGGATGCCATAATCCGCTGCAAGCTGTTGGGTCAAGGTTGTTTTGCCACTTCCAATAGTACCACTGATGGCTATATAGGAACGACTGTCAAACAAAGGCGGTAGCCAGTAACGAAAAGGAAGTTGTTGAACAGCAGTAGTATCTTCGCATGCTGCTTGGAGCGCTTGCATACTTTTTTGATAGTAAGGGTGCTCAAATTCTGCGGCAATCTCTACCAGCGGATCCAATACAAAATTTCGCAATTGCAATCGCGGATGCGGGAGGGTTAAACTTTCGGTATTCAGCTGACGATCTCCGTAAAACAAGAGATCTAGATCCAAGGTTCGAGAACTATACTGCTCCGCTGCTGAAGCCTGCCTTCCCAGGTCTTTTTCGATCTGTTGAAGACGTTCTAAAAGAGCTAGTGGCGGCAGCGCTGTCTGCAGTTGTAGACAAGCGTTTATAAAAGGGGGCGCCTCAAAACCCCAGGACTCGGTTTCGTAGGGGGATGATACTTGGAGGATGGTTCCCAATTCTTCTTCAATACGAGCCAAGGCACTTAATAGATACTGCCGCTTGTCTCCTAAGTTACTCCCCAATGCAATAAAACAATTGCGTTCCATGAATCCCTTTTGCGCCAAAATTACAAACACTATCTTTGAGACTTATTCCTAACTCTATGAATTTTTCAAAAAATCTACTCGCTGCCATCTTAGGGAATCTGATCGCCTTTGGCCTGTTGTTTGTTTTACTCTTAATGGGGATAGCCGGATTGGCAAGTGTTGCCTCTGTTGCGGGTCCACAAGGAAAAAAATCCATCAACGAAGAAAGCGTTCTTCGGTTGCGCTTAAATGAAACTATCTACGACCGCCTCCCCGCAATAGAACAATTCAATATAAGCTTGGGCCTAGAACCTGAAGCAATCGGCCTCGACCAGATTGTACATAGTATACGCACGGCTGCCAAAGAAGAAAATATCAAAGGGATTAGCCTCGAAACACAGTTTATTCAGGCAGGGTGGTCACAGACAAGGAGTATCAGACGCGCATTACAAGAGTTTAAAAAAACAGGGAAATTTGTCTATGCCTATGGGGATTTTTTCTCACAAAAAAGCTACTACCTAGCCAGTGTTGCGGACAGTTTATTCTTAAACCCAGTGGGGCAAATAGAGTTTAAAGGCTTGAGTTCAGAGGTCCTTTACTACAAGGATTTTCAAGAAAAATACGGTGCCAAAATGGAGGTGATCCGATTGGGAAAATACAAGAGTGCTGTTGAGCCCTATCTAGACAATAAAATGAGTGCTGAAAACCGCACTCAAATCAAAACCCTTCTGCAAGATATTTGGGAGGTCATCAATGCGGAAATGGCCGAAAGTCGAAAACTCTCCCCCGTAGCTATGGATCAAGCCGCCAACCAATTGGCTGGCAACACAGCCAGTCGTGCTAAAAAAGCAGGACTGATTGATGCTGTTCGATACGAGGCTGCCTATGAGGAAGCCCTTGAAAAGCGATTAAACGGAAGTTCCCGTTTTCTTTCTGTATCCGATTTGGGAACACCTAAATCAGCCTATGATGCTGATATCAAAGATCGAATTGCAGTCGTCTATGCGCAAGGAACCATTTTGTATGGAAACGGTAGCGAAACGGTTATTGGGAAAAAAATATTTTTAGAAGCCCTTGAGGAAGCCTTGGATAACCCAAGAGTAAAAGCCATCGTCATTCGTGTAGATTCTCCTGGAGGAGATGCCCTAACCTCGGAGATCTTATGGGAACGCTTACACAAAGCCAAAGAGCAAAAGCCGCTTTTTGTATCCATGGGAGATGTAGCCGCTTCTGGAGGGTATTACATCAGCTTACCCGCTCAAAAGATCATTGCCGATCCGCTGAGCATCACAGGCTCTATCGGTGTTTGGGCGACCCTTCCAAACCTCAGCGAACTTTCAGAGGACATCGGTATCAATGCCGAACAAGTAAGTACGCATGACAACGCTTTGGGTTACAGCTTGTTTGAAAAACCTTCTGCTGGTTTTCGCAAAGCTGCGAAAGAAAGTATCCAGCAAGTATACGACACCTTTAAGGGGCATGTGAGTGACGATCGCAATATGGATCTCACCGCAGTAGAAAAGATTGCCCAAGGACGCGTTTGGTCTGGAACCCGTGCTTTTCAGAATGGATTAGTGGACGGACTTGGGGATTTGAATACAGCTATAGCAATGGCTGCAGAGGCCGCTTCAGTAGACCGCTATAATGTGGTTTCCTACCCAAATATTACCCCTGATTTGGAAAGTATCTTATCCGGTGGATTCCCAATGCTACAGTCTGACTGGCAGTCGCAGCTTCCAGAATTCTGGCAAGGACTATTAACGCCTTCATTGAAAAACAAACGCTCCATACAAGTACAAACAGAATTGCCTTACGAACTCAATATTCGCTAGTATGACGGCACAAGACCGCGCCTTAGCAGAGCGTATTTATCTTTTTTTAGCTGCCTTATTTATCACCTCTTTGGTGGTCTCCAATTTGATTTTTCAAAAATTCTTTACTTGGCAACCTATTGAGGTATCGGTATTTGGAGTCTCACTTTTTGAGCTTTCCGTTGGGATCTTACCCTACCCGATAACGTTTTTGATTACGGATCTGATCTCTGAAATCTATGGTAAAAAGAAAGCCAATCTCGTAGTTGTAGCAGGCATCTTCGCCTCTTTCTTTTCCATGGGAATACTTCTATTGGCGGATGCGGTTCCAGCTTCTGTAAATTCTCCTCTAGACGACACCACCTTTAAGGCGGTGTTTTCGCTCTCTCCGCTCGCCGTTTTAGCTTCCATGCTGGCCTATTTATTCGCGCAGTTTATTGACATACGGCTCTATCATTATTGGAAAGAACTCACTCAAGGAAGAATGCTCTGGTTGCGCAACAACTTTTCCACTTTTAGTTCTCAGTTTGTCGATACCCTAACCGTCATTCTACTGCTGAGTTTATTTGGTGTTCTCCCCTGGAATTTATTTTGGGGATTGGTCCTATCCGGTTTTATTTTTAAAGTTATCGTAGCGGCTATAGACACGCCATTTTTATATCTGTTTGTCGGACTTTTTCGCAAACGTTTTGGATTGGGTATTAACGAAGAAATTAAAGAATAGTGGCACAACAAGAACCCATTCGTCTCAACAAATACCTCAGCGAACTTGGCTACTGCTCCCGTCGGGAAGCCGATAAACTTATCGCTGCCGGTCGTATTAAAATCAATGGTGCCAAAATTGAAATGGGCACCAAAGTAACCGCTGCTGATCGCATTGAAGTAGATGGTACTCTTATTGGTCAAGAGAAAGAAAAGGCCGTTTACCTCGCCTTTAACAAACCCGTGGGAATAGTATGCACTACCGATACCCGGGTCGAGAAAAACAACATCATTGACTATATCAATTACCCCAGCCGCATATTTCCTATTGGGCGTTTAGACAAACCCAGTGAGGGTTTGATCTTTTTGACGAATGACGGGGATATTGTCAATAAAATTCTACGCGCTCATAACAAACACGAAAAAGAATACGTGGTGCAAGTAAACAAACCCATCACTCCTGATTTTGTCAAACGGATGCAGAATGGGATTCCAATTTTGGATACCGTTACTCGAAAATGCTATGTCAAACAAACCCACAAACAAGAGTTTCGAATTGTTTTAACACAAGGCCTCAATAGACAAATTCGAAGAATGTGTGAATACTTGGGGTATCGAGTTACCAAATTAAAGCGGGTACGGATAATGAATATCGCCTTGGATGTTAAAGTGGGGCAATGGCGCCATCTAACAGCAAAAGAGGTCAAGGGCATCCAACAACAAGTCAAAACATCCAAAAAGCACCACTAGCCAACGGCTATTTTCAAACGGTGACCTTCGTTAGAACGTATGTTAAAAACGGTTTGATCTTCAAAAAGGAGATACTGCCCTTTGACTCCAACCAACTTGGCTGAAAACTCTGGGGTTTTACTTAGGTTCAAACTTTTTACTTTTGCAGGGTATTGATTAACTGGATATTGAAGCGTGAGAGGTTCTTGTTCCGCTTGTAAATAGGGACTTAGTTCTTCGGGTAAAAGTTCAATGAATTTTTCCCGAGCCGCTTTCCAATCTACTGGTTCAGTATCGTTTTGAAGCATCTTGCGCCAATTGGTTTTATCCGAAAAGCCAACCTTCATCGCTATCTCAGCAACCCCCGACAAATACCGATTGGGAACCTCTAACAAGGGTAAGGCCTGATGCGCTCCTTGGTCGATCCAACGGGTAGGTACTTGCGTTTTACGCGTAATTCCTACTTTTAAATGGCTGCTTAGGGCCAAATACACAATATGAGGCTGTAGCTGTACTTTTTTCTCATAAGCCAAATCGCGGTCTTCAATATCCAAATGAGCTTTGCTCAATTCGGGGCGCATTACCCAATCCGCTGCTTGTGGAATTTCAAAAAAACAAGATTGGCAAAAGCCCTGTCTGAAGAGGGGCTTGTCTTGGTGGCAATTCAAACATTCAGTCCCTTCTAGGCTAAGTGAAAGCTGTCTTCCTAGAAGCTCGTGAACCAACAAAACATCATTCTCACAATCCAAAAAGTAGCGGATAGGACTGTGGATTTCAGTGGTCATTTTACGAAGGAGGCTGTGGAAATACATCTGCGTTATTGTTTTTAAATGAATCGACTACGTTAGTGCCAAGCTATTTTTTATTTTTACTATAAAGATACCATTTGTATGCCAATCCCCTTATTCAACTCTATCGCTTCGTGGTTTCTAAAAAAAAGAATTCATCAAATAGAACTCTTTTTGAAATTCCCCAATGAGGTCCAACAAGAAGTCCTTCACAATCTATTGGATACCGCTGCCACTACTCACTTTGGCTTGCAATACGATTTTAAATCCATTGAGAATTATCAAACTTTCAGTCAGCGGATTCCCTTGGCTACTTATGAAACTATAAGCCAAGACATAGAACTTTGCCGTAAAGGAGTGCAAAATATCTTTTGGCCAACCCCTATCAAATGGTTTGCCAAGTCGAGCGGAACTACTGCCTCTAAGAGTAAATTTATTCCGGTCAGCTCTGCCTCGCTAGAGGATTGTCATTACAAAGCTGGAAAAGACATGCTTTCGCTTTATTTTAACAACAATCCCGATTCGCAATTACTCGCTGGAAAATGTCTCCGCTTAGGTGGAAGCAGCGAGCTCTATCAAAACAACAACAGCTATTTTGGGGATCTGTCTGCTATCATTATTGACAATATGCCCTTCTGGGCAGAGTTAAGTAGTACCCCCAGCCAAAAAACGTCTTTGATGTCGGAATGGGAAGAAAAAATGAAAGCTATATTGGCTGAATCCATCTCGCAAAACGTCACTAGCTTAGCAGGAGTCCCCTCGTGGATGCTGGTCTTGCTTCAAAAAGCCCTCCAAGAGACAAACACTTCTACGGTACATGATCTCTGGCCTGGTGCTGAAGTGTATTTTCATGGGGGAGTACATTTTCAGCCCTACCGAGAGCAATACCAACAACTGTTTCCCCAATCAGGGTTTAAATACTACGAAATCTACAATGCCTCTGAGGGTTTTTTTGCCATACAAGACCAAAACAATTCCTCAGACCTTTTGCTGATGCTCGATTACGGAATTTTTTACGAGTTTATTCCCCAAGAGGAGTGGTCGTATGAAGATCCCAAAATACTGCCATTATGGGAGGTAGAATTAGGCGTTCTATATGAAATGGTCATTACAACCAATGGTGGGCTTTGGCGCTATCGAATTGGAGACACCGTTCGGTTTACTTCCCTACATCCCTATCGAATTCGAGTAAGTGGGCGAACCAAACAACATATCAATGTCTTTGGCGAAGAGCTTATGGTCGAAAATGCAGAAAAAGCCTTGGCGATAGCTGCCCAAAAAACTGGAGTCCATATAATTGATTATACGGCTGGGCCTGTGTTTATGAAGGGAAAAGAAAAAGGAGCACACGAATGGCTGATTGAATTCTCAAAGCCCCCACAAGAACTGACTTCTTTCACCCATGAATTAGATCTCGCCTTAAAAAGTCTCAATTCTGATTATGAGGCCAAACGCTATAAAGACATGACGCTAAGCCTTCCTAAGATTCATGCTGCTCCAAAAGGAACTTTTTATAAGTGGCTGGAATCCAAAAAGAAGTTGGGCGGGCAACATAAGGTCCCTCGTTTGTCAAACTCTAGAGAATTTTTAGAAGCCTTATTACAGCAATACTAAGAAACCGCTTTTAAATTCGGTAAATCCAGTACACCAAGCTTCTCTTCTGCATAGGCTTTGGTGACTTTGAGACTCTTGGTATCCGTTTCTGGCAGGCTATACATGGCCTCTGTTAGAATGGACTCACATAACGAACGTAGTCCTCTTGCTCCCAAATTAAAATCCATTGCTTGCTGAACGATAAAATCCAAAGCTCCTTGTGTAAAACTCAACGCAATTCCATCTAATTCAAACAGCAGTTCGTATTGTTTGACAAGTGCGTTTTTCGGTTCCGTTAGAATAGACTTTAATGTAGCTGCATCCAAAGGATTCATATGAGTAAGAACAGGCAATCGCCCAATAATCTCCGGGATCAACCCAAAGGAACGAACATCTTTAGGCGTAATGTACTTCAATAGATTTTCATCGTCAACTTGTTCTGCCGCTTTTTTGGTATTGTACCCTATTGCTTGCAGATTCAAGCGCTTGTTGATACTGCGCTCGATTCCATCAAAAGCCCCGCCTGCAATAAAGAGAATATTCGAAGTGTCGACTTCAATAAATTTTTGATCGGGATGCTTTCTCCCTCCCTTAGGCGGTACATTGACAACCGTACCCTCTAATAATTTCAACAAAGCTTGTTGCACGCCTTCTCCAGAGACATCTCGTGTAATCGAAGGATTGTCGCTTTTACGTGCAATTTTATCCAACTCATCGATAAAGACAATCCCCAATTGCGCTTTTTCGACATCGTGATCTGCTGCTTGTAGCAGACGGGTCAAAATACTTTCAACATCCTCTCCTACATATCCGGCCTCTGTCAATACGGTGGCATCTACAATCGCTATAGGCACTTTGAGAAGTTTGGCAATTGTCTGAGCCATAAGTGTTTTTCCGGTACCTGTAGGCCCCACTAACAGCACATTACTCTTTTGAAGTTCAACCTCGTTGCTACTATTGTTGAGTAATTGAATTCGTTTGTAGTGGTTGTAAACAGCCACTGAAAG
>CBFHRX010000041.1:4727-9594 GCA_965658355.1 Flavobacteriaceae bacterium | reverse complement strand
AACATCGCCTGTGGAGGTCATGCCGGTTCTCGGGAAAGTATATGCCAAGTGATGCGATGGGCACAAGAGGAAGAGGTTCGTATTGGCGCACATCCATCCTATCCTGATCGTGAAAATTTTGGACGCCATTCGCTTTCTGTAAAACCCCAAGAACTCCAAAAAGCACTGCTTGTGCAGCTGCAACTGTTTCAAGACTGCTTAGACGAAGTAGGAGCCGATTGGCATCATATAAAGCCGCACGGTGCCCTCTACAATGAGCTGGCCTTTGACAGCGATTTGGGGGCTTGTTTTATAGAGGTTCTAAATGCGATAGCCTATAAGGGAATCGTATTTGCCCTGGCTGGAAGCCCTTGGGCAGCCCAGCTAAAAAAAGCGGGCTTTAGCGTATGGGAAGAAGGTTTTGTTGACAGGCGCTATACCCAATCGGGAACCTTGCTTTCTAGAAAAGAGTCCGCTGCCGTATTAACCTCTATTAGGGCAGTTGAGGAACAATATCGAAATCTTTGTAAGGGGCAGGTTCAAACAGTGGAAGGCAGCTTAATCCCCATGCATTGCCAGACGGTATGCTTGCACAGTGATACCCCCAATGCACTGAATCACGCCCAACACCTTTCCCAAATTGCAGCATCATGACCTACAGTCTACAGTTTCCAAAAGACACCCATTGCTTTGTCGAAATAAGTCCATTGGTGGGGTCGCATGCCGATATTTTACGTCGCTGCCAGTGGGTTCGTTTGTTGACCGATCGTCTAGAAGCTGTTGAAGAAATCATCCAGGAACCCAGGGGCTTTCTGATCATTACATCCTATGCAATTTCTACTCAAAAGCTTCGCCAGCAAATCGCTCAAAGCTATGAAGAAGTGAACATGCTTGCCGCCATACCCTATAAAAGCTGGGAAATACCTCTTTATTGGGAAGTCTCTGAGGGGTCTGATCTTGCCGCCTATTTCAAGCAAGATCTTGCTAAAGTGGCGGCTTATAAAACAGCTTTTTTACACCAAAAAGTAAGTGTGCAATGTTATGGATTCTTAGCGGGCTTTTGTTATTTACAGGGCTTGCCAGCAGAATTGCAATTGCCCAGACATGCGGAACCTCGCTTGCGAGTCGCCGCAGGATCGGTTGCGGTAGGAGAGCGCTATGTGGGGATCTATCCACAAGAGAGTCCGGGAGGCTGGCAGCTTGTCGGAAAATGTCCGATAAAACTATTTGATCGTGACCGAACCCCTACTTTTATTCTAGAGCCAGGTGACCAAATTCAATGGATCGAAATCAAGGAAGCAACTTATAAAGAGATTCTAGCAACACCACAATACAGTCCAAAATACAAGCATGAAAAAGGCCTTTTGCCAACTTCTTAAAACTGGGTTTTACACTTCAATCCAGGATTCTGGTCGCATCGGATGGCGCTCTAAAGGCGTTCCATTGTCGGGGCCGATGGATTGGGAAAGTTTCAGCCTTGCCAATAGGCTCGTGGGAAATAAAAGTCCGCTTGCTAGTTTGGAAATGACTTTGTCGGGGCCTACTTTATTGTTTAACGACCCGGTTTGGGTCGTGTGTAGCGGTGCCCAACAAGAGGTTTTGTTAAATCGTGAGCCGAAAGAACAAGACCGCCCTATTTTATGCGATACAGGGGATGTTCTTCAACTTGGGCAAATGACCCATGGAGTGCGTTCTTACCTTGCTTTTTTGGGTGGATTGCAAACAGCGATTTACCTTGGGAGCCGCTCTCAATATGCCCCCATTAGCCCGGAGTCAAGAGTTCAAAAAGGGGAGAAGCTTCCCTTTGTTTCAAGTTCGTTTCCTCCGACGCTCCTGACCGAAAAAAGAAAGTCTGCAAAAGCTTTTGAAGAAAGAGATTTTATTCGGGTAAGCCCTGGTATTGACTGGGCGCAGTGTCCGGCTTCTATTCAGGAGGAACTTTTCAACACCAGCTTTTTAATAGGCAGTAACGATAGAATGGGCTATCGGCTAGAGGGAAACTTAAAGCCCTTGAAAATACAGCCTTTGAGTGGGCTTATTCATCCGGGGACCGTTCAAGTGTCGACAGCTGGTACCTTATTGGTGGCCATGGCCGATAGTCAAGTAAGCGGAGGCTATTTAAGAATACTGACGATAGACCAAGAAGAGCGAAATTTTTTAGCCCAACAAGCAGCAGGAAAGAAATTGCGGCTACAATGGGTATCCTAAGCTTTTATTTCTCAAAATACACTTGCTCAAAAGGCACGCGAAACTGGGGACCGTAAATACCATTTTCGGCACGTACTCCGCATCCGATTACCATATTGATTTCTGCAGAAGGGGGAAGATCCAATGCCGCTTTAATGCGCACCGAGTCAAAGCCTTCCATCGGGCAGGTGTCGTATTCGATTTCAGCCATGCTGATCATAAAATTTTGGGCTGCCAGCGCGACACTTTTATGACCAATGACGCGGAGATCAGCAGCGCTTACTTCTCTGTATACAGGCTGTTCAATTCCCTTGGCTTCTATTTCTTCTTGTTGCTTTTGGGCTTCCGATTCGCTTTTTTTGGCGTATACTTTCGGCAATTGATGTTCCAGATACCCCAGTGCTTTGGCTTCCTTTTCAGGATTTCTGTCGCTGCTTTTTTCAAAGCTTTGAATAAGATTGTCCTTCAAGGATTGGATGCGGCTTTCCCAAAGATCCATTCTCACCACGGGAATTACTAATTGCTGTGCCGTTTTTGCAGCCGGCTGGTTGAAACAGGCTTCTTGGATGGCTTTTTTGCCTTCAGTACTGCTTATGTGGTAAAATTCCCATAGCTGCATATTGCTGCTGTTAGGGGCCAGGGTTGCATTTTGGAGACAGGCTTTTACTTTCTCTGAATCAATTTCTACGGCACTTTGAATCCGTACAGAACGCCTGTATTGAATTGCTTCAGTTGCTGTTTTCTTTTTCATGTTCAACTTTTACGCAAATATCGCCAACTCTATGAAATAGTTTCTAGATTTGTGACGTAAATATACGAACCCCAAAACCCATCCTTTTTCTCACCTACTGAATGTGTTAAAATATTTTTTATAAAAAATTGATAATCAAACAACTACACCCTTATTATACGGCTTGAATATAATGACTGCTGCAAAAGTGTTTCACACAAGCAAAGCGGAGCCTATAAATTCGTAAATACGCATGAGTAAACTAACAAAATACAGCCACCAAGTAACACAAGATCCAACGCAACCAGCTGCACAAGCAATGCTGCATGCTATAGGTCTAACGGATGAAGATTTTCAAAAGCCACTAATCGGGATTGCCTCTACTGGCTATGAAGGCAACCCCTGTAATATGCACCTGAATGATTTGTCAACTCAAATCAAAAAGGGAATCCCTGAAAAGGAGATGGTCGGCTTGATTTTTAATACCATCGGAGTAAGCGACGGGATTTCTATGGGGACCCCAGGAATGCGATTTTCGCTTCCTTCACGTGATGTGATCGCCGATTCTGTTGAAACAGTAGTACAGGCGATGTCATATGATGGCGTAGTGACTGTAGTGGGCTGTGATAAAAACATGCCGGGGGCACTGATGGCCATGTTGCGTTTGAACCGCCCCAGTATTTTAGTATACGGTGGAACGATAGATTCGGGTTGTCATAATGGGAAGGAGTTAGATGTTGTCTCCGCTTTTGAAGCCTGGGGAGAAAAAGTAGCCGGTACCATAGATGAAAAAGAATATAAGAATGTCATCAAAAGTGCGTGTCCAGGAGCCGGTGCCTGCGGTGGAATGTACACTGCTAATACCATGGCATCCGCTATTGAAGCCTTGGGGATGGCCTTGCCTTATAATTCCTCGAACCCAGCCATTAGCAAAGAAAAAAACCAAGAATGCCACCAGGTGGGTCTCCATTTGTTGGAATTGCTAAAGAAAGATTTAAAGCCCCGCGATATTGTGACCAAGAAATCCTTGGAGAATGCTTTGCGATTGATTGCCATTCTAGGAGGCTCTACCAATGCTGTACTGCACTTTTTGGCTATTGCCAAGGCTGCTGAAATTGAGTTAACGATAGACGATTTCCAAAGAATAAGCGACCATACCCCTTTCTTAGCGGACCTAAAACCCAGCGGTAAATATTTGATGAAAGATCTACACCAAGTAGGAGGGGTTCCTGCGGTCTTAAAGTTTATGTTGGAAAACGACTTACTGCATGGAGATTGTATGACGGTTACCGGAAAAACACTGGCCGAAAACTTGGCGGATGTACCCGGTCTAAAAGAAGGACAAAATATCATCCGTCCTTTGCAGAATCCTATTAAGCCTACCGGACACATTCGCATCCTTAAAGGGAATTTGGCACCTGGAGGTTCTGTCGCTAAGATTACCGGAAAAGAAGGGCTTTTATTCAAAGGACCTGCACGAGTGTTCAACGGAGAATTTGAAGCCAATGCCGGGATTAAAAACGGTGAAGTACATGCGGGTGAAGTAGTCGTAATTCGCTACGAAGGCCCCAAAGGAGGCCCCGGAATGCCAGAGATGCTTAAACCAACAGCCGCTATTATGGGTGCAGGATTGGGAAAATCAGTAGCCTTGATTACCGATGGACGCTTTTCTGGAGGTACCCATGGCTTTGTGGTCGGACATATCGTACCAGAAGCACAAGAAGGAGGACCGCTTGGGCTGCTTGAGACAGGTGATGAGATTACGATCGATGCGGAAGCCAATACCCTATCGGTAGCGCTAACAGATGCCGAATTAGAGGCGCGTAAAAACAACTGGGTGCAGCCTCCTTATAAATTTAATAAAGGCGTTTTGTATAAATACATCAAAAATGTAGCTACTGCCTCTGAAGGCTGTGTTACCGATCAGTAAATATGGCAGCGACAACAAAAAAGACAATTCGTATCAGCGGA
>CBFHRX010000041.1:0-4630 GCA_965658355.1 Flavobacteriaceae bacterium | reverse complement strand
GTGTTGATTTGATTTATGGTTATCCGGGTGGTGCTATAATGCCCATCTATGACGAACTCTACAAATTCAAAGACCAACTAAATCATGTCCTTACTCGTCACGAGCAGGGGGCCACGCATATGGCTCAGGGCTATGCGCGTACGTCAGGACGTGTAGGGGTCGCTATGGCCACATCAGGACCTGGCGCTACCAACTTGGTAACAGGGATTGCCGATGCACAGATCGATTCTACCCCCATGGTTTGCATCACAGGCCAAGTGGCTTCCCATTTATTAGGGTCAGATGCCTTTCAAGAAACAGATATTATTGGGATTTCGACACCAGTTACCAAATGGAATTACCAAATAACCTGTGTAGAAGAGATTCCGGAAATCATGGCAAAGGCCTTTTTTATAGCCCGTTCCGGGAGACCGGGACCCGTGCTGATTGATATCACCAAAGACGCACAGTTTGCAGAGTTTGACTTTTCCTATGAAGCTTGTACAGGGGTTCGTTCCTACAATCCGTCACCCGTATTGCAGCAAAGTCAAGTAGCCGCTGCGGCAGCCGCCATTAATGCGGCTAAAAAGCCCCTTATTGTATGGGGGCAAGGCGTTATACTAGGCGAGGCGGAGGAAGAATTTAAAGCCTTCGTTGAAAAAAGTGGCATCCCAGCAGTATGGACTATCCTTGGACTTTCAGCCTTGCCTACTGAACATCCCCTTAATATGGGCATGGTGGGCATGCACGGAAACTACGGTCCCAATTTATTGACCAACGAATGCGATGTCCTCATCGCGATTGGGATGCGTTTTGACGATCGTGTAACAGGGAACTTAGAAACCTATGCCAAGCAAGCGAAGGTCGTTCATCTGGAAATTGACCCCGCAGAAATCAGTAAAAACGTTTTTGCCGACTATCCCATTTTAGCGAATTGTAATGAAAGTTTAAAGGCGCTTACAGCACTAGTTACACCGGCCGACTATAGCGATTGGAAGGGGCAGTTTGAGGCGCATATGAAAACAGAGTTTGAAGCGGTCATCAAAGGGGATACCCAACCCACCAAAGAAGGACTGACGATGGGAGAGACCATAGTTGCCATTAACAAACATACGGGCAGCGATGCGGTTATCGTGACAGACGTAGGTCAGCATCAAATGATAGCCTGCCGTTACGCTAGTTTTGTACGTTCTAAAAGCAATGTTACCTCAGGCGGACTCGGAACGATGGGTTTTGCCCTTCCCGCCGCTATCGGAGCCAAAATGGGCGCCGAAGACAGACATGTAGTAGCCGTAATCGGAGACGGGGGCTATCAAATGACGATTCAAGAGTTGGGGACCATATTCCAAACAGGGGTAGCCGTAAAGATTGTCGTATTGAATAATGACTATTTGGGTATGGTACGCCAATGGCAGCAGCTGTTTTTTGACAAACGCTATGCGTCTACAGAAATGACCAATCCCGACTTTGTCACCATTGCCAAAGGCTATAATATAGCAGCGAAACGCGTCAGCAAACGAACAGAGCTCGACAATGCTGTAGCGGAAATGATTGCCACAGACGGCCCTTATTTCCTTGAGGTCTGTGTGGAGAAAGAAGACAATGTATTCCCTATGATTCCAACTGGAGCTTCGGTTTCTGATATACGATTGAAATAATGAGTGACATGACCCGCTATACCATCTCAGTTTATTCTGAAAACAATGTTGGACTCCTCAATAGGATATCCTCTATTTTCTTAAAGCGTCATATTAACATTTACAGCTTTTCGACCTCACAGTCCGAAATACAAGACGTCTTTCGATTTGTGATTGTCGTGAAGGCACCAGAAGACACCGTACAGAAACTGGTGCAACAAATTGAAAAACAAATTGACGTTATCAAAGCCTTTTACCATACCGATGAAGAGACGATTTTCGCCGAGTGTGCTTTGTATAAAGTAAAATCGAGTTCGTTGTTTGAAGAACGTCAAATACAAAATATAATCAAAGACAGTCACGCCACTATTGTGACCGTTTCCCCTGAGTTTTTTGTGATTGAAAAAACAGGTTTTCGAGAGGAAACGGAAAAACTACGCAAAGACTTAGCGCCCTATGGATTGCTGCAATTCGTTCGATCGGGACGGATATCAGTGACCAAATCCAAAATGGGGATTTCAGAAATACTAGAATCATTCAAAAAAAATAAATAACGATAATAATAATACCAACATGGCAAACTATTTTAACCAATTGACACTAAGCGAAAAACTCAACCAGCTAGGGCAATGCCGTTTTATGGAAACGGATGAATTTAGCGATGGCGTGAGCGCTCTCGAAGGAAAGAAAATTGTAATCGTAGGCTGCGGTGCTCAAGGATTGAATCAAGGTCTAAACATGCGCGATTCAGGCTTGGATATTTCTTATACCTTACGTCAAGGGGCTATCGATAACAAAAGAGCTTCTTACCAAAATGCAGTTGACAATGATTTTGCTGTTGGCACCTATGAGGAGATGATCCCAACTGCGGATTTAGTGATCAACCTGACACCGGATAAAAACCACACCTCTGTAGTAGAGGCTGTAATGCCTTTGATGAAAAAAGGGGCGACTCTTTCGTATTCGCATGGGTTTAACATCGTAGAAGAGGGAACTCAAATACGAGAAGACTTGACCGTTATTATGGTTGCGCCAAAATGTCCAGGATCCGAGGTTAGAGAAGAATACAAAAGAGGTTTTGGAGTTCCTACCTTGATTGCTGTGCATCCCGAAAACGACCCACAAGGGCTTGGGTTGGCACAGGCAAAAGCCTATGCAGTTGCAACTGGAGGCCATAGAGCAGGGGTGCTAGAATCTTCATTTGTAGCTGAAGTAAAATCAGATTTGATGGGCGAGCAAACCATTTTATGTGGGGTGTTGCAAACAGGCTCGATCTTGAGTTTTGATAAAATGGTGGCAAAAGGAATTGACCCTGGCTATGCCTCAAAATTGATTCAATACGGATGGGAAACAATAACAGAAGCTTTAAAGCACGGCGGTATTACCAATATGATGGACCGTCTTTCCAATCCCGCTAAGGTAAAAGCCTTTGAGTTATCAGAACAACTTAAGAGCATCCTAGCGCCTTTGTTTCACAAGCATATGGACGATATAATGTCGGGTCATTTTTCGAAAACGATGATGGAAGATTGGGCCAATGACGATGTGAACCTGCTAACATGGCGTGCCGCTACAGGAGAAACTGCTTTTGAAAAAACAGACAATACTGACCAGGAGATTTCGGAACAAGAATTCTTTGATCACGGCGTATTAATGGTTGCTTTTGTAAGAGCAGGAGTAGAGTTGGCCTTCGACACGATGGTTGCCTCTGGTATCAAAGAAGAATCGGCCTACTACGAATCCCTCCATGAAACACCACTAATCGCCAACACGATTGCTCGTAAGAAATTATTTGAGATGAATCGGGTCATTTCGGATACAGCAGAATACGGTTGTTATTTATTTGACCATGCTGCCAAGCCCATGCTTGTAGATTTCATGAAAGAAATTGATATCGATGTGATTGGAACCGCTTATGCGGCAGATCAAGACAATGGTGTGGACAATCAAAAGTTGATCCAGATCAATGATATTATTCGCTACCATCCGGTAGAGCTAATTGGGTACGAATTACGTGCTTCTATGACAGCGATGAAAAAGATCGTATAATGCGACTTCCCAGCGTTGAAGGTGCCCTAAAAGCACGTTCTAATGTTGCCGCAGTTGTGCTTAAAACTCCACTGCGGATACAACATCGTTGGTCCAAAAAGTTAGCGGCAGAGATCTATCTCAAAAGAGAAGATTTACAACACATCCGTTCGTTTAAAATTCGCGGTGCCTATAACAAAATAGTGGGCCTAAGCGAAGCGGAACGAACTCAAGGTATTGTTTGCGCCAGTGCGGGAAATCACGCACAAGGTTTTGCCTTTTCTTGCCGGGATCTAAAAATTCAGGGAACTGTCTTTATGCCTGTGCCTACCCCTTCGCAAAAGGTGGAGCAGGTACGTATGTTTGGTGGTGATTTTATAGATGTTCGGCTGGTGGGAGACACCTATGACGATTCCCAAAAAGCGGCCCGCAAGTTTCAAAAAGAGAGCAGGTCCCATTTTATTCATCCTTTTGATGATATAGAGGTTATAGAAGGTCAAGCGACCGTTGCTCTGGAAATGTTGGATCAGCTCAAGCAGTCTTTAGACTATGTATTTGTACCTGTTGGCGGTGGTGGTTTGATATCGGGAATTATTACCATTTTTAAGGCCCTTTCTCCAGCGACTAAAATCATAGGTGTAGAACCCGCTGGGGCTCCATCTATGTTCAACTCTTTGCAGAAGGATAAGGTGGTCGCATTGCCTAAGATCGATAAGTTTGTCGACGGTGCTGCTGTAAAAAAAGTAGGACATTTGAGTTTTGAGATTTGCAAGCATCATCTTGATGATTGCATCATTGTTGAAGAAGGGAGAATTTGTCAGGAGATATTGGACCTGTACAACAAAGAAGGGATCGTAGCAGAACCAGCAGGAGCCTTGGCTTTAGCTGGGATAGAGCAATACGCTGCCCAACTGAAAGGCAAAAGAGCTGGCGTGCTGATCTGCGGTGGGAATAATGATATTACCCGGACTCCGGAAATCAAGGAA
>CBFHRX010000040.1:0-10125 GCA_965658355.1 Flavobacteriaceae bacterium | reverse complement strand
CCACCTATCAAGAACGCTTATTTTTACGTTTACTTGAGGGCGGTTGCTCAGCTCCAATTGGTGCCCTGATGACACCAACCCAAGAGGGATGGCATTTTAAAGGAGGTGTTTTTTCACTAGATGGAAAAGAAAAGGCGGTCTATGAAAACCGCTTTCCCAGAGAAGAGGCTGAAAAAATTGGAAGGCTAGCAGCAGAAGCTGTCTTAGCAAAAGGAGGTGCCACCATAATGTCTGCTATCAAAAGGGAATAATATGAGACTTCTTGCGACCAAGGTACTACCCCTCCCTTTCAAAGAAAGACTCTTACAACAGGACTTTTCAATTGTAGAACACCCTTTTGTGACCATAGAGCCCCTGAAATTGGAGCCCAAAAAATGGGAGAAACAGATCCTTTTTACGAGTCAAAATGCAACCACCCTTTTTTTAGCACATCCTATGAGTAACCAATGGATTAAGGACGCAACATTTTATTGCGTCGGGGCCAAAAGCGCCGCACTGCTTAAAGAAAGGCAAGCCTATGTTCAAGAAGTAGCCTCAAGCGCAAGCCAATTGGCAGCCACCATTGTGGCGGATCATCAAGACAAAAGTTTTAGCTATTGTTGCGGTCAAAGAAGACTTCCCCTTATTGAAGAGGTACTAGATAAGGCTCGTATCCCCCTCCAGGTTTATGAGGTTTACAACACCCTATTAACCCCTAAAGCGATTGACTCTCGACTTGATGGTGTTCTTTTTTACAGCCCCTCAGCAGTTGAAAGCTACGTCCAAAAAAACTCGCTGGAGGGAGTTCACTCCTTTTGTATTGGCCCCACTACTGCCAACAAAGTTCAAGAATACAGTGCCCACTTTAGCGTCGCTAAGGAACCCACTAACAACTTTATTTTTCTGCAATTAATGCAACACTATTATGCTTAAAAACGATTTATTTCTTCAGGCTTTAGCTGGAAAAACAGTAAACCGCCCCCCCGTTTGGATGATGCGCCAGGCAGGGAGATACCTCCCTGACTTTATGAAATTAAAGGCCCAGTATGATTTCTTTACCCGTTGTCAGACCCCAGAACTTGCAGCCGAAATAACCATCATGCCTATTGATCAAATTGGACCTGATGCCGCTATTTTATTCAGTGATATTTTGGTGGTGTTACAAGCCATGAATATAGAGGTCGAAATGAAAGACGGTGTAGGTCCTTGGTTGCCAAGCCCTATACAGAACAAAGCCGACCTTGACAATGTAATTGTCCCCGATGTCAACGAAGCGCTAGACTATGTCTTTTCTGCTATCACGCTTACGCTAGAACAACTAGACAACAGGGTCCCTTTAATTGGCTTTGCCGGTTCCCCCTGGACTTTATTGTGCTATGCGGTTCAAGGGCAGGGCTCCAAAACTTTTGACAAAGCCAAAGCATTCTGTTTTGAGCAGCCCGAACTGGCTCATGATTTGCTTCAAAAAATAACGGATACCACCATCGCTTATTTAAAAACAAAGGTGGCTCACGGTGTACACGCGGTTCAACTATTCGACTCTTGGGGAGGATTGTTATCCCCGTCCGATTATCAGCGCTTTTCCTGGCCCTATATACAACAAATCATCGATGCCTTAAAAGAGGATATTCCTGTCATTGTTTTTGGAAAAGGCTGTTGGTTTGCCTTGCGTGAAATGGGACAGTCTGGGGCTGCTGCTCTTGGAGTTGACTGGACCTGTACAGCACAAAATGCTCGTTACTTATCGGGCGGATCCATTACCCTACAAGGCAACTACGACCCTGCCCGGCTGTTATCACCCATCCCTGTCATTCAAAATGATGTTCGACAAATGATTAAAGACTTTGGGAAAGACCGATATATCGTAAATTTAGGACACGGAATACTCCCCAATATACCGGTTGCCCATGCGAAAGCTTTTGTGGATGCCGTAAAAAATTATACTGAATAAGTTGAAAGATCAATTCTACCCCTACATACTCAGACTACAAGATCAGATCACTCAAAAGTTAGAGTCTCTGGATCAGACTGGCGTATTTGAGGAAGAAAAATGGGAGCGCCCAGAAGGAGGCGGAGGACGGAGTCGTGTTCTGGAAGGTGGACGCATTTTTGAAAAAGCCGGAGTTAATATATCTGCTGTTCACGGGCCACTGCCTTCTAGCATGCAAGCCTATTTTAAGGTAGGTGATTCTGATTTTTATGCCTGCGGGATCAGTCTTGTCATCCATCCAAAAAATCCGATGGTTCCAACTGTACACGCCAATTTTAGATATTTTGAACTCTATGACAAAGAGGGCACACTCCTCGACCAATGGTTTGGAGGGGGTATGGATTTAACCCCCTATTATGTAATAGAAGAAGACATCATCCATTTTCACCAATGTTGTAAAAACAGTTGCGATGCTTTTGATGAAGGCTTTTACCCTAGCTTTAAGAAAAAATGTGATGATTACTTTTGGAATAGTCACAGAGGGGAAGCCCGGGGTGTGGGAGGTTTGTTTTTTGACTATTTAAAACCCACTGATACGATTGCATTAGAAGATCGCTATCATTTTGTGACAACGGTGGGAGATACTTTCTTAGAGGCCTATATCCCCATCGTACAAAAAAGAAAAGAGCACCCTTATACCCCAGAAGAAAGAATGTGGCAAGAAGTAAGAAGGGGGCGCTACGTTGAATTTAATTTAATTCACGATAAAGGGACCTTGTTTGGGTTAAAAACCAATGGTCGGATCGAAAGTATCTTGATGAGCCTCCCGCCTTATGTGCAATGGAAATATGACTTTCATCCAGAGGAAAATTCAGAAGAAGCCACTTTAGTAGCTGTATTAAAAACCCCCAAAGAGTGGGTTCAATAAACCGAATATGGATAGCAAGCAGATATTAGTACTCATTCCGCTACTGATCATCTTTTCGTATCTGTTTGACGCTTTTTCGCGTAAAACCAAGTTTCCCTCTGTCTTATTATTACTAGGTACAGGGATTATGGCACGGGCTTTTGCCGATTGGTATGGGTTTGCGGGTTCCGAAATCCTGAAGCAACTTATTCCAGTACTGGGAACTATAGGATTGATTCTAATTGTTCTGGAAGGTGCCTTAGAATTGCAAATCAAGAAAGAGAATATTGGCACCTTATTCAAAGGCTTTACGGCAGCTCTTGTCATATTGGTACTCAATATATTTTTAGTCAGTACTCTCATAAGCACCTTAACAGGTCTTGAGACTGCCCTGTCAACATTACTAGCGATTCCCCTCTCTATCATCAGCAGTGCTGTTGCCATTCCTTCTGCAGCAGGACTTTTGGACGAGGACAAAGAATTTGTCGTATTTGAATCTACCTTTTCAGACATACTGGGGATCTTACTCTTTAACTATGCACTGGGACAATACAACAAGCAGCAGGTACTTGTGGCCTTTGAACCCCTTTTAAAACTAGGAATTCAACTCCTTGGCATCGTGCTTCTTTCTCTGCTCATTGCGTTTTTTCTTTTTCTGTTGTTAAAAAGGATTACCCATCACGTCAAATTTTTTCTGATCCTAGCCCTATTGATCTTACTGTATGCGGTTGGCAAATACCTTCATTTACCCGCTCTGGTCACGATTTTTATTTTTGGCTTGTTCTTGGGAAACATCGCCACTTTGTTTCCAAAAGCATTGGCTCGATATGTAGACACAGAGAAAACAGCAAAGGAGTTACACGAATTTCATGTCCTTACAGGGGAATCGACCTTTATCGTCCGCACTTTCTTTTTTCTGTTTTTTGGATTTTCCATTACACTGGATAATTTCCTGTCCCCCGACCCCTATTTTTATGGGATATTGATTCTGATTGCCATGCTAATAGCGCGCTATGCCTATTTTACGCTAAGCGAATTTTCTTTTATCCCAAGCACTAAAGTATACCTCTCCCCTCGAGGGTTAATCAGTATTTTATTATTTTTCCAATTACAAGACAGTGGAATTATGGGCTTAGAAGATCAGCCTATTGATGAAAAAGTCTTGCTTATTGTCATTCTATTTTCTATGCTGATCATGATGATTGGAACCTTAAAAAAATCGGCTCCCATTGAAGAAGAAATAGAATTTACCATTACCAATCCCGAGGCTTCTATAGAAGCCCCAACCGAAACTCAAAACAACACAGATGTATCCACTACAGAGGAATAGAAGAATTCGAACCAACGCCAGTATCAGAGCTCTTATTCGAGAAAACCATCTCCGAAATGAGGACTTTATCGTTCCCTTATTTGTAATTGAAGGCAACCAAAAAAAGGAAGAAATTCCTTCTATGCCGAACTATTTTCGCCTGTCTCTAGATCTATTGGAGCAAGAAGTAAAAGAACTCTGGCAGTTGGGGCTTCGTTCCGTGTTGCTTTTTGTAAAGGTACCGGACAGCAAAAAAGACAACCGTGGAACGGAAGCGCTCAATCCTGAGGGCTTGATGCAGCGAGCTATACAAACAATAAAAAGAGCGACCCCTGGCATGCTTGTCATGACAGATGTGGCTTTGGATCCCTATTCAAGTTTTGGACATGATGGCATTGTGGAAGGAAACCAAATCCTAAACGATCCTACCGTTGCAGTGCTTGCCCAAATGGCAGTATCACATGCTGAGGCTGGGGCTGATTTTGTCGCTCCCAGTGATATGATGGATGGTAGAATACTAAGCATTCGAAAGGAATTAGAGCAAGCGGCCTTCCAAGAGGTTGGGATATTAAGCTATAGCGCCAAGTATGCTTCTTCCTTTTATGGTCCTTTTAGAGATGCCCTTGATTCTGCTCCTGGTTTTGGTGATAAAAAGACCTATCAAATGGATTATGCCAATCGTTTTGAAGCTCTTATTGAAAGCCAAAGAGACCTTGAAGAAGGCGCTGATATTTTGATGGTCAAACCTGGAATTGCCTACCTGGATATCCTTTTTGAACTCAAAGAAAAATTGAATGTTCCCTTGGCCGTCTACCAAGTTAGTGGAGAATATGCGATGCTCAAAGCGGCAGCAGAAAAAGGATGGCTCGATTATGAATCTGTCATGCTTGAACAACTACTAGCTTTTAAAAGAGCGGGTGCCTCCCTAATCGCCTCGTATCATGCTAAAGAAGTAGCACAACTTTTAGGCTCTTAAGGAAGCCATTTTTGGGCTTGCAGCTCTTTTATCAAAACCGAGAAGTCTTGATCGGATGCATAATAGACAGGAACTTCTCCCTTAGCTTCAAACTTTATGAATGGGCCCTTTCGGCTATGTGTTAAAACACGGACCTTAGTTCCCTTATCCGTTACAAAATAGCCTTTCAATATTTTTGCTGTGGCCACTCCGTTGACTCTCCTCTTCAACTTTGGCAAGCTTTTGACCACAGAAGTCGTGGTTTGCGCCTTTTCTAAGGTTAGCCCATAAACGCCCGTAATGACTAGGCTGTCTTTGTCAAATTCTAAGGTATTGGGGAGGCTGGCGTACCCAATACCTCCAACTACAGAGGCGATTGTAAGCAATAACACGGAAATCCCAGCAATCGTTTTCAGCTTGTTTTTCCGCGTAGGAGGAAAATATTTTTGAGATTTGAAGATCATATAGATATAGATCAGAAGAGGATAAAACAATACCCAATACAATAGGCTATCACCCGATAGGCTATAGTCTATTAAAAGTCCCAATACCAATAAAGAACCACTTAAAAACAAATGCACTTTTCGAAAGAACCTTAGATAATCTTCCAGCTTTATTTGTTGTTGTTCTTCTTTGCTAAGCGTATTAAAACCGGCTAGCAAATAGGGGGCATTTTTAGGGGTAATAAGGAGCCCTAAAAAAAGAAAGATAAAGCTCATAAAAAACAGTAAGTACAACATTATCAATATTTTGTTTAACTTTATCGCGAATCAACTCACTATATATAGCACCCGCAACGAATGGACAAGGCCTTCTATAATAGTCCCCTTGGATGGATGGAAATACGCTCCAATACTAGCGGTGTGACCCATATTCATTTTACGGATGAACCCCTCGATACTCAGAAGATTGACTCACCCTTCTTAGAAATTGTCGTTCAACAATTGAACCATTATTTCACGAATAAAAGTAAAACTTTTTCTTTTCCGATGGCTCCTGGAGGTACTGATTTTCAGCTTGAAGTATGGAAAATGCTCGAGCAAATCCCCTATGGAACCACAATTCCCTATTTGAAGATTGCACAAAAATTTGGCGACGTAAAAAAAGTCAGAGCCATCGCCAATGCCATTGCAAAAAATCCAGTTTTGATTGGCATCCCTTGTCACAGAGTCATTGGAAGCGACAGAAGTTTAGTAGGGTACTCAGGTGGTTTGGACCGAAAACGGAGGCTTTTGGAGCTTGAGGGCTTCCCTAAACAAAAATCCTTATTTTAGAGAAAAATAAAGTTTGTGAAAACCGCTGCTATATCAATTGGTCATGCGTTGGGTTTTCCTAAACCTTATGGGCCACTTTAATTAGGCAATTTCATTCGCTGTCTCCCTAGGATCTAGAAGTGAATTTTCTTGTTTTGAAAGTGGAAATTATTATGTCTAAATACACGTACATGAAAAAAAAAATCACCTCTTTCGTTATCGGAATTGCCTTTGTTTATGGTCTTCTCTTTGTATCTGGTTACGATTGGTTTCTACGCGGCATCGCCGTTATTTATCTAACGGGTCACGATACTGCTTTTTTGGAAGACTATCGCTACTTTGACAATAGAGCCGTAGAAGCATCCGATACCGTTCAAGCCTGGCCGGAACATGAAGACTATAATAAAAAAGCGATTTCTGAAGATTTAGAGGTCTACAATATAGCCCATAAGACTGTCGCCTATATGGTCCTCCAGAACGACAGTGTTTTAGTTGAGAAATATTACAATGGGTATGGTCCTGATTCCAAATCCAATTCTTTTTCAGTAGCAAAGAGCATGGTAACTGCCTTATTGGGAAAAGCGATAATGGACGGGTATGTCAGTGGATTGGATCAAAAAGTGATTGATTTTATTCCTGAGCTCAAAGGGGAATATGCCAATCAAGTAACAGTTGGTGATTTAGCAGCCATGGCTTCGGGGATGAAATGGGATGAAAAGTATTACAATCCCTTCTCGGTTACTGCAGCGGCCTATTTTGTGGAAGATTTGACGACCCTTATTCTCGATCAGCCCATAGAAATTGAACCCGGAAAAGCCTTTAATTACAAGAGTGGTGCCACGCAACTTTTGGGAATCGCCTTGACCCGAGCCACAAAAAAAACACTTAGTGCGTACTTATCCGATAGTTTCTGGAAACCCATGGGAGCAGAACATACCGCTTTATGGGAATTGGATTCTGAGGAAAATGGAATGGAAAAAGCCTATTGCTGTTTTGCTACCAATGCCCGAGATTTCGCCCGCTTTGGGAAATTATACAAAGACCATGGCAAGTGGAACGGTGTCCAGTTGCTAGATTCAACTTTTATTGCCACCTCCATACGCCCCCGCTTTAAAGAAAGTCCAGAATACGGATATGGCTGGTGGTTAGACACCTATAAAGGACATAGAGTGTTTATGGAAAGAGGGCATTTGGGGCAATATGTCATCGTTTTTCCGGATCTTAATTTGATTACCGTCAGGCTAGGAGAACTCAAAGGAAAGCGAATCAATGACGATCCCTATACTGAGGATATTTATGTTTATATGGATGCCGCTTTAGAAATGGCAGGATATGATCTTAAAGATAAATCCTGATGGCGGATTGTTTCTTGATTGAGTAGCGATTGAAACATTCCCGTGAAAACTAAAGGGGGGTAAACAGATTGGAGAATTTAACATCACTATATTTGAGGTGTCCCATCACAATTCTTTGTAAATTAGAGTGTATCACCTTCTTATAATAGCATAATAATCAAAGTGAAATTTGTTGATTTGACTGATGTAGACAAAACTAAAGCAGCAAGAGAAATTCTTTTTAAGTGGAAGAATGAGGACGAATTTTGGGGGGCCTTGAAAGTATATCTCGATAATTTATCCCGTACCTAATTGATGATTTTATTTGTCATTTATACCGTTGTGGCTCCTCTTTTTTGGCCTTTTGTGTTTATGGCTTCTTTTTTTAGCAAAAAAATTGAGATTCGTCGCAACAAAACATGGGGGAGTATTTTAAAAGTACGTCGGGGGATTCGAATGAATCGAAGAGACCGAAAAGTACTTGTTTTTCATGCTGCTTCTAATGGGGAATTCGAACAATTAGTCCCACTATTGAAATTAGTAGACCGAAAACGATTTTATGTTGTCGTCAGTTTATTTTCATCTACTGTATATGCAAAGCAAAATCAAACGCCTTTGGCTGATGGCGTGTGCTTCCTTCCCTATGACTTTATTTTTTCAAGTTTTTTCTTTTTTAAATTAGTAAATCCCCATCAATTTATTGTAGTCAGACATGATATTTGGCCAACTCATGTGTTTATGGCAAGATTGTTAGATGTCAAAACAATTTTAATAAACGCGAATCTTTATGAGGAGTCAGTCCGCCTCAAATTCCCTTTTTTAGCATTCAATCAATGGGTATTCAAGCATTTTGATCTGATCCTCACCCCGTCAGAAAGGATCTCTACGAACTTTAAAAAACTAACCCCCCATTCAGAAATATTTGTCACTGGAGATAGTCGTTTTGATCAATTAATGTTTCGAAAAAACAACAATCAGCAAGCCTCTGTCCTAGAAAATAAAGCCGGTATAAAGTCAATTATATTTGGCAGTATTGACAAAACAGATTACGAAATTATATTCGAAACCTTAAAGCTAGAGTATCCCAAGGGAGATCTTTCATTAGAGGAAAAAAGGAATAAACTCATCCTAGTACCTCACGAAGTGGACGACAGCTCCATTAACGAGTTAAGAGAAAGGCTTGAGGAATTGGATTTTCAATACACACTATACAGTCAAAAAAAAGTATCGAAAGCGAATGTTGTCGTAGTAGACACTGTGGGTATTTTGGCTGATTTATACAAACACTCAGACCTAGCCTATATTGGAGGCGGGTTTGGAAAAGACAAATTTTTGGGTCAATCAGGGGTTCATTCTGTCATTGAACCTTGTGCCTATGGATTGATTAGTTGCTATGGCCCCAATATTAAAATCCTAAACGAAGCCCTCGAAATGGCAGAAAGAGGGATTGGCTTTATCGTTCAAAATCAGTCTGATTTTAGGGCTTGTTTTCGCTTTTTGGAAGACGATACGTTTTTGAGAAAATTAAAACAACAAACAGAAGAATACGTATCTTTGAACGCCGGTGCTTCTGGTAGAATAATGAAACATATTGGTTAAAAAGTCTTTGTTTTGACAGCAGATCAAGAAATACTAATTATAGGCAATGGAAGTTCTGTCTTGGACTTTAAATACGGTGAAATTATTGATCGTTTCCAAAATGTGGCACGAATTAATAATTACGAAGTCGACGCATTTAAAGAACATGTTGGTCAAAAAACAGACATTTGGTTTCATGGTAACAATAAAAAAGTGAGACCTCGAAAGCAGGTCCCCGGCAAAGTAGTGGTCTTTATTCCTTCCCCTGTTTATGAGAAATTTTATGAGCGTGTAGAGGATCGAATTAAAGAAAGACAAAACCTTGATAAAAACCAGTACGAGCTGGTTCCGATAGCGAAAATACGCGAATTTGAAAAATCAATACAATCAGATAGAGTTACAACAGGAACGAGTTCAATATTATGGGCTTTAGAAAATTACAAAAGGGTTGTCATTCATGGATTTGATTTTTTTATAAATTCAAAGGAGCATTATTTTGATTCAAAAGTGAAAAAATGGATCTCCAATAACCTCTATACCCCCGCTAAAAAACACAATACTCAGAATGAGATGAATTACATACAAAGCCAAATTAAAATGGGTAATATAGAAGTACTCGAAAAGTATAAAGCAAGCTAATGACTTTTGTCTCTATAATCCCCACTAGAGGCATCGTGGTTCGTTTAGAGGCTGCCTACTTTTGGCTTTGTTACAAAAAAAGGGAGTGCCCATATCAAGAACCTCCAAAAGGGGAAGAAATTGATAAAAGCATAATACGCACACTCAATGGATATTCATTTTAATCCCTACATTTTAAAAGCTATTATGCTTGTAAGGTGAATGGAGAAACAAAAATTATAACGACTAAATAGGAAAATAA
>CBFHRX010000039.1:7213-10419 GCA_965658355.1 Flavobacteriaceae bacterium | reverse complement strand
AGTGTACGTTGGGTTTGGATAGATACTCAAAGTTTTGTCCACCATCATTGGAGGTCAAAAAAGGAACGCCGTAGATGTAAATTTTATTGGCATCATAAGCCGCAACATGAATGTGCCCAAAATAATACCCATAGCTGTAGTACACCCCATTGAGGTAATCCTCATGAGTTTTCACCCAAGTGGCCCCTCCGTCTTCACTCTTGAATACCTCAGCACCAACCACTGGAGTGTCAAACAAAAGCGCATTGGCGTCTTCAAGATAGGTGGCTAAATCTACAGGTTTTACCTGTCCATTCTGTACTTGATTTTTTAGATTTTCGGCTCTGTACTTTTCGTGAAAGCCATTTTTTTTGAGATAGGTGTCTATCTCATTATTGGGAAGTGCCAGAAATTCTTGAGGTGTCATTTCCTTGAAATCGGATTTACTCAGCCCCTGGCTTTTTTCTGCTGTTTCTTTCTCTCTTCTAAACTGACTGTCATGGATGGCATACAGAACATTGGCATCAAAAACGGCCACTCCAATCCGACCGACACCTTCTCCGGTAGGAAAGCCACTATTGGGCGTACTGATTAACTCCCAGCTTTGACCCGCATCTGTACTTTTATAGATCCCGGAATGCGTTCCATTTCCAGTAAAATTCCAAGCTTTTCGGTCTTTTTCCCATGCAGTAGCATAAAGGGTGTTGAAATCACCGGGGACCTGTGCCATATCAATAATTCCAGTCGTTTCATTAACATACAGCGTTTTCGTCCAGCTTGCTCCGGCATCGGAAGTAACAAAGACGCCTCGCTCTTCATTAGGGGTATAGAGATGCCCGGTTACGCCAACAACTAACTGGCTGGGATTGTCTGGATGAATTAAGATTTTACCAATATGATGGCTGTCACTCAGCCCGTGCTGTGTCCAAGTCTTTCCATTATCAGTAGTGCGAAGCATTCCAATTCCGGCATAGGAAGAGCGTGATGCATTATTTTCACCTGTTCCCACCCAAAGGGTTCGGCTTGGCCAGTGCATGGCAATCTCTCCAATGTTTTGGGTAGGTGCGTTTTCACTAATCGAAGTAAAACGTATCCCATTATCCGTTGTATGCCACACGCCTCCAGAGGCATAGGCAACATAAAATTCTGTCGGCTGTTCGGGGTTTACGGCAAGTGCAACCACACGACCACTCATAACAGAAGGCCCTATATTTTCAAACGGAATGTTTTTTACTGTGGATTGTGCCACCAATTGTTCGTGAGAAGGAACAGCTTCTTGTAAGCCTGTATCGGAGGATCCTTGAGAAAAGGCAGTGTTTATGGAGAGCAGTAAAGCGATGAGCAGATAGTACTTTTTCACAATAATGTATTTAGGCATTCAAATTACAAAAAACTACCTTAGTACCTTAATTACAGTCCTATGAGATACGAACCACTTCCATCTGGCCATTACCAAAAAAACAGGGAAGCATTTAGGGCAGCAATGGAGCCCAAAAGTGTAGCTGTATTCAATTCCAATGATAGGTATCCCATCAGTGCAGACAGCACATTGCCCTTTGCACAACATACGGATCTGCTCTACCTAACGGGTATTCACCAAGAAGAAACAATATTGATACTTTGTCCTGAAGCTGTAGATCCCGCTCAGCGTGAAATTCTTTTTTTGCGAGAAACCAATGCGCATATAGCCGTTTGGGAAGGCGCTAAATTAACCCGTGAGCAAGCCCAACAACGAACCGGGATAAAAAGTATTTATTGGGTTCAAGACTTTGAAAAAGTACTGTTTGAACTGGCCTCACAATGCGACACTTTTTATTTTAATAAAAACGAACACTATCGTGCCGCTGTAGAAACCCAAACACGTGAAGATCGTTTTATTACGTGGGCAAAGAAAAACTATCCCTCCCATAAAACAGCGCGTAGCAATCCCATCCTACAAAAACTAAGAGCCGTAAAGGCGCAGGCTGAAATCAATCAGATTGCAAAAGCCTGTGAAATCACCAACAAAGGATTTCGAAGAATCCTCTCTTTTGTTCGCCCAGAGGTATGGGAATATGAAATTGAAGCTGAATTTAGTCATGAATTTATTCGCAACAGAGCAGATGGATTTGCCTATGAACCCATTATTGCGAGTGGCGCTAACAGCAACGTACTTCACTACACTCAAAATAACAATCAATGTAAAGCCGGCGACTTACTCCTTTTAGATGTTGGTGCTGGCTATGGTCATTTTAGCGCCGATATGACACGAACCATACCCGTCTCCGGTCAATTTACTGCCCGACAGAAAGAAGTCTACAAGGCCGTACTTCGCGTCAAAAATGAAGCCACAAGATTGCTTACCCCCGGAACCCTTTGGAAGGAATACCATGTTGAAGTGGGTAAAATAATGACTGCTGAACTGCTAGCCCTAGGCCTATTAGACAAAGCTGATGTCCAAAATGAATCCTCGAAAAGCCCTGCTTATAAAAAATATTTTATGCACGGAACTTCGCACCATTTGGGACTCGATACCCATGATTATGGATTGCTTCATCTCCCAATAGAACCCAATATGGTTTTTACCGTTGAACCCGGTATTTATATCCCAGAAGAAGGTTTTGGCATCCGTTTAGAAGACGATGTCGTGGTGCAAGCGAGTGGTGCACCTATTAATTTAATGGCAGATATTCCGATAGAAGCAGAGGAAATAGAGGATTTAATGAAGGCTTAACAATCACAATTTTTTCCACAATTGGCATCCGCTTTTGAAGAGGCGAAAAAACGCTTATAAAGAAGACGTAAAGCCCAAAAAGCGGCACAGGCAACGAGAAAAATTTGAATCATTTCCATCAAGACAGAATTTGATACGCTCCAAAAGCAGAGACATAGGCGATACAGGTCATAAACACAAGCTGCAGCATAGGCCATCGCCAGCTATTTGTTTCTTTCTTCACAATGGCTAAAGTACTCATACACTGCATGGCAAATGCATAAAATAACATCAGAGACACCCCTGTGGCCAGGTCAAAAACAACAGAGCCATCGGGGCGTTTTTCATTGGCCATCTTATTTTTAATGGGGGTTTCTTCCTCGCTGCCCACACTGTATATGGTAGCCAAGCTTCCGACAAAAACCTCCCGAGCGGCAAAGGAACTAATAAGGGCAATCCCTATTTTCCAATCGTATCCCAAAGGCCTAATAATCGGTTCTATCGTTTTACCCAAAATTCCAATATAAGAGTGTTC
>CBFHRX010000039.1:0-7113 GCA_965658355.1 Flavobacteriaceae bacterium | reverse complement strand
CCTATTTTCCAATCGTATCCCAAAGGCCTAATAATCGGTTCTATCGTTTTACCCAAAATTCCAATATAAGAGTGTTCCAAACGAAAAGCAGCGGTTTTACTCTCCAGCTCTTCTTCGGTAAGGAGGTTTTCTGTTTGGGCCTCTGCAACTATAGTGCTGGCATTTTTAAATTTCTCACCAGGTCCAAATGAGGCCATTACCCACAATAGAACCGAAAAAGCCAAAATTATTTTTCCGGCTTCGGTTACAAACGATTTTGTTTTTTCCAAAATGGTAATGGAAACATTTTTTAAACGGGGCAGTTTGTAGTTTGGCATCTCTACTACAAAATAACTTTTACTCGCCGTTTTAAAATAGTGCTTTAATATCCAAGAAGATAAAAGGGCCATTACAAAACCCAATAAATACAATCCCATTAGGGTGAGCCCTTGGATGCTAATCCCAAAAAGGGTTTCTTCTGGGATGACCAATGATATTAAAATCAAATAAACAGGCAAACGGGCTGAGCAGGTGGTAAATGGTGTTACCAAAATAGTGAGCAACCTTTCTTTCCAGTTTTCAATGTTTCGGGTGGCCATCACAGCCGGAATAGCACATGCTGTACCCGAAATAAGTGGCAGTACGCTTTTACCACTTAGACCAAATCGTCGTAAGCCTCTGTCCATCAAGAAAACGACGCGACTCATATAACCAGACTCTTCTAATAATGAAATGAACAAAAACAAAAAGGCAATTTGCGGTATAAAAATAACCACGCCCCCCAGGCCTGGTATAATCCCTTCTGCCAACAAGCTGGTAAACAATCCAGGGGGTAGTTGCGCATTGACCCATTCGCTTAGCTGTGCAAATGAGCTGTCTATAAAGTCCATTGGAACACCGCTCCAATCATAGATAGACTGGAAGATTAAGAGCAGTAACGAAAAAAAGAAAACATATCCCCAAAACTTATGAATCAAGACACGATCGATTTTACTTCTGAGGTCGGTGGCAGATTCTATGTCAACAGCATAGTTTTTCTTCAGGGTTTGATTAATAATCTGGTAGCGTTTGATGGTCTCTTTTTGCTGGAGCCTTTTAAGAACCGTATCGCTTTGAATTTTAAAGTCGTTTGCAACTTCGACACGCTTTCTTTCGATATTGGAGAAATTGACGTCTTGCGTAATCACCAACCAAAGTTTGTATAACGATTCGGAGGGGAAGGTTTTTTGCAATCGTGCGAAATAGTCTTCGTCAATACTGTTCAAATTTAACAGAGGCTTTGTGGGAAGTTGGCGGTAATTTACCAATGCTTCCTTCAATTGGGAAATTCCCTCTTCAGTACGCATACTTGTCAGAATCACTTTGGTTCCCAAATCTTGTTCCAGCAGATCCACGTCGATTTGAATCCCCTTGCGTTTCATCTGATCGGACATATTGATCACCAAAAGAGTGGGGATTTCAAGATCTTTTATCTGTGTAAAAAGCAGCAGGTTTCGCTTGAGGTTTTCTACATCGGTAACGACAATGGCAACATCCGGAAAATCTTTGTTGTTTTTATTCAACAGCAATTCAATGACAACACTCTCGTCCATAGAAGAGGCATTGAGGCTGTAGGTTCCGGGGAGATCTAAGATTTGTGCCTTAGTGGTACGATCCAGCCGACAGGAGCCTTCTTTCTTTTCTACCGTGATTCCAGGGTAGTTTCCTACTTTTTGATTCAAGCCTGTAAGGGCATTAAAGACCGAAGTTTTACCCGTATTGGGGTTCCCGATTAGGGCGACTTTAAGATACTGAGCCATTGTTTAGGAAGGTTCGATCTCTATGAGTTCAGCCACTTCTTTACGGATGGCCATATGGCAACCGTCAATCTCTAAATACAAAGGACAATTAAAAGGGGCTTTTTGAAGAAGGCAAACCTTGTTGCCGGGCAAGCACCCCATTTCGATGAGTTTTAAAGGTAACTTTTCGGTTTCGAAATCCACAATCGTTGCGCTTTGTCCTGGTTCTAGTGAATCGAGAAATGCCATTATTTAGAATCAATTTAAAAACAAAAATAGCATATTTTATGCAAGGAAGAGGATAAAAAATGGCTAGGGAGAAAATTCTTTTTGCAAGATCGCTACATCCTTGACAAGCTCCTCCATACTGGCTGGATCGGTACCATCATAAAACCCACGGATTCGCCTTTCGGGATCGACCAAAACAAAATTTTCGGTGTGAATCATGTCATAGGGACCGCCATCTCCATCCTCTTTAGCTACTAAGTATGACTGGCGCGCCAAACGATATATTTCTTTTTTATCTCCCGTCAATAAATTCCATTTTTGGTCCTTTACCCCTTTTTCAAGAGCATACTTTTTCAGCTGCGCAACGGAATCTATTTCGGGGGTAACGCTAAATGAAAGCAAGCGTATCTGGTCGTCTTCAGAGAAAAGTTCCTGTATGTCGAATAAGTTTGCGGTCATAATAGGACAGATACTCGGACAGGTTGTAAAGAAAAAATCCGCAATATGAATTTTACCCTCCACCCAACTCTCATTGACCCACTGCCCGTTTTGATTTAGCAATTTAAACTCCGCGATACGGTGGTATTTCTTGACGTGCTGGAAGCTGCTGTCAACCAACTCAAAATTGACCATCGCCGGTTGGTATATCGGCAAGAGAGGAGTGGGCCGAAGTGCCCTGTAAAACAACCACAAGATCACTAGGCTTATGCTTAAAAAAACAATTAAAAATCGGCGGTATTTCTGGAAAAATGTTTTCATATCACTTTCAGCGACAAAGTTACAGATTGTGAACTGTATGGCCGCATTAGTGGTGAAATTTGTAAGCCTGTAAAAAAACAGTTTCCTGAAAAAAAAGTTTAATTTTGGGGGTCTTAAACCCTCATATGAGCCCATTTGCAATTAAAGCGATTCAACTACTAATGAGTTTGTCATTATTGATTGTATTGCACGAACTCGGTCACTTCATCCCTGCACGTATTTTTAAAACACGAGTGGAGAAATTCTTCCTCTTTTTTGATATCAACTTTGCCCTTTTCAAAAAGAAAATCGGGGATACTGTCTACGGAATCGGGTGGCTGCCTCTTGGCGGTTATGTCAAAATAGCCGGAATGATAGACGAGAGCATGGACAAGGAGCAAATGAAAAAACCACCTCAACCCTGGGAGTTTCGATCCAAACCCGCATGGCAGCGTCTTATCATCATGCTGGGTGGGGTAACAGTGAACTTGATTTTAGGCTTCCTTATCTACATGATGATTCTCTTTGTTTGGGGTAAAAATACCTTGACCAATGAGGCGGTTCCTTTGGGAATGGAACCCAGTACTATTGCCCAGAATATCGGTTTTCAGGATGGAGATAAAATCCTCTCTGTAGACGGCAACAGTCTGGATAATGTGATGGAAGTAAACCGTTATCTGTTTCTTCGTAATGTTAAGGAGATTGAAGTAGCACGGGCTTCTGGTCAAATCGAGAAAATTGCCATCCCCGAAGATTTTGGCAAACAGATGTTTGAAAGTGGAGAAATGCAAGTATTTTTCCCTCTTGTAGAAGCGGTGGTAGATACCTTAACCCCTGGCGGTGCAGCTGCTGCTGCTGGATTAGAGGCAGGAGACAAAATTATCGCCTTTGACGGAATGCCTGTTACCCATTGGGGGGATTTTTACGACAGACTTCAAACTCATAAAAACCCTTTTGAACTCGTTGTAGAAAGAGGCCGCCGAATCGACACCTTACAAATTACGCCAGATGCTAACGGTAAAATAGGGGTCCGAAAACTAGCAACAGGAATCGAAACAACGCATGTAGACCTAGGCTTAGTGGAGAGTATTGAACAAGGATTTGCCTTTGGATACTGGACGCTGTATGATTATGTCTCTCAATTCAAATATGTCTTCACCCAAAAAGGAGCCACTCAAGTGGGAGGCTTTGGTGCCATTGGGAATTTATTCCCTTCCAGTTGGGATTGGCGCGGATTTTGGTCAAGCACAGCATTGATCTCTATCATGTTGGCTTTTATGAATGTATTGCCTATACCAGCCTTAGACGGCGGTCATGTTATGTTTTTACTATATGAAATTATAACAGGCCGTAAACCTCATGACAGAGTCTTAGAGGTAGCCCAAGTGATTGGGTTTTTCTTGATTTTGGGCTTAGTCCTTTTTGCGAATGGCAATGATGTCTATCGCTATCTTTTTGGCAGTTAGGGAGAATGATTTTTTCTAGCAAAGTGAGTTTCTTATATTTGAACAATTAATATACTATATATCATGAAAAAGTATTTCTCATTCTTCGTAGCCTTAATTGCTTTCAGCTTTTCAGCAACCATTTCGGCACAAACTCAAAAAGTAGGAATTGAAGATTTTATTGAACAACACCAAGGATTTGAAGAAAATGCGGAAGGGGAAATCATACCGATCAACATCAAAGAAATCAATAAAAAGATTCGCTTTTTTGTAGAAGAAAAATTCCCCAATGTAGAGTACACACGAAATATAATCTGGGATTCATACGAGACCTTTATCAGTCCTTTCGACAAATACCACTACCATACTTTTATCTGTCAAGTAAAAGTAAAAGAACTGAAGCGTCTAAAATATTTAGAGTTAACCTTTAACCCCGAAGATGGTAAAGTGGACAGTGACTTTGAATGGTATGAGGAACAAGAAGAGTTCTATCCCAAAGAAGAGATAGAAGATACGGACGCAGCCAATTAATTCACTATGTAGGGATTTGGGAGGACTCTAAATTCGGTTCATTCCTTGATCCAACAAGAATAGGTATCCAGCTTCCTAAAACACAAACTACTTGTTTATCCCATTAGAAATTAAAGGAGTCGTTTTTTGATACCCCTTTTTCTACTGCTGCTCCTTAATGCCTAGTCACTAGAGAATCTATTTTAGTAAAGCCCTCCTGCTTATCCTTTGGGATGCATTATTACGGTTTTTTGAAGTTTGGGTGCTTCCCAAAAAAAAGTTAATTTTAGGGATAATCATAAACCCATTTAAAATGAAAAGACTATTTCTATTAGTAGCTTTTGCTATGACTGTTTCTTTTTCCGTCACAGCACAGGAAAAGATCGTATTCAAACAAACTTTTATCAAAGCCAAACCCGGATCCAACTACGGGGAGAACCTGAGAACCAAGTTTGCCAAATTCGCTCAAATGAGAATCGATAATGGCATGCAATCTGGATGGCATGTGTGGGCTGTAGTGGGGAATCCTCAAGCTCCTTTTACCCATTTAATTGTAGAGCCAATGACCATGAGTGAAATGAGAAAATGGGAGGAAACCAGCTGGGGTGAGAGAGCTGAAATGAGAAAAGAAGCCATGCCAGGAATGACAGACAATGACTGGAGGGAGTTTCTGGAACAAGTTCGCGGCAAGCGCGAGATCGTCGCCGAAACAATTTCCACAGCTGTACAGGCTCTTTCTAGAGACGAGAATGTACAATCTCCCGATGATTATGGAGTTCTAAATTTCATGAAAGTGGCAGAGGGAAAAGGAAAAACCTATGAGGGGATAGAAAAAAAGTTTTGGGCTGCAGGGATTCCAAAAAACAGCAAACAAACGGGCTGGGCTCTTGGTAAAAGACTCGATAAAAACGGAACCGAAACCTACTGGAATTATTGGACCGTAGATTGGTTCTCGTCCTATTCAGACATTATTGACGTGAGACTGAATACGCCTTCTTGGGATGCCGACAGAGAATATACCAACCTGATGAAAATTAGAGACTTAAAAGAAAATGTAATCATTCGAAAAGTCATGATGTTGGATAAGTAAATTTTGCATCAACTAGTAGAAAAATCGTGTTCTAGTTTAGAACACGATTTTTTTTTGTGAACATTCCAGTAATGTCTTCTCAGCGATCCTCACTTTAGTTAAAAGCCTAGGAAATCTTTATTTCAAAATTTTTGCAGTAATTTCATTGGGATAGTTTGACTATAAGCGGAAGTTATTATATTTGCAAGCGAAATATTCCTCCTTAGCTCAGTTGGTTAGAGCATCTGACTGTTAATCAGAGGGTCCTTGGTTCGAGCCCAAGAGGAGGAGCAACCAGTAGCCGCTACGCTACATATACTTAACCACTACTAAAGCCCTTCACGCAAGTGAGGGGTTTTTTCTTTTTGGGCGAAACGTTTATCACGAATATAACTGAGAGAAGCCCAAGTGGGACGGCCGAGCGTAAAAAAAATGTCCACTGGACATTTTTAGTGAAGGAGCGCGCTGGCGCGTTGGACGAAATGATAAAACTGTTATATTATTTTAGTATAGCGGTTTTTTTTGTCTTATAATATTTTGTAAATAAAACTTGACATTTAAAATAAATGATTTATTTTTGTCAAATAAACTTTACATAAAATGAAAGAAGAAAGAAAAAAACATCTACAAAACTTAGGGTTATGGACATGGTCTTGGGTTGCCACTTTGGCAATTGCCACATTTGGACCAAAATTTATTTGGGATGATCATATGGCACTAACAACCTTTGCAATACTTACAAACCTTGTTAATGGTGTCCTTATGATCTTGGCAAATAGAAAGTTATTTGACCATTATGATGAATTGGAGCGGAAGATTCATTTGGAGTCTTTGGCATTAACACTTGGATTGACTGTTATAGTAGGACTCACCTATTCATTATTGGACCAAGTCAATCTTATACCATTTGATGCAGAAATAGGAATTCTTGTTGGATTTGTTGGACTAACCTATATGACAACTTTATTGATTAATAGAAAAAGGTATTTATGAAGAATCGGGTTAGGGAATTAAGAAAACTGAAAGGCCTAACGCAAGAACAATTGGCTGAAGTGATTGGTGTTTCGAGACAAACCATAAATGCTATCGAAAAGGAAAAGTTCGACCCAAGCTTACCTACAGCATTTAAAATGGCACAACTTTTTGATTTACCGATTGAAGCATTCTTTCTTTTTAATGAAGTAGAATAGATTTTGTGCTACAACTTTGAATAACAGGGGGAGCAAGTAAAATGATAAAACCGTTATACTGTTATAGTGTAGCGGTTTTTTTATTTGAGGGTGTTTAAAAAGTGTTGTATGTTTGTATTATACTAATAGTATAGTACCAATAATATGATAGACGATTTATTAAGTATTTGGGAAGA
>CBFHRX010000038.1:0-11587 GCA_965658355.1 Flavobacteriaceae bacterium | reverse complement strand
GGATCAGCATTTCCCTGCACTTCCAGCGCCTTCAAAAATCACGCAGTTTACCGGAGGCGCTTCCAATTGGACCTATCGATTGGAGTATCCCGATCGGGATTTGATAGTGCGCAGAGCTCCCTTGGGAAAAAAAGCCAAAGGAGCCCACGATATGGTCCGGGAATACAGCTTGCAAAAAAGCTTAAAACCCGCTTATGACTATGTACCAGAAATGCTAGCCCTTTGTGAAGACGACAGTGTTCTGGGTAGCCCCTTTTATATTATGGAACGGCTAGAAGGTTTGATCCCCCGAAAGAATTTACCCAAAGAGTTGGATTGGGATGCTGCTACTGTAAAGGCCTTGTGTACTTCCTTCTGGGACAAACTTATAGAGCTGCATCAAATCGATGCAAGTCAAGCAGAGCTGGCGCAATGGGGCAAAGGGGAAGGCTATATAGAACGGCAAATCCACGGTTGGAACAAACGATACACCGATGCTGTGACCTGGAATGTTCCTTCCGGGAAAAAAGTCAGAAGCTGGTTGGAGCAGCAACTCCCTAAAAGCGAGACAGCCTGTATGATTCACAACGATTTTCGCTTGGATAATGTCGTTTTGCAAACCGGAACCCCTCCCCAAATCACCGGAATACTAGACTGGGAAATGGCTACGATAGGTGATCCTTTGATGGATTTGGGCAACAGCCTTGCCTATTGGATTGAAGCTGGGGACGATTTTTTTATTACAAAAATGCGTTTGCAGCCCTCCCATTTAAAAGGGATGATGACTCGAGAAGAAATCATCGCCTATTACGCTGAAAAGCGAGGAATAGAAATTGAAGATTTTCGTTTCTACAGAGTCTATGGAATGTTTCGGTTGGCCGGGATTGTCCAGCAAATCTACTATCGCTATTCCAAGGGATACACTCGAAACAAAGCCTTTAAAAACTTGTGGATGCTAAGCTTTTATCTCGTGAAGAGTTGTGAGAATGTAATCCGTAGAGGTTAGTTAGCTGGGAAAAATTCGGGTATGCGGTCAACGGAGATCTCAGCAAAACCTTGCACTACTTTACCGGCCAATTGGTAGTCTTGGTTGTGGGCGTTTTCTCCTTGAAATGCAACGCAAAAAATGCCTGCCGAGTGGGCTGCTTTTATCCCATTGGTCGAATCTTCGATAACCATACATTCTGCTTTGGAATAGCCCGATGCTGCTGCCGCTTTGATAAAAATTTCAGGATGCGGTTTGGAGGCCACTAAATCGGCACCACTGAATTTGGCTTTGAAATAGGGATCCAGATCAAAACGTTTGAAGACACTATTTATGGTGGGCATAGAAGCAGAGGAAGCCAAAATTAATGTGATCCCTTTTTGGTGGTATTCTTGGATACGATCCAATACCCCTTCGATTAGACTAAGACCATTGTCACTTTCAAAAAGAGCTTTAAAGTATTTTCGTTTTGCCGCAACCAGTTCCTCAGGAGGTACTGCAAGTGAAAAATGCTCACATAAACGCTCGCAAATGGGAAGGGTTGCCTGGCCTGTAAAAGACTCATACAAGCTTTCAGATACCGTGAGCTGGTAGTCGGTAAACATTTTTTGATAGGCTTGTTTGTGCAAGGGTTCACTGTCTACAATGACCCCATCCATATCAAAAATAACGGCTTTGAGCATGTGTTTATTTTTGATAAAAATAAGCCCTTCAGAGGAGAGTTCTCCTTCGTTGGGAAGAAAAATTTAGGAAGTAGTAGTATCTTGTTTCGAAATTCTAAAAGCAGGTATATGAAAAGAGTAATGCAGATAGGGTTACTATTAGTAGCGAGTTTGAGTTTTGGGCAATTTTCTACTTCCTTGATGAAGGAGATGAAGCCCAGAAACATCGGTCCAGGCGGAATGAGCGGACGTATCACAGCGATAGATGTGGTGGTAGCAGATCCGACTATCATCTATGCAGGTTCGGCTTCTGGAGGCTTGTGGAAATCGACTAGTGGCGGCATACAATGGAGCCCTCTTTTTGAAGATCAAGTGACCGCTTCGATAGGAGCAGTCACCATTCAACAGTCCAATCCTGACGTAGTTTGGGTGGGCACCGGGGAAGGCAATCCTAGAAATAGCCTCAACGGAGGCTATGGTATTTTTAAATCCCTTGATGGCGGGAAAACATGGAAAAGTATGGGGTTGGAAAATACCCGTCACATACATCGTATTCTGATAGACCCTCAGCATCCCGATACCGTTTATGCAGCTGCCATTGGTTCTCCTTGGGGCGTGCATCCAGAAAGAGGGGTGTACAAAACAACTGATGGTGGAAAAAGCTGGAAAAAAATACTGTACAGCAATCCCAAAACGGGAGCAGCTGATTTGGTGATGGATCCGCAAAACCCGAATAAGTTAATAGCCGCTTTGTGGGAGCACAAACGGGACCCTTGGTTTTTTAAATCAGGAGGGAAAGGCAGCGGTCTCTATATCACCTATGACGGAGGCGATAATTGGAAAAAAATAACAGCGAAAGACGGCCTTCCTGAAGGAGAGCTAGGACGTATTGGATTGGCCATTGCGCCAAGTGACCCCAATCGTGTTTATGCTTTGATAGAAGCGAAAAAAAATGGCTTTTATCGTTCTGACGATGGGGGACTGCATTGGACACTCGTCAATTCCAAAGAAGAAATTGGCAACCGCCCCTTTTATTATTCCGATATCCGGGTTGACCCGCAGAATGAAAACCGTATCTATTCAATCTTCACCTATGTGAACGTATCCGAAGATGGTGGTAAAAGTTTTACCGAGCTTATGCCAGCCTATAATGTCGACAATGGCGTTCATCCCGATCACCATGCTTGGTGGATACACCCAAGAGACGGTCGCTTTATGATCAACGGAAATGACGGCGGCCTCAATATGACACGTGACCGCGGGAAGAATTGGCGCTTTGTTGGGAATATTCCAGTAGGGCAATTTTATCATATTAACGTAGATATGGACTACCCCTACAATGTGTATGGAGGGATGCAAGACAACGGCTCTTGGAAAGGCCCTGCTTATGTGTGGCGCGATCAAGGCATTCGAAACGCCTATTGGCAAGAAATCTTGTTTGGTGATGGCTTTGATGTGGTTCCCAATGAAAAAAATTCCCGCTACGGTTTTGGAATGAGCCAGCAAGGGAGCGTGTCGCGTTACGATGCAGAAACAGGAGACAATTACTCCATAAAGCCTACTCATCCCGATCCTGATGTGCGATTGCGATTTAATTGGAATGCGGCTATTGCAAAAGACCCCTTCCAAGAGGGTGTCTTGTATTTTGGAAGTCAATTTGTTCACAAAAGCAAAGACGAAGGCTTGACTTGGGAGCTTATTTCTCCTGACTTGACCACCAACGACAAAAGCAAGCAAAAGCAAAGCGAAAGTGGCGGTTTGACCTTAGATGCTACTGGCGCCGAAAACTACTGCACCTTGTTGGTGATTGAGCCCTCTCCACTAGAAGAAAATATGCTTTGGACTGCCTCTGACGACGGCAGGGTTCACTACACCACCGATGGAGGAAGCAGTTGGGTGGAGGTGAGCAAAAACATCAAGGGCTTGCCTGAAGGAAGTTGGATTCCTCAAATTAAGGCTTCTACTTATCAAAAAGGAGCTGCTTTACTAGTAGCAAATGATTACCGTCGTTTCAATTATACACCCTATGTGTACCGAACTACTAATTATGGTAAAAGCTGGGAGCGAATCGTATCTGACAAAGATGTAAGCAGTTATGCGCTCTCCATTATACAGGATCCTCAATCTCCCAATCTGTATTTTTTGGGGACAGACGACGGTTTGTATGTCTCTATTGATGGCGCCAAAAGTTGGGATAAAATGGACGCGTCAGTATTCCCGACAGTTTCTACTAAAGACTTGGTGATTCACAAGCGAGAACCCGACTTGATCATTGGTACTTTTGGCCGTGCTGCTTGGGTTTTAGATGATATTAAACCGCTACGGCAAATAGCCAGTACGCCTGAATTGTTATCACAGCCCTTGGTATTATTTGATGCACCTACAGCTTACCATGCCGCTTATCAGCAACCCTCAGGTACCCGTTTTGGAGGAGATGCCCTTTACAATGGTGAAAACAGAAAAGAAGGCGGACGCTTTAGCTTTTATTACAATCCAAAAGGAGCTGAAAAGGAAAAGAAGCTGACCTTTGAGATATACAAAGACACACAACTGATAAAAACAGTAAGGCGGAAAGCACCCAAAGAAAAAGGCTTCTATCGATGGACGTGGGATTTAACCGAAAAAGGAATTGAAGGTCCCAAAAGAAGGTCAGATGAAAAAAAGAAGAAAGCGGAAGACAGCTCAGACAAACGCGGAAAACAAGTACTTCCTGCAACCTATCAAGTGCTTTTGAAAGATGAAGAAAGAAGTTCAAAAGCGCAGATAGAGGTCGCTTTAGACCCCCGTCTGGCAGACTCTGAAACAGCTTTTAAAGAGCGCTATGAGGCCCTTTCAGAAGTAGAAGAGATGACGAAACTCTCGGCAACTGCCATGGATCAACTTCACCACAGTATGAAGGTAGTGGAAGCGTATAGTGAAAGAGTTAAAAAGCTTGAGAATAGCACTGAACTGTCGGCTTTAGTGTCGCAGACTCTCGAAAAATTAAAGTTTCTTGAAGCTTTGTTCATTGGGAAAGAAGATAAAAGGCAAGGGATTATTCGCAATCCAAACCCCCATGTAATGACTCGAATTCGAAAAGCGAGTTATTACATTCAAACTCGGCCTATGGGCATTACTCAAACGGAGAAGGAGCTAAAAATGAAAGCAGCCCATCAGTTGGATGCTGCCCTGGAGTCAGTCAATTCATTTTACGAATCTGAATGGAACTCTTTTCTGGAAGAGGTACAAAAGTTTCCCCCACCAGCTCCCGAGGAAATTCAGAAATTTAAAAGAAACTTAAAATAGAGGAATTCAATTCAAAACCCTTTTGTTCTTAACAAAAGGGTTTTTTTATGTTTCCTCATTGATAGGATTAAGAATTCGTACTGTAGAGGAATGTTTACGCCTGTAATTTCTCGAAAGACAGTTGTCATATGTATTTTAAGGACAACTTTCGTCTACAGGGTAAAGCTTAGCCCAATAAAGACTGAACTTTCATAGCCAGTCCCATATCACCACCAATTTTTATTTGACCTCCCATCACAGCCATCATAGGATTTAATTCTCCATCGCGAAGTTTTTCCAATACTTCTTGGCTTACCGTGATGCTACAGTCAGCTTCTTTATCTTCCGACGTGGTTGTGTTTTCGGATCCGGTTCCATCGATATATACAACGGTATCGTCAACAACAAATTTTAGAGTCCCTCCAATGGGTCCTGCATTATCTGCTCTATTTTTTAATTGATCAAAAACTTCTTGATTCATAGTGACATAGTTTAGAATTCAAAAGTAATAAAAAAAGTGACGGAGTGTCATATTTTTTATACTTTAGCTTCATTCAAAGAAAAAATTTATGAGTTATCGCATCAAAAAAGTAGCCGTGTTGGGAACGGGTGTAATGGGTTCCGGAATAGCCTGTCACCTTGCCAACGTTGGGATGGAAGTGGTCATGTTGGACATACTTCCTTTTGATATAGAAGCAGGAGAGTCCAACCCTGCCGTACGAAATAAAGTGGCCAACGAAGCCTTGACTAAGGCGATAAAGTCTAAGCCAGCAGCATTGTTTACGAAAGATTTTGCCAAACGGATTACAACTGGAAATTTTGAAGATGACTTTGAGAAAATAGCAGATGCTGATTGGATAGTAGAGGTCGTTGTAGAGCGACTGGATATCAAACAATCCATATTTGAAAAAGTTGAAAAGCACCGTAAAGCCGGTAGTTTAGTGAGTTCGAATACCTCTAGTATTCCGATTCATTTACTAGCAGAAGGGCGGTCAGACGATTTTAAAAAGCATTTTTGCGGAACTCACTTCTTTAATCCACCCCGTTATTTACGCTTATTGGAAATCATTCCTATTCCTGAGAGTGATGCGGGTATGATAGACTTCTTTATGGAGTTTGGCGATGTGTATCTGGGGAAACAAACGGTTCTCTGTAAAGATACCCCGGCTTTTATTGCCAATAGAATTGGTGTGATGTCTGGTGTGCGCATGCTAGAACTAACGCAAGAATATGGAATGACGGTAGAAGAGGTTGATGCCATTACGGGAGAGCTCATTGGGCGTCCTAAGACAGCCACCTTTAAGTTGCAAGATTTAGTCGGTATCGATACCGGAGATAAGGTGACCAACTTTGTTCGTGATAATGTCCAAAATGATGCCTTCTTCGATGCGCTTAAAGGCAAAGAAGATCCAAAGTTTATGACTTTCCTGGTTGACAACAAGCTCTTTGGGAATAAATCGGGGAAAGGATTTTACGAACGGACCAAGAAAAAGGATGAAAAAGGCCGGACGATAGTCAACGTATTAGACCTTGAAACTCTTGAATACGCTCCTACAACCAGACCCAAACTTCCGATTGTAAAAGAAGCAAAAGGGATCGATTTAATGAGCAAGCGTTTTTCATTTTTGATCTCGGGTGAAGGCCGTGAAAATCAATTTCTAAAAAATTACTTTGCATCTTTACTGTCCTATACAGCAGCGCGTATTCCTGAAATAGCCGATGATATTTTTTTAGTTGACGATGCGATGCGTGCCGGTTATGTATGGGACTTTGGACCTTTTGAATACTGGGATTTACTAGGCCTTACCAAAGGTATAGAGTTAATCGAATCTTGTGGTTGGGCAGTTCCTGATTGGATTAAAGAAATGCAATCAAAAGGATTTGAAAGTTTCTACAAATTTGAAAAGGGTACTAAAAAATGCTACAGTCTTTCTTCTAAAGGCTATGAAGTTGTGAAGAGTGCCGAGGGCTTAATCATTCTGGATACATACCGGGATAAAGAACCTGTTCTTAAGAATAGTGAATGTACGGTACACGATATCGGAGATGGGGTAATGTGTTTAGAATTTACCTCAAAAAGTAATGCCATAGGAGAAGGAATTGGGCGTGCCATGGTCGAAGCTATCGAAATAGCGGAACGCGACAACTGGAATGGAATCGTGATTGGAAACAACGCCAAGCAATTTTCAGTAGGAGCCAATCTTATGAATGTGGGGATGTTGGCGATGCAAAAAAAGTTTGACGATCTGAATCAAATGGTCAAAGACTTCCAAGATATAAACATGCGCATTCGAACCTCTAAAATACCGGTAGTGGTGGCCACTCAAGGATATGTATTTGGTGGGGGCTGTGAGATCTCCATGCATTGTGATGCAGGAATCTATGCTGCTGAATCCTATATTGGACTGGTAGAGGTAGGGGTAGGTTTGCTTCCTGGAGGTGGCGGAACAAAGGAATTTGCGCTTCGTGCGTCTGATGCTTTTTTTGAGGGAGATGTAAAAATCCCAACCCTGATCAGCCACTTTAAAAATATTGCCACTGCAGCTGTGGCGACTTCTGCTACTGAGGCCTATGGCCTTCACTATCTGAAAGAAGGAAAAGATTTTGTGTGCTACAACACCCCTCGGAATATTGGAGAAGCCAAGGCCAAAGTACTGGAATTAGCACCCAACTATGTGCCTCCTTCGGTACGTACTGATATTGAAGTATTGGGTCGAACAGGGATTAGCGCCTTGTATACAGCCATCAATGAATTCAAATTAGGAGGCTATATGTCTGACTATGATGTAGAGATTGCGAGACAAATTGCCTATGTGATTTGTGGTGGTGATCTTACCAGTTCACAAATGGTTGACGAACAATACCTTTTGGATATTGAAAGAGAAGGATTTTTGACCTTGCTGGGGAATCAAAAAACACAAGATCGAATCCAGCATATCTTAATGTATAACAGACCCTTAAGAAACTAATTTAGTATGGAAGCATATATCGTAAAAGGCTACCGTTCAGCGGTAGGAAAAGCAAAAAAAGGAGGGTTTCGGAACTACCGCTCTGATGATTTAGCTGTTGACGTGATTCGTCATTTGGTTGGACAAGTACCCGAGTTAGATCCTACTACAGTAGACGATGTTATCGTAGGCTGTGCCAATCCAGAGGGAGAGCAGGGCCTTCAAGTAGGGCGTCTTATAGCGGCACGTGCTTTGGGCAAGGAAGTCCCTGGCATTACGATCAACCGTTATTGCGCCTCGGGGCTTGAATCTATTTCGATGGCTGTCGGTAAAATCAAGGCTGGCTTTGGCGATATTTATATTGCCGGTGGAACCGAAAGCATGAGTTTACTTCCTATGACAGGGTATAAATTGTCACCGAGTTACCAAGCGAATCAAGACAATATCAACTACCATGTAAGCATGGGAGCTACTGCAGAGGCAGTGGCAGCTAAATACAAGATTACCCGAGAGGCTGCGGATGCCTTTTCGGTAGCGTCTCATCAAAAGGCAGCCAAGGCCATCGATTCCGGAATTTTTAGCGATGAGATTGTCCCAGTAACTGTCGAAGAAGTTTTTGTCAAAGAGGGAAAGCGAATGACGTCTAGCCACACGGTAGCACAAGACGAAGGAGTTCGCCGTGATACCTCTGTAGAAGGCTTAGCTCGTTTGCGACCTGCTTTTAAACAAGGAGGTGTAGTAACAGCTGGAAATGCTTCACAGACCTCAGACGGAGCTGCTTTTACCTTGGTGATGAGCGAAGCGAAAGTCAAAGAACTAGGGCTAGAGCCCGTGGCAAGGTTGGCTTCATGTGCCGTAGGAGGTGTCGATCCACTTTATATGGGTATCGGTCCTTGTGTGGCCATTCCCAAAGCATTAAAGCAAGCGGGACTGGCGATAGCCGATATTGAACAAACAGAGCTAAATGAAGCCTTTGCGGTTCAAGCCTTGGCCGTTATACAAGAAGCAGGACTCAATCCGGATACTGTCAATGTAAACGGAGGTGCGATTGCAATGGGGCATCCCCTAGGATGTACCGGTGCCAAACTATCCATTCAACTCCTCAATGAAATGCAACGTCGTAACCAGCGTTATGGTATGGTAACGGCTTGTGTTGGAGGGGGGCAAGGAATTGCAGGAATTTTTGAAAGACTGTAATTAGTTTGAGCGTCCGCGAATCCAATAAAAAAAAGATTAGAGAAGCCCTCTTCACTGAGGGCTTGCGTCTTTTTTCCGAAAAAGGACTTCAGCAGACTACTGTCAATGATATTGTTCAAGCAGTAGGCATTGCTAGAGGTACTTTTTATAATTATTTTGACGATGTCAACAGTCTTTTTGAAGCCTTGATTCAATCTGTCAATAGACGAATTCAAGAAGATGTCCAAAAAAACCGTACTGAAGCTCCTTCTATCTACGACTACCTATACAATACTTTTAAAAGCTACCTGGATTTTGTCACCGCACCACAAATGCGTGAGTTTCATATTAAGAACCAGGCGGCAATACGCCAAAGTACCTACCAAAGTGAGCACATTAAATCTGTGATTCAAGACATCAATCGCGATCTGCGAAAAGATCCTAATGTGAATGAATTTGATGAGAATTATGAATTTTTACTCCTAAGTATCATGTTGGTAGGGACCCCACCAGAATTGTTTCTTGCCACACATTCTTCGGCAGTAGAATTTACTAGTGAACAATTGGCTTCCTTTTTGGCGAAAACCTTTCATCGTGTATTGGTGAAATAGCAGTTGCTATAGCCGGGACAAGATACAGTTTACACCTTCTTTACCACATAGGTAACCACACCCCAAATTTGGAGTTGGTTGTCTTCTGTTACCTTTATGGGGTTATAGCGGCTGTTTTCGGGCATCAAATAGACACAGTCTTTTTCTACTTTTAGACGCTTGACTGTAAATTCCCCGTCGATGAAGCAAACTGCGATGGCATTGTTTTCAGGTTCTTGACTCCGGTCAATCACCAAAAGATCACCGTCATCTAGCCCGGCTCCCTGCATGGATTCTCCCGATACCCGCGCATAAAATGTAGCCTCTTCATTTTTAACTACTTCTTGATCAATACTGATTCGCAACTCTTTAAAGTCATCAGCGGGGGATGGAAATCCAGCCGAAACCCCTTCATTGGCTAGGTGTAGTAGCTTGCGGGTTTGCGAATTGGGTTTGAAAAAAGAAAGTCCAGGGTCACTCATATTTATGTTACTTTGATGATATCACTAAGCGCTGTAGTGTAGCGTTTGGATAGGTGTTCTTGTCGCATTTTCCAGGTGCGTTTCAGATCTTGATTTCCCAATTTCATTTGGTTGGGGCCAAAACGTCTGTGAATGGTATCAATAGCTTGCATCAAGGCTTGGTGTTTGCCTACATGGGATTCAAACAGGCTAAGTTGACGGCTTTCCGCTGGTGCCAATCCCAGTACAATAACCCCTGCTTTTTTGTAGTGAATCCCTTCTTTAAAAAGGCTTTTAGCCGCTAATAATGCATATTTACTAAGTTCTAAACTGGAGTTAGAAGCATAAGGAAGGCTTAGTGTGCAGCTGTTCCGATATGGAACGGCTCCTTTTTTATGAGGATCGCTACGAACGAAAACATAAAGGGCGCTGCAATTGCTTTGCTGCTTTCTCAGCTTTTCGGCACAACTGACAGCAAAGGTGGTTACACGCTCTTCCAAATCGCTCCATTTCGTTAGTGTGTTTTCAAAACTTCGTGTGGTGGCAATGGATTTTTTGGTGGGGGTGATTTCTTCTAGCTGAATAAAAGGCAGCCCTTGCAAGTCTTTTTTGAGCCGTAAGCCCAAGACACTCATATTGGCGCGGATCCAGCTGTCAGGGAGTTTGACAAAATCCCAGGCGGTGTGAACGCCCATAGCCTCCAGGCGATTTTTGTGCTGCCGTCCGATGCCCCATACATCACCAATAGCGGTCCATTTTAAGGCCTTTATTCGTTTTTCTTCTGTGTCGATACTGTAGACCCCTTTTGTTTTAACAGCGAATTTTTTGGCAATTTTATTGGCAATCTTTGCAAGAGCCTTGCTGGGTGCCAGACCTACGGAAACAGGAATCCCAGTCCATTGTCGGACCTGTTGCTTCATCCGAAGACATTCGGCCATCAAATCAAAATGCTCAAAGCCTTTGAATTGTAAAAAGGCTTCGTCTATACTGTAGATTTCTACATGGGGGGTATAGCGTTCCAAAACCTTCATCACGCGACTGCTCATGTCACCATAGAGTGCGTAGTTAGAAGAAAATACAGAAATCGAATCGCGCTTAAACTGTTCTTTGTATTGAAAGGCAGGAGCTCCCATAGGAATGCCCAATGCTTTGGCTTCGTTACTGCGCGCGATTACACAACCGTCGTTATTGGATAAAATAACGATAGGACGCCCTTCGTACTGCGGTTGAAAAACACGCTCACAAGAGGCATAGAAGTTGTTACAGTCGACTAAAGCAAACACCCTTCAAAAGTCCAAAAAAAAGTCCAAAAAAGGGGAGAAGAGAGCTGCTTATTTATCAAAAAAAAACACCTATTTATATTGATTTGTGTCATTTGTAAAGACAAATGTTTTATTTCACTTCAAAGGCTGGGACTGTTTGTAAAAGTTGTACTTTTATGCCTGATTTAGAATTGGCCAAATGGATAATTATTCATTTTTGAACGCAGCACATACTGCATACTTTTCAGAACTTTACGATC
>CBFHRX010000037.1:0-11783 GCA_965658355.1 Flavobacteriaceae bacterium | reverse complement strand
TGCAAGGGTGGCCACGATACCTTTGACAGCACTGTTGCTTTCTTGGCGAAACCCATTCCATTGGGCTATTCCGGCGCCTGCAGAGATCCCTGCCAGAACCAATTGATTGGGGGGAATTCCCAGAACGGAGGCCTTTTGTTCTACAAAACGGATTACTGCCGTTCCTTCTTCAAGAGCCGTCATGACGCCTTCTGATTCGGCATCGTCGATAAACGTATAAGCTGCGTTCACAATGGCGATGCCTTCGTCTAAAAGAGTACGCATAAATTCCTGAGACGGGCTTTCATATAGATCTTCTTTAGTACCAAAAAGAAAAGCCCCACCATGAAAATAAAGGAGCGCTCCTTTGATAGTTTTCCCTTTGGGGAGTAAAATATCCAATTTGTTATTCGGTTTTGATCCGTAGGAAATATCCTTAAAAAAGGCAAAATCTCCTTCAAAAGGAGCGTCGCTTTCGGCTGTATTCAGGACTTGGGAAACGGAAGAGAAATCAGAAGCGATAGAAGTCTCTTCTTGAGAACAGCCCTGTGATAAAAGGGCGAGTAAGCCAATAAAAGAAAGATATTTTTTCATGTTTGGAGGATGTGATTATAAGGTCGTATTACTCAAAGGTATCGTAATTTTTTAGTCTGTTATAACAGGACTTTAAATCCCCAATACTAGGTAGGAAGCTACATTAAAAACAGGACTGGATTTCTAGAGTTTGATATAGATTTTCTTTTTGTATAAATATCGGGTGGGGAGGTAAATAACCCCTACATAGAACAAGGCATAGACCAAAGATTGGAGTTTTTTGGAAACCCCTACTATATCTACCGACATAAACAAATCGTCTAGCCCAATGCCCCAAAGGCGGTCGCTGTAGAAAAACAGATAAAAAAGGCTGGCCAAAACATAGGCAAAAATAGAATTGACACCAAAGGCTTGCGCCATTTTAAAGCGGCCTCCCCAATCGCGTAGATCACACAAATAGAGACAAGCGCCAAGTCCAAGAGCGCTAATTCCTCCGGTCATCAGCACAAAGGAAGAACTCCATATATTCTTGTTTAACGGGAAAAAGTAGCTGCTGATATCCCCTAGAAAAAGGAGAAGAGCTCCCATTAACAGCAGGGATCGAATTTTCTCCTCCAGTGTTTTCTCTTGACTTTGTAAGATTCGCCCCGCGAGCATCCCCAATAACCCAGTTCCTATGGCCGGGAGTGTACTCAGTATTCCTTCAGGATCCCATGTTTTTTGCCAAAGCACCCCCGGCAAGAATAGTTTGTCGATATAATGGGCCCAGTTTTTTTCGGCTACTGAAAGATCTGGCGCTCCAATGCCTGGGATAGGAAGGTAGGCCATCACCAACCAATAGCCAATCAAAATCCCGATAAGAGTTCGCCACTGTGTTTTGCGAGTGGTGTATAGATACAGAAGTGAACAAGCCAAATAGACAAAAGCGATTCTTGGCAGTACCCCAACCCAACGTATTCGTTCAAAGTCAAAGGCCGGCCAGAGCCAAAGAAAGATCCCAACCGCATAAATCTTAAAACTTCGTATCAGTACTTTTTTTAAAAGACTTTGGTGGGTTAAATGAGCGCCTTGTTTACTTAGAGACAAGACCACAGAACTGCCCATAATAAAAAGAAACATCGGAAATATATAATCCGTGGGGGTAATCCCATTCCATGAGGCATGTAGCAAAATGGGATACACATGCGCCCAAGAACCAGGGTCGTTTACAATGATCATAAAAATTATAGTAAGCCCTCTTAAAATATCGAGAGAGTGTAATCGCTTAAATGTAGATTCCATATTCCTAATGAAGTTAACAGATTTATACAGGCATTGTCTAATTTAGTAGTAGTTTTATTTAGACTATATTAAACAACAAACGTTTTCCAATTTACAAATTAAGAAGCTACAGTTGGAACACAAAGCGGGGAATACAATTCCTAGATAAAAGTTTAATACAGTTTTAAATAGTGGTACATGAACAACATATTTGAAATTGTAGGCTATGCGGCAATGCCTACTTCTTCTAAATGGAAAAAGTATTGGTGGCTGCTCACACTTCTTTTTGTTTCATTTGGGAGTTTTGCTCAAGACGTCGCACCTACGGTAGTGTTATCATCTTCCAAAGCCGATTTAAGAACGGACAAGAAGATATTGTCACAGCAAAAGACAGAATGCATATTTATGCTTCTGGAGGAGCCGCCTTCTCAGTTGGGGATCAATTGGCACTCAAACCCAATATCATGCTCCGAAAAGTAAAGGCTTGCCGCTTTCCACAGAATTAACAGCTATGGTGAGTTGGCAAAACCGATTTGATGTAGGGGTCTCTGCACGCTCTAATAGCTCTATGGCCTTATTGTCTTTAGTCAACTTTAATGGAATCCAAATAGGCTATGCCTATGAAACCCCTACTAGCAACCAGCTCTCAGGTCTGGGGTTAAAAACTCATGAAGTGGTACTGCGCTTCCAATTTGGGGAGGCTACTAACACGAGCGGCGCTCGTGATGCAGCCCCTGAAGAAGAGTAAAGTTTCTCTTTATCAGTACGATCCGCATTAGTTCAATTTGTTTTTGTAATTTGAAGGGTAAAACCACTCCTTATGAAAGCATTTATCCAAAAGGCATTGATGGCCTTTGTTTCAATCACCTTATTAAACGTGTGGTTATTGCGATTTCAGAAAAGCACCTCCTACAGAGGGGGTGATGCTACCGATATGCTATCCGAATTTGCAGCCTATGGGCTTTCCGATACAATACTGTATATAGTTGGCGCCACTAAGGTGACCGCGGCTATTTTACTATTGCTTGGGCTTCGTTATTCAAAGCTTGTGAAAGCAGCAACATATACCATTGCGGTGCTTATGATAGGGGCTATCTACTTTCATTTCTCTATTCAAGACGAGTGGGTAAAGTCGTTCCCTGCTGCACTTTTACTAGTGTCTTCTATTTTGATTTTGTACTTAGAAAGAGCCCAATCACATTCGTGATAAAGCGCTTATTATTCGTTGTGTTTAGGACGTTCTGAACACCCGCAAACAAGCCTCAACAATAAGGATTGGAATACGTGAAATTGGATACCAGAATCGAATGCTGAGTCTTTGAAAATAAACCCAGATGATCAAAACAATGTTATCGTTTCAACGAAAAGTAGTATTAAAATACCCTTTGTTATCTGCTTATTTAGGTTTTGTAAAGGGCGTTTTAGTCACTTTTTTTGTTTACGAAGTACTTCTTTCTTAAGCCTCTTTTCCGAACGATTAATGGCAGCAGACGAACTTTACAGCGCCTTGGATCAACTAAAGGAGTTAGAAGAGCATTTGGTAGTGGATTTTCCCAACAAAAATGAAGGGTCTCAACTATTCCTTTTTGTCGTACCAATACAGCCATTGACGTTAGAGGTAAAGCAAAAAATAAAGAAGCATTTGAGAGTGCAGTGTTCGCCAAGGCATGTTCCCGATCAAATTGTAGCAGTCTCCTCTAATCCCTACACCCGAAGTGGTAAAAAACTTGAAATCCCTGTCAAGAAAATTTTGTTGGGTGCTGCTCCTTCAGAAGTGGCAAGTCCAGGCGCTTTGCGAGACCCCAAAAGCCTTGCCGTGTTTGTAAGTTTACGGAAGGAATTAGGGCTGACCTAGCAATTCTTCTATCACACTTTCTACCATAGGTTCCAATACTTGATAGCCTGCGACTGTTAAATGAACCCCGTCATAAGAGTTCACAGCATCAATTCCATTGCGACCGTTGTTAAGGGCTGTAAAATAATCCAGATAATAGACGTCATTAGCTGCTGCGTATTCTTTTAAGAGGCTATTGAGGGCAGGGATTTTATGTTTCGGGTCTTTTCCTGGCTCCCAAGGATAGTCTTCCGCAGGAAGAACAGAGCATAAAACAGCTTTGATGCCGTTGGCTTTGGCAATCTCACACATCGACTTAAGATTGTCAGCAATTTCTTTTAGACTTGTAGGACCCGTATTGCCAGCGATGTCATTGGTGCCGGCTAATAGAAACACTACTTTAGGCTGTAAGTCCACTACATCCTGTCGAAAACGAATCAACATTTGAGGGGTGGTTTGCCCACCAATACCGCGATTGATATAAGGTTTTTGGGCAAAGAATTCGGGTCGTGTTTGGCGCCATCCCTCTGTGATCGAGTTCCCCATGAACACGATTCTATTTTCCGTTGTTTCGGGAGCCTTTAAAGTTGAATTTGCTTTTTTATAATACTGAAGCTGGGCCCAATCAAAAAGGGTATTTCGATAGTGGTAAGCACGGTCTTTTGCTGGTTCGCAACTGCTTAGGAGAACACCTAAAACAAGAGCGATTAGTAGTTTAGAATGATGTAATTGCAACAAGAGCGATTAGTTTATGTATTCTTTTTCTTTTTTTATGGTTACTGAAGAGGGGTGCAATAAGATTTCAGTCAAGCCTTTTGTTTTTGGCAATTCATAGACAAAGAAATACTCTAAGGCTTCGAGTTTGCTTTCGTAGAAAGTACTGTCATACGTATCAGACCCTGTAATTAGGGCTCTTTTTGAAACCAGTCCGATTTCCAACCAAGACCAGCCAATGATGATTAGGCTAAAGAATTCCATAAATACAGAGGCATCTGCTAAAAAGCGTTCGTAGTCCCCTTTCATGGCAAAGGGAACCAAATGCCCTAGCACTTCTTGCGTTCGTTTTAATTGTTCGCGCAATTGCTTGGCCCAGTTTTCGAGTCCCGGAATCTGCAAGGCAGCTTCAATGGTCGTGTTGATTTCTGCGAGTAAAAGCTGCGCGCCTTCCCCATTATTAAGCATCATTTTACGTCCCAAAAGATCTTGGGATTGAATCCCGGTAGTTCCCTCATAAATGGCACAAATGCGAATATCACGGTAGTATTGCTGGAGAATATAATCAGCACAGAATCCATATCCTCCAAGCACTTGAAGTCCGTTATTGATCGAATAAATACCCGCTTCAGACGGATAGGTTTTGACCACCGGAATAATCATTTCCAATAAGGTGTGGTATTTGTGTTTCTCGGCCTCATCTGTAGCGGTATGTTGAAGATCATAATAGCGGGCGGCTCTGAAGATTAAATTCATGGAGCCTTCTACCACTGCTTTTTGGAGGAGTAGCATTCTGCGAACATCGGGATGTTCTACAATAAGATTTTGTTTTTGAGTTATGTTTTTAGTCCCGTCTGAGGTGAGTTTGCGCCCCTGTGGTCTTTCATTGGCGTATTCCAACGAGGCATAATAGGCAGCAGAGGCAATTGCTGAGGCTGTTCGGCCTACCGCAATTCGAGCGCCATTCATCATCAAAAACATATAATGAAGTCCTTTGTTGGCTTCTCCGACTAAATAGCCTTGACAATCGTCTTTATCGCCAAATCCGAGATGGGTGGTGCAGTACCCTCGCTGCCCCATTTTTTGAAAATCAGCAACTGTGGTAACGTCATTTGGCGATAGGCTTCCGTCTTTATTGACGCGATTCTTGGGGACTACAAAAAGAGATATCCCTTTTGTTCCAGCAGGAGCTCCTTCTATACGCGCTAATAAAAGGTGAACGATATTGTCTGCATACTGATGGTCTCCACCTGAGATAAAGATCTTTTGCCCACTTATTTTGTAGTATCCTTCTTCAGTAGGGCTTGCTTTGGTGACAATATCCGAAAGTGAACTTCCGGCTTGTGGTTCGGTCAAACACATAGTTCCGCCCCAATCCCCACTCAGCATTTTGGGGGTATAGGTTTCTTTTAATTCATCACTCCCGAATTCAATGATCAATTCTGCTGCTCCAGAAGTGAGCCCTGTATAGCCTGGTAAATGGTTGTTAGCGGCATCTAAGATATAGCTTGCTGCAGTATGTACTAATAAGGGCAGCTGCAAACCACCATCTTCATAATCAAAAGGAGCCGCAATCAATCCCATCTCACCCCCTTCTTTCATCATTTTTTCTACCTGCGGGTGTACGATTACTTTCCCCTCTTTGTGGTAGGCTGGTTTCTCGTCCATTTCCTTGAAATAGGGAAACAATTCTTTATCCCCAAATTGCTTAACGGAATCAAGAAACAATTCTATGGACTCAGCATCGTGATCTTGATAGCGTTCTTTTGCTAAAACAGAATCTACATCCTGAACATCATTCATTAAAAATTTAACCGTTGAAAGGTCTACATACTTGTTGGCCATAATTAGTGGTATTGGTTCTACTTCATCATCAATCTTCAACGAACTGAAGTTAAGGAAATCAAGATACACTTTAATTCTGAAAAAAGGAAAACGGAACAATAGGTCACTTGGATAAGGGCATTCGAAATACTGTATTTTTAGAAACAATACACGTACTTTGCCCTATGCCTATTAACGAGATATCGACACTAAGCTTTTCTCTAGCGGCTTTAGGTGCTTTTTTATTGGGGACTTCAAAGTCAGGTGTCAAAGGGATCGCTGTTTTTATTGTGGTTTTATTTGTCTATGCTTTTGGGGCCAGGGCGTCCACTGGAATCATCATGCCCCTTTTGATAGTGGGCGATGTATTCGCGATTGTATATTACAATAAACATGCAAATTGGGTGTATGTACTCAAAATCATTCCATGGATGTTGATTGGGGTCGTCCTGGGAACTTATGGGGGCACTTTCTTTAACGAACGAGCATTTACCCTCTCAATGGCGGTACTGATTTTGGTCACCTCAGCTTTGATGGGCTATTGGGAAATACGGCCTTTGAAAAAAGTACCAGCGCATTGGAGTTTTGCAGGGTCCCTTGGGATGCTGGCTGGTTTTACTACAATGATCGGTAATTTGGCAGGCGCTGTGATTAATATTTATTTTTTGGCACTTCGTCTTCCAAAAAATATTTTTATCGGCACAACTGCCTATGTGTTTTTTTTAGTCAACTTATTTAAGCTGCCCTTTCATATTTGGGTCTGGGAAACCATCCAATGGGAAAGTATTCAGATCAGTCTGTATTTTATCCCTTTTGAACTTTTGGGCTTATTTTTCGGCGTCCGTTTGGTCACCTATATCAAAGACACCCATTATAGGAAGTTAATCTTGATTCTGACAGCCATTGGCTCCCTGGCCTTGTTCTTTCGTTAGGGTGCAAGGGTTCTTTTATAGGGAACAAGTGTTGTGTGATGGGCTAAATACAAGGGATGTTTTGGGGTTCGATTTTGATTGTAGCCAAAACAATAGGGCTTGGAGACATATGCTTGCAAAAATGGGGGCTCTTGTTCTTTTTGTCCCCAGCCGTATACCACTTTATCACACAAGCCAACCAATTCTTTCAAGTGCTTTTCATTATGGGTGTCGTAAAGCTGCTTGAGCGCGTAAAGTTCTTTTGGCTTGGCGGTGATATGGGGGTATAAATTTCCGACATAAAAACCACCATAGTTAAACTTCTCCGTAAAATATCGTAGTCTCCTAAGGGTTGGATCTTCTTGTGTTGCGTCACCAATAGATGGATTGAGAAGAATATACAAGAGTAGCGGTTGATTTGCATCCCAGATTCGCCAAAGCCGGTATCTTTTTTTCCCTGACATCAGGGCTCCAGTATTTTCTGTCATACATGAGTTTTTTATGAGCTGTGATTTTAGTGAAAAACCAGCTGCAATTTGGATTCTCAAGATAGTGTATGTATTCATTTCCTACACAACCAAAAACACTGTTTTAGGGCTTTATATGGCCGATATAAAAATTGTAACCTCCATTGTATGAAGGCATTAAGGGGCTTTAAAAGTGCTTACAAACAACTGCAAGACAGGCTGTTTATTTACTATTTAAAACAAAACAAGTCAAACTTTTAAATTAGCCTCACCCAATTACTTATCTAACGAACAAATCAATTTTAATTTTATGAAAAAAGCAATTATAGGGTGTTTTACACTCCTACTTAGTTATGGTGTTTCAGCCCAAATTAGCGGTACTATTTCAGCTGGAGAGAACCCCTTGCCGGGCGCTTCCGTTGTTGTTAAAGGGACGACTACCGGTGCCTCCACTGATTTTGATGGAAACTTTTCTATCGATGCGCAAGAAGGGGATGTCTTAGTGGTGTCCTATGTGGGATTTGAAACCCAAGAAGTTACCTATAACGGAAGTCCCCTTCAAATAAATATGCAAGAAGGTCTTTCGTTGAGTGAGGTGTTGGTAACGGGGAACCGCTCAAAGCCTCGAACAGCTATCGATTCGGCCGTACCGATTGACAATATTAGAACTTCAGATGTTTTAAATGTTGGAGAGGCGACCATAGAAAGAGCCCTTACTTTCGCAATCCCATCCTTTAACTCCCAAGACCAGGCGATTTCTGATGCTACTGCAGGGTTTTCTCCTGCTGATATTCGGGGACTAGGGCCTTCGCGAACCTTGGTTTTGATTAACGGGAAACGGGTGAATCAACAATCACAGGCCTACTTAAACAGAACGCCAGGTAAAGGAGAAGTGGGTGTGAACCTAAAGTCAATTCCTTTGGCAGCAGTTGAACGCATCGAAGTACTCCGTGATGGTGCCTCTTCACAGTACGGTTCTGATGCTATGGCTGGAGTTATGAACTTTATCTTAAAAAAGGATTCCGCCTTTTCTACTTTCAATGTAGGAACAGGAATCACTTCTGCTGGTGACGGTTTCCAATTTAATGTAGATTACAACACCACCTTCGCATTTGGAGATGGTGGCCGTATCAATTTAACCTTGGGCTATATGGATCAAGAGTTAACAAATCGTGCGGGCTCCCCAGGAACAAGTGCTTTTGACATTTCTAATGCCCAAGAAAATGAAATAACTTTTGCTAATAATGACCCTACACTAGGAATGATTGTCGGCCGTCCCGACTTAAAGCAATCAAACGTTTTTGTCAATGCCACTCATCCATTGGGTGAAAATTCTGAATTTTATACCACTCACGGGTTTACGCAAAGATGGAACCGTTCTTTTGCCTACTATCGTTTCCCGGGATGGAGAGAGGACGTTGCAGCAGCTGGCTTCCTTAATACAGACACTATAGGACTTCCTAGAGATTCAGAGGGAAATTTAATCATCTCGAGCTCTGATACTGCTGATATGCAAGATGGATATAGTGATTTTACAGGCTATCACCCCACTTTTGAAGGTGATATTCAAGACCATTTTAACGTCCTCGGTGCCGATCTAGATTTAGGAAATGACTGGCGTTTAGACCTTTCTATAACCCACGGGAAAAACAGCATCGATTATACTGTAAACAACTCTGTTAACCGCGAGTACCTCCAAACCAATGGGTGGAGTCCGACAACCTTTAAACCGGGAGGTTATGCTTTTTCAAACATTATTGAAAATGCCGATTTGACCAAGACATTCAGCGATAAAGTATCTTTCTCAGCTGGTTTGGAGTACAAACAAGAAAAGTTCGAAGCCTTTAAAGGAGATTCTTTTTCCCGATACGGTGGAGGGAGTGATTCCTTTGCAGGGATTGCTGCTGAGCAAGCGGGGGAATGGACACGGAACAACCTTGCCGTTTATTCGGGTTTCGATATTGACTTTACAGACCACTTTTTAGTCTCTGTTGCCGGGCGGTATGAAGACTTTTCCGATGTAGGGGATAATTTTACCTGGAAGCTTGCTTCTCGATACAAGCTCAACGAGGTGACTGCTATCCGGGCAAGTGTTTCGACAGGATTTAGAGCGCCTTCGCTCCACCAACAAAAACTGTCAAATACCCAGTACATCATTGTAGCGGGTTCCTCCGAACCTTTATTACAGGGTACCATCCAAAATGGTTCGGCTGCTGCACGTTCTTTAGGGATTCAAGATTTATTCCCTGAAACTTCACAAAACATAACTGCTGGAATCACTTTCGGAAATGAAAATGGGTTCTCTGGAAGTTTGGATTTCTATACTATCAAAGTTAACGACCGCGTTCTCTTTACTTCACAAATTGAAGGGGAGCCAGGTTCTGCCTTAGAAGCAAGTCTTCAAGCAGCAGGGGTTGTAGCAGTTCAAGCTTGGATCAATGCTGGGAATACCAATACGACAGGAGTAGACTTTGTTATCAACTGGAAAAAGGACCAGTTAAATCTTGGGTTCAGTGGAAATTTTAATACTACTACTATAGACAGTATTGACACGCCTTCTGAATTGGGATCAGTTGATATTTTCTCTCATAAGGAGCAAAGTTTAATTACCAATTCAAGGCCACAATCTAAAATCTCTTTAATCGTTGACTACACAGGCGATACCTTTGACTTTGGAGTATACAACACGAACTTTGGTGCGGTCACCGTAGCAAATGATGATAACGACTCTTCTTTAGATCAAGAGTTAGCGTCTAAATTAATCACTGACCTACGTGTGACCTATAAGTTTACCCCCCAATTGCGTTTAACAGGGATCCTGAACAATGCTTTTGATGTCTATCCAGATGTTACAAACATTAATACGGGAACTACTTCTGATGGACGTTTCTTGTATTCTAGTCAAGTTTCTCAAATGGGACAGCTCGGAAGAAATTACACCTTAGGGCTCAGCTACAAGTTCTAAGCAAGCCCCATTTTGACAATTTAAAAGCCTCCCTAGGGAGGCTTTTTTAGTGTTTGATGATGTGTTGCTTTTTTAGCTCTTCAAATACAGTATATTCGACAAAATTCTAGACATGATATCCTACCAGCGTTTATCAAAGTTAGCGGAGCGCTTTTTGAGTCGTTCCTTTATCTTTAAATACGGCTTTAATTGGTCGCCTATGTATTCCAGAAGCTCAGGAAAGGTAACTTTTGTTTCGGAAGACTTGCATCGTATTGAAGTAAAACTTCCTCTTTCTTATAAAAATCGAAACTATGTCAACACTATTTTTGGAGGGAGTTTATTTGCTTCTGTAGATCCATTCCCCATGGTACAGCTCATCAATATCATAGGGCAAGACTATGTGGTGTGGGATAAAAAAGCCGAAATCCGTTTCTTACGTCCCGGGCAGAACACCTTATATGCCGAATTCACCTATTCTCCTGAAGAAGTGACCACTATTAAAAAGGAAGTTGCGGAGAAAAATGAAATTGAAATCATCAAAACCACCCAATTGATAGACCGTAAAACAAATGCTGTTTGTTGTGAGGTAGACAAAACCATCTATATTGCCGAGAAGTCATTTTTTAAAGAAAAAAGACGGAAAAAGGCAAAAAACAAATCAGTGTAGTACTACATTAAATGTCATTTTAGCAGGCTTCTGGGGTCCTGTCAGTACATTTTCGATTGTAAAGTCGAGCGCTACTTTTTGAACTTTTTCAACTGTTTTCACCCCTAAAGTAATGGACTCGTATGCCGGGATTCGGATCGTTCTGGAATTTCTGTAAAAGGAATATTCTCCCTCATAGGAGAGTATCATAGGTAGGGCACTTTTATTTTCAAGTACTATTTCTGCAATCTTATTTTTGGGCCCGTAGCCTATGGCTTTAGCAACTAGGTTTTCCTGGAGTACTGCTTGAATATGCTCTTGCTTCCCAAGTAATATATCCTTAAACCAAACAACGGTCTTGGCTTGAAACAAGGCCTCTTTTACCTCTTTTACGTCAGCAGAAGGCGAAAGGACAAAAGTAGTAGGACGGTGTCCTCCTTTGTCAATTTCAAACAACCAATTCGTTAACCCGTGAATATCAGAAGTGCCTAAAATAGTCAAGTTGTTGTCCAAGGCTATCTGAAACGCTTCTTCAGAATAGGTAACTTCATTCACTACTTCGATCCCGTGCAGTAAGTTTTCTTTGATTAAATAACGGTGAAAAGGCTCCAAACGGGCAATTCCATCTGGTCTTTGTCCGTCCCATGTGGGGTGATTCCAAAATACA
>CBFHRX010000036.1:0-12157 GCA_965658355.1 Flavobacteriaceae bacterium | reverse complement strand
CGAAGTACATTGGTGCAAGAAACACTTGCCAAGCTCTCTACCTTCACACAAGAGTCTTTTAGCGGTATCTCCATTATAAAATCCTATACACTTCAGCCTAAAATTGCCCGAGATTTTGAGGCCCTGACTCTCGAAAGCAAAGACAAAAACATGAGTTTGGTTCGGGTTCAAGCTTGGTTTTTCCCCTTGATGATTCTTTTGATTGGGGTTAGCAACCTCATCGTCATCTTTGTGGGTGGGAATCAATACATCATGGGTGAAATAGAAATAGGCGTCCTTGGTGAGTTTATTATTTATGTCAATATGCTCACATGGCCAGTGGCAGTAGTAGGATGGGTGACCTCTATCGTACAACAGGCTGAGGCTTCTCAAAAAAGAATCAATCGTTTCTTACAAGAGCAACCGGAAATAACAGACGGAATTGGAGCCGAAATCTCCCAATCATTAAGCCTTACATTCGAGGCTGTTTCGCTCACCTATCCAGAGACAGGAATCCAAGCCCTAAAAAACATCAGTTTTGAATTAAAACCAGGGCAGAAATTGGGGATCGTAGGCGCTGTAGGATCTGGAAAATCAACTTTATTTGATGTCATTACGCGATTGTACGATGTTGACGAAGGGCAAATAAGGATCGCCGGAATTCCTGTACAAGACTTTAAATTAGAACAATTGCGAGAGTTAATTGGTATCGTTCCACAAAATCCCTTTCTTTTTTCGGAGACTATTGCCGATAACATTCGATTTGGAAACCAAAATGCAAGTCAAGAGGAAGTGGAAAAAGCAGCTCAATTAGCGGATGTACATCACAATATAATTGAATTCAAAGAAGGTTATGATACCCAGCTTGGAGAAAGGGGTGTCACGCTATCAGGGGGACAAATTCAGCGAGTCTCCATTGCAAGAGCGTTGATAAAAGATCCTGAAATCCTTTTGTTAGACGATTGTTTATCTGCTGTAGATACAGATACAGAAGAAAAAATACTGTCCAATCTCAAAAAATCACGTTCCCAAAAAACAACCCTCATCATCAGCCATAGAGTGACATCCGTCATGGACTCTGATATTATATTGGTATTGAAAGAAGGGGAGATAATTCAAAAAGGAACCCATAAAAGCCTGCTAAAAGAAAAGGGGTATTATCAAGAATTGTTTCGCAAACAGCAAACAGAAAATGAATAATCATTTGTTTTGTTTAATATTTTTTTGGAAATTTGGCTTTAGACTGAAACCAATTTAAACAAAAACCATGCAGAAAGGAACTGAAGGAAATCAGGAAGAGATTTTCTCGAAAGTACTTAGAGCAGGTAGAAGGACTTATTTTTTTGATGTAAGAGAAACAAAAGCAAGTGATTATTACTTAACCATAACGGAAAGTAAAAAATTCACGGAAGAAGACGGTTCCTATCATTACAAGAAGCACAAAATCTACCTCTACAAAGAAGACTTTCAGGATTTTAATGATATTTTGAAAGAGATGACTGATTTCATTATTCAAGAAAGAGGACAGGAAGTAATCAGTGAAAGACACCAAAAAGATTTTAACAAACAAGATTCGGAGACACTACAATCAGAATCTAATGGGTTTTCCGATTTTAACTTTGAAGATATTTAAAACTTAATTTTTCCGATTCAAAAGCACAGCTCATAGCTGTGCTTTTTTTTTATATTGTAGGAAAATTCGGAAAAATGAAAAAATTGATTCTATTCCTTTTCGGAATCCCATTATTGTCAATAGCACAGGTAGACATTTCGTATTATTTAGACAGCAACCACCCTTACGACCCGGCTATTCCCACCCCTCAGTCTGTACTAGGGTATGAGGTAGGTCAATGGCATGTGAGCCATGATAAATTGGTGCACTATATGACGATGTTAGCCGCCTCCTCTGATCGTGTTACGCTTGAAAACAGAGGGAAAACCTATGAGGATCGCCCACTTTTATTATTAACCATTACGCATCCTGACAATCATCAAAATATTGATCAGATACAGAAAGAACACATGCAGCTCAGCGAAGCCAATAGCGAAGCTATTTCTCTAAATGAGATGCCGCTGGTAGTCTATCAAGGTTTTTCCATTCACGGAAATGAGCCGAGTGGAGCAAATGCAGGGCTTTTAGCAGCCTATCATCTTGTTGCCAGTCAAGCTGAAGAAACAACCCAATTGCTTAAAGAGGTCGTTATTTTATTTGACCCTTCTTATAACCCAGATGGATTACAACGCTTTGCCTATTGGGCAAACACCAACAAAAACAAAAATCTAACTGCTGATACTAACGATAGAGAGTATAGTGAAGTGTGGCCACGGGGAAGAACCAACCACTATCATTTTGATTTAAACAGAGATTGGTTACCCGCTCAACTACCAGAATCACAAGCGCGGATCCAATCCTTTACCAAGTGGTTGCCCAATATTTTGACCGATCATCATGAAATGGGAACAAATGCTACCTTCTTTTTTCAGCCAGGGATTCAATCTAGAGTTCATCCTCTTACGCCTAAAATGAATCAGGTACTTACTCAAAAGATTGGCACCTATCATGCTGAAGCTCTGAATAAAATAGGTTCTTTATACTATACTGAAGAAAGCTATGATGATTTTTACTATGGAAAAGGTTCTACCTACCCGGATGTAAATGGGAGTATTGGGATTCTGTTTGAACAAGCAAGTTCAAGAGGGCATCTACAAAACAGTGACAATGGAATCTTGACATTTCCTTTTACCATCCGCAATCAGCTTACGACTGCTTTTTCGACCCTAAAAGCGGCACAAAATATGCGAGTAGAATTACTCACATACATGCGTGATTTCTATTCCAATGCTCGACAGGAGGCTTCTAAAAACAAAGCCAAAGCAATTGTGTTTGGTCAAGAAAAAGATCCTGTTTCAAGTTATGAGCTTGCTAAAATTTTAGAAAGACATAAAATTACCGTTCACAAGCTCAATAAAAGTTTTACACACAAAGGAAAAACATACCAACCCACTGGAAGTTATGTGGTTCCGCTAGAGCAAAAGAAAAATAAATTAATCCGCGGTATGTTTGAAAAACGTACCCGTTTTGAAGACAGTCTTTTCTACGATATCTCGGCCTGGACCTTTCCGTTGGCCTTTCATGTAGAACATGACTTTGTCAACTCTACCGCCATGGCAGGAGCGAAAATCGAAACAGTAGCGGCACCGGTTGGGGGGATTCTAAACAATTCCAATTACGCCTACCTATTTGAAGCACACGGATACCTTACGCCTGCTGCACTATACGAATTGATGGAGGCTGGAATAAGAGTCAAAACAGCCCTACAGCCTTTTTCGTCGGAGGGGTATTCTTATGATTATGGAACGTATATGATTCCTGTTCAAAATCAATCCATTTCAGGAGACGCCTTGACGCAAACCCTTTCCGAAATAGCGGAAAAATACAGTATCACTGTTAGAGGTGTCAATACAGGATTAATGGAAGGTATCGATTTGGGGTCTCGCCTTTTTGAAACCCTAGAATTGCCAAAAGTAGCCATGCTCGTAGGAGACGGTGTCAGAAGTTATGATGCCGGAGAAATTTGGCATTTACTGGATACTCGTTATAACATCCCTTTAACCAAAATTGATATACGAGACCTCGGTAGAGTCGATTTGTCTGGCTATACTCATTTTATCTTACCCAGTTACTCGGGAAGTTGGCTTGCGAACTATGCGGATAAAATTAAAGAATTTGCTTCTGAAGGAGGGACTATTATAGGCTATCGATACAGTGTGAATTGGTTGCAAAAGCAAAAATTAATAGATCTTACTATTAAAAAGTTTGACTTAAAGGCAACAGCTGTTCGCTTTGATCAAAAAAGCGATTGGAGCGGTGCGCAAGGAATAAATGGCGCCATCTTTAACACTAAAATAGACAGAAGTCACCCTATCAATTTTGGTGTGTCTGGAAATTCCATAGCCCTGTTTAGAAATACGAGCCTTTTTATTGAACCCAATGAGAACAGCTATAACAACCCCATACAATACACCAATAACCCCTTGTTGAGTGGTTATATTTCTGAAGAGAAAATGGAATTGCTGAGAAACTCAGTCCCTTTCCAAACACAACGATATGGCAAAGGAAGAGTCATTGTATTTACTGACAATACCAATTTTAGAGCTTTTTGGTATGGTACCAATCGATTGTTGGCCAACGCCATATTCTTATCCAAAACAATGTAACCTATGGCATTAACAGAATCCAATATGCTGCCTTTGGGAACAGTAGCTCCCGACTTTGACTTGTTAAATGTCATAACGGGAGAGCGTGAATCCTTACACCAGTTAAAAGGTGAAAAAGGAACTTTGATGGTTTTTATGTGCAATCATTGTCCTTATGTGGTTCATTTACTTGATTCTATTATTTCCAATTCGAAAAAATGGAAACAGCAGGGTATTGCTACAATCGGAATTTCTAGTAATTCCATTCTAACCCATCCTCAAGATGGGCCAGAGGAAATGGCTTCACTAGCAAATGAGAAAAGCTTTGGATTCCCTTATCTCTTTGATGCTTCACAATCGGTTGCAAGAGCCTATGATGCAGCTTGCACCCCCGATTTCTATCTTTTTGACGCAGCTCTAAAACTTCACTATCGCGGTCGCTACGACGGCTCTCGCCCAGGGAATGATGTGGCCATAGACGGAGCTGATTTACAAGAGGCGATCGATACTATGATGGTAACTAAAACACCCCTTGCAAAGCAATGGCCTAGCATGGGGTGTAATATCAAATGGGAGGCTAGTAATGCTCCCGAAGGCTTTTATTCTTAGCGAAAAGAAACCAATTCTACCTCAAAAATGAGGGTGGCGTTCGGGGGAATAACCCCTCCAGCACCTTGAGCGCCATAGGCAAGCTGACTGGGAATCACCAATTTGGCACTACTCCCTTTCGTCAACAAAGCAATCCCTTCATCCCATCCGGCAATAACACGACCTTCCCCTAATGGAAAGTCAATCGGCTGATTGCGTTGATAGGAAGAATCAAAAACAGTTCCATCTACTAACATTCCTCGGTAATGAACTGAAACTGTTTGCCCTGGAGCAGGATGAGCGCCTGTTCCTTCTTTTTGAATGCTGTAATACAAGCCGCTTTCCGTTCGGGTCATTCCTTCTGTATGTTCTTTTAAGGCCTCTTCTTGAGCTGCTGCTGCTGCGGCTTCTCTTTCCTCTTTGGCGCTCTTAAAATTTTCAAAAGCAGCTAAGGCGTCCCAGTTCTCAGCGGCAGCCCCTACTCTTTCAATTCGTACAGCCTTCATCAAATCTCCCTGCTGTATTTGATTGACAATCTCCATTCCTTCGACCACTTTACCAAAAACGGTATGCTTGCCATCAAGCCAATCGGTAGCCGTATGCGTGATAAAAAATTGACTTCCATTAGTTCCTGGGCCCGCATTTGCCATCGAGAGAATCCCCGGGCCGCTATGGGTAAGCTCAGGATGTATTTCATCGTCAAACTGATAACCAGGTCCGCCTACTCCACTTCCTTGAGGACAGCCCCCCTGTATCATGAAATCAGCAATAACTCTGTGGAATTTCAACCCATCGTAATAAGGTTCTCCCTCTCCTTTTTGATCATTTTTAAGGCTTCCTTCTGCCAAGCCGACAAAATTGGCAACAGTACCAGGGGTTTGTTCGTGGTGTAAAACCAATGTAAGCTTTCCTTTATCGGTGTCAATATGAGCGTAGATCCCGTCTTTCATAACAATTTTGTTTTGTAAAATTTATGCGGCAAATATAGAAAGCTAGTATTAGCTTTCTAGGGCTAAGGACAATTTAATTTGCTACCTCACTGATAAATTTCAGTCTGTAAAGTCGAATTTCTTCCTCTTCATAGTCGCCCTCAAATTCTTCTATTGCCAAGGCAATATTATCTGATTCTGCCTCCATAAAATAGTCATAGAGTTCTTCTTCTTGATCTTCATCCAAAAGTTCCTCAATCCAGTAATTGATATTGAGTTTTGTCCCGGCATAGACGATCGTTTCCATTTCACCAATGAGCGTATTCATATCCATTCCTTTTGCAGCAGCAATATCATCGAGCGGCAATTTTCGATCGATACTTTGAATCAGATATAACTTCAACGCAGAGTTTATCCCCGTACTTTTAACAATCAAATCTTCAGGTCGGACTATCTCTTTTTCTTTTGTATAGCGGTCAATTAGATCAATAAAAGGCTGTCCAAAGCGTTTTGCTTTCCCCTCTCCAACACCATTGATGTTGATGAGCTCTTCCATTCGAATGGGGTATTTCAAAGCCATATCTTCTAATGAGTACTCTTGAAAAACAGCAAAAGGCGGTATGTCATTTTGGGTGGCGATCTCCTTTCGCAGCGCTTTTAATAAAACCATTAACTCTTTGTCCGTTACGCCTCCTGCTTTGGGGGTCTGACTTTGCAAAATGTTTTTTTCGTGATCGTGATCCTTTGTCATCTTAAAAGGATGCGGTGATTCTATGTATTGTTTCCCCTTATCGCTTAAAAATAAGATTCCGTAATTCTCTATTTTCTTGGATAAAAAACCACCTACTACAGCCTGTCTCAAAAGCGCCATCCAAAATTTATCTGACTGCTCTTTTCCAATCCCAAAAAAGGGTTTTTCGTGTGTTTTATAGGATAAAATCTGTGAATTGGTCTTCCCAATCATAATGTTGACCAACTCTTTGGATTTGTATTTTTCGTTTGTCTGTCTAATGACCCCTAATAATTGAACCAATTCCTTTTCCGCATCCACTTTTGGTTTTGGAAAACGGACATTATCGTCCATATCACATCCCAAGCCATTGTTTTCATCAAAAGATTCACCAAAATAATGAAGAATAAATTTTCTCCTTGAGATAGAGGTTTCTGCATACGCCACCATTTCTTGCAACAAGGCCATCCCAATCTCTTGCTCAGCGACGGGTTTACCCGACATAAACTTCTCTAACTTTTCAATGTCTTTGTAGTTGTAAAAAGCCAAGCAATGCCCCTCGCCCCCATCTCTCCCGGCGCGTCCTGTTTCTTGATAATAGCTTTCAATGCTTTTCGGAATATCATGATGAATGACAAATCGAACATCCGGTTTGTCGATCCCCATTCCAAAAGCAATAGTAGCCACAATCACATCACAAGATTCATTGAGAAACATATCTTGGTTATGGGCTCTAGTTTTGGCATCTAAACCGGCATGATAGGGCAAGGCATTGACACCATTTACTTGTAGGATTTGAGCGAGTTCTTCGACTCGCTTACGAGAAAGGCAGTATACAATACCTGACTTCCCATCATTTTCTTTGATGAATTTTATAATATCAAAATCAACATTGTCGGTTTTACTACGTACCTCGTAATATAAATTGGGCCTATTAAAGGAATCTTTAAAAACAACTGCGTCAGGAATCTGCAAATTCTTAATGATATCTTCTTGGACTTTTGGTGTTGCCGTAGCTGTCAAAGCAATGACTGGAATATCGCTTTGAATTTGTTCTATGATGGTTCTAAGAGATCTGTAATCAGGTCTAAAATCGTGTCCCCATTCTGAGATACAATGCGCTTCGTCAACGGCTAGGAAAGAAATTTTTACCGATTGTAAAAAGGCAATTGTTTTGGGCTTGGTTAACGACTCAGGGGCTACGTACAATAGCTTGGTAACTCCAGATCGAATATCTGCTTTTACAGCTTCTGTTTCAGTCTTATTCAAAGAGGAATTTAATACATGAGCAACCCCTTTATCAGAAGAGATGCCCCGAATTGCATCTACTTGATTTTTCATTAAGGCAATAAGAGGAGACACTATAATGGCGGTTCCGTCTTGTATAAGAGCGGGTAACTGATAACATAAGGATTTTCCTCCTCCAGTGGGCATTATGACAAAGGCATTTTCACCTTTGATTAATGTTTCAACAACTTCTTGTTGCAGCCCCTTAAATTCTGAAAAACCAAAATATTTTTTTAAATGCTGATGCAGTGATATACTGTCCATTCGCAATTTTTTCTTCTTCTATAGGTTTAGTACATTTGTCTAAACAATATAAGGCTTTCTGAGCATTTAGGAGCAAACTATTTTCAATTGATATCAAATTCCCCAAGCCCCACTTTTTACACCCTTCTAAGGAAACCCTTTGTTTATAGTATCTTCACACTTATACTAGCACCTAACAACGCAACTTAAAAGTACGAATAAGATGAGTGAAGAAAGAGACATGACCTTTTTAGATCACCTTGAAGAACTGCGTTGGCATTTGATTCGAGCGACCCTTTCCATCGTCATTATGGGTAGTATTGCCTTTTTACTGAAAGGATTCATTTTTGACTACATCCTTTTTGGCCCTAAAAAAATTGATTTTGTCACCTACCAGTGGTTTTGTCAAATTTCGCAATCGCTGGGTCAAGGGAATAGTTTTTGCATTACAGAAATGCCTTTTCGAATTCAATCCAGAACTTTAGCAGGCCAATTTTCTGCTCACCTTTGGACTTCTATATTGGCCGGATTTATTGTGGCATTCCCGTATGTTCTCCTTGAATTTTGGCGCTTTATCAGTCCTGGACTTCATGCCAATGAACGCAAAAATGCAAGAGGTTTTATTTTCATTGCTTCATTACTCTTTTTTATGGGAGTCCTTTTTGGATATTATATCGTGACCCCACTTTCTATTAACTTCTTAGGGAATTATTCTGTTAGCGAAGAGGTCTTTAACGATTTTGACCTCAGCAGCTATATTGGTATGCTTAGGGCTTCTGTATTGGCTTCAGGACTCATTTTTGAACTCCCCATATTAATCTATTTTTTCACTAAAATAGGATTGATTACGCCTACCTTTCTTCGTAAAAACCGTAAATTTGCATTGGTCATAGTGCTGAGTTTATCTGCCATTATAACGCCTCCAGATATCGCCAGTCAGATTATTGTGAGTATCCCAGTTCTGATATTATATGAAGTTAGCATTTGGATTGCAAAATGGGTGTATAATAAACAGCAGAAAGAACTGAACGGTTTGGTCCAAAAATAAAGGGATTGAAGCATGATATATAGCATAGAGAAATGCTTATAGTCACAAACTAGAAATACTAAAATATGAAACTAAGGGCTGAAAATATCGAAAAGTCCTACCGGGGGAGAAAAGTCGTAAAAGGCATCTCCATCGAAGTGGAACAAGGACAAATAGTAGGCCTTCTAGGTCCCAACGGAGCCGGAAAAACCACCTCCTTTTATATGATAGTCGGCTTAATCAAGCCGAACAATGGCGCTATTTATTTAGACGATCAATTGATTACCAAATATCCGATGTACCAAAGAGCCCAAAACGGAATTGGGTATTTAGCACAAGAAGCTTCCGTGTTTCGAAAGTTGAGTGTGGAACAAAACATACTTTCCGTTCTTCAATTAACTTCTATGTCGAAGGCCGAACAAAAAGAAAAAACAGAGGCGCTGCTTGAAGAATTTGGACTCACCCATATTCGTAAAAATAGAGGCGATTTACTTTCAGGTGGAGAACGCAGACGTACCGAAATTGCTAGAGCTTTGGCTACCGATCCGAAATTTGTTTTGTTAGACGAACCCTTCGCAGGAGTGGACCCAGTTGCGGTAGAAGACATACAGCGGATAGTGGCCCTACTAAAAAAGAAAAACATTGGAATCCTTATAACAGACCACAACGTTCAGGAAACCTTAGCCATAACCGACAAAACCTACTTAATGTTTGAAGGCAACATCCTAAAAGCAGGAACTCCAGAAGTGTTAGCACAAGACGAAATGGTACGCAAGGTTTATCTAGGACAAAATTTTGAATTGCGAAAAAAGAAATTAACTTTTTAAAAACTACCAAATGCTAATAAGGCGTGCTACCCCAGAGGATGCCCTTGACTTACAAAACCTCATCAATCAAGCTTTTAATAGAAGTACCGATTGGACCATCGAGGAGACCTACTTTAAAAACCCTTCCATCATCACTTTGGTAGCCGAAAAAGAGAATGCAATTCTGGCTACTGCCACCCTTCATATTCTTCAAAAATTAGATCGTAAGATGGGACAGATTGAAGATGTAGTGGTCGCTCCAAAAGCCCAAGGCCAAGGGTTGGGACATCGTATGATCGAATCATTACTAAAAGAAGACACTCTAAGAGACTGTTATAAAGTCATTCTTAATACAGCAGAATCAACCCAAGCTTTTTATAAAAAAATAGGCTTTAAAAAGGGCGAAATACAAATGGTTAAAAGAAATTAATTATGTGTGGAATAGTAGCATATACTGGAATTAAAGACCCCTTACCCATTGTCCTTGAAGGCTTACAACGATTGGAATATAGAGGCTATGACAGTGCAGGGATCTTTGCCAGCGATGCCCGACAAAATCAAATTACCAAAGTGGTTGGGAAAGTCCAAGAGCTAAAAAAAGCCATTGCACGTAAAGAAACATTTACTGCCACTTTGGCTATGGGGCATACGCGATGGGCTACCCACGGCATCCCCGCACATGAAAATGCACACCCACATGTATCGAATTCAGGCGATTTGGTATTGATCCACAATGGGATCATCGAGAACTACACTACTCTAAAAAAAGAATTGCTACAGAGGGGCTATCATTTTGACTCTGACACCGATACAGAAGTACTGGTAAACTGGATTGAAGAAATTAAAAAAACAGAAGGTGTCAAGCTAGGAAAAGCAGTTCAACTGGCTTTACATCAAGTAGTAGGCGCCTATGGGATTGTGGTCTACGATACGAATAGACCCAATGAAATGGTAGTGGCACGCTTGGGTAGTCCGCTGGCTATTGGCATCGATAAAGACGGCTATTTTGTAGGCTCTGATGCCACGCCCTTTTTGGATCACACCAGAGAGGTGGTGTATCTAGAAGACAATGAATTGGCCATTTTACGACCCAATAAGCCCCTAAAGGTAAGGCGGATTGATGATGATAGCCTTCAAACCCCTAACGTAGAAAAGTTACAATGGAATCTTGAGAACATTCAAAAGGGAGGCTACCCACACTTTATGCTCAAAGAAATCCACGAGCAACCCAATGCCATCCGAGATACCCTCAGGGGGCGCTTGTTGGTAGAAGAAGGACGTATTCAAATTAGTAGCTTTGAAGAGCATAAGGAAAAATTTAACAAGGCAAAAAGAATTGTCATTGTCGCTTGTGGTACCTCATGGCATGCCGGATTGGTTGGAGAATACCTAATTGAATCTTTTGCTCGGATTCCGGTTGAAGTTGAATATGCCTCTGAATTCAGATACCGAAACCCCATACTCAACTCCGATGATATCGTTATTCCTATTTCGCAATCTGGAGAAACTGCTGATACCCTAGCGGCCATCAAGCTTGCAAAAGAATCAGGGGCCTTTATTTATGGGATTTGCAATGTTGTCGGCTCTTCTATCTCAAGAGAGACCCATAGTGGCATGTATACCCATGCAGGACCAGAAATTGGGGTGGCTTCTACTAAGGCCTTTACGACGCAAATCGCAGTTCTTTCTATGATAGCGATCAAACTTGCTGAAATTAAAGGGACAATAGGACAGTCTGAACGCAGACAACTCCTTTTAGAATTAGAGCAACTCCCTTCTTTGTTAGAAGAACTTATTGAACAAAAATCAAAGGTCGAAGAAGTCGCGCAACAAATCTTCCAATCGAACAACTGCCTCTATCTCGGGCGAGGGTACAATTTTCCTGTAGCCCTTGAAGGCGCTTTAAAACTAAAAGAGATTTCATACATACATGCAGAAGGCTACCCTGCTGCAGAAATGAAACACGGCCCCATCGCCCTTATTGACGAAGCCATGCCTGTTATTGTAGTGGCGACCCGAAAAGGACATTATGATAAAATTGTCAGCAATATTCAGGAAATAAAATCGCGGAAAGGAATGATTATCGCGATTGTCAGCAAAGGGGATATAACGGTTAAGGAGATGGCCAATTATTGTATTGAAATCCCTGAATCTTCAGAGTGTTTTACGCCCCTATTTGCCACGCTGCCTTTGCAATTTCTTTCTTATTATGTTGCTGTCTTAAGAGGATGTAATGTAGACCAGCCTAGAAATCTAGCAAAGTCGGTTACAGTAGAGTAGATATATGGAACGAGATTTTTAACCCCAAAGGTATTCTTGTAACTTTTTCAATATCAATAACTACTACCAAACTTTGGGAATCGAATTACTC
>CBFHRX010000035.1:0-14020 GCA_965658355.1 Flavobacteriaceae bacterium | reverse complement strand
ATTCGCAGCATTCGAAAAGACGCCAATCACGATATAAAAAAATCAGAAGCTACTGAAGACCTTCAAAAAAACTATGAGCAAGATATTCAAGAGTTAACCGATCAGCATATCAAAGAGGTAGAGATCATCTTCCAAAATAAAGAAAAAGAGATCTTAACTGTCTAGCTTATCCGGGTAAAGCTTCCCAAAAACATGAAAAAGAAAAGAACGTTTAATTTTTGGGAAAGCATCGCTCGACTGATTCTTAGGAATCGTATCCTCCTCTTATTTGGGATTTTTCTCACTACCCTATTTTGGGCTTCCCAGTGGAAGCACATGCAGTTTACCTTCACGGAAGCCAATTTGCTTCCTGACAAGCACCCCGAAAATATTCGGTATCAGAATTTTTTAGACACTTTTGGAGAAGAAGGCAATCTGATTGTGATTGCCATCCAAGACACCGCATTTTTTACCCCTGACAAACTACACTCTTGGGAAACCCTCAATAAGAATTTAACACGCTATCCGGAAATTGAGAGTGTGCTTTCTGTAGAGAACTTAAAAGGACTTCAAAAAAATACCCGCAAGGAACGTTTTGAATTTGTTCCCCTTTTGGACTCCATAACAAGCGATCAAAAAGTTCTTGATCAATTCCAACAAAAACTCTTTATGGAACTCCCTTTCTATAAAGAACTTCTTTTTAACCCAAAAACAGGAACCATTCGTTCGTTGGTTTACATGAAGAAAGAGATCGTGAATACGGCCTCTCGAAAAGACTTTATTTTCAATAATTTACTCCCTGAGATAGAAACCTATGAAAAGGATACTGGAGTAAATCTTCGGGTATCGGGGATGCCCTACGTACGAACGTTAAACGCACAAAACATAGTAGATGAAATAGGTTTGTTTGTCGTATTCGCTACCCTCCTTACCTCCTTCATCTTTTTCCTTTTCTTTCGTTCGTTTAGGGCCACCTTTATCTCCTTATTAGTGGTGCTAATTGGGGTTATGTGGGCCTTTGGTGTATTGGGCTTTCTCCGCTTTGAAATCACTGTTTTAACAGCTCTTATCCCGCCCTTGATTATTGTAATTGGGATCCCCAACTGTATTTTTCTCATTAATAAATACCAACTCGAAGTTGCCAAACACGGAAACAAAGCCAAATCACTCCAGCGGGTGATTACAAAGATCGGGAATGCGACCTTGATGACCAATCTCACGACAGCATCCGGTTTTGCTACCTTTATCTTGACAAATAGTAAAATTTTAAAGGAATTTGGCATAGTTGCTTCCCTCAACATTATTGGCATCTTCTTGCTATCGCTCTTTATGATCCCTATCCTGTATAGCTTTATGGATCGCCCTAATACAAAGCATCTCAAACATTTAAAAAACAAGTGGATTGAAGGGATTGTCACGAAAATGGAAACCATTGTGAGACACAAGAGAATTGCTGTTTATGTCGTCGCACTCATAGGATTGGTATTGGGAATCATTGGAATTTACCAGGTAAAAATATCGGGGAGTATTATTGAAGACATGCCAAAAAAAGCGGCTTTTTTTGATGATATTATTTTCTTTGAAGAAGAATTTAATGGCATTGTTCCCTTGGAAATTAGCATTGATGCCAAACGCCCAAGAGGTATTTATAGCTTATCCACCCTAAGACGTATTGACAAACTCCACCAGACAATAGAAGAAATCCCAGAATTATCCACGCCCGTATCAGTTGTCAACGCCTTTAAATATGCAAAACAAGCCTATTATAACGGCAATGTAAATTACTATCAATTGCCAACTGTACAGGAAAATCGCTTTATACTACCCTATATTAATAATGCCTCAGGAGAGGGAGATTTACTTGCCAATTATGTCGATACAACTGGACAATTGGGACGGCTGACAACTTTTATGAGAGACGTCCCCACCAAACGAATGGAAGAAATTGAACATGAATTATTAAAAGAAATTCAGAAAATATTTCCTGAAAAAAGATACACTGTTGAACTAACAGGAAAGTCACTCCTCTTTCTAAAAGGCACCCATTACTTAATCAAAAATCTTTTTTTGTCGCTCTTACTGGCCATTGTACTGATTGCGTTATTTATGGCCTATATGTTTCGGTCAACTAAAATGATTATTGTCTCCTTACTCCCCAATCTACTTCCTTTAATTATCACAGCTGGTGTTATGGGTTTCACAGGGATTCCCCTAAAACCTTCTACTATTTTAGTATTCAGTATCGCTTTTGGAATATCCGTCGATGATACCATCCACTTTTTAGCCAAATACCGTCAAGAACTAATGGCCTCAAACTGGAAAATCAAACGTTCTGTTTATGCGGCTTTAAAAGAAACAGGAATAAGTATGTTTTACACTTCTGTAGTACTGTTTTTTGGCTTTATCGTCTTTATGAGTTCCAATTTTGGAGGTACAAGAGCTCTGGGTGGATTGGTTGCGGTGACCCTTTTATTTGCCATGCTGGCGAATTTGATTTTACTGCCTTCTCTTTTGATCTCACTTGAGGACAGCTTTAGCAATGAAAAGGTTTTAAAAGAACCTAAGATCAATATCATAGAAGAAGAAGAAGAAGAACAGGGAAAATAACCCCTCGTTTTCAACAAGAAATAACTTTATCTTTGCTGCAAAATTTTCGAGATGATAAAAATTGCCACACTCCTCCAAAATACCGATCATATTGGGCAAGAAGTACTGATTAAAGGCTGGGTAAGAACCTTTCGTGCCAATCGTTTTATTGCTTTAAATGACGGTTCTACCTTGCAAAATTTACAATGTGTGGTTGATTTTGAAAATACTGATGAAAACATTCTCAAGCAAATAAATACAGGAGCCGCTGTTGCCATTAAAGGGGACTTGGTTAAAAGTCAGGGAAAAGGGCAAACAATTGAAATTCAAGTTGGCTCTATTGAAGTTTTGGGAATTGCAGACCCAGAGCACTACCCCATCCAACCCAAAAAACACAGTTTTGAATTTCTACGAGAACAAGCGCATTTACGAATTCGCACCAATACATTTAGTGCCGTGATGCGGGTACGTTCTGCCCTGGCTTTTGCCGTGCATCAATTTTTCAGAGAACAAGGCTTTTACTATGTCAACACCCCTATTATTACCGGAAGTGATGCTGAGGGTGCTGGTGAGATGTTCCGAGTAACCACCCTACCCGCTCAAAACCCGCCTACTGATGAAGATGGAAAGGTGGACTACAAAGAAGATTTTTTTGCCAAAGAAACCAATCTTACAGTCTCTGGACAACTAGAAGCGGAGACCTATGCTATGGGCTTGGGAAATGTGTATACGTTTGGACCTACTTTCCGAGCTGAAAACTCAAATACGACGCGACACCTTGCTGAATTTTGGATGATAGAACCGGAGATGGCATTTTATGACCTTACTGACAACATGGATTTAGCCGAGGCCTTTATTAAAAGTGTCTTGCGCTATGTCATTGAGAATTGTCAGGACGATCTTCAGTTTTTGGACCAACGTCTTATACAAGAAGACAAAACAAAACCCCAAGCCGAAAGAAGCGATATGGGACTTATTGAAAAGATAGAATTTGTTATCAATAATGAGTTTAAGCGTATCAGCTATACGGAAGCGATTGCCATACTCAAAAATTCTAAGCCCAATAAAAAGAAGAAATTCAAATTCCCTGTAAACGAATGGGGGGTAGATCTTCAAAGTGAACACGAACGCTTTTTAGTAGAAAAACACTTCAAATGTCCGGTCATTCTCTTTGATTACCCGGCACAGATCAAAGCGTTTTACATGCGTTTAAACGAAGATAAAAAGACCGTACGCGCTATGGACATCTTATTTCCTGGAATCGGAGAAATGGTAGGCGGGTCACAAAGAGAAGAACGCTTAGAAGTTCTCCAAGAACGAATTGAAGCACAAGGTATAGAGGCTAAAGAACTGGATTGGTATCTCGATTTAAGACGCTTTGGAACAGCTCCGCACGCCGGTTTTGGTTTAGGATTTGAACGACTGGTGCAGTTCAGTACGGGTATGGGCAATATCCGAGATGTGATTCCTTTCCCAAGGACTCCACAAAACGCTTCTTTCTAGCGTAATCGCATTCATATTTGGGCAATTTGTATCTTTGAAATAGCATTTAAGCTATGATCAAACAACAGCTCCAACTTAAACTTTCTCAAAAGTTATCGCCACAGCAGATACAACTGATGAAACTCATACAGTTGTCCACTCAGGAATTGGAGCAAAAGATCCAAGCTGAGATTGGAGAAAACCCTGCTTTAGAAAATGGGAAAGAGGCCACTAATCAAGAAATTGAAGAAGATTCCTACGAAGACAGCCAATCTATAGACACGCAAGATATTGATATTGATTCCTACTTAAGTGATGATGATATTCCGGCTTATAGAACTCAAATTTCAAATTATAGCGCGGATCAGGAAGAGAAAACTATTCCTGTTTCTGGAGGAATTACATTTCACCAGATCTTAAGTGGACAGCTTCAAAATCTTATTCTAACAGAGCAAGAAAGTGAAATCGCAAGTTTTCTTGTTGGGAGTATTGACGAAAGTGGGTATATCCGAAGAAGCATTGAGGAGATCATGGATGATTTGGCCTTTACCCAGAATATTTTTGTGGAAAAGACAACGATTGAACACGTCTTAAAGAAAGTACAGCAACTCGACCCTCCTGGCGTAGGGGCTCGTTCTTTACAAGAATGCCTTCAGCTTCAGCTTGAACGAAAACAACCCAATCTAATTAATAAACTGGCGCTGGAAATAATATCCCATTCCTTTGATGAGTTTTCAAAAAAACACTATCAGAAACTGATGGATCGCTTTGATATAGAGGAAGACGTGCTAAAAGAAATTTTTGAAGTAGTTTCAAAACTAAATCCTAAACCTGGGGGTGCACTGGCTAATACATCTCAAAATACGCATATAGTCCCCGACTTTATTTTAACACTCGAAAACGGGGAAATACAGGTCGAACTCAATAGACGAAATACGCCCGAATTACGTGTGTCACAAACGTATAAAGAAATGTTTGCAGGCTACAAGGAGGCTCCAGAAAAAAATAAATCTCAAGAAGAGGCAGTCCTGTTTATCAAACAAAAATTAGATGCCGCCAAGTGGTTTATTGAAGCCATAGAGCAACGCTACAATACCCTGCTAATGACCATAAATGCTATTGTAGAACTTCAAAGCGACTATTTTTTGAGTGGTGACGAGAAAATGCTCAAACCCATGATTCTGAAAGATATCGCCGAAAGAATCAATATGGATATTTCGACTATATCACGAGTGGCAAACAGCAAATATATTGATACCCCTTATGGAACTAAATTGCTGAAAAGTTTCTTTTCGGAGGGCATGAAAAATGAAGAAGGAGACGATGTTTCTACTATAGAGATCAAGAAAATATTAGAGCAGCTAATCGAAAAAGAGGACAAGAAAAAACCACTAACTGACAGTGCTTTATCACAATCTTTGAAAGAAAAAGGCTATCCTGTTGCCAGAAGAACAGTAGCTAAATACAGAGAACAATTAGAATTTCCTGTAGCGCGCTTACGCAAACAAATCTAAAAGAGGTAAAATACCAACCCAAAAGAGACTAATCGGAGACTGTCGGTGGGAGTACTGAAGACCGTAGCGTCATAAAGTGGATGTAAGGCATAGGCCAATTGTACGTTCCAAGTATTATAGCCAAAAGAAAGGTAAGCCGTCGGTACCCAGGCCTTCAATAAATCTCTATACTCGGCTTCTACAGTCCAATTCCGATTCCACTTAACGCCACCGTAAACCCGCCAAAAGGCGTATTTGGTCGGTGTCGACGAACGCCATCTCAATTCTAAGGGCAGTGCCAAACTTCTGTACGAAAAAGAAGAAGGCCGCTGTGCGTAAAAATAGCGGGCTTGTCCCTGCCGAAAATCCCACTGTAGATTATTTCTCAAATTTACTCTTTCATAACCAACACCTGCTCCTACAGCCCAACGTCCGGACTTGCTTATTGGAATATCACGGATCAATCCGATTTGAAGTTGACTAGAAAGCCCTTCTTGAAAAAATTCTTCAGCAGTACTATTGGCAATTAGATAGTTGATTCCTAGATATAACTGATCTTCTCGGTAGAAAGTATCAGTACTGTTTTCTTGCGCAGAAAGTAGCGGTGAAATAAACAGCAAAAGAATCGCAATATAGCCCGAGGTAATATTCATTTCATAAAGGTAAGGGTCTTTTTAAATCGGACAAATAAGATCCAGATTAGGGGTAAAAAAAAGCTTTGCTACGATAAAGGGTAAAAAAAAATGCCCCTTAGGATAGGGGCATTTTTCAACTATTGAAAAGGTATTTAGTTGATGTTCTGTTGAAAATCTCCTACACGGGTAGTGTAATTGATTTTCAAAGCATTCACTTTTCTAAGTTCCTGCTTGATATCGCTTACCAGCCCCATCTTTGTTTCACCATCTACTTTAAGTGCAGTTGTCAAAACATTCTGAAGTTCCTGTCTTTTAGAAGCGCGTTCAGCCAAAATAAAGGCGCCAACTTCTTCAACAGTAGCAAACTTATCATTCAATTGAATTCGCGCAGCTTCCCCATATTTATCTTCATATCTACTAGAAGGTTTCCCAGCATAGATATACATAATACGGTCTTTCTTGTCTAATTTTTGAACTTGGTCAGCAGCAGGAAGTGTGTTCGACACCATCAATGTACTGTCTCGCATCACCGTCGCTACCATAAAGAAAAACAACAGCATAAATACAATATCAGGGAGTGAGGCTGTTGATATAGCCGGTAAATCTCCCCCTTTTTTCTTCTTGAACTTTGACATAGTAGTTATTTTTTATTGGGTTCTGCTTCCGATAATTTCTGAGGAAAGAGATTTTTTACTTCGTCTAACTTAGGCTTTAACTCAGCTTTCGTATCTAATGAAGTACGCGGATCACTATACAATTTGTTGGCTTCAACAAAAGTCATCCCCATCATCGGGTTCAATCTTTGGAATTCTCTATCACGAAGATCATTATACGCAGCGACCAACTCGTTCTGAACAGCTACATAAACCTTATAAGAAGTCTCTCTATCGTTTTTCAACGAGATAATCGCCTTCTGTGGATTGTCCGAGGAAGAAGGGTCTCTTTCACCTTGACAAAAACCACAGGCTTCTTCACCTTGTCCTCCACCATTGTCTAGAAAGGCTACGGCCATTTGACGCAAGTCTTGGATTTCTGCAGGCTCTTCTTCTACCAACAGTTGATTGTATTTATTAACAACCACTGTAAAGATATTTCGCTGTCGGATAATTATATCTTCTTGCTCTTGCTCATCCATTGGTGGCAACTTACGATTAAGACCACTATCTGTCTCAATGGTTGTTGTAACCAGGAAGAAAATAAGCAATAGGAATGCGATATCCGCCATGGACCCCGCATTCACTTCAGGTGCGGCTCTTTTTGCCATATTACTTTATCTTTTAAGGATTCGTTGCACTCCAGAAAGACCCATAGCTGCTATTGCAATAATAGCAAGCATGTAAAAGATACGAAGCCCGGCTCCGACCCATCTTGAGCCGCTAGCTGATAAAACTTCTCCGTCTTTTAAAGGCGTTTCTACTCCTGTGGACATAATGTATCCAAGGACAACTACCAAGGAAAACAATCCAACTGAAATAAGTGCTTTTTTAAGTTTTTGGCTGTCAGAAGTCAAACCTACTAGCGAAAAAATAACGGTCACCACTACTGCAATTCCAAATATGAAAAGAGCAAGGTTAACAAACGCTGACACAGAACCATAATCTCCCATGCTGGCTGCCATTTTAATTTCTTCATCACCTAAGCTGATGATTCTAAATAGGAATATAACCCCTAAGACCCCTAGGATCCCACTGACTATCTTAATAATATTCTGAATATTCATGGTCAATAATTTTAGAGGTCCGTATTATTTCTTGTGTGCCACTAAAATATCGATCAAAGTGATGGAAGCATCTTCCATATCATTCACAATGCTATCAATTTTGGCTACAATGTAGTTGTAAAATATCTGCAAGATAATGGCAACTATCAAACCAAATACTGTAGTAAGAAGGGCTACTTTAATACCCCCTGCTACTAATGATGGCTGCATGTCACCTGCTGCTTCAATTTTATCAAAGGCTTGAATCATCCCGATTACAGTTCCCATGAAACCAAGCATCGGTGCCAATGCGATAAACAAAGAAATCCACGAAACGTTTTTCTCTAATTGTCCCATTTGTACGCCACCATAAGCTACAACAGCTTTCTCAGCATTTTCTACACCTTCGTCTACACGGTCAAGACCTTGATAGAAGATAGAGGCTACAGGTCCTTTTGTGTTACGACATAATTCTTTTGCCGCTTCAACACCGCCTGAAGCTAACGCTTCTTCTACTCCTGAAGTTAATTTTGACGTGTTTGTAGTTGATAGGTTCAAGAAGATAATACGCTCGATTGCGATAGCAAGACCAAGAATCAAACATATCAAAACGATCCCCATAAAACCAGGTCCCCCTTCGATAAAACGTTTTTTCAACTCTTGTGTGAACGAAGCAGGCTCTGCAGCCACTTCTTCAGCTGGCGCTTCCATGGCCATTTCTTCTGTTGCTGGCGTTTCCATGGCCATTTCTTCTCCTGAATCTTCAGCCGCCATTTCTTCTGAGGCTTGTTCTTCAGTTTCATCTTGTACTGCTGCTACAGTGTTTACAGCCTCAGCAGTTGTAGTTGCATAAGTTGTAAAAGTGGTCATTAAAATCCCCATAAGAACGAGGGTCATCAATACTCTTTTCATTGTGTAAGAATTTTTGTCTGTTTTTAAAAGTTTCTAAAGTTAAAAAAAAATCGATACGAAAGCACGATATTTTGCAGAGAGGAAGGGATTCGAACCCTCGATACGCTTTTGGCGTATACACACTTTCCAGGCGTGCGCCTTCGACCGCTCGGCCACCTCTCTAGTTTACAGGTCGAAAGAAACAAAAAAAAATAGTCTCTACGCAGTTTTTAAAGAAAAAACTAAGTCCTTTTTTCTACTTTAAAAAGAGAATATTCGATGAATATTTGCCGATGTTCGGACTGCCACCTCACTTTTTGAGCATCCATAAAGAGCAGCTACTTTGTCTAGTACTAGAGATAAATAGGAACTTTCATTGCGTTTTCCTCGGTACGGCACTGGAGCTAAATAGGGAGAGTCAGTCTCCAAAGCGATATGATCCAGTGAGATTTCATTGAGAAATTGATCGATTTTACCATTTTTAAAGGTCACCACCCCTCCTATTCCTAAAAGTAAATCATGCTCTATTGCCTGCAAGGCTTGCTCTTTGGTTCCTGTAAAGCAATGAAAGATACCTTTTATAGTTTGTGTCTTATAGTGGTCTAGCACTTCAAAAACCTCATCAAAAGCATCTCTACAATGAATAACAATCGGTATGTCTTTTTCTATTGCCCATTCAATTTGTTGTGCAAATGCATCTTGTTGTTCTTTTAGAAAGCTGGTATCCCAATACAAGTCAATTCCAATCTCTCCTACCGCACAATAGGAATTGCTGCTTAATTCGGTCTTTACCACAGCCAATTCCTCTTGGTAGTTGTCTTTGACATGTGTCGGGTGTAAACCTGCCATGAGATGAATTTTTTCTGGGGCCATTTCTTTTAAGGCGCGCATTCTCTCATAATAACTGGCATCAATGGCAGGGATAAGGAAAGTGTCTATCCCTTCTTTTATCGCGCGTGCTAGTACCTCTTCTCTGTCATCATCAAATTGCGATACGTATAAATGGGTATGGGAATCAATTAATTGCATGCTACAAAAATAGTATTTTCGCATGGCTACACAGCCGTAAATTAGCATTCAATAATGAGGTGTATACTTCCCTTCCAACGAATAGAGACAGAACATATTTGCTGTCATTTGCAAATCAACCAACAACCAGGCTTTTTTCTAATTGATACAGGTGCGAGTAACAGCTGTGTGGCCAAAATACGCCAGGAATTCTACCAACTTACACCAAAGGAAAAACCGACAGAAGCAGCCGGGGCGGGAGCAGAAAAGTTAGAGGCTCAGAAAATGGAAAATGCGTTTTGGAAAAGTTTGGACGGACAGCTATTGGGTGAATTTCCTGTTATGCTTTTAGATTTAGAGAGCATTAACACAACTTTAGCCAATCAAGGCGCACCTGCCATTGACGGCATAATAGGGGCCGACCTCTTAGTGGAACTAAAAGCTGTTATCGACTACCAAGCAATGGAATTACGACTAGAGCTCTAGCGCTGCTTTTGCCTCTCCATCCATCAATAAGTTGATAGGATCTTCTAAGGCTTCTTTAATGGCTACTAAAAATCCAACCGACTCTCTGCCATCAATAATACGGTGATCATAAGAAAGCGCCAAATACATCATCGGACGAATTTCTACCTTACCTTCCACTGCTACAGGGCGCTCAATAATATTGTGCATACCCAAAATAGCCGATTGTGGTGGGTTGATAATAGGAGTAGACAACATAGAACCAAATACCCCTCCGTTGGAGATTGTAAAAGTACCTCCTGTCATATCGTCCACCGTAATTTGACCATCACGTGCTCGGATAGCCAACCGCTTGATTTCGCTTTCAATTTCTTTAAATGATAAGGTCTCTGCATTGCGGACTACTGGCACCATAAGTCCCTTGGGACCCGATACAGCCACACTGATATCACAGAAATCATATTTTATTTGATGATCCCCATCAATCATTGAATTCACATCCGGGAACAACTCTAGGGCACGAACAACGGCTTTGGTGAAAAAGCTCATAAAACCTAATCCTACTTCGTGCTTTTCTTTAAATGTTTCTTTATACTCACTTCTTAGTGAGAATATAGGTGCCATGTCAACCTCATTAAAGGTGGTCAACATAGCCGTGTCATTTTTAACACTTACCAATCGCTCGGCTACCTTACGACGCAACATGGACATTTTTTTACGAGACTCTCCTCTATTGCCATTTGCTGGAATACTACCCATCGATGGCTTGGCATTCAAGGCATCTGTTTTAGTAATTCGTCCGGCTCTTCCCGTTCCTTGTATTTGGGTAACATCTAGCCCTTTTTCGGTAATAATTTTCTTGGCAGCGGGCGACGCTGTCCCCGTAGCATACGAAGTCACTTCAGGGCTTGCTACTGAAGGGGCTGGGGCAGCTGCTGAAGGGGCTGGGGCTGCTTCAACCGAGGGCGAAGCGCCTTCTTTGGGCTGGCCTTCAGTATCGATAAGACAGACCACCTGTCCTACTGCGACAGCATCGCCTTCTTCCGCTTTCAACGTAATGGTGCCGCTTACCTCTGCTGGTAACTCAAGGGTGGCTTTGTCAGAATCAACTTCTGCTATAGCCTGGTCTTTTTCAACATAATCGCCGTCTTCTACCAGCCATTGTGCTATTTCAACTTCTGTTATAGATTCTCCCGGTGAGGGAACTTTCATTTCTAGAATCATGATGGACAGTGTTTACTTATTTTTTCTTATTTGGTTGTCTTTAGAAGCGTCAAAAACATATTCGATCACTTCTTGATGTCTTCTTTGGAACCGGGCCGCGCTTCCTGCTGCAGGCGCACCATAGGAGCGTCTCGAGGCACAACGCCATTGTGCTGCTTGGGCGTATTGCAATATTAAATAGCCCCAAGCTCCCATATTTCTGGGTTCTTCTTGTGCCCAAACGATGTCTTGTGCATTCGGGTATTGTGCTTGAATCGCTTCTATCTGTTTTTCTGGTAAAGGAAAAAGTTGCTCTAGGCGAACCAAAGCCACATCCTCTCTTTTCTTTTCAGAACGTGCTTTTTCCAAATCATAATAGAATTTACCCGTACAAAAAACAAGTGTTTTTACGGCCTTGGCTTCCACAGTGGTGTCTTCAATAAGCGTTTTAAAACCTCCTGATGTCAATTCCTCCGGATTTGACACCGCCTGCGGCAATCGCAATAAACTTTTGGGAGTGAAAACGATAAGGGGTTTTCGATACTGCGCCTTTAATTGTCTTCGCAATACGTGAAACATATTGGCAGGCGTCGTACAGTTGGCTATAAACATATTGTCTTTGGCACACAACTGCAGATAGCGTTCCATACGAGCAGAGGAATGTTCTGCTCCTTGCCCTTCGTAGCCGTGAGGGAGTAAGAGTACAATCCCATTTTGGGTCTTCCACTTGTCCTCTGCGGCAGATATGTATTGATCGATAACTATCTGGGCGCCGTTTGAAAAATCTCCAAATTGAGCTTCCCATATCGTCAGATTTGACGGGCTTGCCATTGCATAGCCGTAATCAAATCCCAAAACACCATATTCAGAAAGCAATGAATTGTATATCGTAAACTTCCCTTGCTGTTCTGTTATATGATTCAATTGAATCAATTCTTCCTCCGAGGCCTCAGCTTTCAGCACCGCATGACGGTGCGAAAAGGTACCTCTCTCCACATCCTGTCCTGAAATTCGGATCCCGTGCCCTTCAGACAATAAAGTCCCATAGGCTAGTAGTTCGCCCATAGCCCAATCTAATTTTTGGGTTTCAAAAAACATTTTTTTGCGATCCCCAATCAGCTTTTCAGTTTTACGAAGAAATTTTTTATCCGCAGGCAATTCGGATAGTACTTTTGCTACTTTCTCCAATGACTCTTTGGAGACTGCTGTATCAACCTGCTCTTGCATCACCACTTCATCGACCTTTTGGTAGCCTTCCCATTCGTCTTGCATGAAAGGCGTAATCAAAGTTTTTTCGATTTTCCGAGAATCCTCTAAATCCTCTTCCAAACTGGCTTTGTATTCCGTATCTAATTGTTTAATGTAGGACGCATCAATGATCCCTTGCGCCATTAACTGCGCTGCATAGAGATCTCTTGGATTCTTATGCTTGGATATCGTTTTGTATAATTGAGGCTGTGTAAATCGGGGTTCATCACCCTCGTTATGTCCGTATTTTCGATAGCCCAATAAATCAATAAAAACATCTCGTCCAAAGGTCATACGAAAATCCAAGGCGAAAAGAGTAGCGTGTACTACTGCTTCAGCATCATCTGCATTGACATGCAATACTGGCGATAGGGTTACTTTTCCAACATCGGTACAATAAGTACTGGAACGCGCATCGAGGTAATTGGTGGTAAAACCGATTTGATTATTGACCACAATGTGCACAGTCCCCCCTGTTCCATAGCCTTTTAAGCGTGCCATTTGAACGATCTCATAAGGCAAGCCTTGCCCTGCAATAGCTGCGTCTCCGTGGACGAGTATAGGCAGCACTTTGGAAGTGTCTCCCGAAAATTGCTTTTCCAACTTAGCCCTTGTAATTCCTTGAACTACGGCCCCAACAGTTTCCAAATGCGAAGGGTTGGGCGCAATATTCATATTGATTTGCTTCCCGCTATCGGTCGTTCGCTTTGAGGTCCATCCAAGGTGGTATTTCACATCCCCATCAAAGACAACTTCTTCGTAATCTTTGCCATCGAATTCGCTGAAGATGTCTTTGGCTGATTTCCCAAAAATATTCGTGAGCGTATTGAGTCGACCTCTGTGGGCCATTCCCATCACAAACTCTTCTACTCCCTGTTCGGCAGCAGATTCTATAACTGCATCAAGTGCCGGAATCAAAGACTCTCCACCTTCTAGCGAAAATCGCTTTTGACCTACGTATTTGGTATGCAAAAAGTTCTCGAAACCAACCGCTTGATTAAGCTTGTGCAAAATGTGCTTTTTTTGATCGGTATCAAACTGCGGATGGTTGTTATTGATATTTAATCGTTGTTGTATCCAGTTGACCTTTTCAGGGTCCCGGATATACATGTACTCAACCCCAATAGAATCACAATAAATGGCTTTTAGATGTGCTATTATTTGGGCAAGTGTCGTGGGACCAATACCCATTACAGAACCGGCATTAAAGGTCATGTCTAAGTCAGCCTCTGTCAATCCAAAGTTTTCGATGTCTAAGGTAGGACTGTACTTTCTTCGGTCGCGTACCGGGTTGGTTTTGGTAAACAAATGCCCTCTAGTTCGATACGCAT
>CBFHRX010000034.1:0-14529 GCA_965658355.1 Flavobacteriaceae bacterium | reverse complement strand
CCAAGCGAGTTTATCTATACCATAACATTTGCAATAGGAGAAAACACAGCCAGTTATACCAAAGTTTTTACGGAGGCAAGCGATGTACTTACAGAACAAACACTATTGTATATAAATGCGGAACAAGATGGTGATCCTGTTGAAGTAACCTATGATAAGTTAGTGGGGACCCTTACTACCTATTGTAATTAATCTGAAAAGAGATTGATTCGCCTCTATCAAGTAACAAAAGAGGAAGAGATTTATCAGATTAAATCTCTTCAAGAGGCCAATTTAAAAAGTCAACTCAAAAAGGAGGAACGAGAATCACAAGGATTTTTAACGGCTTCTTACTCTGTTGATTTTTTAAAAAAAATGAACCAACTCCATCCTGCTATCATAGCGAAAGATGGAGACACACTAGCCGGTTATGCACTCGTTAGCTCCCCAGCGATAAAAGGGGAACATGCTTTATTAGATGACTTGATAGGTCATTGTGAAGAAGTTGTCTACAAGGGCCAAAAACTTTCACACTTGCCTTATGCAATCGTAGGCCAACTTTGCGTAGCCAAACAATACAGAGGCCGGGGGCTTGTTCAACAGTTATATCAGCATTTTAGAGCATGCAATGAGGAAGAATTTCGATGTTGTATTACAGATGTAGATACAGAAAATCGACCTTCTTTACGGGCGCATTTGAATTCAGGCTTTGAAGTAGTGGGTCGCCTTGGTTATGGTGGCGCCCAATGGAATTTGGTTTTATGGAATTGGAATTTGTAAATTGAACTCAAATTTATTTACCATGAAAAACATCCTACTCTCTCTTATTGCCCTACCTTTCCTCCTATCTGCGCAAACCGGAACTCTTGAAATTTCTCCTGCTACTTCTTTTATGGTCGTCTATTCCCAAAAAGAAGGGTCTCGAGTACAGATTAAAAACCGCTCTAAAGCAAATTTGAAAATAGAAGTACAAAATCGTTTTAACGAAGCCTATGTTAGTGGGTTTGGATTGGCGCCATTTGGTAAAGTTGAACTAAATATTAAGGCCAGCGAGCTCATCCGTTTGGAGAATGTCGATAAGGTTTTGGCTAAAGTGAAAGTGAACCGCCTCGGACCCCGTCAAATACAAAAAGCGCTTGCTTCTGAAAACTTCATTTCCTTTTCCTTAATCAATTCGGGCGAGCAAAGCATCCCTCTTGAAATTCCAGGGGTCATGAATCCCAATCTTTCTCCGAATTCGGAAAGTTCCGTTCGCTTAAAAATCGGTCAAAAAATATATTTCAAAAAAGGACTCAAAAGAGTGTTGCTTTATACAGTAGATGAGACCCTTGAAGAAAACACTCCGTTTGATATCTACAAATTACTTCAATCAAAATCCCTAGTTCGATAAGCCTGTTTTGTCATTCTGACAAGAACTGCTATTTTTATAGGACTTTTATTTAAATTCCTAAAAATTCAATATGAAAAGAATCTTAGCATTGGTGTTGCTAATTGGGCTTTCGTCTGTCCATGCACAAAAAAAAGAGATACAATCTGATACAGCAGAAAAGCCTAAAAAGACCTTGCAAGATCTGACAAAATCAAGTCAAAAGTTAGCGGGTTTATTTACTATTTATCAAGACAGTTTGGATGGTAAAATTAAGATGGCCATTCGTAAAGATCAACTTGATAAAGAATTTATTCATTTTTCTCAAATAGCAGACGGTGTCACAGAAGCAGGGGCTTTTAGAGGTGCTTATACAGGTTCTAAGATCTTAAAGTTTGTCAAGTATTTCAATCGAATTGAGCTTGTAGCCCCCAACACTAATTTTTATTTTGATCCAGATAATGCCTTGTCAAAATCGGCCAGTGCCAATATTTCGGATGCGCTGTTAGCGACCAGCAAGATTTTGGTAGAGGACAAAGAGGCAGAGGTCTATTTAATTGACGCCACTTCCTTTTTCTTGTCGGAAACACTCACCCGGATTAAACAACCGAATAGGCCTAAGTCTTCGCCATTCTCTTTTAAACTAGGAAGCTTGGACACTAAGATGTCCAAAATTGAAGAAATCAAAAATTATCCAGAGAACACCAATATCAAAATGGTGTACAACTACAAAAACCCCACTGCACTTAATTTAGGGAGTGACGCCATTGCCGATGGGCGAAATGTTGCTATAAAAGTATTCCATTCCTTTATTAAAATGCCAGAAGAAGGCTATGACGTTAGATTTGATGATCCAAGAGTGGGTTATTTTCTGACTCAAGTTGATGATCAAACAGCGACAGGCACGACGAATTATAGAGACATGATTAACCGTTGGCGTTTGGTGAAAAAAGACCCAACGGCAGCTGTTTCAGACCCTGTAAAGCCAATCACATGGTGGATTGAAAATTCTACCCCTATTGAATGGAGAGAAACTATTAAGGAAGGGGTCTTAGCATGGAATCAGGCCTTTGAAAAAGCAGGCTTTTCCAACGCCATAGAAGTGAAAGTACAAGCTGATGATGCGGATTGGGACGCTGGAGATATTCGGTATAACGTTCTTCGATGGACTTCCTCCCCAAATCCTCCTTTCGGAGGCTATGGCCCCAGTTTAAAAAACCCGTTAACAGGGGAAATTATTGGAGCTGATATTATGTTGGAGTATGTCCACTTTACAAATCGTGTATTCTACGACAGATTGTTTATTAGTTCGGCTCAAAGTGCATTTTTAGATTCGGATACAACAGAAACTCATCAGGCACACAACAAGTCTCCTAATTACTGTTCTCAGGGGTATGAAATTCATGAAAATCAAGTATTCGGTTCTACCTACTTAGCGCTTAACAAGGCTTCAGATTACGATATGGAAACCTTAAAAAAAGAAGGGATGAAATCGTTGATTATGCACGAGGTGGGACACACACTTGGACTCAATCACAACATGAAAGCAAGCCAATTGTTCAGTCCTGATGAATTAGCAGATGCTGCTTTTATCAAAGGAAAGGCCTTAACTGGATCTGTGATGGACTATGCCGGTATTAACCTAACATTGGATAGAGAAAAGCAAGGTCAATTTTTTGATATGGCGGTGGGGCCTTATGATGTATGGGCAATCCAGTTTGGATACACCCCTTTTGCTGATGCTTCCGAAAGAGAAACCCTTTTGAATCGTTCGACAGAGCCTGAATTGATATTTGGAAATGACGCTGATGATATGCGTTCGCCTGGAAAAGCAATAGACCCAAGAGTGATGACAGGGGACTTATCAGGAGACCCTATAGCCTATTCAATCGATCGGTTTAAATTGGTCAACAAAATGCTCAAGGGATTGAAAGAAAATTTAGCTGAAGACGGGCAAACCTATGAAGATATCCGAAGAGGGTATTATGTCTTAAATAGCCAAGCGGCAAGAGCCGGAGACATACTGTCCAGATTCATTGGAGGGGTGTATGTCGATCGTTCCGTTCAAGGGCAAGAAGGTGCCACAAAACCGTATACGCCAGTATCATTAGCAGACCAAAAAAGAGCTTTTACGGCCTTGAAAAACTATGTTTTTTCACCTGCTGCCTTTCAGGCGCCCTCCAATCTGTATAATTATTTAGCAAAACAGCGAAGAGGATTTAATTTCTTTGGGCAATCAGAAGACCCAAAAATCCAAAAGCAAGTTTTAAATTATCAAAACCGTGTGTTGGCCCATTTGATGCATCCCAATACTCTCCAGCGAATATCTGATTCTGAGATGTATGGCAATCAATACACTTTGGCTGCCTTTATGAGTGATTTAAAGGATGCTGTCTTCAAAGAGGATCTTAATGGGAATGTCAACACTTTTAGGCAAAATCTGCAAGCGGCCTATGTGGAACGTTTGATAAAAATGGTAAAAAAGGGGAATGGGGATCGTTTTGTCATTCCAGCAAAATCAATGGCGGTATACCAATTGCAAAAACTAAAAAAGCAATTGCGGAACCCTAAGGGAGATATTGCTTCGGTAGCCCACAAAACCCATTTGAAAACAAAAATTGAAAATGCCCTAAAAGCAGTCAATTAATACCTATTAATGATAATAAACCGATGTTGTATGAAGAATTTAATGGCGATTGTACTAGTTTTTATTTGTGGGGTAAACAGTGTTCTTGCACAAGATGTATCAGACAGGCTAGAGCCGTTAAAATATAGAAATATAGGTCCTTTTCGAGGAGGTCGTGCCAATGCAGGTACAGGGGTCATTGGAGATCCTATGACGTATTATATGGGAACTACAGGGGGAGGTGTTTGGAAAACCTCAGATGCCGGTCAGCATTGGGAAAATATTTCAGATGGCTTTTTTAAATATGGATCTGTAGGCGCCATTGCTGTTTCGGAAAGCAATCCCAACATCGTTTATGTAGGAATGGGTGAACACGCGCCTAGGGGGGTGATGACCTCTCATGGGGATGGTGTCTATAAATCAACCGATGCAGGTAAAACGTGGACACAAATAGGGCTTGAAAAAACCCAACATATTTCACGAATCGTCATCCATCCAAAAAACCCAAACAGAGTATGGGTAGCTGCACAAGGGGCCTTACACGGTCCTACTCAGGAGAGAGGGATCTACAAATCCGAAGACGGTGGAAAAACCTGGACGAACACACTTTATGTAAATACCCTAACGGGTGCTAGTGAATTGTCTATTGACAAAAACAACCCTAATATCCTATATGCTGCCATGTGGGAGCACATTCGCAAACCCTGGCAAGTGGTGTCTGGGGGGAAAGGAAGTGGCTTGTATAAGTCGACTGATGGTGGAAATAGTTGGCAAACGATACACAAAGGACTTCCTGAAGAAAAAGGGAAAATGGCCATTGCAGTATCCCCTGCAAATTCAGAAACTGTCTTTGCTGTAATTGAAAGTGATTCCCAACAGGAAAAAGGAGGCCTTTTTGTGTCTAAAAACGCAGGAGAGAGTTGGTCCCGAATTAGTGACGACCATCGATTGATTCAGCGGGCTTGGTATTATATTGAATTGGCACTAGATCCCCATAACGAAGACATCGTTTATGTCATGAGTGCTTCGACTTATAAGTCTGTCGATGGAGGAAGAAGTTGGGAACGAATTCGCAGCGCACATGGAGACTATCATGACCTTTGGATCAATCCTGACAATTCAGCCAATATGATTCTTACGAGTGACGGTGGTTGCGAAATAAGTTTTGATGCAGGCGCACATTGGTCTCGCCTTGACCACCTTCCTACGGCACAATTTTACCGTATCAACACAGACAATCTTTTTCCCTATAATATTTACGGTGGGCAACAAGACAATTCCTCTGTTAAGATTGCCAGTATAGGCATAGGAAGCGATGGTATAGGAGTACGTGATTGGTCTGCTTCTGCTGGAGGCGAAAGCGCTTTTCTTGCTTTTGATCCCGACCATCCAACCAAGGTAATGGGGGGGAGCTATTTAGGGACTATCGAATTGCTTGACGTGGCTACAGACCAGAGTACAGAGATCATGATAGAACCCAATCTGTATTTGGGATTGGCAGCCCGTGATATGAAATATTTATACAACTGGAATGCTCCTATTATCCGATCTCAACACGAGGAAAACACCTATTATCACGGGGCACAATATGTCCTCAGAACCCGGGATGAAGGAATTAGCTGGGAGGTTATTTCACCCGATTTAACCACCCATCAAGATGCCAAACAAGGAAAGGGAGGAGGCCCCTATACCAATGAAGCTGTTGGTGCTGAAAACTACGGCACAATTAGCTATATAGTAGAATCGCCACATCAGGCCGGGGTTTTATATACAGGAAGTGATGATGGACTTGTTTACATCACCAAAGACAATGGGAAGCAATGGGAAAATATCACCCCTAAAGGATTAGAAGAAACACTGATCAATAGCATCGAAGTCTCCCCTCATGACCCTGCAACTGTTTTCATTGCCACCACCCGATATAAGTTTAATGATTTTACACCCGCTTTGTATAAGAGTACTAATTATGGTAAAAGCTGGAAATTAATTTCCAAAACACTCCCAAAAGACGCCTACACCAAAGTAGTTAGAGAAGACACAGCACAAAAGGATCTTTTATTTGCGGGCACCGTAAAGGGCGTATATGCCTCCTGGGACGGAGGCGAGAACTGGAATTCTCTTCAGTTAAACCTACCCAAGACCCCTATTACGGATTTAAAGGTGGCACACAATGATCTAGTTGTCGCTACCCAAGGCCGTTCTTTTTGGATATTGGATGATATTGAACTCCTTCGACAACGAGCTCCTCTAAAAGCTAAAGCTTCCGGTTTTTACAAAGCTAATGCTGCTTATTGGGCGCATTGGTATAGTAGTATGAACAGCAATTCACCTTCTGGAGAAAGTGAATTTGAGGGGGTCAACCCAGCCACAGGACTCGTTCTTTATTACGAATTAAAAGAGGCTTCACCAGCAACCCCCTTACGCTTAGAAATTTTTGACGCTGAAGGCAACTTAGTCAACAGTTTCCATTCAGAAAGTGATCCCGATTACAAAAGCTACGAAGGCGCTCCCTCTAGCCCCAAAACATTGATGAATAGAAAAGGCTTGAATCGATTTGTGTGGGACCTACGGCATACTTCTTTACCGGGTGCTCCAGAAGTCTATATAGAAGCAAGTTATCGTGGGCATAAAGCCATTCCAGGGACCTATACTTTTAGGTTGCAACAAGGGACTGCAAAATGGGAAACACAAGCCCAAATAATTCCCAATCCAGAAATCCCACTTACAAGCAGTCAATACAAAGCCTATGACGACTTTATGAAAAAAGGGGAAGCGACCTACACAGCTATGACAGAACAAACCAATAGCTTGTACAGCATTCAGAAACAACTAGAGAAGCTGCTAATAACTCTTGAAAAACAGGCTGACAACAAGCTTTATCAAGAAGGAAGGGCTCTTTTAAATAGCCTAAAAGCCTGGGATTCTAAAATGGTACAGCGTCTTTCAAAAGCCTATGACGATGTAGAAAATTATGAGAATGGATTTACAGCACATTATATCACAGTCCTCAATCAGGTTGACAGCGCAGTCCCTAAAATAACAGCGGGGGCAACATCTAGAATAGCGGAACTAAACAAACAATGGGAAGGGCTTCAAAAAGAAGCAGTAACCATTACAGATGAATTAATACCCGCTTTTAACAAAGCTTGTTTTGAAAGGGGAATAGGTGTTTTAATGATGCCCAGTCCCTAAGGAAATACTAGAACTTGCGGCATCTGCTCTGAGTAGTTTTTGGTTTCTCATAAATCGGTCTAGAATTTTTCTATATTTGAGTATATAGAAACCTCGTACACCCGGGGACATTCAATAACCATGAAAGAAAGAAGCATCTCGATGTTGTTTTTGAGCCTATTTGTGCTCATGTTAGGGATCAATAGCACCGAATTTGTGTGGGATATTCCTTCACATTCAGAGCCTGCATTAGCGATCGATTGGGAACCAGAATCGGAATCTGAAGAGACTGAAAATGGAGCTGAGGATCCGGACAAGATCCTGCTAGCGATTCTAGTTGAATTTGACCTGATAGAGTCCCATAAAGCAGTTAAAGGAATGCCTAAAGAATGGTATCCTATTCATCAAGAGATTTTTCTACCGCCACCGGAGCGCATTTAGATTTTCACTCTTTACAACAAATTAATTTAAACCAGTTGCCACTTAAACGAAGTGGCTAAAACGACCTATAATGAAAACATCATTTGCACAAAACATTAAGTCAGACCTACCAGCCAGTATCGTTGTCTTTTTTGTGGCCCTGCCACTTTGCCTTGGAATCGCTCTAGCCAGTGGAGCGCCCTTATTTTCGGGTTTAATAGCGGGAATAGTGGGGGGAATATTAGTCGGTGTACTAAGTGGATCTCACATTGGGGTAAGTGGACCAGCAGCTGGATTGGCTGCAATTGTCTTAACGGCAATAGGTACTTTAGGCGGATTTGAAAACTTTTTACTAGCAGTGGTTCTAGGAGGAGTTATACAATTGACCTTTGGACTTTTAAAGGCGGGTATTATTGGATATTACTTTCCTTCTTCTGTTATCAAAGGAATGTTATCGGGAATCGGATTAATTATCATTCTAAAACAGATTCCCATTTTCTTTGGCTATGAAGCCCCCGAAGGAGACTTCTCGTTTGTCCAGTCAGATGGCTCCAATACCTTTTCAGGTATTACCAATGCCTTAGATTATATAAGCCCTGGGGCGACATTAATAGCCTTAGTATCCCTGGGAATTCTATTGTTATGGAGCAATGTATTGGCCTCTAAAGCGCGAATTTTTCAATTGGTACAAGGGCCTTTAGTGGCTGTTGTTATTGGGATATTGTTTTTTGAATTTACCAAAGGGAATAGTTACTGGGCGATTGCAGATAGTGGCTTGGTAAAAGTACCAATACCCAAAGATATGAGCTCCTTCTTTGGACAATTTACGTTTCCTAATTTTGCGATGATTGGGGAAGCTCAAATTTGGGTAACTGCTTTTACAATTGCCTTGGTGGCAAGTTTAGAAACCCTTCTTTGTGTCGAAGCCACTGACAAATTGGACCCATACAAACGCGTCACTCCCACCAACCGTGAATTATTAGCACAAGGGGTCGGAAATATATTTTCAGGTTTAATAGGAGGATTGCCTATTACTCAAGTGATCGTTAGAAGTTCAGCGAATATACAGTCGGGTGGGCGTTCAAAATTATCAGCGATTATTCACGGGATCTTACTTTTGATTTCTGTGATTTTAATTCCAAAGTTGCTAAATAAAATTCCTTTGTCAGTTTTGGCGGCTGTTCTATTTATAGTAGGCTATAAATTAGCCAACCCAACAACTTTTAAAAAGATGATTGCTTTGGGGTGGAAACAATACGTGCCTTATTTTATTACAATCCTAGGAATTGTCTTTACAGACCTATTGGTCGGAATTGGAATGGGCCTGGCTGTTGGGATCGTCATCATCTTGATAAAAAGCTATCAGAATTCACATTTTCTGCATATGGAAAAGACAGGTGACAAGATTAAGAGTATTAAGATTAGAATGGCAGAAGAAGTCACATTCATCAATAAAGGGGCGATTTTGAATGAACTCAATTCAATCCCGGAAGGGACTTCTCTTGAAATTGATGTACGGTCGACTCGTTATTTAGACAATGACATCATTGAAATACTCGAAGATTTTATTGAAAGAGCCAAACTTGATGCGATACACATCACCTTAATTTCAGAAAAGGGAACAGTAGAAAATCCAACGAGTTTTATTGAATTTTTCAACCCTGTTCGCAAAACAGCCTAAACGAATAACATGATAACTATGAAAGCATTAACAAAAATAGATCAGGACAATTTAAATCCTGAGCAAGCCTTAAACCTCTTAAAAGAGGGGAACAAGCGTTTTTTAGAAAATAAAGAGGTCGACAGAAACTTATTAGGTCAAGTACAAGACACAAGTAGTGGCCAATACCCTTTTGCCTGTGTATTGGGCTGTATTGATTCCAGAGTCCCTTCAGAGCTTGTCTTTGATCAAGGGATTGGAGACATTTTCAATGTTCGGATTGCTGGAAACTTTGTGAATACGGACATTTTAGGAAGTATGGAATTTGCCTGTCAAGTAGCCGGATCCAAATTGATCGTTGTATTAGGGCATACTGCATGTGGTGCCATTAAGGGTGCCTGTGACCATGTCGAATTAGGAAATCTAACAGCGATGTTAAAAAACTTTGACGGGGTCTTAGAAAGTGTTTCCTATGAAGGAGACAGATCTTCTAAAAACAAAGAATTTGTTGATTTAGTGACAGAGAAAAACGTTCATGATACAATCGCTAAAATCAAAAAAGAGAGCCCTGTGATCAACACCCTTGTAGAATCGGGGGAGGTTGCGATAGCCGGTGCTATTTACGATGTAGGTTCAGGAGCGGTAAATTTCCTGTAAGACCCAAAAAAAATTGCCTCTGTAGAGGCACTTTTTTTTAATAAGGTGTTTCGCCTATATAATTCCCTGCAGGGCTGTAGCGGGCTACTACATAAGTAGCGCCAGATTCTGAGACTGCAAGGGCCATTCCTACTTGAGTGGTCGATTCCCATACCATTTGAGTGTAATGACCGATGGCGCTAAAATTGTTTTGTCCAGATCCAATAGGGGAGTAGGTATACAGTTGGATTTCGTCATACCACGCCTGAGACGCATTTTTGCCTGATTCCTCACGATCCGTTGCAGTGGTCATGTAGAGGTTTTCTCCTTGCCCGCTTCGTTGTTCGTTATCAGAATGATACATGCGGTCTTGTTTGGCTAAATTAAGGGCCCACTTAGCCGCATCAGCAGCTAGGGCATCAGACCATTGTAGGGCTGCGACCCCTACATCAGCACGGGCGTCATTATGAATTTTAAGAGCCGCAGCTTTATCATTAGCTGTCAAGTTAGTAGCACTGTTAGCGGTTGCCTCTTCTTTTGTACAGTTGAAGAAAAAGAAAATCACGAACGTAAAGCATATGTTTTTCATGTCAATATTAATTGAGTATACATCTATCAAAAGTAATCGTAAATTCTTCCCAGTCGGAAAGGGTAAAATATTCGGTATTGTTTGCGGTTCTTTCTATGCTAGGATAGTGATCTTGATCAAACATTTCACCGTATAAAATTTGAGCACTGTCCATGACGAAATTATAGTCAATCCCAAAACAGCTACAATAAAGGACATCTCCAAAGTGAAAAACAGTGGTTTCATCAACTTCACTCCAAGAAAAAATTTGATAAACACCCCCGCCAAAATCTAATGAGCCTACCCCTCCGGGATATATTTGAATTTCAGTAGCGGTTCCCTGTAAAGCCGAGTTTAAGGTATACCAGCATCCTATAAATGCACTGTCGTATAAGGCTTCAAAATCTGCATTTGCGCTTTGTAAATCGGCAATAATTCGATCCAAATCTGCTTTTGAAGATTTCATACTTGCCAGTTCTATGTTGATAGCTTCAAGTTGTGTCTTCAAGTCCGTAATATCTTGTTCAAGCTTTTTTGTGCAACTCATTATACCCAGGGCGAATAGCACCAATCCGAAACGGCTAAATTTTAGCATACAATTGTAGTTAAGAAGAACAGTTAAAATTAATTCAATTCCTTGGGAGTGCGTAAATATTTGAATAATAAATTAATAAATGGTTTTTTTTGTGCCGTATCTTTGGGCAAAAGAAAAAGAAGGATGGAAATAGGAATAGATAGTTTTGCAGGGGTTGATATTCGGTATGGATTGCCTACTTCAAAAGACAGGGCTTTAGCTGTTGATCAACTATTAGAGCGAATTGAATATGCAGATCGAGTAGGCTTAGATGTATTTGGTATTGGGGAACACCATCGGGATGAGTTTTTAGATTCAGCTCCCCATGTATTGTTAGCCGCTGCTGCTGCACGTACTCAGCGCATTAAACTTACAAGTGCAGTTGCTGTTCTTAGTGCTGCCGATCCGGTTCGTGTCTTTCAAAACTACGCAAGCTTAGATTTGATCTCCAAAGGGCGAGCAGGAGTCGTAGTAGGGCGGGGTTCATTCTCTGAGTCTTTTCCTCTTTTTGGATATCAATTTGAGGACTATGATGCTTTATTCGAAGAAAAACTGAATCTATTATTACAGATACGAGCACAAGAGATAGTGACTTGGGAAGGAAAATACAGAGCTCCCTTACAAGCTCAGAAGATCACACCAAGACCCTATCAAGACACCCTTCCTGTATGGGTAGGTGTTGGGGGGACTCCTGCTTCTTTTGTCAGAGCCGGACGCTTGGGCTTGCCACTCATGATTGCCATAATTGGAGGAGAGACCCATCGTTTTGCACCTTTAGTGGCCTTATATCGGAAAGCAGGGGCAGCAGCAGGCTTTAGCCCAGAAGAATTAAAAGTAGGGATTCATTCTCTCGGTTATGTAGCGGATACTAAAGAGGATGCGGTGGCCGATTATTTCCCAGGCTATGCAGAAACCTTTACTCGAATAGGGAAGGAACGCGGTTGGCCCCCTGTTACCCGGAGTAGATTTGATTCTCAAAATGGACGTTTGGGGGCACTATTAGTGGCGGATGCCGAGGAAGTGGCCGATAAAATAGTACAACACAGTCAAGCTCTAGGTGGGTTGTCTCGTTTTACCTTCCAAATGGACAACGCAGGACTTTCTCATGATCAATTAATGCGCTCTTTTGAGCGGATTGCCACAAAGGTAAAACCTCTTGTTCTGGAAAAACTTCAAGTAATCAGTGAGCACAGCTAAGGAGTAAATGCTCGTTTTCTGTAGCACTTTTACCTATTGAAAAGAGCCAAGATTTTAGTTTAAAAAAAGTGCATTTGACGATATCTTTGTGTTTATAATAAAGAAACAATGGGGCACGTTAATTTGGGAAATATTCATGTAATTGGAGATCGGGTTTTGGTCAAGCCTAGAAAAGAATCGGAACGAACAGAGAGTGGTTTGTACTTGCCTCCAGGGATTCGAGAAAAAGAAAAAGTTCAATATGGTTATGTTGTAAAATCAGGCCCTGGATATCCAATCCCAACACAATTGGATATTGAAGAGGAATGGAAGCCCGATAAAGAAAAAGTAAACTACCTTCCCCTTCAGGTCAAAGAAGGAGACCTAGCAGTGTTCCTTCAGAGCAGTTCCTATGAAGTGCAATACAAGGGAGATAAATATTATATCGTTCCGCAATCAGCTATACTGATGATAGAAAGAGACGAGTCACTGCTTCCCTAAACAGCTCTCTTGAATACCATTTTTTTGTGCCTTTTCAGGCTGTCTGAATCTCTCTTGCTGAAAATTTTTACAGTATTCTACAAAGTAGAATCGCCCTGTATTTTTGGATATACGTAGTTTAGGAAAAGGTCCATTGGCTTCCAAAATAAAATTGTGTTATATTTAAGGGAACCATAAACCCTATAAAAATGAAGAACCTAATTTGGGCCGCTCTTCTGGCCCTACCCCTTGCACTCTCAGCACAGCAAAAAAAGAAAAGCGGAACAATCTATGAAGAGCATCCGGCTATTTCTATAGTGGACCAATTTCACAAAGCATTTGTTGCTGGAGACGAAGAAACATTGCGTTCTCTGGTTACCGATGATTTTAAATGGTGGCCTCAAAATAGAATGCAACCCAAGCGAAAAGAATTAGACGAACTTATTGGACGTTCCAATTACTTTAGTAAAAACATGATCAATTTCTCTATCGAAGACAGGGGAAAAGCGTATTCAGATGCGATGGAATTTAAAGGTGGAGACGGGGTTTTTGTATACACCTATAAAGTTTTAAAAGGAATTGATAAGAATACAGGCTATCGTTTGCAAATGCCCAGAGATGAAACTTTTTACCTTACTAAAGACGGAAAGAAGATACAGTGGATTGCGGTATCAGATAGTCAATTGAAGTGGCAAAAAGCCTATGATGCCTACGGAACGAGAAAAAATGGTGTTATCTATAAAGACCACCCTATGATTGCAAAAGCCCGTTTGCTTTATGCTTATATCCATACAGGAGACCTAGAGGCGATGCGTGCTTTATATGCAGATAACGCCCGCATCTCAGATGCGATGAATACAGAATTAGATTCCTCAATTTCACCAGATGAAGAAATCGCAAATTTGAAGGAATTTTATAAAAATTACGAAGTCTTAAATGTTACAGAGAGCGGTTATCCTGATCTTTTTGAATATGAAGGCACGGAGAATAAAACCATAATATCCTGGTGGGATCTAACGGTTAAAAATAAAAAATCAGGAAACATCAAAAAGAGCACACAACATTCGCAAATTGTCGTTAATAAAGAAGGCTTAATTATTCAGGAATTGTACTATTACAATCCAGCGCAATTGCCGAAGTAATAAGGAGCCGCTTGTAGATACAAAAAGCCCTTCACAGTAAGGGCTTTTTGTATTTCACAGGGGATCTAAAAAGGCAGTCTTTAGTGAAGAATAAGTTTCATATTTGAAAAATATTTTCAAAACTTTGTACATAAAAAGAGCTAAAAATGGGAAAAGTAATGAGGGGCTTTTTGGTAAAAATAGTCTTGCTAATAGGACTTACTGTAGTGGCTCAAGAAGCCAAAGATTCTTTAGTAGGCGTGAATCTTGATGAAGTTGTTTTAGTAGAGGATTCTTTAATTTCTTTGGAAATAAAAAAAGGCGGTGCAACGATTATTTTTAATCCAAAGGAATACAGCCCTTTTGAAATAGATTCTATACGGGAAAGTATCCGTTGGCAAAAAATGGGTCTTAATAAATATGGAATCAAGACCAATGCACTCAATCTAATTGATGCTATACAAACTCGTATTGGTGGCGCACAAAGGGTCAATCCAGCTACTGGATTTATCCAGTTACGCGCTTCAAATTCACTGAATAATACCAAAACGATTCCCCTTTTTATTGTAGATGGACAGATTTATGAAATCCCAGACCAAGCTGTTTTAGATGCACAAGAACGCGGGATTCCACTTTGGAGTTATTACCCTCCTGTTCCTTTTGATGATATTGTTGATGTAGAGGTATTGAATTCATTAACCGAAACAGTCCGTTATGGGCTTCAGGGAAATGCTGGCGCCATCAAAATCACG
>CBFHRX010000033.1:0-15437 GCA_965658355.1 Flavobacteriaceae bacterium | reverse complement strand
GACTATGTCCAATGGAGATAACGGCATGCCCTCCGTACAGATCTAAATATTCAGTCCCTTTTTCGTCATAGACACAGACGTCTTTAGCCCGAACGGGTTTTACATCATACAAGGGATACACATCAAATAACTTCACGACTTTGAGATTTCGTTTATTTTTTCAAAAGAGGCGTTTAGCCCTTTAATGAGTGAGCTACTCAACCCTTGGTGCTCCATTTCATTAAGTCCAGTAATCGTGCATCCTCTTGGCGTAGTCACCCGGTCGATTTCTTGCTCTGGGTGGGTATTGGTTTCGATAAGCAGACTGGCTGCTCCTAGTGCTGTTTGCATGGACATTTCCATGGCGACTTCGGCATCAAATCCCAATTGTACTCCCCCTTGGGTAGTCGCACGTATGAGTCGCATCCAAAAGGCAATCCCACTGGCGCAAATAACAGTTGCTGCTTGCATATGCTGTTCTTCTATAATGATACTGGTTCCCAGTGCATTAAAAATAGCTTCTGCAATGGCCACCCGTTTGCCCCCTTTTTCGTTGGAACACAGACAGGTCATTGATTTTCCGACGGCAATAGCCGTATTGGGCATCGCTCTAATGATTGGATACTCAGTCCCGATACTTTTTTCCATTCGATCGATTTTAAACCCAGTTATGGTCGATATCAACACATGTTTATCGGTAAAGAGATCTTTTACTTCCGTCAAAATTTGCTCCAATTGGTTGGGTTGAACCGCAAAAATTAAGATATCCGATTTTGCAACGGCTTCTCTATTATCTGTGGTGACGGTTACGTTCTCATAGTCTTTCCATTTTTCGATAGAAGAGAGGCTGCGTTTGGTAAGATAAAGTTGGGTATGGGTTTGGTTCATGACAATTCCTTTGGCAATACTCAACCCTAAATTCCCGGTTCCTAAGATGGCTATTTTCATATGGCGATTAATAATATGTTGCTTTTAAATTCAATCCAAGGGTTTCTTCCCAACCTAGTATCAGATTCAGATTTTGAATCGCTTGGCCAGAAGCTCCTTTTAACAGGTTGTCAATAGCAGTACTGATCATCAGATAGCCATTGTGTTGGTGCAGATGAAGATGGCAATAGTTGCTGTTGACGACCTGTTTTAAATGTATTTCCGAATCGGAGACCTGGGTAAAAGGATGATCCGCATAGTAGTCTTTGTATAGTTTTTGGGCACTTTCTATGTTTCCTTCATAACGCGTGTAGGCCGTTGCAAAGATCCCTCTGCTAAAATTTCCTCTTTGGGGTAGAAAGAGAAGCTCTTGTTTTTCTTGAGTCGAAAAAAGAGTTTCTTCTATTTCATCTAAATGCTGGTGCGTAAAGGGCTTGTACCAAGAGACGTTTTGATTCCGCCAGCTAAAATGGGTAGTGGGACTTAGGCTGACGCCTGCACCTGTACTCCCTGTTACGGCATTAATATGAACACTATCGTGTAGAAGCTTGTTTTGTGTCAGCGGCAATAGCGCCAGTTGAATTGCGGTAGCAAAACAACCTGGGTTGGCGATGTACTGAGCCGCAGCAATTTTTTCGCGCTGAAATTCAGGCAGGCCATAGACAAATGTATGCGCTTCGAATTGAGCGCTCGTTTCCAGTCTAAATTCATTGCTTAAGTCAATGATAATCGTCTTTTCACTAAAGTTGTATTTTTCTAAAAAGGCTTTGGAATGACCGTGCCCCAAGCATAGAAAAAGAACCTCTATATCGGTATCGATGCTGTCTGTGAACCGCAAATCAGTTTGCCCAAGCAAGTCGGTATGCGTACTGCTAATAAGAGTACCCGGTCGGGTGGTGGAGTAGACAAAACCGATTTCCAAGGCTGGGTGATTCAATAGCAAACGTATTAATTCTCCACCTGTGATTCCCGAACCTCCTATGATGCCAATTTTTTTCATTTGTTGTGATTTACGGCCTGATATACTTTTGCTGCTGTTGCAGTTATTTTAATAAATCCTTTTGCTTCTTCCGCATTCCAAGCGGTATTCATTTCCCCATAGCTGCCAAATTTTGCTTGCATCAAATCGTATTCAGAGGCTATCCCTATTAGTTCAAATCGGTAGGGGTGTAAGGTAACGGAAACCGTTCCGGTTACAGATTTTTGACTGGATTGTAAGAAGGCTTCTATATCTCGCATCACAGGGTCTAAATAATGGCCTTCGTGCAATTGCATGCCATAGAATTGGCTCATTTGTTCTTTTTGGAACAACTGCCATTTACTCAAAGTGTGCTTTTCCAATAGCTGATGCGCTTTGATCAATAGAAGAGGAGCAGCGGCTTCAAAGCCGACCCTTCCCTTGATGCCGACGATGGTATCGCCCACATGGATGTCTCTTCCAATCGCAAAGGGAGCCGCAATGGCTTGTAATTGCTGTATGATGTTGACAGGATTGTCTTGTTGTCCGTTTAGGGATACTGCTTGCCCAGCTTCAAAGCCAATTTGAATAGTTTCAGAATCATTGCGCTTTAGCTGAGAGGGATAGGCTTCTTCGGGCAAACTCTTGTAAGAAGTTAGGGTTTCGTCTCCGCCAACACTGGTTCCCCACAGGCCTTTATTGATGGAATACTTTGCTTTGTCCCAGGACATTTCAAAACCTTCGGCCTTCAGAAATTCAATTTCTTCTTGACGCGATAGCTGCTGATCTCGGATAGGGGTGATGATCTCTATCTCCGGCGCTAGAATTTGAAAGATCATATCAAAACGTACTTGGTCATTACCCGCGCCAGTACTACCGTGAGCAATGGCGGCTGCGCCAATCGATTTGGCATAGGCAATGATCTCCAATCCTTGTACGATTCTTTCGGCGGATACGGATAAAGGATAGGTTCCATTACGCAACACATTGCCATACAAAAGGTATTGTACGATTTTGGTGTAATAGCTGTCAAGGGCTTGAATATTATTGAAGTGTGCAGCGCCTAAGGCCAGCGCTCTTGTTTCCATTTCCTGCAGTTCTGTGAGGTCAAAACCACCTGTGTTGACACTTACGGCATGGACCTCATAGCCTTCCTTAGAAAGTCTTCTCAGGCAATAGGAGGTGTCGAGTCCTCCGCTGTAAGCAAGTACTAATTTTTTCATTGTTTTTTCTTTTTTGAAAACAGCTGTTTCCATTTGGGTTGTTCCGTTGGGGCTTCTTTTTGATACAGCATGCCAGTGCAGAGGCACATACTTCTTTCGGTTCGGATTAAAACATCGTAGTTTTTACAACTTTGGCAGCCGTTCCAAAAGTCAAGGTCGTCCGTTAATTCAGAAAAATGCACGGGTTTATAACCCAACTCTGAATTGATTTTCATCACTGCCTTCCCTGTCGTGATCCCAAAAATTTGCGCTTCAGGGTATCTTTTTTGGGAGTAGTCAAGTGTTTTTTTCTTGATGCTTTTTGCCAAGCCTTGGCCTCTGTATGGCGGAAAAACAATAAGACCAGAATGGGCGAGGTAGTTCCCTTTTCCCCATACTTCTATATAGCAAAAGCCCGCCACTTGGTCGCCGTCCAAAGCGATGATGGCTTCTTTTTGTTGGATTTTTGAAGCAATGTATTCAGGCGTTCTACGGGCAATCCCGGTACCCCGTACCTTTGCTGAAGTATCTATTTCTTGACTGATAGCAAGGGCGTGTTTGATATGTTTTGAATGTGCAATACAGATCTCCATGAGTAGAGATGATTAAAGGATAAATAAAGAGTGAAAAAACGAGTACAGAATCGGACGCACCTAGATTCCTAGAATGAAGAAGCTACCCCAAGGGGCGGCGGAACTGACGGCGAACCGTTGGAAGAGTTGGAAAGTTTGTAACTCGTATTATCATATGGCAAATGTAAGCCCTTTGTTGAATGTTTTCCAAATCGACAGCTATTTTTGTTGGTTTATCAAAATCCTACTAAAAGCATTGATAATTCCGTAATTTTGGATTGTGTTACACGACTTTGAATTTCATATCCGCAACCAATTTCCAGAACTATTCCATCAGAAAGTACTGATAGCCAATAGCACAGGGCTCGACAGCATGGTCTTGTCCCATCTTTTAGAAAGCCTCGAAATTCCTTTTTCAGTCGCCTATTGTCATTTTCAACTTCGTACAGAAGCAGATCAAGAAGCGCATTTTATTGCGGAATGGGCCACTCAACAAAAGCATCCTTTTTACAGCAAGCGTTTTGAGACCAAAGCATATGCCCAACAGCACAAGCTCTCCATTCAAATGGCCGCTCGTGAGCTTCGCTATCAATGGTTTCAAACCCTGGCTCAGCAAGAAGGCTTTGAGGCTGTTCTTACCGCCCATCACCTAAATGATCAGCTAGAAACCTACTTGATGCACAGCTTTCGCGGAACCGGCCTCAAAGGGTTAACGGGAATTCCCGCAGTTCAAGGCCTTGTCCAAAGACCATTATTGCCTTTTACCAAGGCGCAACTTCACGCTTATGCTATAGAAAATAAGCTAGAGTGCTGCGAAGATTCCTCCAATGCATCCGATGGCTATCAGCGCAATCGAATCCGGCATCATGTGATCCCAGCGCTTGAAAAAGAATACCCCAATTGGGCCGCTAACTTTCAGAAAACACTCGCCTGGACCCAACAGGAACAAGAGTTTGTACAAACGCAGATAACAGCCTGGGAAGAGAAGTACTGTCAGGAAGACGAGGCGCTCAAACGCTATCCCCTTTCTGAATTGCAAGACCAATCTCCTCTTTCTTTTTGGGTGCATCATTTATTTTACCACTATGGTTTTGATGCCAAAGAGGTACTAAAATTGATTGACTCAAAACCGGGTAAAGCTCTGCACTCTAGTACCCACCGCTTGCAACGCGAACGCACCGAACTGCATTTGAGCGCGGGGGCGATTCCAACTCCTACTTCAATGACTATCACATCATGGGAACAATTGGCCCAACTCAATACGGGCATTCAAGTAAGCGATTCGCTACAGCAAGAAGTAACAGCGAAGCAAGCCTATCTAGACCCGGCTACTATTTCGTTCCCATTGCAATTGAGAACCCGTGAGGAAGGCGATTATCTTTATCCCAGCGGGATGCGCGGTAAAAAATTAGTGAGTAAGTATTTTAAAGATGAGAAATACAGCCACCAACAGAAGCAACAGCAACTATTATTGTGCAAAGACGCTGAGGTTATATGGATTGTGGGCAAGCGCTGCAACCGAAAATATGTGCAGCAGGCAAAAAGCCGTGAGGGAGTTTTACTTACCTTTGCCGAATGAAAAAGATACTTGCCTCTATTCTACTTTTATGGGTAAGCATGGCATGGACTCAGGAGCCTGTAAAATGGCTTCACAATGTGGTGCAAATCGACAGTGTTACCTATGAAATTCAACACCGTGCCACCATCGATGCCAACTGGCATTTGTATTCCCAATTTTCAAACCTAGAAGGGGCCATTCCCACTGAGTTTTTATACGACACCACATCCAACACCCTTTCCCTTATAGGCGATGTAAACGAGTCCGAAAGTATCACTGCTTTTGATACCGTATTCGAAATGGATTTGACCTATTTTGAAACGTCAGCCGAATTTAGCCAGCGTTTTCGCTTTGTAGATTCTACCGCCGATCGCATAGTGGGTGAAATCAACTACCAGGCCTGTGACGACAAGCTTTGTATCTTTCGAACCGAAAGCTTTGTGTTGTCAAGAAAAGGCGAGCAAATCCAAACTCAGCGGGCAGTAAGTAGTGAAAGCAACGACAAGGCCGCGGCCCTACAACTAAGCTTGCAAAATAAAGAGCTGTTGCAAACCGTTACCGAAGAAAGTGAAACCCAGTATGGGCGCTTGTTTTTATTGGGGATGTTAGGGGGGCTTCTGGCTTTGCTGACCCCCTGTGTTTTTCCGATGATTCCGCTCACGGTTTCCTTTTTCCTCAAACAGGAGAAGTCTGCTCGTAAAGGCATTATCAATGCGCTCTTGTATGGATTTTTTATCGTGTTGATATACGGTTTATTGAGCCTGCCTTTTCATTTGATTGACAATGTAAACCCTGAGTTTCTCAATACGATTGCCACCAATATCCCTCTGAATCTATTCTTCTTTGCCATCTTTGTGGTCTTTGCTTTTTCCTTTTTCGGCTTTTTTGAACTAACACTTCCCAGCAGTTGGGGAAGCAAGACGGATTCGGCCTCGCAATGGTCGGGGGTAGTCGGTATCTTTTTTATGGCACTGACCTTAGCGATTGTTTCATTTTCGTGTACAGGACCTATTTTAGGCTCCTTGTTAGCTGGATCAATCAGCTCCTCTGGAGGAGCTGCGCAGCTTAGTTTTGGGATGCTCGGCTTTGGTGTTGCCCTTTCCTTTCCCTTTGCTTTTTTCGCCTTATTTCCACGCTGGTTGCAAGCCTTACCCCAATCGGGAGGGTGGATGACCCAGGTGAAGGTGGTATTGGGCTTTTTAGAACTGGCTTTGGCGCTCAAGTTCTTGTCCAATGCCGATCTTGTAGCCCATTGGGGACTCTTAAAAAGAGAAGTATTCATCGGAATATGGACTCTTTTGGCCTTTGGTTTAACGGTCTATCTTTTCGGGCTTTACCGCTTTCCAAATGAGGTTAAAGCACCGCTTTCAAAAGCGCGTTATGGGGTCGCAGGCCTTTCTCTTCTTGTTACCTCTTATCTCTTTTTGGGCTTGCTGTCTAAAGAAAATAGTTTGCAGCTTTTAAGTGGCTTTCCGCCGCCTGAGTTTTATTCCTTACGATCCAATGAATCCGATTGCCCCTTGGGTTTAAACTGCTATAAAGACTTTGAACAAGGCAAGGCGGCAGCGATAGCAGAACAGAAACCCCTATTGTTAGATTTTACCGGTTGGGCCTGTGTTAACTGCCGTAAGATGGAAGAAAACGTATGGTCAGATGCTGAGGTGTTTGCGCTGCTTAAAAATAACTACATATTGGTTTCCCTCTATGTAGATGACCGAAGGGCACTGCCGGAAGGAGCGGCTTTTGAAAGGCAAAACCCCAATGGAAGTATTCGATCTATCGATACAGTCGGGGAGAAGTGGGCTGCCTTTCAAGCCATCAACTTTCAATCGGCTTCGCAGCCTTACTACATCCTCATGACAGCAGAGGGAAAACTACTCAACAGCCCCATCCAATATACAGACACGCAAACTTTTAAAGCATGGCTTCAGACTGGATGGGACGCATTTCGCAACTAATACTTCTCTTTTTGGGTGTTTTTACACTCCAAGCCCAGACGTCTCCGACCACTATCACGTTGGATAGTGTGATCGTATCGGCTCTAAAAATCTCCAAGCAACGCGACCGCATTCCTTTTTCGGTGACAAAAAGAGACTATACCAGTACGCAAAACCAGCGGCAGCAACTGAGTTTGGCCTCCTATCTTCAAGAAATACCAGGAGTTTTTACCTTAAACACCCATAATTTCGCACAGGACCTACGGGTAGCTGTTCGGGGTTTTGGGAGTCGGGCCGCTTTTGGCATCCGCGGAATTAAATTGATCGTTGATGGCATCCCACAAACAACCCCTGACGGGCAAGGCCAGATTGACAATCTCAATTTGGGTTTGATCGAATCGGTTGAGCTGATTCGTGGGGGAGCAGCTAGCTTATATGGAAACGCCTCTGGAGGTGTTATTGCCATCAATACCCTGGATCAACTCGTTGATGACAAGCTCGAATTGTCCTATAATACCGGTAGTTTTGGGTATAAAAACTATCAATTCCAAGGCTCTTATCAGCTCTCAAAAACCACTGTGACAGGCTATTTGGGACATGTACAGCAGCAAGGGTATAGGGACTATAGTAGTTTTCAGAACCTGGGTTTCAACTTAAAAGTAAAGCATCAATTTGAGCCACAGAATCAGTTGACATTGATTGTTAATTATGCCCACAGTCCGGAGGCTTTGGACCCAGGAGGAATCACTGCCGAAGCTGTGAGCAGCAACCGCCGCCAAGTCCGGCAGCGAAATGTAGATTTTGAATCGGGTGAAAGTGTGGACGAATTTAAACTGGGTGCTTCTTGGAAGGCCACTAACAAGCAATGGTCCTACGAAAGCTATGGGTTTTATACCGCTCGTAACTTTTTGGGAAGACTCCCTTTTGCCTTTGGGGGCATCGTTGATTTAGCGAGAGATTTTGCCGGTTTGGGAGGTAGTGTACAGCACAGCAGCAGTAGTAACGACTATAAAAACCGCTTGCGGCTCGGGCTAGATATGGCCACACAGAACGACCTCAGACGCCGGTTTGTCAATTTGGAAGGCGGGATAGGGGAGGCGACACTAGATCAAAACGAACAGTTTTCAAGCCTAGGCTTGTCCTTGTTAAATGACATTGAATGGAACGCTTTTACCCTTTTTGGGGGGGTGCGATATGACACGAATAGCCTGGGTGTTGAGGATCGTTTTCTTTCTAATGGGGACGACTCGGATAGGATTTTGTTGGACAGTTGGAACTACAGCTTGGGTCTAAGCTACCAGCTTCGTCCGCAACACCGACTGTTTGTCAATTCCTCCAGCAGCTATGAAACCCCTGTTTTAAGTGAGCTTTCTGCCAACCCAACAGGCCAAGGAGGTTTTAATACAAGTTTACAACCGCAACAAGCTTATACTTATGAGTTAGGCTATGGGTGGCAGGGATTGCAGCAGCGTTTTAATCTGACCCTGTATCATGTTGATAGTCGGAATGAGTTGGTTCCCTATGAACTCGAAAGTTCCCCTGGGCGTAGTTTTTTCCGTAACGCGGGGCGTTCCCTTCGGCGCGGGATCGAGAGTAGCTACAGCTTGAATTGGGACAGCCCTTGGAAGCTCAGCCTCAATTATACTTATTCGGACTTCCGCTACAAGGACTATCAAACCCCGGATTCAGATTTTTCTGACAATACTCTCCCCGGTTTGCCTCCTCATTTGTTTCAGGGGCAGTTGCTCTATCAAATCCCCCAAGGTCTAAGCGTACGATTCTCTGCTTACCACCGGGGGCTACTCTATGGCAATGATGCCAATACAGCGACCGAAGAAGCGGTAACGCTTTTGCATATTGACGCTGCCACCCCACTGGGCTTTTTTCCAGTGGCACAATTGTTTGTCGGGATTCAAAATCTAACCGATGCCCGCTACTCTGACAACCTCCGATTGAATGCCTTTGGGAATCGTTTTTACGAACCCGCACCGGGGAGAAGCTTCTACGGGGGCGTTCGGATTCGACTCTAGAAACAGTACTGTCTCCGAAACTTACTACATTGTAGCGATCCCAAATCGTCAATATGTTAGTAACACTTCACGGTGCTGCCGTAATGGGTGTGGAAGCCCAGCCCATCATCATAGAGGTCAATATCGACAAAGGAGTAGGCTATCATCTGGTAGGCCTCCCCGACAATGCCGTTCGCGAAAGTAACTACCGTATTGCAGCAGCCTTTCAAAACAACGACTATAAATTTCCCGGTAAAAAAATCACCATCAATATGGCGCCTGCCGACCAGCGTAAGGAAGGCTCTGCCTATGACCTTTCCTTGGCTATGGGGATACTAGCGGCTTCTGCACAGTTGCCAGTAGACAAACTAGGTGACTATCTCATTATGGGCGAAATGGCATTAGACGGAAGCATACGTCCCATAAAAGGGGCCTTGCCAATGGCAATTTACGCCCAACAAGCCGGGTTTAAAGGGTTTATTTTACCTGCGGAAAACGCATTGGAAGCGGCTATTGTCAATAAACTAGAAGTTTATGGGGTTCGGCATCTTAAGCAAGTAGTGGGATTTTGCAAGGGCAGCGAATCCCTAGTCCCGCTAAAAGTAGACACCCGCAAACAGTTTGCGCAACAGTTGGATCACAATCAAAATGATTTTACCGACGTACGGGGCCAGGAAACGGTAAAGCGGTGTATGGAAATAGCTGCCGCCGGGGGTCATAATATTATTTTGATTGGCCCCCCCGGAGCTGGGAAAACCATGCTGGCGAAAAGACTGCCCTCCATACTCCCCCCGATGACCTTAAAAGAAGCCTTGGAAACCACTAAAATCCATTCGGTTGTTGGCCGCAACAGCCAACACGGCTTGATCAGCCAACGTCCCTTTCGGGCACCGCATCACACCATCTCGGATGTCGCTTTGGTAGGCGGGGGGCAGTACCCCCAGCCGGGAGAAATATCGCTGGCGCACAATGGCGTTCTTTTTTTGGACGAGCTACCGGAATTCAAACGAACAGTATTGGAAGTCATGCGGCAGCCCCTCGAAGACCGCGAGGTTACTATCTCGAGGGCCCGATTTACGGTCACCTACCCCAGTTCGTTTATGCTAGTGGCGAGTATGAACCCCAGCCCATCGGGCTATTTTAGCACTGAAAAGGGAAGCAGTAGCCCCCAGGAAATGCAGCGCTATTTGGGAAAGATTTCCGGGCCTTTGTTAGACCGTATTGACTTGCATATCGAGGTAGAACCGGTCCCCTTTGAAAAACTATCGGCCACCCAAAAAGGAGAATCTTCCGAAAGCATTCGTGCGCGGGTGACGCAAGCCCGTGCCCTCCAAACCCAGCGTTTTGCTGCCTATCCCATGCTGCACTACAATGCGCAAATGCCCACCCGACTGATCCGCAAGCACTGTGTGCTTAACGCCGCTTCCAAAACCCTCTTAAAAAATGCCATGGACAATTTGGGTCTTTCGGCCCGGGCCTATGACCGCATTCTAAAAGTAGCGCGCACGCTGGCAGATCTAGAAGCGGTGGCAGAAGTGCAGTCGCAGCATATTGCCGAGGCCATACAATACCGCAGTTTGGATCGCGAGGGTTGGTTGGGATAAAATGGCTATTTTAAAGCCTTCAAACACATCACTATGGCACGAGTCCGAATAGGGCCTGGAATCTTGATTACAGCTGCTTTTATAGGCCCGGGTACCCTGACAGCCTGCAGTCTGGCTGGGGTCGGCTTTGGACTTGAGCTGCTTTGGGCGCTGCTCGTATCCTTGCTGCTAACGGGATTTTTACAAACTTTAGTAGCCCGCTTGAGTTGGGAAAGCGGCCAAGGATTGGTAGAACTGGTGCATACCCACAGTCCAAATGCAGCTTTTCGCGCTTTGCTATTGGGTTTGATTGTAGTGGCCATTTTTATTGGGAATGCCGCTTATGAAGCCGGGAATGTATCCGGGGCTTTGTTGGGTTTGGCCAGCTTTTTTCCAGCGGAAATCCTATCCAGCACCTCCTATCAAATCCTTTCTTTGGGCGGTATCGGTCTAGGTCTTGGACTGCTGCTTTCTTTTGGCAATCCCCGTTGGATTAAAAACCTCTTGCTGGGCGTGGTGCTGTTGATGAGTCTCTCCTTTGTGCTAACCGTATTCTGGGTGCGACCTCCCTTAGTGGAGTTGTTCTCCGGCTTGTTGGTCCCCACTTTTCCCTCGGGTTCTTTGTTGACAATAATGGCTTTGGTCGGGACGACACTAGTACCTTATAATCTATTTCTTCATGCCGCTTTGGTCAAACAAAAAGCCACCTTTAATAGTTTGACTGCGCTTAAGAAAGATACCTTGATAGCTATTGTTTTGGGGGGGATCATCTCTTTGAGTATTGTCATTTCCGCTTCGGCTGTAGGCACTACAGAACTGCAAACTGCTGCAGATCTGGGGCAAGCCTTAGTGCCGCTCTATGGCGAAGCCGCTTCTTATTTGATAGGCTTTGGCTTGTTTTCGGCCGGTCTTAGTTCGGCCCTTACGGCCCCGCTAGCGGCGGGTTTTGTCGTACAGGAAACCTTGGGTTGGGGCCCTACTTCCTTTAAAACCAAAGCCGTGGCTTTGGGGGTCTTGGCATTTGGTTTGGCTTCCTTAGGCTTGAAACTTGCCCCCACCCGATTGATTCAAGGGGCTCAAATTGCCAATGCCTTGCTGTTGCCTTTTATCGCCTTGTTCTTACTTTTTTTGGTGCGAAAGACAAAGGGTACTGCCGTGAATCAGTTTTTAGTAGGTGGCATATGTATCGTTTTTGTGGGCTTGGCGATTAAAACGCTTAGCCAATTGTAAGAAAGCCCTTACAACAACGGCCTCTCTTTTTTATGAAAATCAGTTTTAGGAAGGGAACATTTTCTTTTATTTTTTACAAGCCCAGTAGGACGTTTTGCCCTTTGTTATCTGCAGCTTAGCCAAAAAGCAGCAGCGGTGATTTTGAGCGCCATCACATTTTTCCCCTTTATTTTTTGCAGTTAGAGCGGAATAGCCCTAACTCGTAAGTCCCAAATCTTTACAATGCGTGCGGTTCAGCTTGTTGTGTTTGCCCTCGTCTTCTTTTTTTCAATAGAAGCAGTTTATGGACAGTGTACTTGTCAAGGAACTTATTATTATAAAGATAATGATGGGGATGGTTTTGCTGCAAATTGGCAATCTGATGATCGAAGGATTGCTTATGAAGGATTTGAAGCTTCAGGTTGTAGATTTGGACTGGCTGGTAATGTTTTTTACTCCTGTGCACGTGCATTCTATGGATATATCACTAATTCTCAGGAAGATTGTAATGATAACGACGCTTCCGCAACGATTGATCAGACTTGGTATTTAGATGCTGATGGCGATGGAGTGGGCGGATCTACTTCTCAGCGTTCTTGTGGCAGTCCGGGTAGTCAATGGGTCTTAACTCGTGGTGACGAATGCGACGATGACTCTTCAAGGACTACCCAACAGCTTTATTACCGCGATGCTGATGGCGATGGCTTTGGGAATAGCAGTATTTCCATGCGTGCCTGTCAGCAACCCACGGGTTACGTAAGCAGTAACGACGATTTGGACGATAGTGATCCAAGTATTACCAATATCGCACTGACCTGGTATGAAGATAGTGACAGCGATACTTTGGGAAATCCAAATAGCAGCCGACAGTCGGCATCACAACCGACAGGCTATGTGGCGAATGATTTGGATTGCGATGATACCAATGCTAGCATAGGGCTCGAGCAAATCTGGTATGAAGATGCAGATGGTGATGGTTTTGGGGGTGATACGACCACCACGAGCTGTATCATGCCCAGTGGTTATGTAGCCAACAGCAACGATTTGGACGATAGCAATCCAGCTATTACAGATATTACGCAGCAGAATTATTATCAAGATGCTGATGGCGATGGCTTTGGAAACCCCAATGAATATGTTTTAGCAAGCTCACCACCTTCAGGCTATGTTTCTAATAATGAGGATTGTAACGATTCAGATGCTTCACAAAGACCCGGTGCCATTTGGTATTTAGACAGCGATAGTGACGGCTATGGTGTAAGTACTGACAGTCAGACGAGCTGTACCAGACCATCGGGTTATGTGAGCAATCGGAACGATAGAGACGACAGCAATTCTTTAATCACCAATGTAGCCCCTCGGAATTTCTATCAAGATGCTGATGGAGATGGGTATGGAAATCCTTCGGTTACTGTTTTTCAAAGTCATCCCCCTGGGGGATATGTCGTGAATAGCGCTGACTGTGACGATGGTAATGCGCTTTTACACGACAACACCCTATGGGCTTTAGACGAAGACGGAGACGGTTTTGGTTACAACGAAGGACTGCTGACTCAAACCAATACCGACAGGGGCACTCCAGGAGCGAGTATACCACCAAGTGGGATAAGCCTTCTTGTCTATGGCTGTGATAATCCTTCTACTCTTCAATACACCTATGTCAACAACAGCACTGATTATGACGATCAGAATCTGCTGATAAGCGACCAGCGGCCCTTGATGTACTATCCTGATGTTGACGAAGATGGTTTTGGGGTGGCCAGCAATACCCTTTTTCAAAGTGCGCCACCAACAAATACCGACCTAAACTATGCGTCTCAGCCAGGGGACTGTAATGATCAAGATGCTAGCATTCACCCCAATACTGTCTGGTATGCGGATAGTGATGGCGATGGCTGGGGAAACCCCAATCAATCCCAAACCCAATGTCTGAGTCCTACTGCTTATGTATTCAACTCCGAGGATTTTGACGATACCACTACCCACATCTCCAATATACAACCCTTTCGGTCTTATATTGACGCGGATGGAGACGGCTTTGGGGCGGCTGAAACCAGTCTGTTTTATAGCTATCTCCCGCCAGGCTATGTGCGCAACGATCAAGATTGCAACGACCAAGATGCCCGGCTGCATCCGAATACAATCTGGTATGCCGATACCGACGGCGACGGTTGGGGTGGGACGAGCAGCAGCACCCAATGTCTGGCTCCCACAGGCTATGTGTCCAATACCGCTGATTTTGATGACAGTACAGATCGGATTAGCAACAATGCTCCACTACTTTTTTATTTGGATGCTGACGGTGATCGCTATGGAACACCGAGTACGACCCTTTTCTACAGTCCAGAATTTAGACCGTCGAACTATGTCAACAACAATTTGGATTGTGATGACACGGATCCCCTTCGCAATCCGCAAAGCGTATGGTATGCTGATTTTGATACCGATGGCCTGGGTGACCCTGTTAACACGCTTGCCAGTTGCTTGCAGCCACAGGATTATGTAGATAACTATCAAGATTTAAACGATGGGAGTATATACATCACCAATATTGCTACTATAACCTTTTATTTGGATGGGGATGGGGATGGTTATGGCGATCCCAATATCGCTGAAGGCTTTAGTTTTGCCCCCCCAAATTACTATCCTGTTGGGGAAGATTGTAACGATGCCGATGCGCGTATCCATCCACAAACACGCTGGTATCCCGATACTGATGGTGATGGCTTTGGCAATCGGGCCGCTCCTTTTATAGGCTGTGTGCCGCCCAGCGGCTATCTACTCGATGCCTCCGACTTTGACGATACCAACCCTTTGATTACCGATATTCCTGCTCGTACTTTTTATTTGGATAGCGATGGTGATGGCTATGGTACCGATGGGGAAAGTCGTTACCAGAGTGTGAACCCCAACCCCGGACTTTATGTGTTGATTGCCGGAGATTGCGACGATAACAACCCAGATCTTAATCCAGCTACCTATTGGTATACCGACCAGGATGGCGATGGTTATGGCAGTGGGGTAGCCTATCAGGCTTGTTTAGGAGGTAGTGGGGTTAGTCGTTCTCCGGGAGATTTAGACGACAGCAATCCCCGTATTACAAACCGGCCAGCAGCAGACTATTACCCCGACCGTGATGGCGATGGCGATGGCGATGGAGCGGGGACTCCAATCACCTCTAGTTACTCAATTCCGGGCTATGCGCCCAACAGCCGAGATTGTGATGATACGGATCCCAACCGCCACCACCGTAGCTATTGGTATGCGGATGCCGATGGCGATGGCTATGGCGATCCCCAAAACGTACGGCAGCAGTGCAGCCCTCCCAGTGGCTATGTAAACAACGGATGGGACTATGATGACAGCACCTCAGAGATCACCAATATTAGCCCCCAAACCTTTTATTTTGATGGGGACGGAGACGGCTATGGCAGTACGGACAACACCTATTTCTCTAGTTTTATCCGACCCCAGTACAGTGTAGAGGGCGGGGATTGTGATGA
>CBFHRX010000032.1:0-15690 GCA_965658355.1 Flavobacteriaceae bacterium | reverse complement strand
GGTTATAGCAGCGATATGAGGGGCAAACTTTCGAACATGATCCAATTGAAAACTACTGATCTCTAACACATAAATTTCGTGCTCTTTAGCTGCAATTTGTCGTGCAAAGCTGTGGCCAATATTCCCCGCTAGGCCTACATTAAGACCCGCATTTTTTAATATGTGATAGGTGAGTAAACTGGTGGTAGTCTTTCCGTTGCTTCCCGTTATCCCGATAAGAAGAGCGTCTGTGTACTGGGCGGCAAATTCAAGTTCAGATAGAATGGGAATATTTTGAGATTCTAGCTGTGTGACTATTGGCGCTTCATTGGGAATTCCTGGACTCTTCATGACCCATTGGGCGTCTTTCATTTGCTCAAAATCATGCTGGTTTTCCTCCCACTTAATCGCATTTTCTACTAATGTCGCTTTGGCCTTGGAGGTCAAGGGCTTTAAGTCCGAAACAAAAACGTCAAAGCCTTTTTGTTTTGCTAATAGAGCCGTCCCTATTCCACTTTCGCCTGCACCTAAAACAATTCCTTTTTCCATTCTTATCGTATTTTTAGGGTCACGATTGTTAATACTGCTAATAGAATCCCAACAATCCAGAAACGAGCTACTATTTTACTCTCGTGGAACCCCTTTTTTTGAAAGTGGTGATGAAGCGGAGACATTAAAAAAATACGTCTTCCTTCCCCCCATTTAGTTCTGCTGTACTTGAAATATCCAACTTGGAGAATCACTGAAAGCGCTTCTACAAGAAAAATCCCACAAAGAATCGGCAGTAATAACTCCTTGCGAACAAGAATAGCGATTACAGCGATTAGTGCACCAATGGTCAAACTGCCAGTGTCTCCCATAAATATCGACGCCGGATAGGTATTGTACCACAAAAAGCCAATTAAAGACCCTAAGAAAGAAGCGACAAAAACAGAGACCTCACCCACGCCAGGGATAAACATGATATTGAGGTAATCCGCAAAAATAAAATTTCCCGATACCCATGCAAAAATGCCTAAAGCAATGACCATAATTGCGGAACTCCCGGCAGCCAAGCCGTCAATTCCATCCGTCAAATTGGCTCCATTTGAAACAGCCGTTATGATGAAAACGACTATGGGAATAAAAATAAGCCACACCCATTTTTTATTGGACTCACCACCGACTAAAAGGGAGTAGTCAAACTCATTGTCTTTGAGCATTGGAATGGTCGTAATATTTGATTTTACCGCAGGTTGGAAACGCTCTTCTATTCCTTGGGAGGGAATGCCTAAAGAAGTCTGATTGTTAGCCTCTTGTCGTACGGTCACGTCTGGATGGAAAGTCAATACAAGACCCACGAAAATCCCTAATAGAATCTGACCGATCACTTTAAATCGTCCTTTTAAGCCCTCTTTGTCCTTTTTGAATACTTTGATATAATCGTCCATGCCCCCAATCATCCCCATCCACAAGGTGGTGACAATAAGGATCTGAATGTAAATATTATCCAGTTTCGCAAATAACAACACAGGCAAGAGGGTAAAGACGATAATCATAATACCTCCCATAGTAGGGGTCCCTGCCTTTTCTTTTTGACCTTCCAATCCAAGATCACGAATGGATTCCCCTACCTGTTTTGCTTGCAGGTAACGGATGATTTGTGTACCAAATATGGTCGAAAATAAGAGTGAGAATATAACCGATAATGCAGCTCGAAAAGAGAGAAATCCAAATAGACTTGCCCCTGGAAATGCATACTGCTGTTCGAGATATTCAAATAAATAATAAAGCATCTTTAATCGGTATTTGAAAAAATTTGTTTGGCCATTTGAAGGTCATTAAAAGGCCTCTTTTCCCCTTTTATCTCTTGATAAGACTCATGCCCTTTTCCGGCTATCAAGACAATATCATTTGACTTTGCAAATTGTGAAGCGGCTTGAATAGCTTCTTTTCTGTCTTCTATTACGAGTGTTTTCTTATAGGCCTCTGCTGCGACACCTTCTCTTACCTCTTTTAAAATTTTGTGGGGATCTTCGGAGCGAGGATTGTCTGATGTAAAGATTACTTGATCACTTTTTTGAGCGGCTACAAACCCCATTTTAGGGCGCTTCTCTTGATCGCGATCTCCACCACATCCGACAATGGTAATGAGTGTTTCGTTTTGTGTTCGAATCTGATTGATAGTGTCTAGTGTACTGGCCAAGGCGTCTGGTGTATGGGCGTAATCTACTATGACGAAACGCTGATCCGTAGTTTTGTATACTTGAAAACGACCCACTACAGGCTTCAATTGACTGATGGCACTTAATACCTCCAAGCTTTCCAGCCCCAATAGTGCTGCAACACCATAAACAGCAATCAAATTAGAGGCATTGAACTGACCTACCAATGCGCTCCAAACTTCTGTTCCTTTGATCTTTAACAACATTCCTTCAAATTGTTGTTCAAGAATTTGAACCGGAAAATCAGCATAGTTTTTCAAAGCATAGGTATAGGTCTTTGCAGCCGTATTCTGAACCATCACAGAGGCATTTTTATCATCTGCGTTCACCAATGCAAAAGCCTCTTTGGGCAGTACGTCAAAAAACCTCTTTTTGGTATCGCGATACCCCGCAAAGGTTTTGTGATAATCCAAGTGATCGTGCGTAAGATTGGTAAACACCCCTCCGGTGAATTCAATTCCTGAAATACGCTCTTGCGCAATCCCATGGGAACTTACCTCCATAAAACAATGTGTTATCCCCGCTTTGTGCATCTCTGCAAAGTGAGCCTGAATTTGAAGTGGATCGGGAGTGGTATGAGTGGCTTCTTTTACGGTCGAACCGTAGCAAACTTTGACTGTTGACAATAAACCTACCGAATAACCAAGAGACAAATACAGTTGATACAACATACTAACTACTGAAGTTTTACCATTGGTTCCCGTAACGCCTACTACTTTAATATGTTGGGAGGGGTTTTGATAATAATTGGAAGCCAATATCCCCAGCGCCTGAGCGCTATTAGCAACCTCTAAATAGGTACAATTAGGATTTATTTCGGGAGGTAGCTTTTCACACACAATGGCGATCGCACCTGCTTTTATAGCCGCTTCTATATACTGATGGCCATCAGACTGTTCTCCCTTTATTGCTACGAATAACGAATTTGGACCTACTCTTCTAGAATCAAAAGCAAGCGACTCAATCTGAAGCTGTAGCTCTCCACATACAGATTCCAACGCTACTTTATACAATACATCTTGAAGTTCTATCATGAGAGCTCTATCAATAGTTGCGTTATATTTTCAGTAGGTGTACCCGCTTTAACGGATTGCTTAAAGACGATGCCATTACCTGTTGCCTTTAGTTTTAACCCCATGCTTTCTACAACCTCTTGGGCCTCCTCTTTAGTAAGCCCCACCAAATTGGGCACGGTCTTTTTTAGATTGGTTTGTTCCTGATCAAGGGCTGCCATAGAAGCACTCGAAATATGAACCTCTTGAGGGGTACTGGTGTAGATTTTTTTGGCAATCGTTTTAAATACCGGCGCTGCAACGGTGGCCCCATAATAGCCTTTTCTTTTATTGGGCTTGTGGATCACAACGATACAGGAATATTTGGGAGTATCTGCAGGAAAATACCCAACAAAACTCGATATATACTCCAGTTTGTCTGTCGTGTAGTCAACTTGGCAAGTACCTGTTTTTCCGGCCATTGTTAGCGTTTCATCTTTGATTCGATGCGCCGTACCCCATTTTTTGTCGACTACATTAAACATCATCTGCTTCACTTTATCGACAGTTTCTTGAGAGCATATGGCAGGGTTTAAAACTTCTTTACGGAATACTTTTTCTGGACGATTCCCCAACCGACTTATTTGCTCTAAAAACTTAGGTTTTACCATCTCGCCATTGTTCGCCACAGCATTGTAAAAAGTCAATGTTTGCAAAGGCGTGAGTGCCACTCCATAGCCATAAGCCATCCAAGGCAAATCCAGGCCGTCCCATGACGTATCGGTTGGATAAGGAATTGTAGGATTGGCTTCTCCCTGAATAGAAACTCCCAATGGCTTGTTTAGCCCCATATTGTACAAACGATCAACAAATTGAGAAGGTGAATCTTTATAGTTATCATGGACAATCTTTACAATACCTGTATTGGAAGAAACTTCAAAAACCTTGGCCGCTGTAAGTGTACCATAACCACCTCTTTTTGAATCCCGCACTTTGTATTTGTTAAAAAATGTCAACTGCCCATTTCCTGTCTTAATCCAATCGTTAACATCAACCACACCATCTTCTAAGGCCGCAATCATGGCCATTAACTTAAAAGTTGATCCAGGCTCATGTGCCTCGCCAACAGCATAGTTTAGTTTTTCATAATAAGTCCCTTTAGAGGTTCTTCCCAGGTTGACAATAGCTTTAACGTCTCCAGTATTAGTCTCCATTACCACTACGGTTCCGTGATCTGCCTCAAAATCTTCCAATTGCTGCAACAAGGCTTTGTGTGCTATATCCTGAATGTTTACATTGATAGTGGTATGCAAATCAAAACCAGCAGTTGGCTCCTTTTCGTTGTTGTCATTAATTGGCTTCCACTGCCCGTTGGCAATTTTTTGTTTTAGACGCTGCCCTGGCTCTCCTTTTAGATAGTGCCCAAAAGCGCCTTCCAAACCGACTCTCAGATAATAGCCCGCTTTATCGCGCTGCTCATAGCCTACTGTTCTTTCTGCCACTTTTCCTAGAGGATGCTCCCGAACCAATTGTTGCTCTACAATCAAGCCTCCCTTATAAAGCGGGAGATTGAAAATCGGAAACGACTTGACGGCTTGGTATTCTGAATAGCTTAAGTTTTTTGCTAGCAAGAAGTAGCGGTTTTTTTGGGAACGTGCTTTTTGCAATCGGTCGAGGTAGTATTCTTTTTTCTCCTCAAAAAAAGCACTTAAAGAATCCGCAAGGGCGTTTTTATGGCGGTCAAATAATTTTTTAGACACCACCATGGCATCCCAGCGCAATTCGTATCGAGAGACTGTAGTCGCTAAAATACTGCCATCATCAGCATAAATATTTCCCCTACTTGGATCTAAAACAACACTTTTTATCGTACTGGCCTCCAATTTAGAATTGTAAAAATCCCCTTGTACCCATTGAATATAGAACAGCTTCCCGACTAACAAAAAAGCAAACAATAACAAGCCTACTGAAACCAGATAAATTCGATTCATGATTCTTTCTTGACTGCTACTTTCCATTTAGTCTATAATGATTTTTACAGGGGGCACATCAGAGGGTTTTACCCCTTTTTCTTCTAAAACAGAGACCACTTTGGTTTCCATTTTTAACCGCATTAACGTGGATCTATTCTCAACAAATTGACTTTTTAAAGCCTTTATTTCCTCAGTAAGCTGAGCAATTTCAAATATTTTACTATCCGCCCGATGACCGCTCTCTATCATGATCATAGCCAACGCTGACAAGATGAAGATGAAACGCCAATTACGGATTGAGTCCTCTTTTAAGAGGAACTCCATATTTAAAAAAGCGAGAATCTGTTTCATGTCTTTTCAGCTACTCTCATCTTAGCACTTCGTGCTCTATTATTTTCTTTTATTTCGTGCTCCGATGGAACAATCAACTGGCCTACTTTTTTTAAGGGACACGTTTTATTGCCATAAAAATCAACCGTTGCCTGACCTTCAAATTTCCCTTCTCGAATAAAACGTTTCACCAACCTGTCTTCCAAAGAATGGTAGGAAATGCAAACCAATCTTCCGGCAGGAACCAAAATATCAGCAGCTTGCTCTAAAAATGATTTGAGCACCTCTAGCTCTTGATTTACTTCAATACGAATGGCTTGGAAAACCTGGGCCAATGTCTTATTTAAGAAACGCTCGGGTACCTTTTTAGAAACGATAGCCTTGAGTTCAGTTGTCGTTTTAATATCGCCTTCTTGTCTTTTTGCCTGTATCGCTGCCACTAGAGATTTGGCATTTCTCAGCTCCCCATAATCGCGAAAAATAGAAACAAGCTTTTCTTCGGGATAGGTATTCACCACAGTAGCGGCACTTAAAGACTGACCGGGGTTCATTCGCATGTCTAAAGGCCCTTCGAATCGGGTTGAAAACCCTCGCACACTACTATCAAATTGATGTGACGAAACTCCAAAATCAGCTAGAATCCCATCCACCTTTACAACTCCTTTAAATTTTAAATACTGCTTCAGGAAAGAGAAATTTGCAGGAATTAACTCAAAACGATTGTCCATCAATATATTGCTTTGAGCATCTGGATCTTGATCAAAGCCAAACAAGCTTCCTTCCTCATTAAGCCCCTCTAGAATACCCCTTGAGTGCCCACCACCTCCAAAAGTGACATCGACATAAATCCCAGAAGGCTTTATGGCTAAGCCTTCAATCGATTGCCTAAGCAAAACAGGATTATGATAGGTCATTGTCATCTTGATCTCCCATTACTTCTTCTGCCAGTGCCCCAAAATCCATAGTAGCTGCATCAATAGCCTCTTCATACTGTATTTTGTCCCAAATCTCTAGGATGTTTACAGCAGAAGACACCACTACTTCTTTTTGAATACCCGCATGAATCAATAAGTCTTTTGGAATCAATAAGCGGCCAGAAGCATCTACTTCTACCATTTTAACCCCCGCCGTGAAACGACGAATAAAGTCAATATTCTTCTTATTGAAACGATTCAGCGTATTGATTTTAGCCATAAGCTGCTCCCACTCTTCCATTGGATACAACTCCAGACAACTATTAAAAACGGCTCTTTTCAAAACAAAGCCTTTGCTCACTACAGCGGACAACTGCTTCTTTAAGGCCACCGGAATCATGATTCTTCCCTTGGCATCCGCCTTACATTCATATGTCCCTATAAAATGCTGCATTTGAGCTTTTTAGCTGTTTGTTTTTCAAAACTACAAAATAAATTACCACATTTTACCACATTATACCACATTGTTGATAACTTTTGCCACTTTTGGGTTTATTTCGCAATTCATCCAGAAGGGCACTTTTAACTTCTAATTCTCTATATTTGCCTTCATCGGAGAAAGAAGTAATGGAAAACCAAATAATTGAATCAAATGGCTACCGTTATGCAACGGAAGGTGCAGGACAGCCAATTATAATATTGCATGGCCTGATGGGCGGGCTCAGCAACTTTGAAGGAGTCTTCTCTTATTTTCCAAAAAACAATTACCGTGTCATCATCCCTGAACTGCCAGTTTACGATAGGCCTTTACTACAAACAACCGTCAAAGCATTTGCTGAATACCTCCATGATTTTATTGAATTTATGGAGCTTGACGATGTCGTTTTGTTGGGAAACTCTTTAGGGGGTCATATTGGATTGCTGTATACTAAATTTCATCCTGAAAAAGTAAAAGGACTTATCATAACCGGAAGTTCTGGCTTGTATGAAAACGCCATGGGAGATGGTTACCCCAAGCGAGGCGACTACAACTATATTAAAGAAAAAAGCGAGGAAGTCTTTTACGACCCTAAGGTAGCCACGAAACAAATCGTTGACGAAGTATTCGAAACGGTTAACGATCGAAACAAATTAGTCAAGACGCTCGCTATCGCTAAGAGCGCTATTCGACACAACATGTCTAAAGACCTTCCTAATATGACTACGCCTACAGCGATTATTTGGGGAAGAGAAGATAAAGTAACCCCTCCTAATGTCGCGGAAGAGTTTCACAACCTTCTTCCTAATTCCTCCTTGTACTGGATCGATAAATGCGGACATGCTCCGATGATGGAACACCCAGAACGATTTAATGAAATCGTAATGGAGTGGTTTCAAAACAGTCAAATCTAATTAGCTATGCAGATTACGTCTGCTCAATTTGTCATCAGCAATACAGAGGTTGCAAAATGCCCCTCAGGTAACAAACCTGAATTCGCCTTTATTGGACGTTCCAATGTAGGAAAGTCCTCTCTTATCAATGCCCTTTGCAATCAAAAAAAGCTGGCCAAGACCTCCTCAAGACCTGGAAAAACACAACTCATCAATCACTTTCTCATTAACGATAAATGGTTTTTGGTGGACTTACCTGGTTATGGATATGCGCGGGTTTCCAAAACACAAAAGAAAAAATTTCAGTCGTATATAGAAGCTTATTTCAGGGAACGTAAACAATTGATTCTGGCCTTTGTTTTGCTCGATATTAGACACCCCGCACAACCCATCGATCTCGAATTTATTTCGTGGCTTGGCCGTGAACAGATACCGCTTCAGATCATCTTTACCAAATCCGATAAACTAAAACCCAAAGCTGTCGAACGACAAGTAGCCGCTTATTTAACGGAATTACAAAAAGATTGGGAAGTGACACCAGACTATTTTGTAACCTCTGCTACCCATAAAGAAGGACTGGACGAATTGAGTGCTTCAATTGGTGAAATCATTCAAAGCCTATCCTAGACACAGCGGTTACTTAATGTCTAACTTTTCTGCGAAAAAAGCGGCAAAATCCTGAAAACCCTGTGTCATCTTTTCATCTTGTGTCGCCCTAAAATAAGTCTCTCCCATGGTCATGAGACTTTGATGAAAAAAACGCTGCATCTGATCCACAGGCATGTCCTTTACCCATAAGTCCATTCTAAGGGTTTCTTGTGTGTCTCCATCCCATAGTGCTAACAACATCGCTTTGGCCTGCGCTTGCTTGATGCCACCATCAGGGGCTGACCACTCAATTGTTTCAGGTATTTTATTCTCATCTAACCCCACTTCAATGGTAATGGGGGATTGTTTGCTTACAGCCATTTATCTACTAGGTTTATAATTGGATTGTTGAAATAATGTTAACGCAGGTAATGCCAAGAGCTCTTCTAAGGAGATTTGAGGATTCTTAGCGACAAAGGCCTTTACTATTTGACCGCCAAGCCAGACGCCTATTCGACCCGGAGTCTCGTTGTCTATTTCCAAATAAAATTTAGAAAATGGGGCGGGTGCAAGAAATCTTTGTGTTAAGGCAGGATCGGTGCTATACAAAAATTGCTTTTCGATAAAGTATTGCCATATGTATTTTTGATTGTCCAATGTCCATTGTAATTCCGCTTCTGTAAAGCCCACTCTTTTTGCTTCAACCACCTCTGGCAATAACAAGGCTTTAATATATTCTATTTTACCGTAGTAAATTAATTGCGAGAGGAAGGTTCGATCGTCAGGCGCCTGTACGCGCGAAGTAATGAACTTTTCGGCAACATGTGAGGTCAAATAAGTAGGATCCATTTGTTTACGGACATAATTGGGTATACCCGCATACAATTCGTGCTCTTTGCCCAGATAAGTATCCAAGGAGATCAGCAACAGACTGTCGATATAAATAGCCTTACTCTGATAGTCTACATTATTGACAAGTCCAATCGTGTGCGGAATCTTTGTGCTCGGAAAATAATATTTGATGTGTTTAAATAAACTGCTTAGGTCGGACTCCATTTTAGTCAAACTAGGGAATGCATCTTCCACGGCTTTTTGCAAAAGGAGCTGCAGACTGTCTTTCTGTCTGTTCACCCAAATACTATCTTCAAACTGTTGTGGGAATAAAAAGGGGTACTGCTTTTTTAAATCGGGGATTGCTTCAGGGCCTGATTGGTGAAATTTTCGGTCAAAACGATCGATTTTAATTACAACATCAAGCGCTTCTATAGCGGCCTCTTTTTTACTTTGCTGCTCACAGGCGCTAAAAAATAGGAATATCCAAAAAATCAGAATCCATAGATTGTTGATTTTCAATTTTCTATACAAAATTAGCTGCATCTTTTATATCGTCTGAAATGATTGTATTTTTATACAAAAATACATTCAATTAGAATTTATAGCTATGAAAAACCCTGAAAAAGTAACTGCACATATTGTGAGTTGGCTCAAGACCTATGCTACTCAATCAGGTATGAACGGATTTGTCGTAGGTGTTTCAGGAGGCATCGACTCGGCTGTCACCTCCACTCTTTGCGCAAAAACAGGACTTCCTGTAATCGCCTTAGAAATGCCTATTCATCAGGAAGCCACTCAAGTTAATCGGGCACAAGAACATCTAAAATGGTTGCAAGATCATTACGAAAATGCAAGCCCTAAACGGGTTTCACTAACGGGTGTTTTTGATGCATTTCAAGAAATTCTTCCCCCAACAGAGAAAAAAGAACAACATGCCCTGAGTTTGGCCAATACGAGAGCTCGTTTTCGAATGGCTACCCTGTACTATTTTGCAGCTTTAAATCGATATTTGGTCGCTGGTACAGGAAATAAAATTGAAGATTTTGGTGTTGGCTTTTACACAAAGTACGGAGATGGAGGCGTTGACATAAGCCCTATTGCCGACTTAACAAAGACAGAAGTCTTTGGAATAGCAGCGCAACTAAATATTGTTCAAAGCATACAAGAAGCAGCCCCAACAGATGGCTTATGGGACGATAGCAGAACGGATGAAGACCAATTGGGTGCTAGTTACCCGGAAATGGAATGGGCCATGAGTGCTGTAAATCAAAAGCCCCAGCCGAATACTATGACAGCGCGACAAAAAGAGGTTCTTCAAATTTACAAGACCCATCACAAGAACAACAAACACAAGATGGATCCCATCCCCGTTTGTAAAATTCCTGAAAACCTATAAGACCCAAAGTGTCTTAATTATATAAAGTGTCTTAATTATATTTTTTCGTATCTTGATTCTACCCAAATACTTACATCATGATACGAATCCTTGTTGTGGATCCACATCCAATTGTGCATACCGCTTTTGAAAAAATCGCAAAAGACCATGCCAACATGCAACTGCTTCCAGCTGCTTATTTACACAACCATGCCTTAAAAACTTTAAGCCATGATAGTAATGTTGACATTATTATCATGGAGGTAGAACAACTGGGGATTAGCCCCGTTACTCTCATCCAAAAATTCCAAGCAGAGTATCCAAAAATAAAAATCATTGTCTTTAGCAATCAGCCTACCAAAGTCTATGCCGTTAGTTTATTAAAAGCAGGCGCCACCGCTTATTTAACCAAAAGAACAGACAGTCATCTAGTACTCGAAGCTTTGCTGTATGTGTATGAAAAAGGCTTTTACGTTATTTCAAAAAATCGAAATCAACTCGATTACCACGTTGACCCCTATACCCCAACTACCGAATTCGAAAACTTATCGCCACGGGAAATAGAAGTATTAAAGCTATTAGTTCAAGGAATTAAGAATATTGAAATTGCAAAACAGCTCAGTATCAATCAAAAAACGGTGAATACGTACAAAACGAGAATTTTGGAAAAACTAAATGTGGACAACACTTTTGATCTGTATATACACACAAAGTACTTGCGAATACTCTAAACCACTCTGCTCAGTTTTTTGGATACGAGTTGCCGTAGCTCATTGTACATATTTATCTCTTCAAGGAGGTGGGTGTCTGCCTTTTGATCATTCTGCATCTGTTCGTTAAGTCGTTGAATTTTTTCTCCGATCAAAAACCGACGAAACGTTAATATCGTTTGGGTAACAGATTGTCCAATACGTTCTTCAGGTTGTTTGACAAATATGTTTTTTTTGTCCCAGTTATGAAGCTTGTACTTTTCATTTTCCATCAACAAATCGGAAAGCAGAGTGCCATCAGCCGCATCCCCTTCATCAAAAAATTGCTGAGGCCGTATATCCCCTTTCGTTTGATATTGACTGATTAGCGAGGTATAGGTTTTCCTAAAAAGAGGGTGCGTAAATTCGGTCTCGTCTTGTTGCAAGTCCAAGAATATCTTTTCATAGACCTTAACTTCCATTTTTTTTAGGGCTTCGTTAAAGTCCCCATTTTCATCTTGCTGCATCACAACGTCTTCAAAAAATGCTTTTTGATTCCCATAATGAAGCAACAGGCGGATGACTTGCTTTTCCAACTCAAACACTTCACTTACTTCAATTTTAGGCGCTGCAGTCTCTTTAACGAGTGTAACTGCTTGTTTTGACCTCGCGCTTTTTTGCTGGTCTTTGTGTTCTTTTTGTAAAAGTTGCGCTAAAGCAGCGAATAATACTTCTTCAGAGACCGCCATTATCTGAGCACAACTTTGAATGTAGACTTCGCGTTGTATAAGATCGGGGATCTTAGCAATGCTACTCACGATATCACGAATAGTATCCGCCTTTTTGACCGGGTCACTTTGAGCTTCCTCCAATAGCAAATTGGCCTTATACTGGATAAAGTCTTGTGCATTTTCTGTTAAATAGTGCTGAATCTCATCTGCAGGCTTTCCTTTTGAAAAGCTATCAGGATCTTCACCCTCAGGAAAGGCGCAGATCTTCACATTCATGTCTTGCTCTAAAATCAGGTCGATCCCCCGTAAAGCAGCCCGAACACCAGCCGCATCACCATCAAATAAAACAACTATGTTTTTAGTCAACCTCCGAATCAATCGAATTTGATCCGAGGTCAATGCCGTACCAGAAGAGGAAACGACATTTGAAATACCCGATTGATGCATCTGAATTACATCTGTATAGCCTTCTACCAAATAGCAACAATCTTCTTTTGCAATACTTTTTTTGGCTTCAAACAGCCCATATAAAACTTTACTTTTATAGTAGATATCGCTTTCTGGAGAGTTGAGATACTTTGCCGTCTTGGCCTCCTTTTTAAGGATGCGCCCACCAAATCCCTGCACCCGACCAGAAAGGGTTCGGATGGGGAAAATAACCCGACCCCGAAAACGATCTATTGTTTGCTTCCGTTCTTCATTGACAATTAAAAGTCCTGTTTTCTCTAAAAATTCTACAGGCTGAGCAGCCTCTTTAGCAGCCTCACTGAGAGCCGTTATTTTTTCGGGAGCATAGCCCAGTCCAAATTTTTGAATCGTGTCTTCGTGAAATCCGCGCTCTTTAAAATACGTTAAGCCAATCGCTTTGCCTTCTGAAGATTCAAAAAGGGTACGTTGAAAAAAAGCTTGAGCAAATTGAACAACCAAATACATGCTCTCGCGTTCGGTATTTTTCTTTTTTTCCTCATCCGACTGCTGCGTCTCCTCTATTTCAATATTGTACTTCTTAGCTAAGAAACGAATGGCTTCAGGATAGGTGAAATGCTCGTGCTCCATTAAAAAGGCAACAACATTACCCCCTTTACCACTACTAAAATCTTTCCATATTTGTTTCACAGGAGAGACCATAAAACTGGGAGTTTTCTCCTGAGAAAAAGGACTTAAGCCTTTGTAATTAGTCCCTGACTTTTTCAATACCACAAAATCTCCGATCACCTCTTCAACTCGAGCGGCGTCGTAAACTTGATCTATGGTACTTCTTGAAATCAAAAGTGTAGCTGTTTGACATTAAAAATAGGAAAGTATCCCTAATATTTTCGCTCAATTACATAATTGAGCATTAACTCTAAGGCATCTCGGTATTCAGTTTTGGGAAAAGAATGCAAAATCTCTAAGGCCTGTGTTCGGTATTCTTCCATCTTCTTCAGCGCAAATTCCAAGCCTCCACTTTCTTTCACCTTTTCAATAACTTGCTTAACAGCCTTCTTATCCTTGTTTTTATTCTTTACGATAGTAATCAACCAGCGGCGATCAGATTCAGAAACAACATTCAAGGTGCGAATTAAAGGAAGTGTCATTTTCTTTTCTTTAATATCAATCCCCAAAGGTTTTCCAATCTTGGCTTCTCCATAATCAAACAAGTCATCTTTAATTTGAAAAGCCATTCCAATCAATTCCCCAAATTGATGCATTTTCTTTACCGATTCAGGATCTGCATTCACAGACTGCGCTCCCATCGCACAACAAGACGCTACTAAGGTGGCTGTTTTCTGACGAATGATTTCATAATAAACAGCCTCTGTGATGTCAAGACTTCTAGATTTTTCAATTTGCAACAACTCCCCTTCACTCATCTCTCTAACAGCTTCTGAAATGATTTTTAACAAATCAAAATCTTCATTCTCTATGGAAAGTATCAACCCTTTGGAAAGAAGATAATCGCCTACTAAAACGGCTATTTTGTTCTTCCACAATGCATTTAAAGAAAAAAAGCCTCTTCGATAGTTACTGTCGTCTACCACATCGTCATGAACCAAAGTAGCGGTATGTATAAGTTCTATTACAGAAGCACCTCTATAGGTTCGTTCTTTTACTTTTCCATCTCCAAACATTTTAGCCACTAAAAAAACAAACATGGGGCGCATCTGCTTTCCTTTTCGATTGACAATAAAATGGGTGATTCTGCTTAAAAGAGACACTTTTGAGGCCATGGATTGGCTAAACTTTTTCTCAAAGTTTTCCATCTCCTCATAGATTGGGGCTTTTATCCGTTCGACCACTTTCATACGCCTCTCAAATATACTATTTAATTAGCAGCTGTGTTTTTATAGGCATGCCTACTGTTGCTCTTTATTCGCCAATTGACCACAAGCAGCATCTATATCCGATCCTCTAGAATTGCGAATGGTCGCAACAATACCATTAGACTCCAAACGATACTGATAGTGTTCAACAGTTTTGCTATCCGCTTGCTTAAACTGCGACTCTCCTATACTGTTATATTGAATTAAATTCACCTTAGATGGGACTTGCTTACAGTAGTTTATAAGGGCCATTATGTCTTCTTCTTGGTCGTTTATCCCTTCCCAAATAACATATTCGAATGTGATGCGCTTTTTAGTCTTTTCGTACCAAAACTGTAAAGATTCAAGCAATTGATCCAGTGGAAACTTTGTGGCAAAGGGCATGATTTTTTCTCGAATCTCCTGGCGGGCACTGTGCAAGGATACCGCCAATTTGAATTTGGGATATTCTAAGGCAAGGGTTTTAATAAGTTTCGGTACACCAGAGGTAGAAAGAGTAATACGTCTTGGCGCCATTCCCAATCCCTCTGGGCTTGTGATTTTAGCAATGGCAGAGACGACATTTTTATAATTCATCAAGGGCTCTCCCATCCCCATAAATACAATATTGGAAAGGGGTCTATTAAAATACAAGCGACTTTGTTGATCCATTGCCATCACTTGATCAAAAATTTCATCTGGATTGAGGTTCCGCATTCTCTTAAGACTAGCAGTAGCACAAAAGGTACAATCTAAGCTGCATCCTACTTGCGAGGATACACAAGCTGTAGATCTTTTAGAGGTTGGAATTAAGACTGATTCAACCACTAATTTATCATGCAAACGAACGGCATTTTTTATAGTACCATCTTTACTTTTTTGTTGCGTATCAATCGCGATATGATTGATGGTAAAATGCTGCTTCATAAGTGCTCGTACTTCCAATGAAATATTGGTCATACCCTCAAAATCATGTGTCCCACGCTGCCATAGCCATTGGTAAACTTGATTCCCACGGAAAGCTTTTTCTCCTTGTTCCACAAAAAAAGCCCTAAGTTCATTTAGACTAAGGGCTCTGATATCTTTTTTCACTTTATCAGTTTAAAGGCTATAATATCAGCATGGCATCGCCATAAGAATAGAAATTATATTCTTCTTTAATGGCTTCCTCATAAGCTTCTTTTATAAAATCTGGATCTGCAAAAGCAGACACCATCATCAACAAAGTAGATTTAGGCGTATGAAAGTTTGTAATCATGCAATTTGCGATGGAAAAATCGTAGGGTGGAAATATAAATTTATGAGTCCAACCTCTGTAGGTATTTAAGGTGTGCTGAGAAGATACTGAACTTTCTAATCCGCGCATCACGGTCGTACCCACCGCACAGATCTTTCTTTTTTGCTGCAAAGCGTTATTCACTAAATCAA
>CBFHRX010000031.1:15080-16920 GCA_965658355.1 Flavobacteriaceae bacterium | reverse complement strand
GTTCAATTCTGAATTGAGATTTTCCATTTTCATTAATAAAAGCATCGTCCAATCGAGCTTTTAGTTTTGTATTCCGCTTTAGGATTTTCACAATACTTTTTCGCGAGAGTTTGTCCAAATCCGTTGTTCCTGAAATTAGGCATTCAATCAGACAAGCAAAGTATTCTTCGTCTAATGAAAACCCATTATTACAATCCCAGCAACAAGGTACAACAGGAATATTTTCAGGATATGGTTTTTCGAGAAGGATTTTTGATGGAACGTGGTCTCTTGTATCAGAAAATTTTCCGCAATAGGCACATTTAGTGTCTAATCTACTATCACTAAATGTTTTTATTTGTATCAACTTTCAATTCAATTTCTGGGTTTTCTTAATTGCTTGCCAACTAGCGTATATCCAAACTAGCTTCCGATAGTTCCGCTATAGCCTTATTCTCTATTTTAACTTTACTATGTTGAGCAGCTAGACTTTTCGCTTTTATAAATCGATCTGCTGGACACAGCAGCCTTTTCCGTTGTTGTTTCCAACAAAAGCATAAGAACTTCTCGCTTATTACGAAAAGAAAAAGGGGTACGCGATCGAAAGAGAAAAGGGGTAGGCTTTCCACAGTGCAGACAGATTTGGGGGTTGTCTGCTTTAAAGTTAGCAAAAAATAAATCCTTGCCTTTGGATGGGGGATAAGGAGATGGTAACAACATTGAAGAAGATAAAGTATCTTGGTCGTGAAAAAGGAAATTGCAACAGCTACATAAAAAGCAGCTTAAAGGAGGTCTTTAATGAAGCACACTAAAAAATGAAAGAGGTTCTACTTACAGATCAAAAGACAAGGCTTTGGTACTTTGAGGCTTTCAAACAGGATATATCCTCTAAGTTCTTAACAAAACGCTTTGACATTCCTTCCCCTAAGGATAAGAACCAAATGACTCCCCAATAATGAAATCGCTATTAGCCATCGACAGTCTAACGATCCGCATCAAGGGAACCCCATTGGTGGATTCTCTGTCGTTCGCTATTGCCGAAAATCAAACCCTTGCCATTGTAGGAGAATCAGGAAGTGGTAAATCGCTAACGGCACTCTCGCTTTTGGGATTGCTGCCCAAAGGAAGCAAGGTCGAAGCCCAAAAAATGTCTTTTGATTCCCAAAACCTTTTAGAGCTAGAGGCCACGCAATGGCAGAAAGTACGAGGCGCCCAAATTGGGATGGTTTTTCAAGAACCCCAATCCAGTTTAAACCCCAGTATTCGCTGTGGCAAACAGGTTTTGGAAGCCCTTCAAGCACACCCCCAATCACAGCCTGCTACAAAAGAGTTGGTCCTAGCGGCATTCGAAAAAGTAGTACTCCCCAATCCTTCCCGTATCTACAACGCTTATCCGCATGAATTAAGCGGTGGGCAAAAGCAGCGCGTCATGATTGCTATGGCCTTAGTCTGCCAACCGAAACTCTTGATTTGTGACGAACCTACTACGGCCTTAGACGTTAGCGTCCAAAAGGAGATTTTACAGCTGTTGGCGAGTTTACAGAAGGAGACTAAAATGAGTATCTTGTTTATTTCACATGACCTTAACCTGGTCAAACATTTTGCGGATGTTGTGTTGGTTATGCAAAAAGGAAAAGGGGTCGAAAAAGGGTCTTCTTCAACGCTTTTCTCCACCCCTACTCATCCCTATACAAAAGGCTTACTAAGCGCCCGTCCACCCCTAGACAAAAGACCTAAACGCTTGATCACACTAGATGATTACAGCCGCAATCAGACAGAACTCATCTTTGAAAGCCGTGATGAAAGAGCGGAACGCCTAAAAAAATTGTACCAAAAAAAGCCACTTTTAGAGGTTCAAAAC
>CBFHRX010000031.1:13027-14982 GCA_965658355.1 Flavobacteriaceae bacterium | reverse complement strand
GATCTTTGAAAGCCGTGATGAAAGAGCGGAACGCCTAAAAAAATTGTACCAAAAAAAGCCACTTTTAGAGGTTCAAAACCTCTCTAAATTCTATTCCGAAAACGGGTATTTCTGGCAAAAGAAAGCGGCAACCGAAGTGCTAAAACCCATTAGTTTTTCTATTTATCCAGGAGAAACACTGGGGTTGGTAGGGGAATCTGGCAGCGGAAAATCAACACTTGGTAGAAGCCTTAGCTATTTAATTCCGCCGAGCTCTGGGACGGTTTTCTTTGAGGGAAAAGCCCTCCAAATAGCCTCCCGTACCAGTAGAAAGCAATTGCGTAAAGACATTCAATTTATTTTCCAAGACCCCTATGCGGCCCTGCACCCCAGCAAGAAAATTGGCGCTATGCTCCAGGAAGCACTCCAGCAATTTGGCTTGGAGGGCTCTGACCAAAAAGTGTGTCAGCTTTTAGAACAAGTCGGATTAGAGGCTGACATGCAATATCGCTACCCACATCAGCTTTCAGGAGGCCAAAGGCAACGCGCTGTTATCGCGAGAGCCTTGGCACCGGAACCCAAACTAATTGTTTGCGATGAGGCTGTGGCGGCCCTGGATATCTCCATTCAGGCGCAGATAATCAACCTCCTTAATACCCTTAAAACCAAATTGGATCTCTCCTATTTATTCATCTCGCACGATATGGCGGTAGTGCGCTATATTTCGGACCGAATCATGGTATTAAATCAAGGGAAAGTAGAAAGCCTCGAAGAGGCAGATCATTTATTTGAACATAGCGAAAACAAATACACACAAAAACTGATACAGGCGATTATCTAGTTTTCCATGTCCAGAAATTCGTCTAAAGTCATCTCCATTGCGTCAGATAATTCCCACAAAGTAAAAACAGTTGGGTTCACAATGCCCCTTTCAATCTTTTCAATAGCTTGACGATCTTTATCACACGCACGTGCTAAATCAGATTGGCTCCACCCTTTCCGCTCTCTCAGCTCCACTGTCCGCAGTCCAATCTTTGTTTTTAGCTCTTCTTTAGTCACATATTAAATGTCATATTGTTCGGGCGTTTATCTGTCATACTAAAAGCTGACAGTCCAAGAAAAAAATCGTAAATTCTAACTCCTTAGAGTAAGCTACTCCTAATTTATTATGGACAAAAAAATTCAGACCAATAATAAAATTGAAGCGTTGGATTTGTTTAGAGACATGATTCCTTTTGAGCGTTTAGAGGAAAATATAAACGTGGTTTTTTTTGAGTATTTAAAAGGAAAAGATCCCAATATATTTCCCGAAAATTTCAACGAAATATGTTCCGATATTCATGCCTTACTTCAATTTTTGAAGACAATACGAGAACTAGAAAAATGACCTTTTCATTTTCCTTAATGACCAAATAAATCCAGAAACTGTCTTAAGATGAGTTCCTCAAAATAGAACAACCTTCTTTAAAGCTGAAGCAGATATCCCCGTGTATTAAACGGCGGGATCTGGGATTTCACTATGGATTTGATCGATGCCTTTTAAGACTTCTTTTGATAAAACGACAGCAGCGGAATCGATATTCTCTTTTAACTGGTCCATTGTTGTGGCCCCGATAATATTGGACGTCACAAAAGGGCGGTCATTTACAAATGCCAAGGCCATTTCTGTAATCGTTAAACCATGGTCGTTTGCCAGTTTCATATAGCGTTTTGTTGCTTCTGTAGACTGTGCACTGCTATAACGGTTAAACCTTGGAAACAACTTCAGACGGGCATTTTCTGGAGCTTTATTTTGAATGTACTTCCCAGACAAAACACCAAATCCAAGAGGCGAATAGGCTAAAAGCCCCATATTTTCATAATGACATACCTCTGCGTTCCCTACCTCAAAGGGGCGGCATAGTAGAGAATAGGGGTTTTGAACTGTGATCATTCGCGGACGATCTTTATTGGAAGCTTGCAAGAAACGCATCATG
>CBFHRX010000031.1:0-12928 GCA_965658355.1 Flavobacteriaceae bacterium | reverse complement strand
CATAGTAGAGAATAGGGGTTTTGAACTGTGATCATTCGCGGACGATCTTTATTGGAAGCTTGCAAGAAACGCATCATGCCCCAAGGCGTTTCGTTGGAGAGTCCTATATGTCGAATCGTCCCCTTTTTTATGTGCGCTTGCAAGGCATCTAAAACGGCTTCAAAGTTTTCTTCCCACTTCGTATCTGGATTGTGGACAAAGCCGCGTTGCCCAAAACGATTGTTGTCTCGCTCAGGCCAATGCAACTGATAAAGGTCGATATAATCTGTCTGCAATCGCTTTAAGCTGTTGTGGATCGCTTCGTCTATATGGGCTTTGCTAAAGCTTAAATTATCGCGTATGTGCTTGGTATAATCTCCAGGACCCGCAATCTTGGACGCCAAGATTACCTTATCACGATTCCCTGTTTTCTGAAACCAGCTTCCTAGTATGCGTTCTGTTTCCCCTTGGGTTTCGGCTGTTGCTGGAACAGGATACAATTCTGCCGTATCAAAAAAAGTAACGCCACGGTCAAGTGCATAATCCATCTGAAGGTGGCCTTCCGCTTCGGTATTTTGATTCCCGAAAGTCATCGTTCCCAAACATATTTTACTGACTTTTACATCCGTTTGAGGTAGTACTCTATATTCCAATTTTTTAATTTTTATTTAGTAATTCTGTTATAGCATCTAAGTTGGGGCTTAGGACAACTTCAATTCTTCGATTGGCGGCTCTTCCCTCCGAAGTAGAATTCGGCGCTATGGGGATAAATTCACCCCGGCCAGCGGCTGTAAGGTTTTGAGACAGTATCTCTGCATTTTCTTCCAAGATTTTGACAATCGCAGTAGCACGTTTGGCCGATAAATCCCAATTCCCATCCAGAGAACCTTTCCCTGTGAATGGTACATTATCGGTATGTCCTTCAATCAAAACGCCTATATCCGGGTTGTCTGCTAATACCGTTCCCAGCTGCTCAATTGCCTGACGACCTTCCCTTCCAACTTCCCAACTCCCGGAACGGAATAAGAGCTTGTTTTCCATTGAGACATAGACCTTCCCATTGCGTTGTTCTACTTTTAGGCCTTTGCCTTCAAAATTCAACAACGCATCCGACAGCCTCTGTTTTAATTCGTTCATCGCATCCTCTTTTTCTGCAATCAAACTTTCCAGCTCTTTCAGTCGGGCTTCTCTCTCGGTCAGCAGTTGTTCTTTCGTTGCTATTTCAGCTAGTAATTCATTGTTCTTCGCAATGCCTTTTTGCAAGGCTTCGTCAGAATTTTTCTCCAATGAAGCGTAGGCAAATTCTAAATTGGCCAAATTTTTCCGAGCCAATTCAAGACTGTCTTTCGTTTTTTGAAGCTGCTGCTCTTTGTCATCTAAGCCCTTTTTTAGCTCTAGGTGAACGAGTTGCAGCGAATCGTGCTTTTTCTTTAGTTGGACATGAGCCCCTTTTAATTCAGCATAACGTCCTTCTAGGTCGGCAAAAACTTTATTGGACACACAACTACTCAAGGTCATGGCTGTAATGATAAAGGCTGGTATCAATAACTTTTTCATACGGTTTTACTTTCTTTTAATTAGAGCTGCTAAAGTCCATTAAAATCTAATTCTACGCCAACAGGGCAGTGATCAGAATGATGGGCTTCAGGTAACATATACGATCTGGAAATGGCCTTTTCTAAAGGCTTGCTTACAAGCGCATAATCAATCCGCCAGCCTTTGTTATTGACACGGGCATTGGCTCTGTAACTCCACCAACTATACTGATGAGGCTCCGGATTCAAATGGCGAAAGGAATCAATAAAACCTGCCTCTAGAAAGCGGTCCAACCAAGAACGCTCCTCAGGCAAGAAACCAGATACATTTTTGTTGCGAACAGGATCGTGGATGTCAATGGCTTCGTGACATATGTTGTAATCCCCACAAATCACCAATTTGGGAACGGACTGTTTGAGGGTGTTAATATACGCCTGAAAGTCGTCCATAAACCTAAACTTATAATCGAGACGGTCGGTATTGGTTCCGGAAGGCAAGTACAAACTCATAACAGAACAGTCCTCAAAATCGACACGAAGGACTCTCCCTTCAAAGTCGATGTGCTCAATACCCGTTCCATACACAATATTTTTAGGCGTCTTTTTGGTGAGTATCGCAACGCCACTATAGCCTTTCTTTTGAGCTGAAAACCAATAGTGTTGGTAGCCTGCCTCTTCAAAAAGGCCCGTTTCTACTTGCTCTTTTAGCGCTTTTGTTTCTTGTAGACACAATACGTCTGGAGCTGCTGCTTGGAGCCAGCCTATAAAATCTTTTTTTAATGCAGCCCGAATTCCATTAACGTTATAGGAAATAATGTTCATCAACACTAAAATAGAGAATCTCTATTTGACTTCACTAAGGATTTTTAGATTTTCTGCAACCAATGTTTCGGATTCAGCTTGTCGTCTAGAAAACGGTCCAAATCAGCTATTTCGATTCGTTCTTGCTGCATGCTGTCACGGTCGCGAAGGGTTACCGTTTTATCTTCTAAAGATTGATGATCCACTGTAATACAGAAAGGAGTTCCCAGTGCGTCTTGACGTCTGTAGCGACGCCCAACAGCGTCTTTTTCATCATAGTTGACCGCATAATTCCATTTTAAGTCTTCCTGAACGCTTCGTGCCAATTCTGGAAGCCCATCCTTTTTGACCAAAGGCAATATGGCAACTTGTGTCGGAGCCAACACTGCTGGTAATTTCAATACCGTACGACTGCTCCCGTCTTCTAACTTTTCTTCTTGTAAGGAATTCGAAAAAACAGCTAAAAACATGCGGTCTAAGCCTATTGAGGTTTCCACCACATAGGGAACGTAATTTTTATTTTGCTCGGGGTCAAAATACTGCAATTTTTTACCAGAAAATTTCTCATGACTCCCCAGGTCAAAGTCGGTACGCGAGTGAATGCCTTCCAATTCTTTAAATCCAAAGGGGAATTTAAATTCTATATCGGCAGCAGCATCTGCATAATGAGCTAGTTTTTCATGATCGTGAAAACGATAGTTTTCAGCCCCCATGCCTAGCGACTTGTGCCAATTGAGGCGGGTTTCTTTCCATTTCTCGTACCACTCTTTTTGGCTGCCAGGGGGAACAAAAAATTGCATTTCCATCTGCTCAAATTCACGCATTCGAAAGATAAATTGGCGGGCTACAATTTCGTTTCGAAAAGCCTTCCCAATCTGCGCAATTCCAAAGGGAAGCTTCATTCTTCCCGTTTTTTGAACATTCAAAAAGTTCACAAAAATACCCTGGGCTGTTTCGGGTCGCAAATAAAGGTCCATAGCAGAATCGGCAGAGGCCCCCAACTTAGTGCCAAACATCAAATTAAACTGTTTGACATCTGTCCAATTCCGAGAGCCAGACTCAGGGCAGGCGATCTCCAATTCTTCTATCAGATTTTTAACATCTTCTAAGTCTTCTTTTTCCAAAGATTTCCCCAATCGCTTGAGTATGCTATCGATTTTTTCTTGATAGCCAACCACCCTTGGATGGGTCGATACAAACTCCTCTTTGTCAAAACGATCTCCAAATCGCTTGGCAGCTTTGTGGACTTCCTTGTCAATTTTTGCTTCTATCTTGGCACAGTAATCTTCTACAAGAACATCAGCGCGATACCGCTTTTTAGAGTCTTTATTGTCGATCAAAGGATCGTTAAAGGCATCGACATGCCCCGAAGCTTTCCAGGTAGTAGGGTGCATAAAAATGGCGGAATCGATTCCAACAATATTGTCGTGCAGCTGAACCATGGCCCGCCACCAGTAATTTTTAATATTATTTTTGAGAGCTGCTCCGTTTTGACCATAGTCATAAACAGCACTCAATCCATCGTACACCTCACTTGAGGGAAAAACAAAGCCATACTCCTTCGCGTGGGAGATCACTTTTTTAAAAGAATCATTCTGTGTTGCCATGCGGCAAAAATAGTGGCTTTTTTCCCTATCTTAAACATCCCTCAAAACTTTTTGTACACGATGACCTATTACACCCTCTTTTTTTGTTTCGAAAGAAACCCTTCTGCTTTTTTTCTTGATTTCATTTTAGACCTCGACTAGAGATGGCTTCTTTTATACACTCTTGGTGGAAAGCCTTTGTCAATTTCTTTTTTCCTCGCTTTTGCCCGGCTTGTTCTTGTGAGATGCTTTCGTATGAAAACCCCTGTTGCCTTGATTGCCAAACACATTTACCCCACACTTATTTTGAAACGATTCACAACAACCCAGTCTTTGAAAAAGTGTCTCCTTTGATACACGTTACAGAAGCGTGTTCTTTATTCTATTTCGAAAAAAACAGCTCTTTTGAAGCCCTCATTTACGCCTTAAAGTTTGCCCATCAAGAACATCTTGGGCATTGGCTGGGCATTCTTTCAGCTCAAAAACTCCTCGATACCCCTTATAAAAACTGCACTGGGATTGTCCCTTTACCACTGCATCCTAATCGCCAAAGAGAGCGAGGCTACAACCAAGTAGCCTTGTTTGGCAAAATACTTTCTGAAAATGTAGGCATCCCCTACAGGCCCGATATTGTTAGAAGGGTCAAAAACACACGTCAGTTATCACGGAATGCTACTCAAGATCGCTTTGGTGAGATGGAAAAGGCATTTGTCTTAACTGCCAATAGAGCGCTTAAAAATCCTCATTGGCTTTTGGTAGATGACATTATTACAACCGGGGCGACGCTACAAAGCTGCGGTAAATGTTTGCTGGAATACCCTGAATCCAAACTCAGCATCTTGACTCTTGGATATAGGATGTAAGGGGAATATGTTGTTATTTTGTGTCCTGATGATACAGAGACTGTCACACTTTTCGTTCGCCTTACTACTCGTTATTAGCCTGAGTCATTGTGCAAAAAGAGGAGCCCCAACAGGAGGGCCACTGGATAGTTTACCTCCTGTGTTGATCAATGCCTCCCCTAAAATGAAGACTACTTTTTTTGATGCAGAAAAGTTTGTTTTGACCTTTGATGAATTTGTGAAATTAAACGACCTCTCCAAACAGCTCATTGTGTCCCCTCCTATGGAGTCTGGGAGCTATACTGTGTATCCACAAACTGGGGTTTCTAAGAAGATAAGTTTGGTTTTTAATGACAGTTTAAAAGAAGAAACGACCTATACCTTCAATTTTGGAGAAAGCATTCAAGATCATAACGAAGGGAATATTTTATCTTTTTTTAGCTATACCCTATCCACAGGGGCTACTATAGATTCACTTCGCTTTTCAGGAAGGGTCACGGATGCTTTTGAAGCAGAAACACCCCCTTATGTTGCCCTGCAATTGTATCCCATTGACAGCAGCTACAACGATTCTACAATCTATACCCAAAAACCCCTTTATGTAGCCAGCACTCTTGATAGTACTGTTTTTGAATTTCAAAACCTGAAAGCTGGGAAATACGAGTTAATTGCCCTTTTGGACAATGCTTCGAATTATTATTTTGATCAAAATATTGATAAAATTGGGTTTCTCAATAGACAAATAGAATTGCCCGGCGACAGCCTTGTGGAGCTTCGCCTCTTTAAAGAAATTACAAACTTCGCTTGGGACAAGCCTTTCTTTGTTAACGACCATCACATCACACTCCCTTATTTTGGTTACTATGATAATCAAGCTATGGAGATGATTTCAGAGGTGCCTTCTGATTTTGAAAGCCTTATCACACGAAATCGCGAAACAGACAGCTTGAATTATTGGTTTAAAAAAGGGCCCAAAGATTCGATTCAATTTCGCTATCCCTATGAAGACAGCATCCGTACACATACTGTTAAATTCAGGGAGCCCCTTGCAGATTCGCTGGTTATCAAAAAAATAAGCCCCCGAGTATGGCATCTAAAAGACTCCGTTATTCTAGAATCCAATCTGCCTCTAATAGCTGTTGATAACAGTAAAATTAGAGTCCGTAACAAAGATTCTGTATTCCTAGCTGTGAATACCTATTTGCACCCCAACAAAGATCAGGTACGGATTACCATGCCCAATATAGAGCCCAATGACGCCTATAATTTTGAACTGCTACCCAATGCCTTTACAGATTTTTTTGGCGCCACAAACGACACGATTTCTTTTCGAGTAAATACGCAGAAGTTTGAAAGCTACGGAACCTTGATTGTGCAATTTAAAAACCTTGATGATTCGCCCTTGATTGTGGACTTACTCAACAGTCGTTACAGACTCAAAAGAAGAGTCACCGATATTCAAAATGCTACTTATACTTTTGAGTACTTGCCCCCTGGCAAATACAATTTAAGAGTCATTAAAGACACCAACGATAATGATCAGTGGGATACCGGAAATTACTTACAAAAAATACAGCCCGAGGAAGTGCTTTATCTACCTGAAGAAATCGATGTCCGTGCCAATTGGGATGTCAATCAAGTTTTTGATCCCATTCAAATTCGTCTCGATCTGCTAAAAAGTTCAACTTCTTCCGAAGTGTTAACATTGGATCCCGATCCAAAACAACCGTAATAATTCCCTCTTTTTCCGCTCCCTTTTCTGACAGCAGATGACCCAGAGCATCATAGGCTGCCGAATGTCCTGGATATTGATTGCCATTCGGATCTTCACCAACACGATTGACCCCTATGCAGTAGCTCATATTTTCAATGGCCCGTGCTTGTAATAATGTATCCCAAGCATGAATACGGGGTTTTGGCCAATTGGCAACATAGAGTAAGAGATCGTAATCTTCGGTATTTCGAGACCACATTGGAAATCGCAAATCATAACATATACGGGGGCAAATTCGCCAACCGCGGTATTCAAATACGGAGGAGCGAGTGCCTGCCGTATACTTCTTGTCTTCGCCCGCTAAGGAAAATCCATAGCGTTTGTCGTATTGAAATAAGGCACCTTCTGGGGTGACCCATAAAAAGCGATTGTAATACTGGCCTTTCTCCTTTATGGCCAAACTGCCTGCCAACACCTTATTGTGTTGCACAGCCCACTTCTGCATCCATTGTACTGTAGGGCCATCCATAGAGATGGCGCATTTTTCGGGATTCATACTAAATCCCGTGGCGAACATTTCGGGAAGCAATACAACGTCAACAGCAGCATCAAGAGCTTGGAGAAGCGTCTCAATACGTTGGCAATTTGCGACAGGATTTTCCCACTCACAATCCGCTTGAACTAAGGCGAAACACAATTTTGATTTCATTATAAGAGCTTGAAATCTAAGGTACGCTTTTTAGGATTCTCACTTCTCCTCGAATCCTTCAGGGAAGGTTCTTATCCTTTTGCCGTTGCCGATAGGTATTCACGGTTCATTCGCGCAATGTTCTCCAACGAAATTCCCTTTGGGCATTCGACCTCACAAGCACCTGTATTGGTGCAATTTCCAAAGCCTTCTTCATCCATTTGCTTGACCATATTCATCACACGGTCTGTGGCTTCTACTTTACCCTGAGGCAGAAGGGCATATTGTGATACTTTGGCAGAGACAAACAACATGGCTGAAGCGTTTTTACAAGTCGCAACACAGGCGCCACAACCGATACAGGTAGCAGCATCAAAGGCGCGGTCTGCATCGTGTTTCTCAATAGGGATGGCATTGGCATCTTGTGTATTCCCAGAGGTATTAACACTTACAAATCCCCCTGCATGCTGGATACGATCAAAGGCGGAACGGTCTACTGCCAAGTCTTTCACCACTGGGAAGGCATTGGCTCTAAAAGGCTCGATTGTGATGGTATCGCCGTCCTTGAATTTTCGCATGTGCAATTGACAGGTCGTCACTAGCCGATCGGGACCGTGGGCTTCACCATTGATAAACATAGAACACATCCCACAAATGCCCTCTCTACAATCGTGGTCAAAAGCAATAGGATCTATTCCCTTTTGTATTAACTGCTCATTTAAGACATCCATCATTTCCAAGAAAGACATATCGGGAGATACATCGGAAATAGGATAGGTCTCAAAATTTCCTTTCGCATTGGTATTGGCTTGTCGCCAAACTTTTAATGTCAATTCCATATTATACTTTTCTTACGCCTATTTATAGGACCGTGTTTTAACTTCAATTTCTTCATAATTCAGAGCCTCTTTGTGCAATTTAGCAGCCGCGGGTTCCCCTTGGTATTCCCATGCGGAGACAAAGGTGAAATTCTCATCATCTCGTAGGGCTTCCCCTTCAGGAGTTTGTGATTCTTCGCGGAAGTGACCCCCACAAGACTCCGTTCTTTCGAGTGCATCCTTGGCAAATAATTCTCCAAGCTCAAGGAAATCGGCCACACGACCTGCTTTCGCCAATTGCTCGTTAAACTCATCAAGGCCACCTGGTACATTGACGTTTTTATAAAAGTCTTCTCGAAGCGCTTTGATCTCAGCCATCGCCTCTTTGAGTTCTTTTTCATTACGGGACATCCCGCACTTATTCCACATGATTTTACCTAATTTCTTATGGTAGTAATCAACAGAATTTTTCCCCTTGTTATTGATAAACGCTTCAAGCTGCTGTTGCACTTCTTTTTCAGCTTCCTCAAATTCTTTCGTATCAGTGGCAATAGGGCCCGTTCGAATATCATCCGAAAGATAATCTCCAATAGTATAAGGCAATACAAAATACCCGTCAGCCAATCCTTGCATTAGTGCAGAAGCACCCAGTCTATTGGCACCGTGATCAGAAAAATTAGCTTCGCCAATGGCATAGCATCCTGGAACGCTGGTCATCAAATTATAGTCTACCCATACGCCACCCATGGTGTAGTGCACTGCCGGATAAATCATCATCGGTGTTTCGTAGGGATTCTGATCCACAATTTTTTCGTACATCTGAAACAGATTCCCATATTTAGAACGCACAATCTGCTGCCCTAACTTTTTCACGAGCGCCTCATCATTTTCATTCAGCCCTTTTACGTGGGCTTCTTCTTTGCCATAGCGAATAATGGCAGAAGCAAAATCGAGATAAACCGCTTCTCCAGTTTTGTTAACCCCATAACCCGCATCGCAGCGCTCTTTTGCCGCTCGCGAAGCCACATCTCTTGGCACTAAATTTCCAAAAGCAGGATAGCGTCTTTCTAAGTAATAATCTCTGTCTTCTTCGGCGAGCTCTGTTGGCTTGAGTCGTCCCTCTCGGATGGCTTTCGCATCCTCTAAATTTTTAGGAACCCAAATACGACCGTCGTTACGCAAAGACTCTGACATCAAAGTCAATTTTGACTGATGGTCTCCGGAAACGGGAATACAAGTGGGGTGGATTTGCGTAAAGCATGGATTGGCAAAATGGGCGCCTTTTTTGTGGATTTTCCACGAGGCAGACACATTGCTCCCCATGGCATTGGTAGAGAGAAAGAAAACATTTCCATAGCCTCCAGAAGCAATAACAACAGCATGGGCACCGTGACGTTCCAGCTTTCCTGTCACTAAATTTCGCGCAATGATTCCTCGGGCTTTTCCATCAACGACAACCAAATCCATCATCTCATGACGGTTGTACATTTTGATTTTACCCCGACCAATCTGGCGGTTCATAGCCGAATAAGCACCTAATAACAACTGTTGTCCCGTTTGCCCTTTTGCATAAAAAGTTCGGGATACCAAAACCCCACCAAAAGAGCGGTTGTCTAATAGCCCCCCATAATCCCGTGCAAAAGGAACTCCTTGTGCGACACATTGGTCAATGATATTAGCAGAGACTTCTGCCAGTCGGTGTACATTGGCTTCACGAGATCGATAATCGCCTCCTTTTATGGTATCGTAAAACAATCGATAGGTAGAATCCCCATCTCCTTGGTAATTTTTCGCTGCATTAATCCCTCCTTGGGCCGCAATAGAATGGGCTCTTCGTGGAGAATCTTGAAAGCAAAATGTTTTTACGTTGTAGCCAAGCTCTGCTAGTGTAGCTGAGGCAGAAGCCCCCGCAAGGCCGGTTCCTACTACAATAACGTCAATCAAACGCTTGTTGGCAGGACTCACCAAATTGATGTTGCTCTTGTGCTGTGTCCACTTGTCTGAAAGTGGCCCCTGGGGTATTTTAGAATCTAAGCTTGCCATAGATTAAAATGCTTTAAAATGGTGAAATAACGCAATGAAGACAAACCCTAAAGGAATGGCTATTGCATAGGCTTTGGTAAATGTTTGAATCGCGGAAGTGTATTTGTTGTTCAACCCCATAGACTGGAATGAAGAGGCAAAGCCGTGGAGTAAGTGAAGGGCTAAGAAAACAAATGAAACTACATAAATCCCTACTCTAGCTGGGCTGATAAACTTATGAACGAGCTCCTCATAATAACGCCCTGGGTCTTCAGGCAGTACTTCAATATACTTATAATTCATTTCAGGAACCCAGAAGTCATAAAAGTGCAATCCTAAGAAGGAAAGAACTACAGCACCCGAAAGAATCATATTTCTAGACATCCAACTCGCATTCGCACTCCCCTTGTAAGTACTGTATTTGGTGTCTCTTGCTTTTCGGTTTTGAATTTCCAAAACAAAACCCATAACAAAATGAAAAACCACACCAAAAATTAATATCGGCTGAAGGACAAATTGTACCAATGGGTTGTTTCCCATAAAATGAGACAACTCATTAAAAGTTTCTTCACTAAAGACAGACGTCATATTGATAAAAAAATGCTGTCCCAAAAAGAGTACCAAGAAAAGTCCAGAAAGTGCCATTGCCACTTTTCTTGCTATTGAAGATGATATCATAAAATTCAATTTGAAATCAAAATTACGTCATAAAGACTTTTGTTCCCAACCCTTAAGGCTTTTTTTAAAGCGATTTGGGCATCTGCCACAATTTTTTGTTTTTTGTTTAATTTTTACAGCACAATCAGCGGCTTTACGCCTTTTCAGCTAAACAAAATTAGAGGCTGGGGGCCTTTCGTTTTTTTCTCTTATTGCCCCCCTAAAAGGGCCAGGAAACGGCTAGCCCAAAGACCTGTCTGAATTGGAGAGCTGCTAAGGCGTTGTCATCGTACACAAGCTGGACTTCTAGAACGGTACTTAAGTAGTCATTGATCTTCATATTTAACGTACTGGTGTAATCCAAATCCAGGTTTTTAAATTCTGTGAGGTAGTTCGTCACGACATTTACAGTATTCAATAGCTCGACATTTTTTAGCAGTTGTACTTTGCTTTGCAGCGAAAAAGAAGGGCCCATTTCCCATCGAGCCGTCTTCCCTGCAGATACGCCAAAAAAAGTTTCCCCTTCAGAAAGAGAGGCTGTAAATAGTTTGTCTACCACTATTAAACGCACATTTAAAGGGTTTAACTGCCATGCGATTGCCGCTCCTTTTTTAAAGGCGAATCCTGCTCCTAAACGCATATAGGCAGGTGAGAAAAAAGCGGATGTTTTTATTTTTTCAAGAACCTCATTATTCTCGATAAGCACATATCCAGGGGCATGCTGTGTTTTTAGATTAAAGGATGAAGAAAATTGTACCCCCTTTTTCCCTTTGCGTTCGAGTCGAGTGGTTATCTCTAATTGGTCTTCTGTTTTATTGAAATATTCACTATCCGATATTTTGGCATAACCCAAGGCCGCATCCAAAGTCGTTGTCCACTCCCATTTTTCACTTTGGTAGGCAAGATCATAATCGAAATTTAGGGTCCCACTAAAGCTATTAACACCCCCTGCGAGCCAGTTATCAAAGCTAGATTGATTCATCATAACTCCCAGTTTCTTCTTTTGTGTCCAACTAGGAATACTGTCTGTTTGCATTTCTTGTGCCAACAAGTATTGACCCGTCAACAGACCTATCATCAAAAAAACAACTCTAACTTTACTTAATCGTAAAGCTTTTTGAGGCGCTGTTTTGAGCTTGTTGAATACTAAGAGTGTAGGTTCCTTTCGGTAGATAATAGTTTCCATTTTGGGCAGATTCTAGGGGGTTCTTTTTATTTTTTTTATGGTAATTGGGCAAATGCTTTTTTCCAATAGTCAAAGTATAATCGATATAATTATAGCCTTTGTCAAGTTTCTGTTCCGCAGAAGAAACCACCGTTTTTTTAGCATCCTTAATAGACCAGTTGACCGTTCCACCATTCGCTGTATAAACCTTGAAAACAACCTTAGGCTGATTCGGTTTTCGCCAGGTGGCAGTACTATTTCCCCATCGCTTTGAAAAGGATATGTCTTCTATCGGAAAGAGCGTTAAGTTGCTCCTTTCTTCTTGTAAAACGCTGATGTCTGCTTTGTAAATCGAACGCCCGTGGGTTCCTACTAAAAGGTGCTTTGCTTCTGGCTGAATCACGACGTCATGGACTGCCACTGACGTTAACCCCTTATCAAAGGGCTCCCACAAACCGCCTCCATTGAAGCTAACATACACACCTCGGTCTGTACCCACATACAAGATGTTTTCCTGTACGGGATCTTCAATGATATCATTAACAGGAGCAGCAGGCAAATTGGAAGAAATTCGCTGCCATGTGAGCCCGTTATCATCACTCTTGTATAGATAGGCTGTAAAATCATCATTTCGATAGCCATTAAGGGACACAAACACCCTGTTTTCGGAATGCGAAGAGGCCGTTATCCTACTTACCCAAAGATTTTTGGGAAAGTCTGCAGAGAGAAGGCGCCAGCTAGCGCCAGCATCGCTTGTTGCTTGAACTTGTCCATCATCTGTTCCGACATAAAGCTTCCCAAATTGAAAGGGAGATTCACTAAAAGTTGTGATTGTTCCGTAGGCCACATTGCCTTTTTTACCGCCAAGAGTAAGATCGGGGGAAATAGCTTCCCAGTCATCTCCCTGATTAAAGGATCTGTGCAGTTTATGACTCCCAAGATACAAGATGTCTTGATTGTGGGTTGAAAGTGCAATCGGCGTTTGCCAGTTAAATCGAAGCGGAGATTCTCCCAATTCATGCTTGGGTTGAATTTTTTTGAATGACGCTGTCTCTAGATTAATACGGTAGTAGTTTCCAAATTGATAGCCCGTAAACACTGTATTGGAATCTCGGTTGTCA
>CBFHRX010000030.1:0-20555 GCA_965658355.1 Flavobacteriaceae bacterium | reverse complement strand
GTCTTTGCCATGTTCCGCCTGTGACAAAAGATCAGCTGCTACAAAGTCTAAGTTGCTGTTCTGATCAATAGCTACTAACACTTCCGAAGGGCCCGCCGGCATGTCAATAGCTACATTTCCTTGACTGGCAAATTGTTTGGCTGCGGTAACATATTGATTCCCTGGGCCAAATATTTTATCCACCTTAGCGATTGATTCAGTACCCAAACTCATTGCGGCAATGGCTTGCGAACCGCCTACTGCATAAATTTTAGTAAGCCCACATATATGAGCTGTGTAGATTATTTCAGCTGCAATTTGACCGTTTTTTTGAGGTGGCGAGCACAAGATAATTTCGCTACAGCCGGCAATCTTTGCGGGTATTGCCAACATCAGTACCGTCGAAAAAAGAGGGGCCGTTCCTCCAGGTATATAAAGCCCTACCTTTTCGATTGGATATTTTTTCTGCCAGCAACGTACGCCTTCTTGAGTTTCTACACTAACAGCATCCGTCTGTTGTGCTTCGTGAAATTTCTTGATATTGTGATAAGCTTGTTTAATGGCTTCTTTAAGAGATTCATCTACTGTCTTGACGGCTTTCTCAATTTGGGCCGCTGTAACAACTAAATCAGTACCACTAACACCATCAAAGGCTGCTGTGTAGTTTTTTAAGGCAATATCTCCGTTTCGAGACACTTCATCAAAAACAGATCGAACGGTGGGCATTAACGCCTCTAGAGAGGCCGTAGGACGCTGGCAAATTTCTGACCAGTCTTTAGTGTCTGGCTTGCTAAAAACTTTCATTAGAGTACCATTTTTTCGATGGGACAAACAAGAATATCTTCTGCTCCTTCTTGCTTAAGTGCATCAATGACCTCCCAAAAGTGTGATTCATCAATCACAGAGTGAAGTGAACTCCAGCCCTCATTGGCCAATGGGAGAATTGTAGGGCTTTTTAATACCGGTAAGATGGCGCTAATCGCTTGAATTTTATCATTTGGGACATTCATCAAAATATATTTTGATTGCTTAGCACGTAATACAGAAGCTATTCGAAAGGTCAATTTATCGACTATGGATAATGCCGCATTGTTTAGTTTATTTCCTTTGACCAGTACGGCTTCTGAATCCGCAATTTTGATCACTTCTTTAAGATTGTTTTTAAAGAGGGTACTCCCGCTGGAGACAATATCGCAAATAGCATCTGCTAAGCCTATGTTAGGAGCAATTTCAACCGACCCATTAATGATATGCAGATCTGCTTTAACAGCCTGTTCTGATAAGTATTTTGTGACGGTATTGGGGTAAGAAGTCGCTATTTTTTTTCCTTCTAGATCTTTCACTGAAGAAAAGGCAACCCCTTTTGGGATGGCTATAGATACGCGACACTTTGAAAAGCCCAAGGGCAGCAGTATTTGCAAATCCTCCCCTTTTTCTACCAAGAGGTTTTCCCCTAATATGGCAATGTCTACAACACCATCTCTTAAGTATTGCGGTATATCGCCATTGCGAAGGTAGTAGACTTCCAATGGAAAATTTCGAGCTGTGGCCTTAAGTTGATCTTTTCCATTGTCAACAGAAATACCGCAACTTTTTAAAAGCTTTAAAGAGTCGTCGTGTAGACGCCCCGATTTTTGAATGGCAATTTTCAGCATTTTTTTTAAAATAAAAAAACCCGCTTGAAAGCTCAAACGGGTCTATGGATTTGCATACAACAACTTCCAGCACGTTTGAGCGCTTAGAAATAATGTGTATGATGTGTTTTCAAAATCATTGAGGCAAATATCGGGTATTGCGACTACAATTAAAAATATAATTAGTTATTTCCCAAAATAATGGGCATTCCTGAGTCACCACCTCCGATAACAATGACCTTGCTATTAGGAGATTCTGACAATTTTAAGGTCGCTTCGATCCCTTTTTCTTGAAGTATTTTAGCAGTTAATGAAGCGCTTAAAATCTTATTCGCTCTTGCCTTTCCTTCTGCATCAATACGCTGTCTTTCGGCTTCTTGCTTGGCTTTAGCCAATCGAAATTCGTATTCTAGGGCCTCTTGCTCTTGACGTAATTTTCGTTCAATAGCTTCCTTTATTGCCATAGGCAGTGTCACATCGCGAACCAAAACAGCGTTTAATCGAATATGCTGGCTTTCTACATTCTTTTGTGTTTCTTCAAAAATCTCTTTTTGAATAGCATCTCTTTTGGTAGAATAAAGCTGTTCAGGGGTGTAACGCCCGACAACAGATCGCGCTACGGCTCTAATTTGTGGTATCAAAACTATGTTGACATAGTTTTCCCCTTTTGTTTGATGTAGCAAGCCTAATTCTTCATAGGTGGGCTGGTATAAAACAGAGACATCTAACGATATTTCCAAACCATTGGAGGAAAGTACTTGCATATTGCCTTCAAAAAATTCCTGTTGTTTTACATTGTAAATATAAACACGATTCCAGGGTGCAATAATATGGAAGCCTTCGCCCAGAGGGGGTTCATCTGTAACAACACCACCTCCAAAGGTTTTAAAAAGGACACCGGCTTCTCCATATCCAATATTGATAGTGGATTTAGAGGCAAATATCAAAGCGGCTAGTATAATTAAAATAACGGGCAATCCAATTTTAGGTAAATTTTTCATGATAGTTTAGGTTTAAGTGAGCATCCCTCCATCGACATGAAGAACTTGCCCGGTGATATAATTTGATAAATCAGAAGCCAAAAACACACAAGCATTGGCTACATCCTCAGGTTGTCCCCCTCTCTTAAGGGGTATTCCGTCTCGCCAGCCTTGGACTACATCTTCGGCTAACTTATCTGTCATTTCAGTCTCTATAAATCCAGGTGCGATCACATTAGAGCGAATATTACGGGAGCCCAACTCAAGCGCAATCGATTTAGAAAAACCAATAATCCCTGCTTTAGAAGCGGCATAATTGGCCTGTCCAGCATTTCCTTTGACTCCCACCACAGAACTCATATGTATTAAGCTTCCATGACGCTGCTTTAAAAAACTGCGCTGAACCGCTTTGGTCATGTTAAACACCGACTTTAAGTTAATGTTGATAACCGAATCAAAATCAGACTCTCCCATTCGCATTAGCAAATTATCTTTAGTGATCCCAGCATTATTGATGAGGATGTCAATTTGAGAGAAATCTTTAAGTACGCTTTCGACCAACTCTTGTGCTGCTTCAAAATCAGCAGCATTGCTTTGGTATCCTTTTGCGTTTACACCTAAGGCTTTTAGCTCTTGCTCTAAGGCATCAGCAGCTTCAACTGAACTGCTGTAGGTAAAGGCAACATGGCATCCGTGCTGTGCAAAGCACAAGGCAATACCACGGCCGATGCCACGACTTGCACCGGTTATAATAGCTGTTTTATTTTCTAGCAACTTCATATTATCCGAGTATTTCAGCCACTTTGCGACCAATTTCAGCAGGTGAATCTACTACATGAATGCCGTTGGCTTTCATAATGGCTTTTTTCGCTTCTGCAGTATCTTCAGCTCCTCCTACGATCGCACCTGCATGTCCCATTGTACGTCCTTTTGGAGCTGTCTCACCAGCTATAAAGCCTACAACAGGCTTTTGATTTCCATTCTCTTTAATCCATTTCGCAGCATCCGCTTCTAGTTGGCCTCCAATTTCACCAATCATAACTATGGCCTCTGTTTCCGGATCGTTCATGAGCAATTCAACAGCTTCTTTAGTAGTCGTTCCAATAATAGGATCTCCACCAATTCCAATTGCTGTTGTAATCCCCATTCCTTCTCTCACAACCTGGTCAGCGGCTTCATACGTTAAGGTACCTGACTTGGATACAATCCCAACTTTTCCTTTCTTGAATACAAAACCAGGCATGATTCCTACTTTGGCTTCTTCCGGAGTGATAACACCAGGGCAATTTGGGCCTACCATTCGGCAGTCTTTATTTTTGATATAATCAGCGACTTTAACCATATCGTTAACAGGGATTCCTTCCGTAATGGTAATGATCACTTTAATACCAGCATCAGCCGCTTCCATAATAGCATCAGCCGCAAAGGCAGGGGGCACAAAAATAATAGTCGTATCGGCACCAACCTTCTGTACGGCTTCTGCAACGGTATTAAATACGGGGCGTTCTAAATGCGTTTGCCCTCCTTTTCCAGGGGTTACTCCTCCAACAACATTGGTTCCATACTCAATCATTTGGCTGGCATGGAAGGTTCCTTCACTCCCAGTGAACCCTTGTACAATAATTTTTGACTCTTTATTTACTAGTACGCTCATAATTTGATTTCGCTTAAATTCTGGTTTTTTGATTTATTCTTTTACGCGTTCGAGATAACTTCCTTTTTCTGTATCTACTTTTATTTTATCTCCTTCATTGATAAACAAAGGGACATTAATTTGAGCTCCTGTTTCTACTGTAGCTGGTTTTGTAGCATTTGTAGCGGTATTTCCTTTCACTCCAGGCTCTGTATGGGTAACTTCAAGTATGACACTGGTTGGCAAGTCAACAGATAAAGGCATCCCATCTTCAGTATTGATTGCAATTGTTACGATTTCACCTTCTTTCATAAGATCGGCATTGTCAAGTATGCTGACATTGATGCTTATTTGCTCATAGTCATCAGAATTCATAAAGTGGTATTGCTCCCCCTCTTGATACAAGAATTGAAACTTGTTTGTTTCCACACGAATATCTTCGATTTTATGACCTGCCGAAAACGTATTGTCAACTACCTTACCTGTCGTTACACTTTTGAGTTTAGTGCGAACGAAAGCCGGCCCTTTTCCAGGTTTAACATGAAGAAACTCCACTATTTTATAGATATCATTACTGTATTTAATACAGAGCCCTTTTCGAATGTCTGATGTTGTTGCCATTTACGTATAATTAAGATTTTTGGAAGTAGCCTTTCATAATTCCTCGCTGTGAATTTCGGATAAATTGAAGAATTTCATCGCGTTCTGGTGAGGCTATCATTTCGGCTTCTATAATTTCGGTTGCTTGGGCATTGTTGTATTTCTTTTGATACAACAAGCGATAGATGTTTTGAATTTCAGTGATTTTTTCAGCACTAAACCCACGGCGGCGTAAGCCTACAGAATTAATACCGACATAGGATAGTGGCTCTCGTGCCGCTTTTACATAGGGCGGTACGTCTTTTCGTACCAATGACCCCCCTGCTATAAAAGCATGTTCACCAACGGTAACAAACTGATGTACCGCAGTCATACCAGCTAGTATCACATGATCCCCTATATTGATATGTCCTGCCAAAGTGGAATTGTTTGAAAAAATACAATGGTCTCCTACCACACAATCATGTGCAATATGAGAATAGGCCATAATTAAGCAGTTTGCCCCTATTTTAGTTTTCATCCTGCTATTAGTCCCCCTATTAATGGTGACGCATTCACGGATGGTGGTGTTATTTCCAATTTCTGCAGTAGTTTCTTCTCCTTCAAATTTTAAATCTTGTGGAATGGCGGAAATAACGGCTCCAGGAAAAATTTTACAGTTTTTTCCAATTCGAGCGCCTTCCATAATGGTGACATTAGGACCAATCCAGCTTCCTTCCCCAATTACAACATTATTTGAAATGGTGGCAAAAGGTTCAACAACTACGTTTTGAGCTATTTTAGCACCAGGATGAACAAAAGCTAATGGTTGATTCATGCTGTCTATTTTCGTTTTATTATTTGCGCCATCATCTCTCCCTCAGAGGTTAGGACACCATTCACATAAGCTCTCGCACTCATGTGACAAATTCCACGACGGATGGGGGTAATCAATTCCAATTTGAATATCATAGTATCTCCAGGGTGAACAGGTCGCTTGAATTTTACGTTGTCAATTTTCATGAAAAAGGTGAGATAATTCTCAGGATCTGGCACCGTATTTAGCACCAATATCCCACCTGCTTGAGCCATTGCTTCTATTTGAAGTACTCCAGGCATTACTGGGGCACCTGGAAAGTGTCCTTCAAAAAAGGGCTCATTCATGGTGACATTTTTCAACGCAATAACATGATTTTCAGAAAGCTCATAAATTTTATCCACCAGTAAGAATGGAGGTCGATGCGGAAGCATTTCCATAATCGCAACGGTATCCATTAAGGGAGGCTTTGAAAAGTCAATTTTAGGGGCCATTAGCCTTTTATTGTGCTTGATAAGCTTGGCTACTTTATCAGCGAACAAGGTGTTTACACGATGTCCTGGCTTTTTGGCAATTACATGGCCTCGTATCCGAGTGCCTATAAGGGCTAAATCCCCAATTACATCAAGCAATTTGTGGCGGGCTGCTTCATTCGAAAAATGAAGGGTCAGATTGTCTAATATACCATTTGGATGAATGCTGATTTCTTTCTTATTAAAGGCTTTTTTCAGCTTTTCGGTGGTAGATTCAGAAAGAGGTTTGTCTACATAGACTATGGCGTTGTTTAAATCACCTCCTTTGATAAGACCGTGATCAAGAAGCATTTCCAATTCATGCAAGAAACTAAAAGTACGTGCCGGCGCTATTTCTTTTTTAAAATCACTAATAGCATCTAGAGTTGCATTTTGAGTGCCTAATATTTTAGTGCCAAAATCAACCATAGAAGTGATCTGATAGCTGTCAGAAGGGATGATTGTTAACTCGCTTCCCGATTCTTCATCTTTAAATGAAATTACTTCGTCGACAATAAATTCTTCTCTCGCTACTTTTTGCTTCTCGATCCCAGCTTTCTCAAGGGCTTCCACAAAAAACTTTGATGAGCCATCCATAATTGGTGGTTCAGGGGCATTGATGTGAATATAACAATTGTCTATTTCCAAGCCCACTAGAGCCGCCAGGACGTGCTCAGAAGTTTGAATGACCACCCCCTCTTTTTCGAGGTTTGTCCCTCGATCTGTATTGTTTACATATTGGACATCAGCAGCAATATGAGGCGTCCCTTCTAAATCGTCGCGTACAAATACATAGCCTGTATTTTCAGGAGCTGGCTTAAAGCAAAGGTTGACATTTTTGCCAGTATGGAGTCCTACTCCACTCAGGGTTATCGATTCGGAAATGGTGTTTTGTAGGTCTGTTTTTTGGATCATAATGAGTGATTCTTCTCGATTTGGTTAATTCGTTTTACTATTTCGGGCAAGTTTTTAAAGTGTACGTAGGACTTGTGAAAGCCATGATACTCAATAGCGGGAGAACCTTGAAGTTTGCTGTTGTTTTTAATATTGCCGATGACGCCTGTTTGACCCTGAATTTGAACGTGGTCACCAATTGTGATATGTCCCACTATGCCTACCTGCCCACCTATTATACAGTTCTTTCCAATCTTGGTAGAGCCTGCTATCCCAGTTTGAGCCGCAATGACTGTATGCTCTCCAATTTCAACATTATGTGCAATTTGAATTTGATTGTCCAACTTAACCCCCTTTCCGATAACGGTCGAACCTAATGTCGCCCTGTCTATGGTACAAGAGGCCCCTATATCGACATGATCTTTTAAAACAACATTTCCAGTTTGGGGGACTTTTTTATAAGTACCGTCTTCTTGTGGGGCAAAGCCAAAACCATCGGAACCAATTATAGTACCACTGTGGACAACACAGTTATCGCCAATGACGGTGTCTTCTAGAATCTGAGCTCCTGAATGAATAACACAATTCGCACCTATGATCACATTTGAAGAAATATAGGCGTTCGGGTGTATTTTTATGTTTTTACCGAGGACAGTATTCTCTTCAACAACAACATTAGCGCCAATGTACGCCTCTTTTGGGAGGGAAAGATCAGCAGCCAGTTGTGCACTCGGATGCACTCCTTTTTTGTTTTGCTTGACACTCTGGTAATATTCTAGTAAAGCGGAAAAGGCTTGATAGGCATTTTCAACTCGAATCAATGTGGGAGCTATCGGTTCAGCAGATTCGAAATCTTTATTAACGATTACAATCGAAGCTTTGGTTTTGTAGATGTAAGGGGTGTATTTTGGATTCGCTAAAAAAGAGAGAGTCCCTTTTTTTGCCTCTTCTATTTTTGACAATTCTGAAACCTCTATGTGAGGGTCGCCATCAATCGTTCCCCCTAATTGTGCTGCGATTTGTTCGGCAGTAAATTTCATTTTCCAAAATTACGGATTTCCTAGGAATCTAAGCTTTGGGACTACACAAATAATAGAGAGTTTGAGAATCTGTATATTTCATTAAGGGAGCAAATCCTGGATGCTGGTGAATGGGGAGTATTTCTCCTTTTGCATTTTGCAACAGTAAAGGATGCTTTTTAGAAGAATACGTTTGATTCGACACATTCCCAGTAAAAACAAAGGAAGAGGCGATCTCTTCTGAGTTGTAATAGCGCGCCCATCTTAGTTTTAATGTGTGTATCTCCTCGGGTGTAAAAGGGGAATCTTGAACTTCAATTTTGAATAAATCTCTCAGCACAAGACGTCTTGAACAATCACTCAGTATAAAATCATCACTTTGCTGCCATTGCTTTAGGGAATACCATATATCCGAATCGTCTAAAGAAGAAAATTCATCCCAGTCCATTTTTTCAACAGAAAACTCTTCAACAGGATAAGCAAGTAAACGAAGTAGCGACTGTGTTCCCTTCAGGCTTTGCCCTTGTTGAATACAATGCCGGGCTCTGTGAAGGGTTTTTACAAGTAAGAGTTCAGAAAGTAAACTGGTTTTATGAAGATATACCTGCCAATACATAAGGCGTCGAGCCAAAAGAAATTTTTCAAGCGCATAATTGGCTTTTTCATCAAACACGAGTTGGTCGTCTACCACTCGCATCATCGATATCAATCGAAAAGAATTTATATTCCCTTCCATTGCGCCTGTATAAAAACTGTCTCTTTTTAGATAATCAAGACGGTCTAAATCTACCTGACCAACCAGCAGTTGATGGAAGAATTTTCGCTCGTAACTGTTGTTGAAGATTGATAAGGCAAGATCTAGGGCCCCACCTACTTCGTTATTTATTTTTTCGATAAGCAGTTGGGAAATCATCTCATGTTCTATCTCTGGCAAAAGCGCCTTTTCTATAGCATGAGAAAAAGGGCCATGACCAAGATCGTGAAAAAGCAGGGCTATTTGAAGCGCCTCTGACTCCTGATCACTAATCTCAACCCCTTTTTCACCCAAGGCTAAAACGGCTTTTTGCCCCAGATGCAAGCAACCCAAGGCGTGTTCAAAGCGAGTGTGATGGGCTCCTGGAAAGACAAAAACAGAAAGACCCATTTGAGAAATTCTTCGGAGTCGTTGGAAATATGGATGGTTGAGAAGTTGGACTATTAGTGGTGATTTGATGGCAATAAAACCGTAAATTGGATCGTTGATTATTAAGGGTTTCATAAGCCGTATTTCCTACTAATTATTCATCAAATATAAAAATATGTCAGCAATCAATATCCTTTGGGTAGATGACGAAATAGATTTATTAAAACCCCATATTTTATTTTTAGAAGCGAAGGGGTACCAGGTCCGTGCTTGCAACAACGGTCGTGAGGCCATTGACTGGGTGCAATCAGAACGATTTGAAGTCGTGCTTCTCGATGAAAATATGCCCGGTTTAAACGGCTTGGAGACCCTACATGAATTGAAACTATTACGGCCTACTCTTCCTGTTATCATGATTACTAGAAATGAAGAAGAATTTATTATGGAGGAAGCCATAGGATCAAAAATTTCAGACTATTTAATCAAGCCCGTAAATCCCAATCAAATCTTACTCAGCCTGAAGAAAATCTTACAGCATAAAACTTTAGTTGCTGAAAAAACAATTCAAAATTATCAGCAAGAATTTCGGAAAATAGCCCTCTCACTAAATGAGTTGAGTACCCATCAAGAATGGACTGATTTTTATGAAAAAATGATATACTGGGAAACAGAATTGGAGCAGCTGGAGGACACTAGTATGTTGGAAATCTTTGAAACCCAAATGCGAGAGGCCAATCATTTATTCTCAAAATTTATAGAAAAAAGCTATCCATTATGGATTGAAGATCCTACCGTAGGTCCTACTCTATCCCATCAGTTGCTTGGAAAAGAGGTGTTTCCAAGGGTTCGAGATCAAAAACCAACACTCCTTGTCGTAGTAGACAATTTGCGCTTGGATCAATGGAAAACAATAGCGCAAAGTCTTAGTACGGTATACAATATAGAAAGTGAAAAAAACTACTACAGTATATTGCCTACTGCAACACAATATGCGAGAAATGCCTTGTTTTCGGGTATGACTCCTTTAGAGATGTTAAAAAACCATCCCGATTGGTGGCGAAATGATACAGATGAAGGCGGTAAGAATCTATTCGAGAAAGAATTTTTTGAGGCCCTTTTAAACCGTAAGGGAAAGACTTTTAGATGGAGTTATCACAAAATAAAAAACCTTGCAGAAGGAAAACAACTGATAAAATCTTTTCAAAACCACTCTGCAGAAAACCTGACCATTGTAGTGTATAATTTTGTGGACATGATTTCCCATGCTAAAACAGAAATGGAAATCATAAAGGAATTGGCTGCAGACAATAAAGCCTATCGCTCCCTAACTCGCTCCTGGTTTGACAACTCTCCCCTTTTAGAAATTATTCAAAAAGCCGCCTCACTAGATTTTAATTTGCTTTTGACTACAGATCACGGAACGGTAAATGTTCAAACTCCCTCGGGTATTATCGGCGATAGGGAAACCAGTCAAAATTTAAGATACAAAACAGGACGTGGTCTTACTTATGAAGCCAAACAGGTAATGGCAACGGAAGATCCTGAAGCACTAGGATTGCCGAAGCTATCTCTAAATCATCAGTTTGTATTTGCAAAAGAGGACGCTTATTTTGTGTATCCTCAAAAGTATAATTACTATGCTAAGCTGTTTGAAAACAGCTTTCAACACGGGGGTATCTCCATGGAAGAAATGATTGTCCCCTTTGTTGCATTGACACCCAGAAGCTAATACCTTTGCAGGGTGAAAACAAACTATACACTTACAGATCTCAATACAGTTGCACAAAGTATCGTGCAACTATGGACTCAGCCTATATTGATAGTTAACGCGCCAATGGGAGCAGGGAAAACGACCCTTATCAAAGAAATTTGTTTGGAATTGGGAATCAAACAGCCTGTTTCAAGTCCTACATTTTCGCTTGTAAACAGCTATTTAGATTCAGAAAACAATCCTTTTTATCATTTTGATTTATACAGACTGAATAGCCTTAGTGAGGCTATGGATATTGGCATCGAAGAATATTTAGATTCTGGTAATCGCTGTGTCATTGAATGGCCAGATAGTATTCGAGACCTACTTCCAGAGCATTTTCATGAAATCAAAATTGAAATTATGGAAAACGGAAGTCGAACCTTATTTTTTGACGTATGAAATTAATATATCGTATAGGGTATTATATGGTTGGTTTGTCCCTGGGGATTGTCATAGTGAGCTTTGTGTTTAGCGGAAAAAAAACCAGCTGCAATTACGGACCCAATGCAAGGGTGTTAGCGGACCTGAAAAAAAAGAAACTGTTAAATGATAGCGCAGTACAAATTAAAAGCGTAACCATAGACTCTCTTGTGTTCAGCGAAATACTGCAGCGTGCAAAAGTGAATTTTTCAAAAAGCAATACGCAATTAGACAGTTGTAAAATCTATAGAATAGAGTCTTATTACAAAGAGGCTACATACTGGCTTGATGTTGAGAATTGCTCCCGTAACATTCGCGTTATGCAACTTGGACAACAGTAGTACTCCGTCTTTTAATTTCTTTCGCTATTAATTCGAGTTCTCGAGAAGATTGACCGGCAACAGCTGTATTCTCTTCTGCTCGTCTTATAAGATAAGGCATTACTTCTGCGACAGGACCAAAAGGAATGTATTTTGCTACATTATACCCACCCTCTGCAAGGTTAAAGGATAAATGATCACTCATCCCGTACAATTGACCAAACCAAACATTAGGATGGTTTTTAGGTATATTTTTATCGTCTAAAAGGAGCATCAACTTTTTGATACTAGTCTCATTATGACTTCCCAAAAACAATGTACAATATTCAATATGATCGATTAGCAGCGCTACTCCACTATCAAAATTGATATCAGTAGCTTCTTTATTCTGGCAAATAGGATTTTCATAATTCATTTTAAGAGCCCGCTCTGTTTCCTTTTCAATATAAGCCCCTCTAACCAATTTGACGCCTACCAAGAAACCCTCTTCCCTACTTTTTTTTAGCAGTGATTTCAGGTATTCCAATCGATCATGACGATACATTTGAACCGTATTGATAATCCAAAGACTGTCTTTATTATACGTAGCCATGGCCTTTTCCGTAAGCTGATCTATGGCATCTTGAATCCAACTTTCTTCTGCATCTACAAAAAGTTTCATCCCCATAGAAACGGACTCCTTGCATAAGATGTCAAAACGATGGCATACTCGCTCCCAAGAAACTTTTTCCTCATCACTAAGTTCAATCGCTTGAGCTCTTTTTTCAAATAGTGAAAATGAACCTATAGCTGTTGGCTTAAAAACCCCATAAGGATGGTTGGGATTACCCGCTTGTGCTTTTAATGTCCGGAGTGTTTCCGATAGTGCATCATCAAAACCTTTTTCAGAAGCAGTTCCTTCTACAGAATAAGCCAATACTGAAGCTATATTTAAAGCCCCCAATCGATTAACTACCTTTTGGGAAGCTTCAGCGGAGGTGCCCGAACAAAACTGACTAAAAACAGTAGCTTTGATTATTCCTTCTACCGGTAATCGAAGTTTTAAAGCAAGGCTAACCGCAAATTTTCCTAGGAAAACAAGAGTTCGGCTTTGAATTATTCTAAAGAGCCAATAGGCTCGTCTTAACTCAAAGTCTGATTTCAATCGAAAGGCTACCTGTGTGTTCTCAAAAAAATTCCCCTTCATGATTCTTTTTTCAATCGATGCGTTTTAGAGTACAATGTATAAAATTTAGAAATGCATTTTTACATCTGTTATAAATTTTGATACCTAATTATAAGACAGGATACGGCTATACTTAACTAGAAAAGGCTTGCTTATTTTTAAGAAGACAAGTTCAAATTCTTTTGGCACAAACAAGGGGAATTATTGCTTAAGATTTTATTGAGGCCAGTGTTTTTTATAGGTTTTTTTAGGGCGACCAATGAATGCTTTTTGTATGTGTGCGCAAGCTATTAAGGTTCAATAGGAAAGGCTCTCCTGCAGGTCAAAGTACTATTTGCATGATAATGTGTACGCAAAGCATTGTAAAAATAATGCTTCATTTGCCGTAAACCCCTACTTTTGCAAGCAATGAAAGCATTAGAATCAATAAGTTCTCTTGACTACGATGTAGTCTTTGGAGAATCAGGGTATCAGAACCTTCATGAGATACTGAAACAGAACCACTATTCTTCTGTTTTTATCTTGGTTGATACCAATACACACGAAAACTGTCTGCCCCTTTTTATGCAAACATTTTCGTATGAAGGGCCTGTTGAGATAATAGAAATAGAGGCAGGAGAAGAGCACAAGCATATTTCTACTTGCGTGGGTGTTTGGGAAACATTATCAGAGAATGGTGCCGACCGAAAAAGTTTGCTACTCAACTTGGGAGGTGGTGTGGTAACAGACCTCGGAGGCTTCGTTGCAGCAACCTTTAAGCGTGGAATTGATTTTATCAATATTCCTACTTCTCTCCTAGCCATGGTCGATGCCTCTGTAGGTGGAAAAACAGGAGTCGATCTTGGGGTACTAAAAAATCAAGTTGGAGTCATTCAGCAGCCACAGTTGGTTTGGGTTAACGAGCGTTTTCTAAACACCCTGCCAAAAGAGCAATTTAAAAGCGGCTACGCAGAGATGCTTAAGCACGGTCTTATTTCAGACCCAAGCTATTGGCAACAATTATCGAATTACAAAAATCTCACCTTAGATACGATACTTCCATCGATACATCATTCCGTAAATATTAAAAATAAAGTTGTCAAAAAAGATCCTACCGAACAAGGATGGCGTAAAATATTAAACTATGGTCATACCCTAGGTCACGCTGTTGAATCGTTTGCCCTTCAAGACCCAAACCAAAAGACCCTTCTTCATGGAGAAGCAATAGCCGTTGGAATGGTTTTAGAGGCCTATCTATCGGTTTCGATATGCGGTTTGCCTCTAGAAGAAGCAGAAAAGATTAAAACGGTTTTCTTGTCCATCTTTGAAAAGGAAAATTTTGATGAAAAAGCCCAGAAAACCATCGTAGACCTTTTAATTTTTGACAAGAAAAACAGCCATGGTAACATTAATTTTATGCTGTTAGAGGCTATCGGAAAGCCAAAAATAGACATACAGGTTCCCCAGAAACTTTTTAAAGAGGCTTTTGATTTTTATTCAGGTTAGCCAGTTGATTAGGCTGAATTTCTACTTGCGTTAATATTTCCAAATAGGGAACGCGTTACCATTTTTTCGTAGAGTTCAAAGTCTTTCTTATTGTTACCCGTGTCTTTTGCTGTTTGAATTTGTTGCAGGGCAAATTGTTGAATCGTCAATAACGGCTGGACAATTTTCTCTCTTACTTTAATAGAAGCCTTTCCTGCTTTTTCGTTTTCCATGAGGGTTTTCATACCCGAAAGCTCTAGTGTCAGTTTTTTCGTAAGGATAAATTCATTGTGAATTTGATTCCAAAATTCCCCAAACTGTTCGTCTTCAGACATATAGGCTGTGAGCTGAAAAAAGGATTTTGTCATGCTCATCATACTATTTGCGATAAGCGTTCTAAAAAAGAGAGAGTTTTGATACAACTGCACGGCTCTGTCAAATTGATTGGCGTCTTTGAGCTCTTTTAAAGCAGTACCTACCCCATAGAAACCGGGAACATTTTGTTTGGACTGACTCCAACCTCCCACAAAAGGAATGGCTCGTAAATCCTCAAATACGAGTCCTTGGCTTTTTCCTCTTTTGGAAGGACGGCTTCCTATATTGGTCTTAGCATAATAGGGTAAGGTTGTCATTTGCTCTAGGTAGGGCACAAACTGAGGGTGAGCTTTAAATGCTTGATAGGCCTTATATCCACTTGAGGCCAATTGATCTAAAGTCGCTCTATCTGGCTCTGAAAGCGTGTTTTGATCTGGACTGAAGATTTGATTTTCTATTCCAGAACTAAGCAGCTGTTCCAGATTGAATTGACAGGAATCTAAAGTTCCGAAATTGGAGCTAATGGTTTGGCCTTGTATGGTGATTTGGATGTCATCGGATTGAATCTTACTTCCCATAGAGGCATAAAATTTATGGGTATTCCCGCCTCCTCTAGCAGGAGGCCCCCCACGGCCATCAAAAAAGGCGACATTTAAATCAAATTCTTTTGCCAAACGGCTCAGCACTTCTTTGGCCTTGTAAATACTCCAGTTGGCCATAAAATACCCACCGTCTTTAGTACCGTCAGAGAAGCCCAACATAATGGTTTGTTTGTCTCCTCTTCGCGTGAGATGATCTCTGTATTGTGGGTTACTGTAAAGGGTCCGCATGACAGACTCAGCTGCTTCTAAATCTGGAATGGTTTCAAAAAGCGGGATTATGTCTACCGTTGGGTTTGTCCAATCGCAAAGGCTGAAAAAAGAAAACAGCTGCAATACATTTTCTACCGTTTGGCAATTGCTGATTATGTATCGATTGCATCCTTGTTCACCATTTCTTTCTTGAATCGCCTTCATCATATGTATGCTCTCCAAGGTTTGCTGTGCGATGCTGTCTTTTTCTAACTTTTCCGTTGGAAAATTACCTTTTAGCTGCAAAAGGGCTGCGTGTCTTCCTTTGGTGTCAAGATTTTTATACTTAGTGGGGTGATTCTCGATGTGCTCTTTTGCGTCAGGATGCTCCATAATAGTCTCAAAAACAGTATTGTGCACTCTTGAATCTTGCCGAATATCTAACGAAGCGAAATAAAAGCCAAATATCTTGACTTTATTGATGACATCTTTTACATCAGCAGCATAAATCCCATTGTGGTCCTTTTCGAGGGTTTCGGCAACAAAATGAAGCTCTTGAAGTAAAAACTCTTTTGTAATAACAGCTTCTTTTTTTGGGTAAAAAAGTTCCTGTAGCAATAAATCAGCCAAATGACTAATCGTCTCATCCACCTGATCAAAAGTAATTTTGCGCTTCAGTTTTCGGATGTCACGATAATAATTTCTGAGAATCGAAAAGCGAAGCGATTTTGCTGTTTTGCTTGTGATCTCTGGGGTTACATAAGGATTTCCATCTCGATCTCCACCCGGCCAGAATCCGAGGTCGAAAATAGAGTTTTCAATCTCCTTTCCCTCAAAAATATTCTGATCCAAATAATTGTAAATGGTACTAGCAGAATGGTAGAATACATTTTCTAAGTACCATATAAGACTCACTGCTTCGTCTAAAGGAGTTGGCTTTTTCTTGTTGTAAAAGCGTGTTTTGCCGAGCTGGGTAAGCAATAATTTTATCCGGCTTAAATCATCTACCTGAATAGCATCTGACAACTCGTTGATAATGCCTAGAACACTGCCAGGATAAAATTGAGTGGGATGAGCGGTTAAAACAATTCGGACTCTAAAGCGATTTAGATAGTCCATCAAATCGTGCAATTTCTGTTTTGAATTCGCCTCTTCTTTGATGTTGCGGATGGTTCCCCTTCCATGCATGTTATTTACATACGCATAGCCTGCATCTTCTATTGCGTCAAACAACACAACTTGACGCTCAATATATTGAATGAATTGAAAAAGCATGTCGTTTTTTTCTTTCAAAGAGGAATGCGGCAGAAAGCTGTCGAAAAATTCGTTGACAATTTCTTGAGGAGATTTATTTTCAGCATACGACTTTTGGCATAAGTCTGCAAAAAGGGGCAAATACAAACCTGTCGATTTTATGCTCTTATAGGGAAGGGTTAAAAAGAGGGTGTTGTAGATTTGAAATTTCGATAGTACACGTTCGTTAAAACGCTCAAACTTGGGGATTCTAGCCATTTATAGTTAGTCTAATTCATTAAAAATATGGTGCATTAAGCGACGCTTGTCATTAATGCTTTCTTCCATTGAAATCATGGTTTCCGTTCGGGCAACCCCTTCCACATCATCAATCGAAAAAATGATGCTTTTTGCGTGTGAGGTGTCTCGTGCTCTTACTTTACAGAATATATTAAATTTACCTGTTGTGATATGTGCCACAGTGACAAAGGGAATCCCTTCAATGGCCTGTAATACGCTTTGTGTTTGGCTAGTCTTGTCCAAAAAAATCCCCACATAAGCGATAAAGGAATATCCCAACTTGACATAGTCCAAATTCAAAGAAGATCCCTTGATAATTCCTGCTTCTTCCATTTTCTTTACACGAACATGTACGGTACCGGCTGAAATTAATAAGCGTTTCGAGATATCAGTGAATGGAACTCGGGTGTTTTCAATTAAAATATCGAGGATTTGATGATCAATTTCATCTAGTTTTACGGCATTCATATAGGATTATTTATAGTACAAAAATGCTAAAAAAATTAGGGATTCTCATCAAAACATTCCAAATGATATCAAATTTTCACTCAATTGTTAGGTTTTCAAAAAAATCTGCTTCTTTTTCTTCAAAAAAATCAAAAACTATTGAACTCTTATCGTTACTACAATCAATTTTTTTATGCCCCCTAAGCCCTAAAGACTTTCCAAAACGATAAAATAAGGGTGTTAATTGGAGGGTACCGTTCTTTAGGTCTTCTCTGTATTGTATGGCTACTTGTTGACCCGTTAGAGTCTCTTCCCTGTATTTTACAGTAGCGTTCGTAAGCAATATATCCACAAAATCTTTTGAATTTGGCGGTATTGCTTCGTAATCAGCCCTGCTTTTGGTGTAAAAGTCTTGATCTGCAATATGCTGAAAACAAGCTAAAAGCGCTTTGTACACCCAATTAGTTGTTGTGTTTCGTTGATAATCTTCCGGGTAATGACCGGCTTCAAATAACAGTGTCGGAATTCCCATCTGCATCAATCGATCTCCCACACAATTTTCATTAAAACCATCGTCATAACGCCCTATAGCCCCTTCTAAACCGTCCAAATCGCTTGCAATAGAGGCTATTAATTGCATCGCTACTTCTCTCTGCTTCGGTATGCTTCGGAGGGCATCAGCTGCTGGGGCCAAAAAAGACAGTGTGGCAGGTTTGCCCCCTTTACCAGCTGCGAAAATAGTCCGCTGTCCATGAAGATTTAATGCATATTGAGGCTTAAACTGATGGACTACTGCATCAAAAACCTGGCTTTCTGCTTGGCTACGCAATTGGGCATCCCTATTAAGGTCTACTTCAGCAGCATTATATCGGGTAAATGCATGGGCGCCGTCTGGATTTAACTGGGGGATTATGTACAGGCATAAAGCATCCAGTACAAGGCTATGCTTCCCCTCTTTGATTTCCGTCAAAAAGCGAAGCAGCGCTCTTGTGGTACTACTTTCATTGCCATGCATCTGAGACCATAGCAAAACCTTTCGCTCTCCGTTTCCAATTTGTATCCCATAAATGGGTCTGTTATGTACAGACTTGCCTATTACCTCAAATGGAAATTCATGGTTATTTGCAACAAATTCTTCAATTGTTTCAGGAGGGATATAGCGTTTCATTTCACAAAAGTAAACATTGTCTAGTTTACAGATATAAACAACATATTTTTATAATTGTAAACAATACAGGGGGCAACAAGCCAGTTGTATTGGTAAAATGTAAACAAACTTAGTATAATTATATTTATATTACTTATATTCAATATATTATATAGATAGTTTGATGTAATTATTTAATTTAATACAATGTGCTTACGTCTTGTAATTTCATTAAAATCTTTAGTATATTTACAACAAAATACAATAGTTTACAATGTTAAATCACTTAGAGATTGTAGCACGAATAGAAAAATTTAGACAAAAAGAGGAGTTGTCTGCTGCTGCATTTGCTCAAAAAATTGGAGTCCCCAGATCTTCTCTTTCTCATTTAATTTCTGGACGAAATAAACCCTCCCTTGATTTGCTTGTTAAAATCACAACCATATTCCCACAACTTTCCTTAGATGAATTGGTTTATGGTACCGCTTCTTCTGCCCTATCCAATAGGGATTCAAAAGACACACAAGGCACTGCTATTACAAAAACACATATAGATCAAATTGGGATAGTGGAGAAAACAGAAGATACAGAATCGGAAACTCCTACTCATGCAGTTGAAGGAAATGACGATCCTGAGCAGCTTATACTTTTGTATAAAGACGGAAGCTTTAAAAGTTATTCGACAAAATCTTAGTAATTTCGACCTGAAATAGATAAAAGGCTTTAGAACAATACTGCCTTTTGCTACGGACAGAAATTGCCTGCCTATTTATGAAAAAATCCATACTGCTACTATGCCTTCTATTTTTCGCTAGTTGTTATCAAGTCGAGCGTAATTGCCTGCCTTTTCATGAAGGTCGTTTTCGCTTTACGACACTTGTCAATGGGGAAATGCAAGAATCGGTGTTTGTTCGTAAGGGAGCCCTTGAAATAGAGACCTACCAATCTATAGTTGATTCAGCTCAAATCCGATGGGTTAACGATTGTGAGTGCATATTGACAAAACTGAACCCAAGCTCTAATCAAGACAAAAGACCCATTCGCATGAAAATTTTAAAAACAAAAGGGAATTCGGAATATACGTTTGAGTATGCGCTGGTTGGGGATACTAAGAATACCCAGAGGGGTACCATTGAAAAAATAGAATAACATGTCTTATATTACGACTGAAGCTTTATCAGCGCTTTTAACATTGACATTCCTAGAGATTGTTCTAGGAATTGACAACATTCTGTTTATCACCCTTATATCGAATAAGCTTAGAATCGAGGATCGTAAAAAAGCCACTCAAATTGGCTTGATACTCGCCATGGTTTTGCGCTTACTCTTACTAGTAGGTATTACCGCATTTGTGGGTATGCAGGAGTCTTTGTTTCGAATAGAATCTTCTTTTATCACGACTCAAATCAGCGGTCAAAGCATCATTCTTTTTACGGGGGGCCTCTTTTTAATCTACAAGGCTACCAAAGAAATATACGAGCGTGTAGAAGAGGATGTTCCAAGCGTAGTAGCAGAAAAAAACAGTGAGAAACTATCATTATCAAAAGCCGTTCTGCAAATTACTTTGCTCAATATTGTGTTTTCATTTGATTCTATATTAACAGCCATTGGCATGACTAATGGATTACCCAATGCCTTTTGGTTAATGGTAATGGCGGTGATCATTTCTGTTTTGGTCATGATGCTTTTTGCCAAACCAGTAGGTGATTTTGTGAACAACCACCCTTCCCTTCAGGTACTCGGAATGGCCTTCTTGTTGCTGATTGGGTTTATGCTTGTTACAGAAGCAGCACATATTTCACACACAAAATTCTTAGGTCAAGAGATAGGGCGTATCCCCAAAGGCTATCTTTATTTTGCTATTGCCTTTTCGCTAAGTGTAGAATTTGTCAATATGAAAATGCGAAAGAAGAATCCGAGCAGTTAAAAATCTAATTTTATCTGAGATTCTCCGTCTTCTTCGAGTGTAACGTCTATGTTGCTGAGTGAAATTGAAGGTGCTTCTTCGTAGGGTAGACTTTCGTGTAAAG
>CBFHRX010000029.1:0-21448 GCA_965658355.1 Flavobacteriaceae bacterium | reverse complement strand
TGTGCTTGACAATAGAAAGTCCCAGTCCAGACCCCCCTTGTTTGCGGTTACCCGATTTGTCAATTCGGTAAAAACGCTCAAACAATCGAGGCAGATGATCGTCTTCAATACCATCTCCATTATCACGGACAGATATCAAAATTTTGGCGTCATTAATTTCTGAAAAGCCTATTTCTGTAGTGCCATTTTTGACACCGTATTTCAAAGAGTTTACAACGAGATTGGTGACTACTTGCATGATGCGTTCTTCATCGGCCATAACCCATATAGGCGCAGTATAATCTTGATCAAATTTAAGCTGGATTTTAGCTTTTTGAGCTTGCATTTCTAAAAGCTCAAAAACATTTTTAATCAAATCTAAAACATCAAACCTTTTTAATTCAAGGTTTTGAACCCCTGCTTCAAACTGGGTGATTAAATCTAAATCTTTAATGATATAGATCAATCTTTCCACTCCTTTCGCTGCTCGATTCAAATATTTAGCACGTACTTTTTTGTCTTTAACAGCCCCATCAATAAGCGTCAATATGTAACCTTGAATAGTAAATAATGGGGTTTTTAATTCATGCGACACATTTCCAATAAATTCCTTTCGATAGTTTTCACGTTCTTTTAGAAGCTCAATTTCTGTTTTTTGATCTGTTGTAAACTTCTGCAAACTTGAGGTTATGGAAGCAATATCTGAAGCCATTGATTTTTCATATTGTGGATAGGCCACTGGTGAAACTTTCTCATATATCTCTTTGACTCTGTTGCCAACAAATTTCTCAACACGATAATAAATCCAAAAAAAACAAAAAACACCCAATAAGAATGACACAGTAAAACTGAGTAAATACAATTTAGAAGCGTCTTGTGGCGTCGTTAGTGCATAAATCCCACTCCCTAACAAGAGCATGCAAAAAAGAGAAATTCCCACCGATACTTGAAGCGCAATGCGATAATTCTTTAAGTCTGGAAATAACTTTTTATTCGTTTTCAAATTTATAGCCGACTCCTTTTACCGTTTTAAAATATTTTTCACCTACTTTTTCTCGTAATTTTCGAATATGAACGTCAATAGTACGATCTCCAACGACTACTTCACTCCCCCATATCTTTTCCATTATTTTTTCTCGCTTGTGAACTTTATTAGGCCTAGACGCTAATAGGTAAAGGAGTTCAAATTCTTTACGAGGGAGCGAAAAAGAAGTTCCATTGGCCGTTACCTTGTATTCTTCACGATCAATCTTTAAGGAATCAAAAGTTAATATAGGAGGGGTATCTTCCGCATTCTTAAATCGCCGCAACAATCCTTTTACTTTGGAAATGAGAATTTTCGGTTTTATGGGCTTGGCCACATAATCATCGGCACCTGCATCAAAAGCAGCAACAAGGGAAAAATCTTCTCCTCTAGCAGATAAAAACATAATAACAGTTGCTTGCAATTTAGGATTTTGGCGAATCTGCTCACAGGCTGTAATACCATCCATATTGGGCATCATTACGTCCATAATGATTAAATGAGGCTGGTTTTCGTTGGCCATCTTAACAGCTTCTTCTCCATCTTCAGCTTCAAGAATCTGATAGCCTTCGCTGGCTAAATTATACCCCACCAATTCTCGTATGTCTGGTTCATCATCTACTAAGAGAATTTTTATGTTGCTTTTTTTCATATGGCTTTTTCTATCGTTGCTTTATCATTACTAAGTACAGGTGTATCGATGTAAAACAACTGTTATGGTCAACCCTTTATTGAATGATTAATTCTCTCAAATTTAAGAAATCAATGTTAGCTTAAGTTTAAGTTGAAAAAAAATTATGCTACCCCAATCTAATTTTCGTAATTTGATTGTAGAATTTTCCCCATGAAACAGTTGCTTCAGCTTCTTACTTTTTGGTTTATGAGCCTACATTCCTCCATGTTATGGTCCCAGGTCGATCCCTTTTACGCTGACATCACGTATCAACAAGAGGGAAAATTAGAATTTAAAATTTACCCCAATCCACTGAACCAACAGCCCCTTACTATTGAAAGCAGTAGTGGAACACCAAAAGAAATTCGCATTTATAATGTAATGGGTGAATTGGTGTATAATATCAAAACCCAGGAAAACACTCTGGATGTTAGTTCTTTACAGACGGGGATTTACTTATTTCAATTAATACAAAATAACAAAACTGCTGTACAGCGTTTGGTCATTCAATAAATGCAGTCCCTTTCCATATCCGATTTAGAAGCCATACATTCAAAGGACACTTTTAAAGAGGCTGCCTTCCACACTTTTGAATACCAATATGAAAATTGTGCTGTCTATAGAGCCTACTGTGACCTTATCAACCAACCCGTGGGGAGTATTTCAAAACTCGAGGACATTCCCTGCCTTCCGATTTCTTTCTTTAAGAACCGTGAAATTAAGTGTGGCGCCAAGCCAACAGCTACTGTCTTTCGGTCTAGTGGCACCACAGCAACTCAAACATCGCAACATTTCATAAGCGATCTCAAATTGTATGAATGGAGCTTTCGAACCGCTTTTAAGCCTCTTTACGGCCGAATTGAAGAGTATGTAGTGTTGGCACTATTGCCTTCTTACTTAGAACGAAAAGATTCCTCTTTGGTTTATATGGTGGCGGATATGATTGAAAAAAGCCAACAAAAAGAAAGTGGTTTTTATTTACATGATTTTGAAGCCCTCTCGACCCAACTTCAAGCACTAGAATCAAGAGGTCAGAAGACTTTATTAATAGGGGTATCGTTTGCGCTTTTGGACTTTGCTTCTCTTTTTCCTCAGCAGTTGAAACATACGCTTGTTATGGAAACAGGGGGTATGAAAGGCCGTAAAAAAGAAATGATTCGAGCCGAACTTCACGACATCCTTAAATCACAATTAGGGACTCCCTTTATTCATTCCGAATACGGCATGACAGAGTTACTATCTCAGGCATATTGTAATGAATTAGGCCTGTTTATACCACCCCCGTGGATGCAGGTTTTTATTCGCGATACCTCGGATCCTTTTAGTCTCGTTGCAGCCGGACAAACGGGTGGCCTAAATATTATGGATTTAGCAAATCAAGATAGCTGCGCTTTTCTAGCTACTCAAGATCTAGGTAAAAAATACGACTCTGGTTATTTTGAGGTACTCGGTCGGTTTGACGCTGCAGAGATAAGAGGCTGTAATCTTATGGTAGGGGAAACTAGCTGATCGTTAAAATAAAATAATTTTTCTTCCCGCGTTGCAGTAAAACATACTGACCCGCAATCAAATCCTCTGAGCTAATGGTATAGGACTCTGTTACTTTCTTTTTATTGACAGAAATGGAATTTTCCTTAAGCGCTCTTCTGGCCTCACCATTAGAAGCTAAAAATCCTGTTTTGGTTGCTAAAGCGGCAATCATATCCAAGCCCTCTAATTCTGATACTGTGACAGCCCCTTGTGGCACTCCCTCAAATACATCTAAAAAGGTTTGTGCATCCAACTGCTTGATATCCGCTTCTGTAGATTTTCCAAAAAGGATAGAGGAAGCTTGTATCGCTTTATCCAATTCTTCTTTTCCATGAACCAGTCCGGTAACAGACGCTGCTAACTTTTTTTGAAGCAAACGCATATGAGGGGCTTCCTGATGCTCCTCAATAAGATTCTCTATCTCGCTCTGAGAAAGGAATGTGAATATTTTGATATAGCTTTCTGCATCTATATCAGACGTATTAAGCCAATACTGATAAAATTTATAAGGAGATGTACGATTGGCATCCAACCAAATATTACCGCCTTCTGTTTTCCCAAACTTACTACCATCTGCTTTGGTAATCAAAGGGCATGTAATCGCAAAAGCTTTACCACCTGCTTTTCTTCGCACTAATTCTGTTCCAGTTGTGATATTCCCCCATTGATCACTTCCTCCCATTTGAAGCTTGCAATCCATGTTTTCGTATAAATGAAGAAAATCATATCCCTGTAACAGCTGATAGGTAAATTCTGTAAAAGACATCCCTACTTTGGATTCAGACCCCAATCTTTTTTTAACAGAATCTTTGGACATCATATAGTTGACTGTTATATGCTTGCCTATATCACGTGAAAAATCAATCAAACTAAAGTCTTTCATCCAGTCGTAATTATTGACCAATACAGCTGCATTAGATTCTTTTGTGTCAAAATCCAAAAAACTTGTTAATTGCTGTTGAATCCCATCACAATTTTTTTGAAGGGTTTGTGCATCCAATAAGTTTCGTTCATCAGACTTTCCTGAAGGATCTCCAATCATCCCAGTAGCACCTCCTACTAAAACAATGGGACGATGACCAGCTGATTGAAAATGCATCAAGATTAAAATTTGTACCAAACTGCCAATATGCAAAGAGTCTGCAGTGGGGTCAAAACCAATATAGCCGGATACTTGATTTTCATTTAAATAGCTTTCAGTCTCAGGCATAATATCGTGAATGAGTCCTCTCCAGCGCAGTTCTTCAACAAAGTTTTTTGGCATAACAGCTAATTTGTCAGCAAAGATAGATTTCTAAAAGCAAAGAAAAAACAGCCGATTAAATTCCTTAGTTTTGGACATGCTATTAATCACTGGAGCGACAGGTTTTATAGGAAGACATCTCCTCTCTAAATTCCTACTTTCGGACTATCCTGTTATCGCTCTATACCGCTCTCTTTCCAAAAAAGAAGAAACTCTTCTATTTCTGCAAGAAGAAAACCCAACAGAAAGCGCTCGTATTGATACCCTCAAATGGCGCTGTGCAGATCTTACTGATGTGGGGCAGTTCTCAGCCATTTTTGAAGGGGTTACGCATTTAATTCATACCGCTGCATTTGTCTCTTTAGATTCCGAAGAGGAAGAAAAAATGATGCAGCAAAATGTTCGCGTAACAGCACAATTAGTCAACCACGCACTGCAATATAAGATCGAATGGTTTGGACATCTAAGCTCTATAGCAGCCTTGGGAAAAGACGCGAAAAGAAATCGTACCAACGAAGAAAGCCTCTGGGATAAAGAGGCGCTCCACTCTGCTTATAGCTACACGAAGCAAATGGCAGAGACTGAACTGTGGAGAGGCTTTGCGGAAGGCTTAGCGGGATGTATCTTTAATCCAGGAGTAATCTTAGGAAAGGGCCCGCATAACAGTCCCTTGCAACAACTCATTCAACAACAAAATAAGTTTGGGAACTGGATTACTGAAGGGGGGAGTGGCTTCGTGGCTGTTGAAGATGTAGTACAGGTGATCTTTGAAGCCCTACAGCAAAAAATATCTCGAAGACGCTTTGTTTTAGTTTCTGAAAACTGGACCTATCAAGAATTAATCCAAAAAATAAGAGCGTGTCAGAACAAGAAGTTCACCCCAAAAATAATGAGCAGAAAAGCCTTGACTCTTTTATACCGATTGGAAAAAGTGCTGCAATACGTGGGCAGAAAAAGAAAACTTTCTCCTGCGCTCATAGACTCTTTATGCACCCAAACGGTTTACGATGGAAGCGAGATTACGAGAACCTTAAAGGGATTTAAATATCGCTCTCTAGATCAAAAGCTTCGCGATTATATAACCCCATAAGAGCCTCTTTTTTACTACTTTTCTTTTTCCATGTTTTGGATCACCCTATTGAGACTGTCTATTTTTTTATCCAGTGCCAATTGTACGCGGCCGTATATACGCAATCCAATTTTTGGATTTTTGGCATAGTAGGTTTCTGACTGAGTGAGCTGCAAGCTGTCTATTTTATATTTTGAAAATACATAAGGAAGTCCCATGATTGAATCTGCAATAATCTCACCTGTATATCCTTTTTGCATGACCTCAATCAAACTCAGGTCCAATTGAATTTTCACCATTTCATCTTCTGAGATTAGATTTTCAGGACGATCAAACAGATCTGGTGAGCAGGCGGTTACCACAGCTAATACGAAAATCGAGAAAGTTAATTTTAGCTTCATATGCAATAATAAAGTATCGGTAGTAGGTTTATTTTCGCCTTGATTATCTATCAAATTCCAATCTTTGGCCTGCAGTAACAGCTTGCACCTTTCCATCAGCATAAGCCAAAATACCATTCACAAAAGTAGTATGGATAGCTGCATCGAAACGGGTCCCTTCAAAAGGAGACCATCCACATTTATACAGGAGTGAATCAGGTGTGACAGTCGTCGTCTTTTGCAGATCTACCAAAACCAAATCAGCATAATAACCTACTTTGATATAGCCCCGTTCTTTAATATCAAATAAAATAGCGGGATTGTGACAGGCTTTTTGCACCAGTTTCTCCAAGCTTATTTTTCCTTTTTTAGAAGCGGTTAATAAGGCCAAAAGCGCATGTTGTACTAAGGGCCCACCGGAAGGTGCTTTTGTGTATGGGTTTTGCTTTTCGGCCAAGGTATGAGGCGCATGATCAGTCGCCAATACATCAATACGGTCATCATTAAGAGCTTCCCACAAACCGTCTTGATCTTTTTGACTTTTTACTGCTGGATTCCATTTGATTCGTGTTTTTTTATCCGCATAATCAGCATCCGAAAACCACAAATGGTGGACACAAACCTCCGCTGTGATTTTCTTTTTTTCCAAAGGAATACTATTGTCAAAAAGTGTGGTCTCTTTGGCTGTAGAAAGATGAAAAACATGCAGACGAGCGCCTGTTTTTTTTGCCAACTCTATGGCTTTAGAGGAGGATAAATAACAGGCTTCCTCACTTCGGATTGTCGGGTGCAACTCAATAGGAATAGCCTCTCCATACTTTGCCACATAGTCAGCTGTATTCGCCCGAATCGTCTCTTCATCTTCACAATGAACAGATATAACCATATCTGTGTTTGAAAATATTTTCTCTAATACGTCAGGGGAATCAACCAACATATTCCCTGTTGAGGATCCTAAAAAAAGCTTTAATCCTGCCACCGCATTTTTATCCAATTTCAGAATCTCTTCGAGATTGTCATTTGTACCCCCAAACATAAAGGAATAATTAGCTGCAGCTTTGGTAGAGGCGGTTTCAAACTTGGCTTCCAGTGCTTCTATATCCGTTGTTTGGGGCTGGGTGTTGGGCATTTCAATAAACGAAGTAATACCCCCTGCTACAGCTGCCTGTGATTCGGTAGCAATATCCGCTTTATGGGTAAGCCCAGGTTCTCTAAAGTGTACCTGATCGTCAATTAGACCGGGTAATAAGTGAAGCCCCGTAGCATCTATACAGACATCACCCTCTTGCTTTTCTATTTGTGTTGCTACTGCAACAATTCGCTCCCCTTCCAAAGCGACATCCAATCGCTTGGATTGCCCTTCATTAATGACTGTTGCATTTTGTATGAGTGTTCGCATTATTTATTGAAAAGATTTTGTAGTGGTAAAAGTAAAACCCCAAAAAGAGCTTCCCAAATAATTTTTCCACTCATTTTAGACTGTCCTTTGGTACGGTTTTTAAATAGTATAGGAATTTCTACCAATCGAAACCCTTGTTTCCAAGCTTTGTATTTCATTTCTATTTGAAAAGCGTAGCCTACATACCGGATTTTATTGAGATCTAGCTTTTGCAATACTTTTTTTCGGTAGCCTACATAACCTGCTGTAGGGTCTTTTATGGGCATTCGGGTAATCAACTGCACATATCGAGAGGCAAAATAAGACAATAAAATTCGACTTAGGGGCCAGTTCAAAACTGTTACGCCATCAGAATATCGAGAGCCAACAACGATATCAGCTCCTTTTTCAAAGGCGATCACAAAAGAAGCCAAAGCAGAAGGATCATGAGAAAAGTCTGCATCCATTTGGATAATATAGTCATATGTTTGCGGCAATGCCCATGCAAAACCGTGAAGATAAGCTGGACCCAAGCCTTGCTTAATAGACCGATTTTCCAAAAATAAATGCCCTTGATATTGCCCCATTAAAGCTTCCACTACAGAAGCTGTTCCATCAGGAGAATTATCGTCAACTACTACTACTGAGAGTGGTAAAGAAAGAGAAAACAAGCGAGATAGAATGGCTTCAATATTTTCCGCTTCATTATAGGTGGGAATTACGATTAAGTAAGACTGCATAACGTCAAAAGTAAACAGTTCCAATTAAAATAAAAGGGGAATCTCCAAATGAATTTTAGAAACTCGTAATTTTGGCGAATGTGGGAAACTCGTGTTGAAACTGGAGAAACTTGGATCCTACTCCTCTTTTGTTTGCAGCTCGTGTTGTTAAGCCAACTGTATATTCGCAATCAAAATGGAGTCGGTTCCTTTAGTAGTCTTTTTAATTTTTCAACTTATTTAGGAATTTTTGGAAAAGAAAGGCCTATTTGGCATCCTTTTCAAATAGGGCTTTGTGTTTTCATCTATTCTGTAATCGCTTTACTTTTTACATTTTGGTATGGTTCTTACCACGTCCTTCCTCATGACCCTGTCGTTTTTTTAAAAACAGTAGGAGCTCTTTTAGGTTTGAGTTGTATCCGTTTTGTGAGCATACAATTACTTGCCTGGCTTTTTGAATTACAGACTCTTGGAAGAATTCTCATTCAGAAGAGTCTCTCTTTTCATGGGTATGTAAGCCTGATGGTATACGCAATGACATTGCTCTATTATTTTTCCCCTTTTGATAGACCTAAATTTATGATGTGGGCAACAATAGGCATTCTGGGATTGGGAAATTTGCTTATACAAATGAACCTCTATCTCAATATAAAGGGAATCAGCATACGGACAGCGGTATATTTATTTTTGTATATTTGTACCTTCAAAATTACACCGTGGTTTTGGATATACCAATGGATTGAACAATCGCTCTAAATTAAACGCAAAGCCTATGAAAGTCAAGTCTATACTGATTTCACAGCCCGAACCTGCTTCTGAAAAATCTCCCTACCAAAAACTAAAAGACAAACACAAACTAAAGATCGATTTCCGTTCTTTTATTCATGTGGAAGGGGTTACCGCAAAAGAAGTGCGACAGCAAAAAATTGATTTCTCCCATTTTGACAATATCATTTTGACAAGTAGAAATGCGGTGGATCATTTTTTTCGTTTAACAGAAGAAATGCGATTTAAAGTACCCGATAGCACTAAGTATTTTTGTCAATCTGAAGCAGTCGCTTTTTATCTTCAAAAATATGTGGTCTATCGTAAGCGCAAAATCTATGTAGGGGAAAAATCCATTGCCGATCTTGAAAGTACTTTCAAAAAATACAATAAAGAACGGTTCTTGCTTCCCACTTCAGATATCCTAAAGCCCTCACTACCGGCATTATTAGATAAAATGGGGATCGAATGGACACGTGCTCAACTGTATAAAACAGTCGTCAGTGATTTATCGGACTTACGAGATGTGTATTATGACATCTTAGTATTTTTTAGTCCTTCTGGTATAGAATCACTATTCAAAAACTTTCCGGATTTTGAGCAAAACGACACCCGCATTGCGGTCTATGGAAATACCACTATCGCTGCAGCAGATCAAGCCAAACTCAGAGTCGATATAAAAGCGCCAACCCCAGAGACACCCTCTATGACAATGGCCATCGAAAAGTACATTTCAGAAATAGAAAAATAATGTCTACAGCTTATAGTTTTATAAAATAATAAGCTACAGCCGCCCAGCCTGCTAGAAGAAGCAAACCTCCGATAGGTGTAATGGGGCCCACGAAACGAAGATTCCAATCCATCATTTTACCTATTGTCAAGAGGTAAATACTCCCACTAAATATAAGGGTACCCCAAAGAAGAAGGTTGAAAATATAATTGGGCAGCGTGTATTGGGAAACCAACAATCCCAAAACAAGGAATCCAAGACCTTGAAAAATTAAATAGTTTGTCGCTACGGTATAGCCATAAAAAGTTGACTCTGGGACCATAGTCCGTACGATGTGACTTCCAAAAGCCCCAAATAATATGCTCAAAAAAACAAATACTGTCCCACTAATTAAATAGGCTTTTTCCATTTAATATTTCAATTATTTAATAACGAATATAGTATTTAGTCACGAAAAACTACCTTTGTGACTTAAAAACTAAACAAAATGGCAACTATTTCAGAAAAAGAAATACAACTGGACGGAATCGATAAAATGATTTTGAAACGCTTGATGCTAGAGGCTCGAAGTCCAATTAACAGTATTGCCAAGGAAGTTGGAATTTCAGGAACCGCTGTTCATCAACGTTTGCGAAAGCTTGAAAAATCAAAATTGATTGTAGGGTCGCAGGTGTTACTTAACCCCAAAGCCTTAGGATACAAGACCTTGGCTTTTATTGGCATCTATCTAGACCGTGCCATTCGGAATCAAGAAGCCGTTCGTCAACTGGAGAAAATTCCAGAAGTAATAGAATGCCATTATACCACTGGGAATTGGAGCGTCTTGGCTAAAATCCTATGTCGTGATAACGAACATTTGATGCACGTACTCAATACAAAAGTTCAAAATATTGAGGGAATTTCTCGAACAGAGACCTACATTTCATTGGAGCAACAAATCCAAAGACAGATTCAATTATAAGGACTCTATTCTCGACTGTTTCCTGCTACTCGAAGGGCTAAATATATCAAAGTAGCCAAAGAGCCTATGGCCGCTACTACATATGTTCTTGCAGCCCATTTTAGAGCATCTTCTGCCCCGACTAATTCGCGCTGGTTTACAATCTGTTTTCTCTTAAGCCAAGCCAAAGCGCGATTACTAGCATCGTACTCGACCGGAAGTGTTATAAAGCTAAACAAGGTTCCGACACCAAACATGGCCACCCCAATAATAGCAATCGTCTGCCCCAAAGGCAAGGTTTGCATGACCGCCATACCTCCAAAAATCACCCACATAGAAAGATTAGAGGCGATGCTTACGGCAGGCACTAAGGTAGAGCGCATTTGCAACCATTCATAGCCCGTTGCGTGTTGCACTGCATGCCCACATTCATGAGCAGCAACTGCCGCTGCCGCCGCATTGCGCTGAGAAAAAACACCTTCACTTAGATTTACAGTTTTGGTCTTGGGATTGTAATGATCGCTTAACATCCCAGGAGTTGAAACTACTTTTACGTCTCGAATACCATGATCGGATAACATTTGTTCTGCAATCTCTTTTCCAGACATCCCACTTTGAAGGGTTTGCTGCGAATATTGTTTGAATTTTCGCTTCAGCTTATTGCTCACCCACATGCTAAATCCAGCCGTCGCTAGAATAATGATTAAGTACATTTTTTTGTTTTAAAATTACATGGAAAATCCAAAAAGACACTCCCTCTTAACGATGTTTTAACTTCATGATCAAAATCCAAAGTTGTAAAACCAAGGATACGGCATTGGCAATAATAATAGAAGGCCTTTGTAAAATTATCCCGTACACCAACCAAAAAAAAACACCCGTCACAAGGACCAAATACATACTCAGGGAAATACTTGATGTATCTTTTGTTTTATTCAGTTTTAGAAGCTGTGGTACGAAACTAAAAGTCGTCAAACAGGCTGCAATCAAACCAATAATTTCTATTTGAAAATCCGTCATTTATACTACGATGTTAATGATTTTTCCAGGCACCACTATTACTTTCTTGGGAGATTTCCCTTCTAAATATTTTTGTGTTTGTTCATTTTCGAGAATTTGTTTTTCTATTTCAGACGTATCCATATCAAGAGCATAAGCTTGTGTAAACCTCATTTTTCCGTTAAAAGAGACTGGATACTCTTTAACGGTTTCTTTGAGATAGCGTTCCTCATGAGTTGGAAATGGGGCAAAACTAATCGATCCTGTATGCCCTAGCTGTTTCCATAACTCTTCTGCTAAATGGGGTGCAAAAGGGGCCAATAAGATTGCCAGGGGTTCTAAAATTTCTCGACTCGCAGTTTTCGCGGCACTGAGTTCGTTTACGCAAATCATCAAGGTACTAATGCACGTATTAAAGGAAAATTGAGCGATATCTGCGTTCACCTTTTTAATTGCTTGATGCAGGCTTTTATATTCAGCAGCAGTGGGTTGGGCGTCGGATAAACGTAGGCTATCTTCATCATAAAAGAGACGCCACACTTTTTTCAAAAATGAATGTACTCCAGAAATCCCAGCTGTATTCCATGGTTTTGCTTGCTCCAAAGGACCTAAAAACATCTCATACATTCTCAAGGTGTCAGCTCCATATTGATCACAAATATCATCTGGGTTGACAACGTTATACTTCGATTTTGACATTTTTTCGACCTCAGTAGCGACATTAAATTTGCCGTCTTCTAATTCAAATATTGCTTTTTCAAATTGAGGTTGCCAATTTTTTAGACCTTCTAAATCCAATTCATAAGAAGCGTTTACAAGCTTGACATCTACGCGAATAGGCTCTAGCTTTTGATCGCCTACTAGTCCTTTTGAAACAAAGGTATTACTGCCAGGCTTACGGTATGCAATGGCAGACTCCCCTAGAATCATCCCTTGATTGATCAGCTTTTTTGCATATTCTTCTACGGGTACCATTCCAATGTCAAAAAGAAATTTTTGCCAAAATCGTGAGTACAGCAAATGTCCCGTTGCATGTTCACTCCCACCCAAATACAAATCAACTTCTTGCCAGTATGAAATCGCTTCAGATCCTGCAAAAGCCGTATCATTTTGGGCATCCATATACCGATAAAAATACCAAGAACTTCCTGCCCAACCTGGCATGGTATTCAACTCAAGTGGAAAAACACTTAGGTGATCTATGGCGTCAACCGAGACTACTTTTCGTGCGTTTTCATCCCACCCCCATTCAATTGCATTTCCCAAAGGGGGATTCCCTTCTGGGGTAGGTAAGTATTTTTCTACTGCTGGCAATTCGAGTGGTAAATCTTCTAATTGTAAAGGATACGGAACTTCATTTTTATAATAAATAGGAATCGGTTCTCCCCAGTAACGCTGCCGTGAAAAAATAGCATCACGTAAGCGATAGGTAACAGTTCCTTTTCCTTTGCCGCTCTTCTCAAGTTCTTGTATCACTCTGGCTACCCCCTCTTTATAGGCCATTCCATTTAGGAAATCGGAATCACATAAAGGAGTTGCTCCTTTTTCGGCATAGGCCTCTTTGGAAATGTCTACACCCTCAAAAATATTCGGAATCGGCAAGTCAAAATGCTTAGCAAAATTATAATCACGCTGATCCCCACATGGAACTGCCATTACGGCTCCGGTTCCATACCCGGCTAACACATAATCTCCTATCCAAATAGGCACTCTTTCTTGTGTAAAAGGATGCCGTGCATAGGCGCCTGTAAACACACCAGAGATGCTTTTCACATCCGCTTGTCGCTCTCTTTCCGAGCGCTGTCTTGTTTTTTCGATATAGTCTTCTACCGCTTCTTTTTGCTCGGGAGTGGTGATTTGCTGCACCAGTTCAAGCTCCGGAGCAAGAGTCATAAAACTGACCCCAAAAAGGGTATCGGGACGTGTTGTGAAAACTTCTAAATGACTTTTATGACCTTCAATATCGAACTTCACAGTGGCTCCAGTCGATTTTCCAATCCAATTACGCTGCATTTCTTTCAGTGGCTCTGGCCAATCAATACCGTTTAAACCTTGGAGAAGTCTTTCAGCATAAGCACCAATTCGCATGCTCCACTGTTTCATGCTTTTCTTGGTCACAGGATGCCCTCCACGCTCAGAAACACCATCAATTATCTCGTCATTGGCCAAAACAGTCCCGAGAGCTGGACACCAGTTTACTTCTGATTCTGCCAAATATGCCAAGCGATACATGAGCAGTACTTCTTGCTTTTTAGTTTCTGATAAAGCGACCCATTCTGAAGCGGAAAATACCGGAGTATCAGCATCACAAACAGCCTTAATAGTTGCATTTCCATCTGTTTTAAAGCGTTCAATCAGCTGTGCTATTGGCTGTGCTTTGTCTGTTTCATTGCAGTAATAATGATCAAATAGAAGCAGAAAAATCCACTGCGTCCATTTGTAATAATCAGCATTTGAGGTTCGTATTTCTCGACTCCAGTCAAAAGAAAACCCCATTCTATCAAGCTGTTCCCTGTATCGGCCGATATTATTTTGGGTGGTAGTGGCCGGATGTTGCCCAGTTTGAATGGCATATTGTTCTGCTGGCAAACCAAAAGAATCGTAGCCTTGTGGGTGCAAGACATTAAATCCTTTGTGTCGATGATAGCGGGCTACTATATCACTGGCAATATACCCCAAGGGATGTCCTACATGCAAACCCGCACCGGAGGGATAGGGAAACATATCCAAGACATAATATTTGGGTTTGGAACTCTTGTTTTCTGCTCGGAAGGTATTGTTATCGGCCCAATACTTTTGCCATCTGGCTTCAATTGCCTTAAAGTCGTAGCTCACACTTAATTTTTTAAAGCACAAAAATACGCTTCTTGTACTGAAGGAAAAAGTTTCTTGGCTAAATAGACAAGCCCGAATAGGGAAATACATCCAGCCACAGTCTTTATTTAGAAAACGGTCTCTCACTCTATTTACTGATTACAGAGACATCGCTATTTTAATTTGAGAAAGGCTATACTGACTTGTTTATAAAGTAGGGGATTACACAACTTTAAATTTTCTTCTAGAAGATCAGAAAGTAGTATTTTTATCCAAAATTACACACTCTTGCACAAATCTTCAGAAGATCAATTTCAAAGACGACGACTCCGTAACACTTATTTTTCAGTTGTTATCAGCATTTCTCTGGTCTTATTTTTAGTGGGCATAATCGGTACTTTACTATTGAACTCGAAAAAAGTAGCAGATCATTTTAAAGAACAAATTGCACTCACTCTCTATATCAACGACGATGCAAAGGACATAGAGGTGCAGCAGCTTATAAAAACACTACAGCTCAACAAAGCCACCAAAAAAGTAGTTTGGGTAAGTAAAGAGGAAGCAGCACAAATTCATACCAATGAAATCGGAGAAGACTTTATGGAGTTTTTGGGGTACAACCCTTTACTGGCTTCCGTAGATGTTTTTTTTAATGCTGAATACGCCACCCCTTCTTTTGTCAAGAGTTTGAGCTCTTCATTTGCTGAAAATAGTTTTGTCAATGAAATCATTTATGACCAACCCCTTTTGGAGCTATTAGACGCTAATATTGAGAAAATATCCTATTGGTTAGTTGTTGCCGCCGCATTATTCATTGCAGTAGCCATGTTACTTATTAATAGCTCTATACGCCTGTCTATTCATTCCAAGCGTTTTGTGATTAAAACGATGCAATTGGTAGGAGCGCACAAACGTTTTATCAGGAAGCCCTTTATAAAAACGCATGTTCTCTTGGGCGTGGTTGCTTCTTTTATCGCCAGTGCGGGAATAGCCGCTGTTGTATGGGAGTTAGACCAAAGATTCCCAGAGCTTCAAATCCTAAAACAACCAGAAGAACCTGCCCTAATACTTGCTGTTGTGCTAGCGCTTGGTATTAGTATCACCTATTTCAGCACCTATTTTGCTACGCAATTGTATTTAAATTTAAAAACAGACGCTGTCTATTAAGTCACCTCTAATGGAATCCAACAAAAAGAAAACCTTCATTTTTGAGAAAAGAAATTATCGCTTGTTAATTCTTGCCCTTGGTATTATAGCGCTTGGCTTTATGCTGATGACAGGAGGAGGAAGTGATGATCCCACAGTTTTCAATCCTGATATTTACAGTTTTCGTCGTATTCGTCTGGCTCCCACTCTTGTCCTTGTTGGTTTTGGGGTTGCCGTCTATTCTATTTTTGCTAAAACGAAGCATTAATGGATTTTTGGTCGGCTCTACTACTGGGAATTGTTCAGGGTGTCACTGAATTTTTACCTGTTTCTTCAAGTGGTCATTTAGAATTAGTCAAAGTCATGTTGGGAGAAACAGTTCAAGAAGAAGGGCTTTTATTCACCATAATACTCCATACCGCGACAGCTTTAAGTACCCTTATTGTCTTTCGAAAAGACATTGGCGAATTGTTGACAGGACTTCTGGAATTCAAGAATAATGAAAGTTGGCGTTTTGCGCTATTGATTATTGTCTCAATGGTCCCCGCAGCAATTGTAGGTCTTTTTTTAGAAGATCAAATCGCCCGTCTTTTTGATGGAAACCTCCTTTTAGTTGGTGGGGCGCTTCTCGTAACAGCCCTTTTATTACGCTTAGCGGATCGGCAATTCGTAGGAGAATACTCTTTAAACACTAAAAACGCTGTTATCATTGGCCTGGCTCAGGCCATCGCGATATTGCCGGGGATTTCTCGAAGCGGTTCTACCATAGCTACCGCCGTCCTACTCGGTATTGATAGAGAAAAAGCCGCTCGTTTTTCTTTTCTAATGGTCATTCCGTTGATCGTGGGCAGTATGCTTAAAAGCATACTGGATTATGACGGTACAACAACTGAAATCTCAGTACTTCCGCTAGCAGTTGGGTTTTTAGCCGCTTTACTTACAGGGATTGTAGCCTGTCGTTGGATGATTGCCTTGGTAAAACGAAGCCAACTATCTTATTTTGCACTCTATTGCCTTCTTGTAGGCCTTCTTTCTTTGAGTTATGAATTCTTTGGATAATTATACCGAGACCGCTTGGAAAGAAGGGCACTTACTTCTAGTAGACAAACCCTTACACTGGACTTCTTTTCAGGTGGTCAATAAAATCCGCTGGCTGCTCAAAAAAAAGTTTGGATTAAAAAAGCTAAAAGTAGGGCATGCTGGAACCTTAGATCCTTTAGCTAGTGGCTTGCTTTTGATTTGTGTGGGGAAATGGACCAAACGGATCTCGGAATTTCAAGGAATGGAAAAAGTATATACCGGCACTCTTCAGCTCGGAGCCACTACTCCCTCTTATGATTTGGAAACAGAAGTCGATGCTCACTACCCCATAGCACATATTACCGCCGAAGCCATTGAAAGTGTACGCAATAGCTTTACAGGGGAACAAGAACAATACCCTCCCGTTTTTTCAGCTATTAAAAAAGAAGGCGTGCGTTTGTACGAACACGCCAGAAAAGGAGAAGCTGTTGAAGTAAGCCCTCGAAAAATTCACATCCATACGTTTTCGGTATCAGCAGAAAATTTCCCTGAGCTCTCTTTCACTGTAAAATGCAGTAAGGGCACCTATATTCGTTCCTTAGCTTATGATCTCGGTAAAAAGCTACATTCGGGTGCTTTTTTATCCTCCTTACGGAGAACTGAAATCGGAAACTTTAACGTAAAAGAAGCCTACCAAATGGACGACCTTATTAAACTATTGGGGAGAGATTAAAAAGAGAGTTGAACTTTTTTGTTTTATTTTTACTCTCAGCTATGAAAAAACAAGAAAACAGTATCGCTCTCTCTCAGCTACAGAAGATTGGATATATAAAAGAAAGCATTCCAAGCGGAATTTCTCTAAAAGAAGAAATAATACGTTTGAAAAAAGAAAAAAATGCTGTTTTATTAGCGCATTATTATCAAGAAAATGAGATTCAAGAATTAGCAGATTATCTAGGAGACAGCCTTTACCTAGCACAAGCAGCTAAAAAAGTGGAGGCGGATGTGATTGTTTTTGCAGGAGTCCATTTTATGGCAGAAACCGCCAAAATAATTAACCCAAGCAAAAAAGTACTACTCCCTGATTTAAAGGCAGGATGTTCATTGGCCGATTCTTGTCCTCCTCCTGAATTTAAACTATTTAAAGAGCAACATCCCGATGCTATGGTAGTTACTTATATCAATTGCTCAGCAGAGATCAAAGCGCTTAGTGACATTGTTTGCACCTCTAGCAATGCTGTTCAAGTCATTGAATCAATCCCTAAAGAAACGCCTATTATTTTCGCTCCGGATAAAAATCTTGGTCGCTACCTCATCAAACAAACTGGGCGTGATATGATTTTATGGGACGGATCGTGTATTGTGCACGAAGCCTTTTCATTTGAACGAATCGTATCCCTTGCCAAAGAACACCCAAATGCCGAATTTATCGCACACCCTGAAAGTGAATCTCAAGTCCTAGACATTGCCAAATATGTGGGGAGTACATCGGGTTTATTACAGTATGTCCAAGAGAGTTCGGCAAGCTCCTTTATCGTCGCTACCGAAGCTGGAATTTTACACGAGATGACAAAACGATGTCCAGACAAGACCTTTATACCTGCTCCCGTTGAAGACGAAAGTTGTGCGTGTAGCGAATGTGCCTTTATGAAGCTCAACACATTAGAAAAACTCTACAATTGCCTGCGGTTTGAACGCCCAGAAATCACATTAGATGATTCGCTTATGGCTGCAGCCAAAGCTCCAATCGATAGAATGCTTGCTTTAAGCTAAACCATGACAACAGATATACTTGTTATCGGAAGCGGTATCTCGGGGATTGCCTATGCTATTAAAATGGCAGAAAAAAGACCCGATTGTAAGATTGTCTTAATGGCCAAAGATGAACTACAAGAAACCAATACACGTTATGCCCAAGGAGGGATTGCTGTGGTCTCAGATTTTAAGCTAGACTCTTTTGAAAAACACATACAAGACACCCTGGTTGCTGGAGATGGGCTATGTGATCCTCAGATTGTCAAATTTGTTGTTGAGGAAGGGCGAGAACGTTTACAGGAATTGCAAGAATGGGGAACTCAGTTTGATACCCAACAACAAAAACTTCACCTGACAAAGGAAGGTGGACATTCTGAAAAAAGAATTGTTCATTATAAAGACCAAACGGGGCAGCAAATTCAAGAAGCCCTCATCAATAAGGTAAAAGCATTCCCCAATGTTAAGTGCTTAGAAAATCATGTTTTGGTAGATTTGATTACCGACCACCACACGCAAACGGCTCATAAAAAATGCTATGGCGCCTATGTTATATCCAAACAAAAGGAAGAAATACTTACTATTGGTAGTAAAATAACCGTACTCTCTACCGGAGGAGCAGGGCAATTGTATAAACATACCACCAATCCTACAGGTGCTACAGGAGACGGATTGGGAGCTGCTTACCGTGCCAAAGTAAAAATTCAAGGTCTTCCTTATGTACAGTTTCACCCTACAGCTCTAGTTCCTAAAGTAAACGGCCATACTTTTCTCATCACAGAAGCAGTCCGGGGAGAAGGAGGAATCCTCAGAAATGAAAAAGGCCTTGCTTTTATGGAAGGGTATGACTCTAGAAAAGACTTAGCACCAAGAGATATAGTAGCACGTGCTATTGCACAAGAAATGCTGGCTACCGAAAGTGATTTCGTCAGTCTCGATTGTCAAAATATTAAAAAAGAGCTGTTTGAACGTCATTTCCCAACTATCTACACTACCTGTCAAAGTTTGGGGATAGCGGTACCTGAAGCACCTATTCCCGTAGCTCCAGCAGCACACTATTTTTGTGGTGGTATTGCTGTAAATGCACAAAGCAAAAGCGATCTTGACGGGCTCTATGCGATTGGTGAATGCAGTCATACAGGCCTACACGGTGCCAATAGACTGGCTTCTAATTCACTGTTAGAATCTCTTGTTTTTGCGCATCGAGCAGCCTTGGATAGCATTCCTTTTTTAGCAAGCGAAACCCTTCCAGCAGCGTTCTATAAAAAACTCCCTCAATGGAAAGGTAACTCTGATATCTCTCTCGAGAAAATAAAGCAAGTAAGTCGATTACGAAAAAAGCTGAGGAAAATAATGATCAAACAAGCAGGAATCTTTAAGACAAACGAGGGCTTGGGAAAAGCAGAACAAAAATTAGCCACTATCTATGAAGAAACCCAAACTCTTTATCACAAATTAAAGCTTACGCCTCAATTTTGTGAATTGAGAAATATGGTGAGTGTCGCTTACTTACTAATCAAACAATCGCAGCAAATCAAAACTAATAAAGGAACTTTTTACAATGCGGACAATGTCTGAAGACTTTCTCACTACCTATCGCAAACCACTCGTTCGTTTGATCCAATCTGCCCTAGAAGAAGACCTTGGGGAAGGAGATCATTCTGGTAATGCCTGTGTGGAGGCAACAGAAAAGCATAAAGCTCAATTATTGGTAAAAGAAGATTGTGTGTTGGCAGGCGTTAGTATGGCTAAGCTTATTTTCGAGCTTTACGACCCTAGCATCTCTGTAAACCTCCATCATCACGATGGGGAAAACGCTTCTAAAGGGGCTATTGCTTTTGAAATAGTAGGGCCTTCTCGCTCTTTACTAGCTACTGAACGATTGGTCTTAAACTGCATGCAGAGAATGAGTGGTATCGCCACTTTGACGCGAGAGTTGAGCAATAAAATTAGCCACACACAATGCCGACTCTTAGACACCCGTAAAACAACTCCCAACTTCCGCCATGCCGAAAAATGGGCCGTCACCATTGGAGGGGGAACCAACCACCGAATGGGGCTCTATGATGAATTGATGATAAAAGACAATCATATTGATTATAACGGTTCCCTAAAAGAGACCCTTGCAAAAGTGAAAACCTACCTGGAACAAATCAATAAAAACCTAGCGGTTGTTGTTGAGATACGAAACCTTGAAGAATTGGAAACTTGCCTACAATTTCCTTGGATTCATCGCCTTCTCTTGGACAATATGAATGCTGAACAACTACAGAAAGCACTCCATATTAATGCCGGCCAATTCTCGACTGAAGCCTCCGGAAATATAACCGCAGAGACTCTTGTAGAAATTGCGGAAACGGGGGTTGATTATATCTCAATGGGAGCACTTACCCATTCTGCCCGAAATATTGATTTAAGCCTAAAAGCTGCCCCCTAAGAGCCTGCGGTATTTTCACAAATCCTTTCTCTTTTTCTTATATTTGCAAGAATCTTACGGGCTATGAAATACAAACGGATTTTGTTAAAGTTAAGTGGCGAAGCCCTAATGGGGGAACAAAGCCACGGAATAGATCCTCAGAGACTTGACGATTATGCTAAAGAAATCAAAGCACTCCATGAAATGGGAATTGAACTCGCTATTGTTATAGGCGGTGGCAATATCTTTAGAGGAGTTTCAGGTGCCAGTAAAGGCATGGATCGGGTTCAAGGCGATTATATGGGGATGCTGGCAACAGTCATTAATGGTTTAGCACTGCAAAGCGCCTTGGAGAATAACGATATCCCGACCCGCTTACAGACGGCTATTAAAATTGAAGCCATTGCTGAGCCTTTTATAAAACGAAAGGCAACTCGACACTTAGAAAAAGGGAGAGTGGTCATTTTTGGTTCTGGAACAGGCAACCCTTACTTCACCACTGATTCTGCTGCCGTACTACGAGCAGTAGAAATTAATGCAGATGTAATTCTCAAAGGAACCCGCGTGGATGGTATTTATAATGAAGATCCAGAAAAAAACAAAGGAGCCATCAAATTTGACACACTTTCTTTTGATGATGTTTTGAAAAAAGGGCTCAAAGTTATGGACACAACTGCTTTTACATTGAGTCAAGAAAACGAACTCCCTATCATCGTATTTGACATGAACACACAGGGGAATTTGAAAAAAATTGCGCAAGGAAAAAATATTGGAACCCGCGTATATCTATAATCGGAACTTATGAACGAAGAATTAGACTTTATTGTAGCCAGTGCCAAAGAGCGAATGGAACAGTCATTAGCACATTTGG
>CBFHRX010000028.1:9392-24039 GCA_965658355.1 Flavobacteriaceae bacterium | reverse complement strand
TGGTACTGCCCTCCGGTGGGAGAGTAGGTCGCCGCCTTCTTCTAAACCCTCTTCAGTCTTGTTGAGGGTTTTTTTATGCGCTAAAGTGAAGGAGTTGGTTTGGCTATAAAGAGTGCTGCGGAGTTACGCAACGTATAGCTATGCACTTTGTAATGTGTTTTATTTAAAATTTATTTTTTGAGTCTGCTCAATCAATTCAGTTCCAGATTGTAATATTATTTTTACCTCAAATATCGAAGTATTAGGGATGTTGTCGTATTCTATCATGTCTAATTGGAATCTATCTATCCAATCAACTTTATTTTTTAATGCTTCATTAATGGGAATGTATTCTCCATTGAAATCATAAGAGGCAAAATGAGCAGTAATATCAGTTTTCTCTTGAGATTGGGTGTCGGTTACTTTAATTTCTATAATGTCAATAGGGTCAACGTTAATAAACTGATCTGGTTGACAGCTACAAGCGTAAGCGGAAGCAAATCCAAAAGCACTAAAAGTTGATCTTGTTTTCGAATGTGAGATTTGATTTAGCCCAAAATCAAGTAAAATGCTTAATCCAAATGAATTTTTATTAACTGTATCAGAAACCTCTGAGTTTTGAAAGCCAGCTGTATCCCAAGCTTTTATATCCAATCCGTTATAGGTTCTCTCAAAAGTTTTCATAAGCTCACAACTGCAAGTTTCACAGGAGGTTGCAAGAAATTGAAAAAAGTAAATTAGAAATAGAGAAATAATTTTTTTATTCATGGCTCTTTTATTTTTTTTTATAAGATTTAAATAAGCGGCTTGAATTTATACCCAAGCCGCTACTGTGTTTATTCCGTTTAGGCAAAGGTGATTCGTCTTTTTTTATAAATTACAAGGACTTGAATTCGCTTTTTTTTCTTCGGTAAAACGAAAAGTAAATTCAAATTCTAATGGACTCGTTTCTTTTCTGTTTTCATAATTTTCAATTGTATCTAAACCAAGTTCACACTCTGAATTGTTACCATAAATAAATAAACTATTATTGGTTGCAAACGGGTCGTAACTATTTATTGAGGGTTTTTCATTATATTCATTAGAATGAGATTCTCTATGAATTAAGGTATCTCCAGGTTGGATCACGTAGCCCAATATAGTGTCTGATTTAATAACTACAGAGGTATTGTTTATTAAAAAAATAGTTGCTGATGTAGTATATTGTCTCTCTGTCAATGTTTGTCCACAAGAATGTAAGCAGGTTAAAACTATTCCTAAAACCAATATTTTTATATTATTCATAAGCTTTAAATAAGGGGTTTAAATTATCTTCTGTTGAGTTCTCATATTTTCGTATAATATTGTTTCTCCAATTATTCCATGCTTTTTGGTCTACCAATGCATCCTCTATTTGTTTAATTGTATAACCAGAAACTTGGTCTTTAGTATCAATGTAAAAACCTTTATTAGTATTAGGCAGGGTAGTTTCAAAATCATCGTCTATCATATCAGCAACAACTAATGTGTAATCTCCGGTGCTAAATCTTCCTCCTAAATAGTTGGGGTAAGTCATTCTGCCCAATTCCCATTGCACTCCTCTAGCCCAAGATTCTTTCACTTTATTGTCTATACTGTTAAAGTTGAATGTTATAGATTTTTCCATTTTCCAATGTGAGGCATGAGCTAATTCATGAATTGTTGTTGCATATGTTTCCATAGTAGGTTTTTGATAAGTATAAATACTAATTGGGCTGTATAAACCAAAAGCTCTCCAAAAGGTAGTATGACACCCATTGTTTGGACTTCTATTACCACACTTACCACCATCCTGTAAAACTGCTTTTAACTTCATTTGTGTTGTCAATAAACTGTTTTGAGGAGGACGTCTTAATCCTTTTATATCCTTATAGTAGTAATGATAGGCTGCCCTAAATATAGTAGCATAATATTCTTGCTTTCCACTTTTTATATTCAAATTCCAATTGCCTCTTTTTTTAGGACCTTTATAGGCTGCTCCTTTTAGCCAACTGACTCTAAGTGCAAATTGATACCTCTCCCAATCAATACTGTAATTAGCATCTCTACGAAAATACCCATCACAGGAGTAATATCAACTTGATTTTGCTTTCCCTTTATGAGTTGTAAACCACCTTCTTGCTCTTACTTCAACACCTTCAACTCCAATAAAACTTCCTGTAGCCGTTATATTATCATCCCAAGACTTAATCGTTCCAGCAGGTCGCCAACTCACTTTTTTTTCACTTTTTGTTTCTGTATTTTCTTCCAAATTTCCTGTTAAACGCATTGATTCCTCTACCAACTCTTCTTCAAAAGCAAGATTATGACTGAATTGTTTTCCGTCGTCCTTTATTTTAATCTCATCTTTAATATAGAGGTCTTCTAAAATTTTGTAGGGACATCCTTTGGGCAATTTATGATCTACTGTGACGGCACACCACATTACGGGAGGTACCTCTAGGTTATTGTTTATAGCTACTGTTTTAGGAATAATCAATTCTTTTACATCAAGCGGATGGTTGTATAGAATTAAGAGACTGTCTGATTTTAGTATATCGAATTCTTTTTCATTTCTTGGTGTAAATTTTATATAGTAATGTGTAGTATTAATTTTAGTGTTGGTGTACTCTTTTCCTTTATTACTTTTTAAACTTTCTAAAGCTTTTTTCATATTTTTTACTGAGTAGGGATTTTCTAAACGGGGAATATCAGCAAAAGGGTCGTGAAGTAAACTGTCAACTTGTTGGGATTGCTCCTGAACTGCATTGTCTTTTTGACAGGAAAAGAGTATTGCCATAAAAGTTAAAATTACGGAACTGTAACTGTTTTGGAGTTTCATTGTTTTCTTGATTTGGGTTACCTATTTTTTCTAACTTCCGTATATCCGAATACGGTTTCGATAGCGGTGTTTTATCCTTGTTGTTTTTCACATGTAGATCCTCAATTCTGGACTACTAGTACTAGTCAGTTTGGAACCTAAGGTCAAAACCAACAAAGGATACTAGCTAGTAGCTAGCACTCCTAAACAGCTTACGTAAAAACAGTTCACTAAAAGCCTTTAAGTAGTTGCCCAAAAAGTCTAGAGTAGAAATTCCAGTCGGTAGGTTAATCGGTAGTAGAACAGTTTGGGACAGTTCACGTTAAAAGTAGTAAACTTTTAATAGCACCCTAAATAAGGAGCTTAGCTCAAGTATAATGCGGGGGATGGCTTCTAGGAATTTTCTTACACAAGGACTCCTCGATTTGAGTTGCTAACATTTTCATCATACAATTCGTATGGTATCGGCTTAAGGTATTGTACCTTTGCCGGATTGAAATTTTAATCGAATGCGACTTTTTTTAGGAGGCTGCTTGTTTGGCCACTAAGAGATTTTGAGTTCATTTTCCACCTATGAAGAAATACATCAACCTTTTTGACTTTCAACAGACCGTTAATTATAAAACAGAAATCCTTTCGGGGCTCACCGTAGCCTTGGCATTGGTGCCAGAGGCTGTGGCTTTTGCTTTAATAGCAGGCTTATCGCCTCTAACGGGTCTTTATGCGGCCTTTATGATGGGATTGGTCACCTCTATATTCGGCGGTCGTCCGGGGATGATCTCCGGGGCTACAGGAGCTGTTGCCGTGGTTATTGTGACGCTTGCGCTCTCCCATGGTCCTGAGTATGTATTTGCGACAGTTGTCTTGGCAGGAATCATTCAAGTCTTGGCGGGGGTTCTTCGTCTGGGGAAATTGATGCGATTGGTGCCACACTCTGTTATTTTTGGGTTTGTCAATGGATTGGCGATTATCATTTTTACGTCCCAATTCCAACAATTTAAAGACTCTACAGGTGCCTGGTTGGGGGGGGGATCCCTCACTATTTTTGTAGGGCTTGTCCTATTAACGATGAGCATTATCTGGTTGCTTCCCAAGCTGACCAAGGTGGTTCCAGCTTCCCTAGTTGCCATTCTAAGTATTTTTGGGCTTGTAGTAGCTTTGGGGATAGATACCCGAACGGTAGGGGATATTGCGTCTATACAAGGAGGCTTTCCCCCTTTTCATTTGCCTAATGTTCCTTTGACTTTTGACACCCTCCAATTGATTTTTCCCTATGCGGCTATTGTGGCTGGAGTCGGTTTAATAGAAAGTTTGTTGACCCTCAATATTATTGATGAGATAACAGAGACAAGGGGGAGTGGGAATAAAGAAGCTGTGGCACAAGGCGTTGCCAATATGCTTTCAGGTGTTTTTTCTGGGATGGGAGGCTGTGCCATGATTGGGCAAAGTTTGATTAATACCTCTAACGGGGCACGTGCCCGACTGTCGGGTATTGTGGCTGCAGTGGTCTTATTAGGATTTGTGATGTTTGGCGCTTCTTTGATAGAGCGAATGCCCATGGCGGCCTTAACCGGGCTTATGATCATGGTGGCGATTGGTACTTTTGAGTGGTCTAGTTTAAGAGCCTTTAACAAAATGCCGCCTTCCGATATATTTGTGATGATTGTGGTTACGCTTGTAACAATCTTCCTTCATAACCTTGCATTGGCGGTGTTGATAGGGGTTGTTATCGCTTCCTTGGTTTTTGCCTGGGACAATGCCAAACGCATTCGGGCGCGTAAAAGAATAGATGAAAACGGGGTGAAGCATTATGAGATATACGGGCCTTTGTTTTTTGGTTCTATTGCGGCCTTTACTGAAAAGTTTGACGTGCAAAATGATCCTGATGAAGTCATCATAGATTTTAAAGAGAGTCGTGTGGTCGACATGTCTGCTATAGAAGCTTTAAATAAAACGACCGAACGCTACCTAAAGCAAGGCAAGCGCGTTCAGTTGATGCATCTAAGTAAAGACTGTCAAAAGTTGCTTCAGAATGCGGATAAGATTATCAATGTGAATGTACTTGAAGATCCGAATTACAAAGTAGTGGTAGATCAGCTTTAAGGGGGCTAGGAGAGTTCTTTCTCCCACTTTTGCAGCTGTTCCAAACTGCTGCCGGAGCCGCCACAGACAATCACGAGCACATTTTTCTTGTCTTCTAGGAAAGAGTGGCCTTCATACACTACGGATAAGGCAGCGCCACAGGCGGGCTCTACTACCGATTGCTGTTCTTGGTAAAATTGCAAGCAGGCACGAACGGCTTGTTTGTCTGTGACAACACAACTTTCTACGGCCTGACTTGTGGCCACTTCAAAGGCTTTTTGCGCCACTTGACTGGCTCCAAGGGTTGTGGCAATACTGCTTATTTTTTCAAGTGCTCGGAGTTTGTTGGCTTCTAAGGAATAGGCTAGGGCATGGGCGCCTTTTGTTTCTAGGGCTAAAATGGGGATGTCTTCCCATTTAGTGCGTTTCAATCCTTCTGCTACCCCGCATAAAAGCCCACCCCCGCCAACGGCTAAAACAATGCCATCGGGGCGCAGCCCTTCTTTTTTTACTTCGTCTATCAGAGTTGCATGTCCCTCCCATACTAAGGGGTGATCGTAGGCATGTATGTAGCTGTTTTTCTTGTGGAGTAGTTCCAGTGCTTTTTGATGGGCTTGCTGATAGGAATCGCCAAATACGTGAACGCTGGCCCCATGATCGGCAATGGCCTGGATCGCTTTTTGGGAGGTCGTTTTGGGGACTACGACTTTTACAGGAATCTGCAGAATACGACCCGAGTAAGCCACGGCTATTCCGGCATTTCCGCCAGAGGCACAAATAAATTCTTGAACCCCTTCTTGTGCGAAGACCGCACATTTATGACCAATGCCCCTTAATTTAAACGAACCACTGGGCTGTAAATTTTCTAATTTCAACCAAATAGTGGCATTTGTATTAGAGGTAGTTGTCGCTAGTAAAGGGGTTGGTTGGTGTATGCTTTTCACCTAAAAGTTTTTATAAAGCTACTTATTTGAAAGTAATCAAACAATGCTTTCTAAAGACTCTGACTTTTCAACCTGATAGCAAGACTCCCATTCCACCTTGTATCGATTGTACTTCATTTGAGCTTCCGCTAGTTTCATCATGCCCTTTGATTCCCATTCGACTATATCGGTAAACCCTCCCTTGCTATTCCGGTATTGGGTCCAAGAGACAAACCCTTTTTGGTCTTGCATCCATTCTTTGCGAACCTTTTCGCAAAGTTGTAAAAAATCGGAAAGGGACCAGTTTGGAGTTAAGGTGTAGTAGATGATATCTGTATGCATATTGTCATCATTGAGCAGGTTTTACAAAACAGAAAACCCCCCTTTTTGGGAAGGGGGATTTTAACAAAAACCAAACGAAAAAAAAAGCAAAGAGTAGGTTAAATCATGTGTTTTTCGTTTTCATTAACTATTGAAAAAAGACTGAACGATGGGGGACTTTTTGGGAATTTCCATTTTAAAAATTGTAACTTCTAAAGAGCTGTGGAAATTGAAAATTGTCCAGTCTTATTCCAATAGAGTATGCATGCTAAAACAAACTATATTTTAAAAACTATCACTAAATAATGAAGAACTTAAAACAAAATAAACAACATCTTGTTTGTTATTTATACTGCTAAAGTCCATCATTCAAGAACACCAAACAATAGTGATGTAGTTTATGTCCTAATTAATGTAATAGATGGTGAATTAAATGTCATAACCGGTAATACTAAAGAAGACTACCAATTAAAAAGCCCAACAGTATGCTGATCAGTTTATTTCTCTTGAGTCGATGTCCCTCATTACTTTCAAAGAGGATGGTGGTGGCAATATGGAGTAGCAATCCAATAACCAGGGCTGTGATGATTCCGGTTGTTTCATCAGAAAGAAAGATGTTTTTTCCTAAAACACCTCCCAAAGGGGTCAATAAGGCAAATCCCAAAAGGACTCCGAATCGATTATAAGAAGCTATTGGGTACTGATGCAACAGGCTGTAAAGCGCTATGGCGATGGGGATTTTATGGATGAACATTCCAATAGCTAGCGAAGGATGTGCCTCCAAGGGCAGCCCTTCAAGGAAGGCATGCATGCCTAAACTCAGCAAAATCAAAAGCGGAAATTGATGGTGATTGTGAGAATGTGTATGGCCGTGCTCGACACCTTTAGAGAAAAATTCCAATCCTATTTGCAGGATTATTCCCCCAATAATCCAATAGCCAGGGATGAAATCAGCATTGCTGTAGATTTCGGGGAGCAACTCAAAAAAGACAACAGCCAATAAAAAGGCCCCACTGAAAGCCAGTAATAACGATTGAAATTGGGGGCGACTTTGAAGTAAAAAACGGGCTATCAAATAACCAAAGCAAGCGCCTAAAAAGGGAAGACTAATGAATACTATAGAGTCTGTCATGGATTGTACTAAACGCCCCACAAAATTAGCTTATTTTTGAACCAGACATTCTAAAATGGACAAAAATCTACATTTTTTAGCCAAAACCTTTTATGGTTTCGAGCCGCTTTTAGCAAAGGAATTGCTGCGGCTTGGCGCTCGAGAGATACAAGAAGGTAATCGATTGGTACGCTTTAAAGGGGACTTAGGATTTCTTTACAAAGCAAATCTGGCCTTAAGAACCGCCTTGAAAATTCTAATGCCCATTCACCAATTTGCTGCAGGGAATGATGAGATGTTCTACCAGGGGCTCTATCGCTATCCCTGGGAAGACTATATGAATGAAAATCAAACTTTTTCTATAGACAGTGTTGTGATTGGCGATCGTTTTACGCATTCCCTCTATGTCAGTCAAAAAGCAAAAGATGCTATTGTAGACCGATTTAGACGCTTGAAAGGGGCTCGCCCTTCAGTGGATACCAATCGGCCCGATTTGCGCATTCATATTCATATACAAGAGAGTCAGGTGAGCATTTCCCTAGACTCTTCTGGAGAGTCGCTTCACAAGCGTGGCTACCGACTAGCGACCAATATCGCCCCTATTAACGAAGTCCTGGCTGCAGGTATGATCTTACATTCCGGCTGGGATGCTACAACGGACTTTATAGACCCCATGTGTGGGAGTGGCACTATTCTGATAGAAGCCGCTATGATGGCCGCGAATATCCCCGCGAATATCAATCGAGAAGAATTTGCCTTTGAGCGTTGGTCCAATTGGGACCCTGAACTTTTTGAAACCATACGTTCCAGTTTGTTGGAGAAGGTGATCTCACCTACGGTTCAAATTACGGGTTCTGATAAGGCGCCATCAGCAGTACGGAAAGCACAAGAGAACATAGCAGAAGCTAATTTGGAGGAGTTTATTACGGTTAGTAGAGCTAATTTTTTCTTTACCGAAAAACAATCTGATGGGCCCCTGCATTTGGTCACAAATCCACCTTATGGGGAACGTTTAGAGGGAGATATCAAGGAAATGTATGAGAAAATAGGGGATACCTTTAAGAACAAATACCCCGACACTCAGGCCTGGATGATTACCGGTAATTTGGAGGCGATGAAAAGTATTGGCTTACGGCCGAGCCGGAAAATAAAGCTCTTTAATGGAAAATTAGAATCTCGCTTGCTCCACTTCCCCATCTATGCTGGAACCAAAAAGCGGCACAAAATCAATAAAGATTCCTAACTATGAAAACAAAAGCCTTGATTGCCAATCTTTTTTCGTTTGGCTTCTTTTTCTTTGGGTTTCGCTTCCTGTTACAATGGGTATTTGAACTTTCGTATCCACTTATGACGATTGGAGCTGCTATTTTAGCCAGCATTTTAGCGCCTAAATTTTTGGTTCAAAAAGAGCGAATGTATCTCAAATGGATCGGGCGTAAAAAGCCTAAGGCGCTTTAGATTTTTTGCCAAACCGAAAGGGAAGCGAGTAGGTAAGGGTGTAATTAAAACCGATTCCAAAACGGTTTTCGTCTGTTACTCTATTAAAGCCTGGGATATACAAGTTGGCAAAGTCTTCGGGGACAGTTTCATTCATTAAAACATTCAAGCGCAAACTAAAACCGACATAGAGATTTTGAATGAATTGTACTTTTATACCGGCTAAAAACTCTGCCCAGCTGGCGCTTAAATCGGGGCGTAAGCCTGTAGAATACCCTGACTCGGTCAAAGAGTCTTCAAAGAAATGATCGGTAGCAAACAACAGGTAGTTGTTTACATTGAATTCGTGATTGCTCCTTGCAAAACGCAGGCCTATATAAACCTGATTGTCCATACCCTTCCAGTTTTCGTACATATTATAGTCGATCCCTAGTTTGTAATACGTCCCTTTTGCATCGAAGTTCAGTTGCTCCGATTGTATCGTTCTTTCCTCTGTTCCCAATTCAAGTGCGACATAAAGATTATCGGTTAGGTTTAGGTCTCCAACCAGCTCAAGGCCTGAAAAGTCGTCATCGACTTGCCCTCGAACAGGACGGTATAAATCGATCCCCGCTCTTAAGCTAATCGGTCGTTTCCGTTCAGATTTTTGAACTTTGATACTGTCTTTGACCTCTTCCTTCTCTTGCGACCAAAGCAAATAGGAGGGAAAAAATCCACTAATGATACAAAGCCAGATGGACAGTTTCTTCATTGCTTATTGTGTCTTGTAATACCTTGAAGCCCCGAATCCAGCTTGAGTCTAGATTTTTTTGAGCTACAGATTGTTGGTTTAAAATAAAATGCCCTCGAAAGCCGCAAGCACGATTGATATATTCATCCCATCTGTCATAATTAAATTGGACGGTGGTTTTACGTTCCGTATCAGAACCAGAATTGAGGGTGAACTCAAATTCCGTAAAAGCTTGATCTACTCGAAGTGGAAGGAGAAAGCCATCAGCATTGGGAACCACAGAGTCTATACTGACTGCTTTTATCTGTAGACTGGAAACCGATTTCGCTACCTCTGGATTGTCACTATCAAAAAAGCCGATTTGCAAACGAGGGGTTCCCACTGTCCCTTCGAGACAGATATCGTCTTTTTCGCAGCTTACAGCCATGCCTGCTAGTAGGAGTAAGGGCATTAAAAACGAATAGGAGGGCTTCATATACGATGTAAAAGTACAATATTTTCCACATGCTGGGTGTGTGGAAAAAGATCAATAGCTTGACTTTTCACAAGCTTGTATTGATCTTTCATCAAGGCTAAATCCCGGGCTTGGGTGGCGCTGTTACAGCTGACATAAACGATGCGTTCCGGGGCCAAGCGTAAAAGTTGATCTACTACTTTGGGATGCATACCATTTCTAGGAGGATCGGTAATGACAAGCTGTGCTTTCCCGTGTTTTTGGATAAAATCTTCATTAAAACAATCTTTCATATCGCCCACCTCAAAAGTAACATTGTGAATGTTGTTGTTCAGAGCGTTTGCTTTTGCCGCTAGAATAGCATCAGGAACCGATTCAATACCAATTACTTTCTGGCATTCATCGGCGACAAATTGCGCAATGGTTCCAGTTCCGGTATACAGATCATAGACTACTTCATGCGCTTGTAAAGAAGCCAATTCTTTAACGCGTTCGTATAGTTTTTCAGCTTGTCTGGAGTTGGTCTGATAGAATGATTTGGCTGAAATCTGAAAGCTTAAATCTCCCATCTTTTCTTCTATATAAGTCCGCTCCGTAAAAGCCTTTATTTCTTGATCGTAAATGCTGTCATTTCCTTTGTTGTTGATGCAGTAAAGAAGGCTTGTGATCGAGGGGAATTCCTCTAAAAGAGAAGTGAGTAAGGCTTTGATCGCTTTATTATCCTCGCTAAAAAACTGAAGTAAGACCATTGTTTCCCCTGTGGAACTTGTTCGAATCATCAGATTTCGTAGGAAACCCGATTGTTCTCTAGGGTTGAAAAAATCCAGCTGTTGCGCTAGGGCATAGCTGCGGATAAAATTTCGAATGGCATTCGAAGGGTCTGCTTGAAGGTGGCAGTGTTTTATATCGACTACTTTATCCCACATACCCGGTTTGTGAAAGCCAACTCCTTTTCTTTCAATAGGTTTATCACTAGCAATTTCTTCTGCCGTCAACCACCGTTGATTGGAAAAAGAAAATTCCATTTTATTTCGATAATAATAGGTCTCAGGAGCCGCTACTATGGGAAGGTATTCCTCCGGGCTAACTTTTCCAATATGGGTGAGGTTGTGCCGTACTTCTTTATCCTTAAAATGAAGTTGTGAAGGGTAGTCTAGGTGCTGCCATTTGCAGCCCCCACAAAGACCAAAATAATCACAGGCTGGTTCTACACGATTGGGTGATGGGCTAACAAGCTCGTTTAAGCGGGCTTCCCAATAGCCTCTTTTTTTTCGGAAAGCGGTGACATTAACAATGTCTCCAGGGACCGTGCCGACCACAAAAAACACACGTCCATCGTCCTTGCCTACACCCAACCCCTTGCTACTTATGTCTTCTATTTTGAGGCTTGCAACCTCAAAGGATTTCATTTTTCTACCCATTTCGCAAAAGTAGTACTAAAAGTCCCTTTATAGAGGATAAATTGTTACTGAATTTGTAATATCTTCGATTGCCAAATCAATCTTTAAATAGTATATTCACACAAATAGATTAAGAAAAGTTATAATTGTAACAATATGCCAACACAGAATAAAAGCAAAACGGACTATCATTTAGATTTAGAAAAAGAATATGGTGCACATGATTACCATCCACTTCCGGTTGTCCTTGCTAAAGGGCAAGGTGTTTATTTGTGGGATGTAGAGGGGAAACGCTACTATGATTTCTTATCAGCCTATTCTGCTGTCAACCAAGGGCATTGTCATCCTGAGATTATTAAAACGATGAAGGACCAAGCGGAAACGCTGACATTGACCTCTAGGGCTTTTCATAACAACAAGCTAGGGGAGTACATGGAATACGCCACCAAGTATTTTGGTTTTGAGCGTCTTTTGCCTATGAATACTGGCGCTGAGGGAGTCGAAACGGCTATAAAGATCACCCGTAAATGGGGCTATAAACACAAAGGAATTCCTGAGGGACAAGCACAAATAATAGTATGTACTAATAACTTTCACGGAAGAACGACCACGATTATTTCCTTTTCTTCAGATCCAGGATCTCGGGATTTTTTCGGTCCTCATACTCCCGGATTTTTGCACATACCTTATAATGACTTAGCGGCGCTAGAAAAGACGCTGAAAGCCAATAAGAATGTTGTTGGATTTTTGGTAGAGCCCATTCAAGGAGAAGCCGGTGTTTATACCCCGGATGAAAATTTTATTCGAGGTGCAAAAGTCTTGTGTGAAGAGCACAATGTGCTTCTGATGGCTGATGAAATCCAAACTGGAATTGGCAGAACCGGGTCTCTATTAGCTGTTTGTGGCAACTGCTCCTGTCAAGCGCATTGTGAAAGACAGGAAGAGACCTATACACGTCCGGATGTATTGATTTTAGGAAAAGCACTGAGTGGGGGTACCTATCCAGTATCGGCGGTATTATCAGATAGTAGAATCATGGATGTTATTCAACCCGGTCAGCATGGCAGTACCTTTGGAGGAAATCCCTTAGGAGTCAGTATTGCTAAGACAGCCTTAACGGTTATTCAGAAGGAAAAGCTTACTCAAAATGCAAGGAAATTAGGAGAGCGCTTTCGTTCTGCAATGAATTCCTACATACAAGAAAGTAACATAGTCAATTTAGTTCGCGGAAAAGGATTGCTGAATGCCATTGTTATCAATGATACCCCTGATAGCGATACGGCTTGGAATATCTGTTTAAAATTGCGAGACAACGGGCTACTAGCCAAGCCAACTCACGGAAATATTATTCGCTTTGCTCCTCCTTTGGTCATGACCGAAGCGCAACTCGATGACTGCTTGGAAATAATCACCAAAACATTACGTGAATTTGAATAATTTAGTGGCAACCAAATTGATTTAATGATGCAGGTTTATTTTGATAATGCCGCGACGACCCCCCTACGATCTGAGGTGATTGAGGTCATCGCAGACGCTATGAATAGTTGCTTTGGAAATCCCTCCTCAGCACATGGTTTTGGTCGCACCGCAAAATCAGCTATTGAATCTGCTCGTAAGAGTATCGCCTCTCTAATAGGCGCTGAGGCAAAAGAAATCATTTTCACCTCAGGCGGTACAGAATCCGATAATATGGTCTTGCAATGTGCCGTTAAAGATCTTGGAGTCAAAACTATTATCTCTTCTAAGATAGAACATCATGCTGTTTTACATACATTGGATACCCTAGCAGATCAGGGTGTTTCAATTCAATATGCCTCTGTAACCCCAAAGGGAAATATCGATTATCAAGAGTTGGAAAACTGCATCGCAACAAGTGAAAAGCCTGTTTTAGTGAGCTTGATGCATGTTAATAATGAGATCGGGACCCTCTTAGACTTGGATAAAGTGGCTGCTATATGTCAAGAACACAAGGCTTATTTTCATACGGATGCAGTTCAAGGAATCGGTCATTTTGAGATTGATCTATCCAAAACTCCCATCGATTTTTTATCCTCTGCGGCACACAAATACCACGGTCCCAAAGGAATTGGTTTTACCTTTATACGGCAGAATAGCGGATTGCATCCTTTTATTCATGGTGGTGCCCAGGAAAAAGGTTTGCGCGCTGGAACAGAGTCTGTTCACAATATCATGGGAATGCAAAAGGCCCTAGAAATTGCCTATGCAGAGTTGGAAAACGAGAGAGCTTATATTGAATCTTTAAAAGAAAAATTTGTAAGTGGCTTGCGAAAGATATTTCCCAATGTTCACTTTAACGGCGGATGCGATGATTTTGAAAACAGTACGTATACGCTGGTAAATGCAGCGCTGCCGATTGACACCACCCAAAGTCAATTGTTGGATTTTCAGTTGGATCTTAAGGGAATCGCTTGCTCTAAAGGGAGCGCTTGTCAGTCCGGAAGTAATACAGGGTCTCATGTATTAAAAGAAATTGATACACCGAAAGACTATGCCTCCCTTCGGTTTTCTTTTTCCTCGTTCAATACCCCTGAAGAAGTTGACTATGTATTGGAAACATTGGCGGCATTTAGGATGGAAAAAGCAGTTTAATCCAAGCCGTATCTTCGGAAAAGGGTAGTCTCTAAAATACTCTTGTTTCCCACCCCATCTGTAACCTCAATTTTTAGTTCGTGTGCCGCTTCTTCAAAGCTTTGATCTCTAAAGTCATAGGTCAATAATTTAGATTTAGGCTCGTATTCAAAGCGCACCCATTTTCCATTAATGGTCGCTCTATACGCTTTGATTCCACTTTCTTGATCGTCAATTCGAACCTTTAGGTAGCGATAGCGAGAGACCCATTGGTTGTTTTTAAAATTCAAGGGCTTTATGCTAGGAGCGATACTGTCTTTCATGATAGAAAACAGGCCACCTTCTTTAACTGTCGTCGTCCAGCGAGAGTCTTTCTTTTGAGTAGGAAGGAAACGAATAGTTCCTTTTTCATCTTCTCTGACAATGGAGGACTGTGCGAATTGAAGACTGTCTAATGGAGGGGGTGTAAAGGATACTTTTAAGGCATTGCGTACCGGTACAATCGGCAAGTCTAGTAGGAGAGTATGAGCGCTTCCACCGCTACAAATGACGTCCTGTGTGTTAAAGAATGTCTCTTTGGGGAAATAGACTTCAGCCGTATCCAATGCCACCAGGAAATCTTTGTCAGTCGTGATGGTATGGGTTCCGTTTTCAACAGCGTAAGTGGGCAAAACGCGTTCTCTTTCTTGTCCGTCAATATAGGACTCTAAGTATGAGCGATTGCCATTAAAATCAGAGAGCACCACTTTGACCTGATAGGACTTCCCCTCTTCAATAGAAAGCATTCCGTTGGATTGAGAGTT
>CBFHRX010000028.1:4230-9293 GCA_965658355.1 Flavobacteriaceae bacterium | reverse complement strand
TTTTAAGAAACTCAGTTTACTGAATTGAGGGCGAAAAAGCTTGTAGAGTTTCCTTTTTTGTGTTTTAGAGAGGGGGTAGTCTATAAAGAGCGGAATGTATTCAGCATCTTTAAAATCTATTTGATCAAACGTATAGTAAAAAACCTTTCTGCCGTTTAAATACACTTCAGCACTGTAAATTCCATTGCGATTGTAGCTCAAATCTTGTCGGTCAAACATACTCAGTCCCAAGCCAATCTTACCTTTTGTAAAGAGCAAATCTGTTTGATACACACTGTCATTGATTTTTTGCAGCGAAACGCTTTGAAAGTTTCGTTCTTGGGCATCAAATAAATACAGCTGTCTAAGTTGCGGTCTTTGAGAATCGGCAACATCAAACCCCATTCGTAGTGGATTAATAGGGCGTTGACTGTCGCTGTCTCTAATTTCAAAATGCAAATGTGGGCCAAAACTACCCCCTGTGTTCCCCGAATACCCAATCAGTTCTTCGCTCTCTACTGTCAGTTCTCCTTTGCGGAGAAATTTTTGTATTTCAAATTGCTCTTTTTCGTATTGGATACTTTTTACGAGCTGTTCAATTTTTGGCGCAAATTTCTGTAAATGGGCATATACAGAGGTGAGCCCATTAGGATGTTCAATATATAGTGTTTTTCCATACCCACTGGTGCTGACACGAATTCGTCTAACGGATCCTGAAGCGACTGCTTTGACTTGTAGCCCTTGTCGCCCTTTCGTTTTTAAATCCAGTCCGGCATGAAAATGCCCCCCTCTTAGCTCGGCAAAATTTCCAGACAAGGCCAAAGGGATTTCCAACGGGGGGTGAAGTTTTACATCAGCTTGTCCAAATGACAAAAAGCAAGCCATTAGCACGGCTATTGGCAAGCCATATTTTCGATAAAAAGTAGGGGTAAACTCGATTGTGTATGACACTCCTATGTGAAATATGTTAAAGTTATGAAAACGATCTTTGTCTCGCTAAATATATAAAATCGAATGATTACATTTGTTAGGTAAGCCTATGTCAACGATAAAAGAGTCATGGACCAACAGCTGCTAATATTAGAGGAAAAAATAATTGCCCTTTTAAACAAACTGAAGGACAATCATTTACAAATTCAAAAGTTTGAAAATGAAATCAATGCCTTGAAAAACCAGCAAAAAGAATGGCAAGAAAAAAACACCCACTTGCAACAAGAAAATGCCTCTCTAAAAGTTGCCAATAGCTTACTCGGCAGTAACGAAAGTAAAGCCAATACGAAACGTAAATTAAACAGCCTAATAAAAGAGGTTGATCAATGCTTGTTCCAAATCGCTGAATTACAATAGGACATGAGTGAGAGCATCAAAATAAAATTGACAGTAGCAGACCGGGTTTACCCATTAACTATTGCGCCTGAGCAAGAAGCTGCACTCCGCCTTTCAGCCAAAAAAATAGAGGGCATGATCAAACAACTAGAGCAAAATTATGCTGTTAGAGATAAACAAGATGTTTTGGCCATGTGTGCGCTTCAATATGCAGCACGTTTGGAAAACCAAGATGTACAATCCGAGAATTCAACGATACACAATCAGAAGACTCAAGAATTGATAGATCTCATAGACGTTCATATTGCGACTTACTAGCGTTCTTTAACATAGTAATACAATACTGCCTGTATTAGTATATTTTTTGATAAACTCAACGAAGATTTAATTCGAAGAGGTGAGTCATCATTGTAAAAGCAAGCTGTTTTAAACAGATCCTTGATCAATGAGGTAGCCTCAATCCTGTTTATATGGAGTTTATACAAAACTCATTGCTAGTACAGGCTTTTTTAATTTAAAAGATATGGAATCATATATCCCTTATATAGTGGCAGCAGTTGGCCTGATAATAGGTCTTTTCATCGGTATTTTTTCACAACGGAACAAGGCGAGTGGAATCGTTAAGCGATCAGAAAATCGAGCTCGTGAAATAGTTAAAAAAGCACAGCGTGACGGTGATGCTGTTAAAAAAGATAAAATCCTCCAAGCAAAAGAGCGATTTATAGAGTTGAAATCAGAGCACGAAAAAGTCATCTTTCAAAAAGAAAAAAAGGTTTCTGAAATTGAAAAGAGATTGCGGGATAAAGAGTCTCGACTCACAAGCGAGCTCAATAAAAATAAAGACTTAAATAAAAAGTTAGACAACAAGGCGGAACAATTGTCTGTCAAGCTAGAAAAGCTTGATAAAAAGATGGAATTAGTGTCTGAAACACAAAAGCAGAACATCGAAAAGCTAGAGCAGATTTCAAATTACTCTGCCGATCAAGCCAAAGAAGAATTAGTCGAATCCCTTAAAGAAAGCGCCAAAGCTGCTGCGATGGAATACACACAGCAACGGCTCGAAGAAGCGAAGTTGACCGTGCAGCAAGAAGCTAAAAAAATTATTATCAATACCATACAGCGGATTGGAACTGAAGAAGCCATAGAAAACTGTGTTTCTGTATTTAATATAGAATCTGATGATGTAAAAGGACGTATTATCGGTCGTGAGGGGAGAAATATTAGAGCCATAGAATCGGCTACTGGTGTCGAAGTGATTGTAGACGATACACCAGAGGCCATTATTTTATCATGTTTTGACCCCGTTAGAAGAGAAATTGCTCGTTTGTCCTTACATAAATTAGTAAGCGATGGTCGTATTCACCCGGCAAGGATAGAAGAGGTGGTTAAGAAAACAAAAAAACAAATTGAAGACGAGATTGTAGAGGTAGGCAAACGCACTGTCATCGATCTTGGTATTCACGGTTTGCACCCTGAGTTAATACGAATCGTCGGAAGAATGAAATACCGTTCTTCGTATGGACAAAACCTGTTGCAGCATTCGCGTGAAGTTGCCAAGCTTTGTGGAGTCATGGCAGTAGAATTAGGGTTGAATCCTAAATTGGCCAAACGAGCTGGCTTGTTACACGATATCGGGAAAGTTCCCGAAGAAGAGTCAGAAACACCACACGCCCTTCTTGGAATGGAGTGGGCAGAAAAGCACGGTGAGAAAAAAGACGTATGCAATGCCATTGGAGCACATCACGATGAAATAGAAATGACGTCTTTGTTTTCCCCTATTGTACAAGTATGTGACGCCATTTCAGGGGCACGTCCCGGGGCTCGTAGACAAGTACTTGACAGTTATGTGCAGCGTTTAAAAGACCTTGAGAATATTGCCTATGATTTTGATGGGGTCAACAAAGCTTTTGCCATTCAAGCAGGAAGAGAACTTCGTGTGATTGTAGAAAGCGAAAAAGTAAGTGATGACAAAGCAGCCCAACTGTCTTTTGAAATCTCACAAAAAATCCAAACAGATATGACCTATCCAGGGCAAGTGAAGATTACGGTGATTCGGGAGACAAGAGCGGTTAATGTAGCCAAATAGACTACATCCCCAAAACAAGATACAAGCCACCGGCTATAGCGCCCCCTATAAAAGGACCTATTACTGGAACCCAACTGTAGCTCCAGTCTGGATCAACACCTTTCGTATTTCTTCTGAGTACAGCATACACCACGCGAGGGCCAAAGTCTCGAGCTGGGTTAATCGCATAACCAGTATTTCCGCCAAGCCCCAAACCTATTACCCAAACGACTATCGCAATCGGAAGCGCATCCAGGGCTCCTAATCCAAAATTGGGGACTGTACTTCCTTCAATTTCAATAACAGGACTGGCAATCATAAGAGCAGAAAAAACCAATACGAAGGTTCCAATTGCTTCGGCAAAAAGATTGTTCTTATAATTTCGAATAGCGGGTGCTGTACAAAAAGTACTGCGAACACTCGCTTCCTCTGTAGTGGCTCTATAATGGTCTATATAACTTATATACGCCAAAAAACTGCCACACATCGCCCCAAGGGTTTGAGCGAGTATATAATAACCTACCAATTCCCACGAAAATTTTCCCGCAACCGCTAGACCGATAGTTACTGCCGGATTAAGGTGTGCACCACTAGATTGACTGGATACAAAAACCCCAACAAAGACAGAAAAGGCCCAGGCCGTTGTAATGAGTAACCAGGGGGTTTGTCCTTCGGCAATCGTTTTTTTGAGATTTACATTTGCGACAACACCAGATCCCAGTAAGAGCAGTAAAGCAGTTCCTATAAATTCGGCTATATAAGCTTGCAGTATCATTTATTTAGATGTTTAATTGACAGTCAAAAGGTACTTTATTTCTATAAAAATGAAGAAATTTACATGTTATCAAAACTAAAAAATGAAAATAGAAGTTTGTGCCACTAGCTTAGAATCGATACAAAATGCTCAAATAGCGGGTGCTGATCGTATCGAGTTGTGTTCGGAATTGTCACTTGGTGGCATCACCCCATCCTATGGTTTTATCAAAGAGGCAGTTCGTATAAGTCGGCTGCCTATAAATTGTTTGATCCGTTCTCGATCGGGTGATTTTGTGTATACCGATGCTGAATTTAACACGATGATGGAAGATGTACAGATTGCCAAGAAATTAGGAGTAACAGGGATTGTCATTGGTTTCTTAACCCCTGAGAATGACGTGAACTGGGAACAATTGCAACAGGCTATTGCCTTAGCAGATACGTTAGAGGTCACTTTTCATAGGGCTTTTGATGAACTAAAAGACAGCAGAGCGGCCCTTGAAAAATTTAAAGAACTAGGCGTTCATAGGATCTTGTGTTCTGGTAAAGCAGAAAAGGCAGAAAATGGAATAGAGCAGCTTCTCGATTGGAAAAAAAGCACTCAGGATGCGATTGAAATTCAGCCAGGAGGAGGGATTACGGATTTAAACTGTCAGCTGTTTAAGCAACGTGATTTTGAGAGTCTTCATTTATCGGCTCATAAAAAAAACCTTAACACATCAGGAGATACTGCTACGGGTATTTGGGATCAACCCAAAGAGGTAGCTGATATTGAGATGCTGAAGAGGGTTGTGGCGTGTTGTAAAAATTAGCGTTTTGAAGCCACTATATTTGGCTTGTGATTAAAAAAGAAACTCGCCCAAATTGATTTTGACCAAGCATTGATATAGGAGTTAAACAATAAAAGAATTCCGGTGATCCAAAGGAAACAATACAG
>CBFHRX010000028.1:0-4132 GCA_965658355.1 Flavobacteriaceae bacterium | reverse complement strand
GCACCGAAAAAGTATCGCTTATTGCCCAATAGACTCCTGTTGTGACCATCATAATAAAGACCCCTAATGCATAGGCAACATACATGGAACCATAATAAAAACTAGGTTCTATTTTTAAACGTGTTTTACAGCTTGGACACGTTTCACGAACCCTAATAAACTTGAATAGCAGTCGAGGTCTACTTTCCAAAAATTCCCCTTGATGGCAGACAGGACACTTGAGTTTAAAAATATTGAGTAGTGTGTTCATCGGTTTACTTTCTTGTAAAAGTAGGCGTAAAAAAGAGAATCTTTTGTAACCTAGATCGCATAAGAAAAAGCATCTTTGCACAAATATCTACTCTTGAAAGAATTCTATCGAGCCGCGCAATATATGCTTATAAGCACTGCTTTATTTGGGATGATGAATGCCCTGATCAAGAATTATATTGGGTATCCTACTTTTGAGTTGATTTTTTTTCGTTCGGTTACCTCCTTGGTGATAGCCTACTTATACCTTAAAAAATATAAAATCCCCCTATGGGGAAATCAAAAATCACTGTTGTTAATTAGGGGGTTCTTGGGGACAACTTCCATGGTTTTATTTTTTCTAGCAGTTCAGTATATATCGTTGGGTTCTGCCGTTACACTCCGCTATATATCCCCTTTATTTGCCGCCCTTTTAGCCGCTATTATCCTAAAAGAAAAAATTAAATCCCTCCAGTGGGTATTCTTTTCTATCACCTTTTTAGGAGTTGTATTAATAAAAGGTTTTGATCCATCAGTATCGCTAATTGGTTTTACGATAGCCTTGCTTTCAGCTTTTTTTTCGGCTGCCGTTTATATCGTCTTAAATAAAATCGGGCATCAAGACCATCCTGTGGTAGTGGTGTTTTATTTTATGCTACTTGCCACTAGTATAGGATTGATAGGGCTTGCTTTTACCGATTGGAAACTTCCAACAGTAGCTGATACACCTGGGCTTCTCGCATTAGGTGCTTTAGGATTCTTAGCACAATTATTTATGACCAAGGCGTTTAGAACCTATGAAGCCAATATGGTCGCCCCTATCAAATACATAGAGGTGCTGTTTACGCTTTCTCTGAGCGTCTTTGTGTTTCAGGAGTCCTATACTTTTTTAAGCCTCTTGGGAATCGCCTTGATTATAACGGGTCTTGTAGCGAATATTCTTTACAAATCATATAGTCAAAAAAAGTTATCTTAGGATAGCAAAATGAACTGACTATGTTTCGAGATGTAAAGTATTTACTGGCCTATTCCATCCCATTGGCCACATTAGTAGCCCTTGTTTTTGACGGTTTGTGGAGTTATGCCACTGTTTTTTTTGCCTTTGGCTTAATCCCTTTTTTAGAGATCATTATTGCAGACCGTACTACTTCTTATTCGGATAATGAGCTAGCTGAACGTAAAATAAATCCTTTTTTTGATTGGATGCTATATGCCAATTTGCCCATCGTTTTCAGTCTTTTGGTTTTTGGTCTTTGGGATTTGACGGTGTCTAGCTATGCTGCTTATGAGTGGATTGGAAAAATGGTATCCTTGGGGATTTTATTGGGAACAAATGGTATTAATGTCGCGCATGAGTTAGGGCACCGAACTACTGCATGGGAACGAAATATGGCCAAGATTTTATTGTGTCCTTCCTTGTATATGCATTTTTATATAGAACACAATTTCGGACATCATAAAAATGTATCCACACCCAAAGATCCAGCTACTGCCAAAAGAAATCAATCTGTGTATGGGTTTTGGGTACAATCTATAATAGGTCAATATATCAGCGCCTGGCGGATTCAACTTCAATTATTGAAAAACCAAAATCGTTCTTTTTTGTCTTGGTACAATGACATGCTTTTCTATCTGTTTTTTCAAACCTTGTATGTCTGTAGTGTTGGCTTTTTTTTCGGATCAATAGGGGTGTTTTATGCGATAGGGATTGCGCTAGTGTCTTTTCTACTGCTAGAGACCATTAACTATATTGAACATTATGGGTTGGAGCGTAAACTGCTTAACTCTGGCCGGTATGAACGGGTACAAGCGCACCATTCATGGAATTCAAACCACGTGATAGGTAGGATGGTATTGTACGAACTAACGCGCCATTCAGATCATCATTTTAGAGCCAATAAAAAGTATCAGCTATTAGAAAACAAACCGGATAGCCCTCAACTTCCATATGGCTATCCTACCTCTATGGTACTATCGATGCTGCCCCCTTTATGGTTTCGAAGAATGGATCAAATATTGGATCGTTATCAAAACTCTAATCCAAATTAGGGCATTGAATATAGGAGACTCCATCAAAGTCTCTCCTAAAAAATCTATTTTTTGCTTCGATGAAATCATTAATTTTCACATCGCTTCTTGGAACTGATGGCCACATAATATCATCTGGGTCGGAAGAGTGTTCGTACCGGTAAACATCGTGTCCAAATTCATGGTACATCAACCATAATTGCTGGATTTCAGTATAATCTTCCCAATAATCACGAATAACACTGATGTCGACAACACTGTTGTTACAATACCCTATAAAAGTTGAAAACCCTGCATGGTCTGGTGTGACACCTGAGGCAAGTTGTTCAGGGGTTTGCACAACAAATTGAAGTAAAACCTGCTCATTTGAGACTCCAAAATCAGGACCGCCACGTGTGCATTTAACATCTTCTACAAATAAATTCCAATAAGTCGTTAAATCATCTTGGCTAACCGAATTATAATCGACACAGGAAGGCAGTTGCACTTCTACTAATTCTTCTTCCTCTTCTTCAGGTTCTTCTACTGCCTCCGAACAACTACCTATAATTAGTAAGATGACTAGGAGATTAAAAGGGAAATATAATCTTTTATCGTGGGCGGTATTCAGGCATGTCAACACCAGTCTACTAATAAACATAATAAATAGTTTTATTTTCAGCAATTAGGTATCGAAAGGTACAAAAACAACTTATTTTGGCTGTACGCTTGCTATAAAAAAGAGCGTAATTTTTTTTGTATATTGAAACTAATTAACTGATAGTTAGACATGAAGAAAATAGTTATCCCCTTCTTTGTTTTTTGTTTCTTTTCTGTATGGGGGCAATCTGAAAAAGAGGCCTTTGCCATTAAAGAAAAGTTTGCTCTCAGTTATGACTTTGGAATTTTTACTACTCCAGTTTCCATAAAAAATGAATTTCAAAAAAACGATGCATTAGCAGAAGATTATTTGAACTATGTAACCTCACAAACTCCTAGTTGGTATTTGCATTACTTTAGTCGAAATGCTATGCAACGATATGGTTGGCAAAATCACTGGGAATTGTACCAAGAGCGTTTTTTAGTATGGTCCGATTGGTTGCAAAATCCCTTTAGATGGAATACCCGATTTGATTGGAACAAGCCACGAAAACTATTTAACTTCTTAACCCCAGCGATAAGTCCAATTGAAGCCTATAGTGCTTCTTTCTTTGCCGAAAACTGGTACATACAGCAGCAAATAGATGAATTGAAAGGGGAAGATACTTTAGAAGAAACATATGGTTCAGCTCCCATTCAAGCGGATGTCACTGTTCAAAAAATAGCTTCTTCTTCTCAAAATCTTAGGGGGCTTATTCGGGAATTACGGAATAGAAATGTTGCCGTAGAGACCTATCATAAAAAAGACTTTGTGCCTATGAAAGCACGTCCAGGATACAAGCAAAATGTTCGCGAAATGGCTCGTAAAATGGCGAATGGAAACCAATCTCCCTCTGCTAGGGATTATGGTTCTGACCCCTCTCAGTACGGAGGCAATCGCGCCTATTCCCCAGGTGTTACTAGATCCCCCGTAAGAACGGTAGTTCGGGATGTCAGCACCACCAGTATGGGGAATAGTGGAAGTACAACTGCTGTTTCTGCTGCTCGAGAACAATAGTCCGTTTTGTTTTTATACATTTAAGAAACCTAATTTATAACAGTGTTTCTTAAATCATGCGTAGAAGAAATTTTATAAAAAAAACAGCTTTATCAGGCCTGTTGTTGCACCCACTGGCAAAAGCATCAGCTGCTACTTCAAGTAGTAGCGATACCCCTAGAAAAAATAATATAAACCATTCTGTTTGCAAATGGTGTTTCGAGGATATTCCGTTGACTGAATTCTTACCCACTATAAAGG
>CBFHRX010000027.1:7722-24100 GCA_965658355.1 Flavobacteriaceae bacterium | reverse complement strand
TTTGATCGATTCTTTAACGCACTTGAGGAATTGCTTTAAAATTATATGGAACTAATGAAACACTTCGCAAACTTAGCCACATGGCCGGATATTGAGGGTACCCTTCAAAAAGCCAAAGAATACAAACAAGATCCCTTGAAGAATCAAGCCTTAGGTCGGGGTAAAACGATGGGGTTATTATTTTTTAACCCCAGCCTACGCACACGCATGAGCACCGAAAAAGCAGCACACAATCTAGGGATGCAAACCCTCGTGATGAACCTCAATAAAGACGGCTGGCAATTGGAATTTGAGGATGGGGTTATCATGAATCAAAATAGCGCAGAGCACATCAAAGAAGCGGCAGCCGTCATTTCACAATATTGCGATATAGTCGGGATACGAGCCTTTGCGCAATTGAAAAATAGAGAGGAGGACAAAGCAGAAAAAATTCTGACACGCTTTGTCCAATACAGCAGTATTCCCGTTGTTAATTTAGAAAGTGCTACAGCCCACCCATTACAGGCCTTAACGGATGCTTTGACCCTTGCTGAGAACAAGCCATCGCAACGACCGAAGGTAGTGTTGAGCTGGGCACCGCACCCAAAAGCATTGCCACAGGCTGTAGCCAATTCTTTTGTCCAAATGATGAAACAGCAAGAGGCTGATTTTATAATCGCGCACCCAGAAGGCTATGCACTGGATCCTGCAATTACAGAAGGCATTGCCACTACAACCCAACAAGAAGAAGCCTTTACAGGAGCTGATTTTATCTACGCCAAAAACTGGTCTTCTTTTGAACAGTACGGGCAGATTCTCAAACCGGAAAAAGATTGGATCATCAATTCCGAAAAAATGGCTTTGACAAAGCAAGCCAAATTTATGCATTGCCTTCCCGTAAGGCGAAATGTAGTCGTAGCCGATGAAGTCTTAGACAGTCCCAATAGCCTTGTTATAGCACAAGCCCATAACAGAACCTATGTGGCACAAGCCGTACTCGAAACCCTCTTACAGCAATGAAAAGATTACAGGTAGTAAAAGCTGGTGGCACTCTTTTAGAAGATCCCGCGACACGACAGGAATTTTTAAAACGCTTTCGTCAAATTGAAGGGCCTAAAATATTGGTCCACGGTGGTGGAAGATCCGCCACTGCCTTGGCTGAAAAACTGGGTCTAAAAGTGACCCTAATCGAGGGGCGGAGAGTTACTGACAGCAACATGCTGGACGTGGCTTTGATGACCTATGCAGGCCGTTTAAACAAGACCCTCGTAGCCGAATTGCAAGCTTTGGATTGCAATGCTATCGGCCTGTCTGGGGCTGATGGGAATGCCGTACAAGCTGTTAAGCGTCCTGTCAAAGAGATTGACTACGGTTGGGTTGGGGATATTACTACTGTGAACGCAGCATTGTTTGATACTTTTAGTCAAGCCGGCTTAGTACCTGTTTGCTGCGCTTTGACACATGACGGCAACGGACAACTTCTCAACACCAATGCAGACACTTTAGCTGCAAGTATCGCGCACAGTCTTTCTGCCAATTACAAAGTTGAATTAAGCTATTGTTTTGAAAAGCCAGGCGTCTTGATAGACGTTAACGACCCTACTACATTGGTTGAGAAAATGGACCGAAAACGCTTTGAAGAGATGAAAACACAAAATCAAATTGTAGCCGGTATGATTCCCAAACTAACCCATTGCTTTGAAGCCCTGGAAAAGGGGGTCCAAAGTGTTAGAGTTGGATCTATGGAACTATTGAACACGAGATGCCCACACACACAAATACTGAAATAGGATGAAGGTGAAAACAGATACAGTTATTGCTTTGTTGCAATCGTTAATCGCCACAGAATCATTTTCTGAAAACGAAAGTGGCACCGCAACTCATCTTAAAAATTGGTGCGTTTCACACCGGATTGCCTATCGCGAAATAGGCCATACCGTTTGGGCCACAAACCAACATTATGATGCTGCTAAGCCTACCCTACTCTTAAATTCTCATCACGATACTGTTTTTCCAAATAAAGCCTACACCCGAGACCCTTTTGATCCTGCAATAGAAAACGGAAAACTGTATGGACTAGGCAGCAATGACGCCGGAGGGGCATTGGTGTCCTTATTGGCTGCCTTTACGCACTTCTACGAACGCACAGACTTGAATCACAATTTGCTTTTTGTAGCCTCAGTAGAAGAAGAGACGGCGGGGCCGCAAAGTCTGAGAGGGATTTTAAACCAACTCCCTCCTATAGACGTGGCTATAGTGGGAGAACCCACTCTGATGGAGATGGCTATAGCAGAAAAAGGCCTGCTCGTATTCGATGGAGTTGTAAAAGGAACCCCCAGTCATGCGGCTCATCCCAATGATGACAACCCCATCATGAAGCTTCCAGAGGTGCTAAGTTGGTTTGAAAACTATCAATTTAATCGCCATTCAACCGCATTAGGCCCTGTAAAGATGACAGTCACCCAAGTAGCGGCAGGATCGCAACACAATGTAGTCCCAGCAGCTGTAAATCTAGTCGTAGATGTCAGAGTAAACGATTGCTATAGCAATTCAGAATTAGCACAATTACTTCAAAACGAGGCCCCTTGTAAATTGACCCCTCGTTCGCTTCATCTTGAGTCATCTGCCATAGCAGAATCGCACCCTTTAGTGCAAGCTGGCGTTGCCTTGAAGAGAAGCACCTATGGCTCTCCTACGCTGTCTGATCAAGCGGCACTCAAATGTCCTTCTCTCAAAATGGGTCCTGGAGATTCTCGCCGTTCCCACTCCGCTGATGAATTTATTTATACTGCTGAAATTGAAGAAGCAGTCGATTTGTATATCGCTTTATTAACCCAATACCTTCTCACATGAAATTGTGGCAAAAAAACATCCCTATAGATCAAAAAATTGATGCCTTTACCGTAGGCAACGACCGAGAAATGGACCTCATCTTAGCGCCCTATGATTGTGAGGCTTCAATAGCCCATGCCAATATGTTAGCGCATATAGGGCTTTTGACGCAAGAAGAAGCCGATCAACTTGTTTCAGCACTTGTAGAGATCCAAAAGTCAGCCGTTGATGGCCTATTTACGATCGAGCCTGAATTTGAAGACATGCATTCTAAAATAGAATTACTCTTGGTTGAAAAGCTGGGAGATTTGGGTAAGAAAATACACACGGCAAGGTCACGAAACGATCAGGTTCTCGTCGCCATGCAATTGTATTTGAAGGACGCTTTTACAGGTATCGAAGATCAAGTACAATCGCTTTTTGATTTGTTGCTTAGTCTAGCGGAAAAGCACAAAGACAGTTTAATGCCGGGGTATACCCATATGCAAGTCGCCATGCCTTCTTCTTTTGGGTTGTGGTTTTCGGCCTATGCAGAAGGCTTAATCGACGATCGAATCCTACTACAAGCCGCTTATAAAATATGCGACCAAAATCCTTTGGGCAGTGCTGCGGGCTTTGGGTCTTCCTTTCCTATTGACCGCATTAAAACAACCGAAGACCTACATTTTGCTACGGTAAAATACAATGTCATAGCAGCGCAAATGGGACGCGGTAAGATAGAACGCGTCAGTGCCACTGCTTTATCTGCTGTTGCTGCTACGCTGAGTAAAATGGCCATGGATATTTGTCTTTATATGGGGCAAGACTATCAATTTATCAGCTTTCCTGATTCTCTTACGACCGGCTCCTCCATTATGCCGCACAAGAAAAACCCAGATGTGTTTGAATTGATTCGTGGGAAATGCAATTTATTGCAAGCGCTGCCTGCCAGCATCAGCCAACTGACAACTAATCTACCCTCAGGCTATCATCGGGATTTACAGCTTACAAAAGCGCCTATCCTCAATGCCATAGAAGAGCTCAAAAACTGCTTGGAGCTGTTTCAGTATTCATTGCAACAGATAGAAGTGAAAGCCGATTTAGTAAAAAGTGAAAAATACGATACTTTATTTACGGTTGACACCTTAAACGAATGGGTGAAATCCGGAATGCCTTTCCGCACAGCTTACCAAAAAATGGGTGAACAAGTAGCCGATGGAAGCTATCAAGCCAATCGAGAGCTTGAACATACCCATTTGGGGAGCATCGGAAATTTAGCAATACCCGAAATCAGAAAGAAAATGAAGCTGCTAGACCAAGGCTAAAACCGAAGATGAAACAACGGTTGTATTATCTAGATGCACTAAGAGCCATGGCTATCTTAATGATGCTACAAGGGCACTGGATTAGTGGTTTACTGGATACAACATCGGTTGACATAAACAGCTTGGGGTATCGGGTATGGAAGTATTGTCGTGGCTTTACAGCCCCTGTTTTTTTTACGCTTAGCGGCTGGGTTTTTTCCTATTTGTTGTTTTTTGCCCATCCACAAAAAGGCTTTCAAAACCCAAGAGTATCAAAAGGATTCAAGCGGGTCCTTGAACTTCTATTCTGGGGGTATGTAGTACGCTTGAATATCTGGAGTCTATTCGAAGGCTATCCCAATCGTTCTTTTTTCTTACCCGATGTCCTACAAATTATAGGATTGAGCCTACTCATCTTACTTGCCTTGTATTTTGTTTGCCGGTTTTACGCCTCTGTCTTTGGCCTTATGTGTCTTTTTGGTGGTGGGGTCATTTTTTTCACCGAACCCCTGTATTCAGAACTCGTATTTCCACAACTTCCCACGTTTATAGCAGCCTATCTCACCCAGGCAGAAGGAGGTGTCTTTTCGCTTTTTCCTTGGTTGGGTTATGTTTTAATAGGAGGCTTTTTAGGAAGCTTCTCCAATAAAGCTTCTCTGTTGTCTACGAAAAGTTGGATACTGCTATCCTTACTTGTAGGACTCAGTCTCATTTTCTTTTCCTCAAAACTCTTGATAGTGATTCACCAAGGATGGGGATGGGAACTACCAAAAGCCATTGCCTATAACAACTATTTGTTTATCCGCTTGGGGGATGTGTTGGTATGCATTGCATTCTTTAAGATGCTAGAACCTTGGCTGCGGCAACGCTACTGGAGCCTAATAGGACGTCATACCTTTTCTATTTACATAGTACATTACTTTCTCCTTTACGGGAGTTTAAGCGGCTATGGTGCTTATAAATTCTGGTCCAAAAGCCTAAGCTTGAGTGCCGTTATTCCAAGCGCACTACTATTTATACTAGTTTGCCTGGGCCTTGTGTTTGCTTATAATCACTACAAAAAAACCTTTCTAAAAAGACTTCAAAAATAAAATTGCCTAAATGTGCAGGGCTCTGTCTTCAGTGGCAGCAAGAGCTGCTTCTTTAACAGCCTCAGCATAGGTTGGGTGTGAGTGACTCATCCGTGCGATATCTTCAGCAGAAGCTCTAAATTCCATAGCCGCAACCGCTTCGGCAATCAAATCGGCTACCCGAGCCCCTACCATATGCACGCCTAGTACTTCGTCCGTAGTGGCATCGGCGAGAATTTTCACAAAACCATCCGTATCCATACTAGCCCGCGCTCTTCCTAAGGCACGCATCGGAAACTGTCCGCTTTTGTAGGCCACATTGGCAGCTTTTAGTTCTTCTTCTGTCTTCCCAACAGAGGCCACCTCTGGCCAGGTATAGATGACATTTGGTATAAGATTGTAATCGATATGAGGCTTCTGCCCTGCGAGTTGTTCCGCAACCAGCACGCCTTCTTCCTCTGCTTTGTGGGCAAGCATAGCGCCTCTAACCACATCCCCAATCGCATAAATAGACGAGACTGAGGTTTGCAAGTGATCGTTCACAACCACTTGCCCGCGTTCGTTGAGTTGCACGCCCGCTTTTTCTAGTTGCAGTCCTTCTGTAAAAGGGCGTCTTCCTACTGAAACCAAACAGTAATCCCCTTGGAACTGTACCTCGTTTCCTTTTTTGTCTGTAGCCGTTACTGTTACGGTATCCTGCTCTCTCGAAACAGCACTAACGCCATGGGAGGTATAAAACTTCACCCCTTGTTTTTTCAATACTTTTTGCAATTCACGAGAAACAGCATTATCCATGACCGGTACAATACGATCCGCGTATTCAATAACCGAAACTTCGGCTCCCAATCGGCGGTACACCTGACCCAATTCCAATCCAATAACACCCCCGCCAATAACGATCATATGCTTGGGGATTTCTTTTAATTCTAAAGCTTCTGTAGACGTGATAATTCTTTCTTTGTCGAGTGCTATAAAAGGGAGATTAGCAGGCTTAGACCCTGTTGCAATAATAACATTCTTGGCTTCTATAATTTCTGTTTTTTCGCCGACTACTTCCACATGAGTCGCGTCAACAAAACGTCCCAAACCATGTAAAACAGTAATCTTATTTTTGTCCATCAGGAAATTGATTCCCTGGGTTGTTTGCGCCACCACGTCGCGCTTACGGCCAATCATTTTTTCAAGATTCACTTTTACTTCTCCTGGAATTTCGATCCCATGCGTATCAAAATGCTTAACAGCATCCTCATAATGATGAGAAGAATCCAAAAGGGATTTAGAAGGGATACAGCCTACATTAAGACAAGTACCTCCTAAGGTATCGTATTTTTCTATCAGGGCTGTTTTAAGACCTAACTGTGCACAGCGAATAGCAGACACATAGCCACCTGGGCCCGAACCGATTACAACAACGTCAAATGAACTCATTATTTGGTTTTTTTTATTCTTACAAAAATACGAATGTTTCTTGCTTCTAAACCATTCGATACCCCTAAAATATCATTGCGGACTCTTTGTGATCTGTTGCATGAGGGAAGTGAAAAAATCATTCGCCTCTTAATTGGATTAAATAAAATATTTTATTGTAACATTATGCTATTGATTTAATGGACATGGAAAGTAAGTCGGAACTGAGTGTATGGGAGGCTGTATTCCCCCTTATAATACTGATTGTATTGTTGGCCATCAACGTCAGTATATTTGGCGATGATGCATTAGGAGGATCCAATCAATTCATATTATTAGTTGGGGGTGCTGTAGCGGCCGCAGTAGGTTTCCGCAAAAAGATCCCCTACGAAGACATGATTGATAAGGTAGCGGATAATCTGCAATCTGTAACAGGAGCCATTTTGATTTTACTATTTGTAGGGGCCTTGGCAGGAACCTGGTTGGTTAGTGGTGTTATTCCTGCCATGATCTACTACGGATTGCAATTGTTGCATCCCAGTATCTTTTTACCCTCTTGTATCCTAATCTGTGCGGTCATTTCGATAGCAACAGGAAGCAGCTGGACCACCTCAGCTACAGTTGGAATTGCCCTCATTGGAATTGGTAAAGCAATGGGGCTACCGGCAGGTATGATCGCTGGAGCTGTGATTTCTGGCGCTTATTTTGGAGACAAACTTTCCCCTTTAAGCGATACAACAAATTTGGCTCCCGCCATGGCAGGAGGTGATTTGTTTACCCACATCCGCTACATGACCCTGACGACTGTTCCCAGTATTGTCATCACCTTACTTGTGTTTATCATTCTGGGCCTCACCCAAAGTATCAAGGGAGAATCTGATACAACCGCACTTTTACAAGCCATTGAAAGTCAGTTTAGCATTCATTGGAGTTTGTTTTTAGTCCCTCTTATTGTCATTCTATTAATTGTTAAAAAAGCCCCTCCTCTAGTCGCTTTATTTGCAGGTACCCTACTTGGGGTTATAACAGCCTATTTCTTTCAAAAAGATCTGTTACTCGCACTTTCAGGTGCCTCTCAATTAGACAACATCAGCGCTTATCAAGTGTTGATGGATGCCATTACAATTTCAACCCAAATCCCCACCGAGGACCCCATATTAAAAGAGCTGTTTTCATCAGGCGGAATGGAAGGTATGTTGGGAACCATTTGGTTGGTCATTTGCGCGATGGTATTTGGTGGTATTATGGATGCTATTGGAGCCTTGCAAAAAATAAGTGAAGTCCTCTTAGGCTGGGCACAAAACACCTTTCAACTATTTGCTAGTACGGTCGCCTCCTGTTTGACTATCAATATTACGGCTTCCGATCAGTACCTCTCTTTGGTAATCCCTGGTAAAATGTTTCAAAAAGCCTATGAAGATCGAAAACTTGCGCCTGAAAACTTAAGCCGTACCCTCGAGGACTCCGGAACTGTCACCTCTGTTCTGATCCCCTGGAATACTTGCGGAGCCTACCAGTCAGGGGTACTGGGAGTTGGAGTTGGTGAGTATTTTGCCTTTGCCATTTTCAATTGGCTCTCGCCTTTTATGACCCTTCTATTTGCTGCTTTTAACATCAAAATCAAGCAGTTAAGCAAGTCTTAAAAAATCAATATAAGATTCTACTATCTGGATATAAACAATAGGTATGTCCAGACGAAATGAATGGGTTTTTTAAAGATACATTTGCGGCAACTAAAAAAAATATTGTTATGTCAATTGTCGGAAAAAAATTCCCAGATTTAAGTGTGAACGCCATGAATGAAATGGGGGACACAATCCAAGTTAATGTGCTTGAAGAAGCTGTTAACAACAAAAAGAAAGTAGTCCTTTTTTGGTACCCAAAAGACTTTACATACGTATGTCCTACTGAGTTGCATGCTTTTCAAGAAGCGCTGCCAGAATTTGAAAAGAGAAACACAATTGTAATTGGGGCATCGTGTGACACTGCAGAAGTTCATTTTGCCTGGTTAAACACACCTAAAGACAATGGTGGTATCGAAGGGATTACCTACAATCTTTTAGCTGACAGCAACAGAAATTTATCCAGCTTACTAGGCATTCTAGATGCTACGAATGAACGCTATGATGAGGAAAGCGGTGTGGTACTAATGGACGGGGACAATGTTTCGTATAGAGCCACTTATATCTTAGACGAAGAAGGGGTTGTCTACCACGAAGGAATTAACAACATGCCTATCGGGAGAAATGTTGACGAGTATCTTCGCATTATCGATGCATTAACACACAACCAAACTCACGGTGAGGTATGTCCTGCCAACTGGGAAGAAGGGAAAGAAGCAATGGCTGGGAGCAGCGATGGAGTTGCTGAATATCTGAGTAAGAACTAAAACGATATCCCCATGTTAATTGAATTAGGAGACAACAGCTTGCAAGAGCTTGTTCATGACAATCAAACAGTATTGGTTCAGTATTCTGCTGGTTGGTGCGGTAACTGCCGCATTATGAAGCCTAAGTTTAAAAAGATGGCAACTGAAAACGAAGGGATCCCTTTTGTTTTGGTAGATGCTGAAAAAAATCCTGCTGCGCGACAGCTAGCAGATGTTAGCAACCTACCTACTTTTGCCGCTTTCAAAAATGGAAGCTTAGCCAATCAAGTACAAACCAATAAAGCAGATTTATTAAAATCTTTTGTAGATGAGGCTACCACTGATTAAACATATTTCCAATTTTATCGCGGACAATGACGAAGACTTTGTCATTGAAACCCTGGAGACTTTAGAGCACTTGACAGAGAGCAGTGCTGTTAAAGAAGATGAAATGGATGTTTTGGGAGAGCTTATTTCGAATCTCTACGGAGCGCTTGAAGTCCAAAAGCTTGTCAGTGAAGGACAAACGCAAAAGGAAGCTTTAAATGCTTTTATGAAAAGGGTCCAAGGATCTATTGATTGATAATATCCCCTCAACAGAGGGGATTTTTTTTACCCTTTAATGGGCATTGCTTACCTTTGTTTGACTTCTATCTTATGCGCGAACAAAAAGCCCAAAAACAGAAAGGTTCAACAGCTGATCCGACCTTTAAAAAAAGACAACGAGAAATCCTCCTAGGTGGGTTTCTAATGGTCTTGTCTTTGTTGCTAAGCTTGTCTTTTATCTCTTTTTATTTTAACTGGCAGGCCGATCAAAGTACGCTGAGTGCCTTTACCGATCCTGCGGTCCAATCGCAAAACCTCTTTAACAAACTAGGGGCATTTATTAGTCATTTTTTCATTTACCAACTCTTTGGCTTTGCTGCTTTTGTTATTGCTTACTTGATCTTGATAACAGGTTTGACCTTCTTTTTTAATCGATCCAAAGAGCAGTTGCTTCGCCGATGGAGCTGGGGTCTCTTGCACATGCTTTGGCTTTGCTTGTTTTTTGGATTTTTCTACGAACAAGCACCCTTATTAAGTGGCACTGTAGGTTTTGAAGTTCACTCCTTTTTAGATGCCTATATCGGTACCCTTGGAATGCTTCTCATTCTTTTTTTAATGGGGCTCATTATTCTGGTACTCCGCTGGAAGGTTACTCCAGAATCATTGGGCACTTTTACGACATTCAAATTCCCCCGCTTTACACCCACCGCAAAAAAAGAAGTCACAATAGAGGAAGAAGCGGATGCACATGACGAGCTCACAGCCGATACTGATGCCGTTTCCTTTCACCTGGATCAAGAAATAGCTTCCACAGAAGTAAAAGAAGCTGAAGAAGCTCCTCATGCCTCAATTCCGGAAACATCAGTTGCCGAACCAGACATTGATATGGAAGTTCAAGAGGTTGCAAAAGAAGAAAGCGTAGGCGAAAATATCGCACAAGGATTGGTTGAAAAACACGGTTTTTTTGATCCTACTTTAGAATTGAGTAGCTACCGATTGCCCGGTCTTGATTTGCTCAAAGACTATGGCGAAACAAGCATTACCATAAATCAGGAAGAACTTGAGGCCAATAAGAATAAAATCGTTGAAACCCTTCGGAATTATAAGATTTCGATTGCCCAGATAAAAGCAACCATAGGCCCAACAGTAACCCTGTACGAAATTGTACCAGAAGCGGGGATACGAATTTCAAAGATTAAAAACCTAGAAGACGATATTGCGCTTTCTTTAGCTGCTTTAGGGATTCGAATCATTGCACCCATACCAGGGAAAGGAACTATTGGGATTGAAGTACCCAATCAAAACCCTAGTATTGTGTCCATGCGCTCTGTGATTGCCTCCCCAAAATTTCAAAAGGCAGAGATGGAATTGCCCCTTGCTTTGGGAAAGACCATTAGCAATGAGACTTTTGTTGTCGACCTTACAAAGATGCCCCACATGCTTATGGCAGGTGCTACTGGGCAGGGTAAATCTGTTGGCTTAAATGCCGTATTGACCTCGCTACTGTATAAAAAACACCCAGCAGAGGTGAAATTTGTATTGGTGGATCCCAAAAAGGTTGAACTCACGATTTACAACAAAATCGAACGCCATTATCTGGCCAAACTCCCCGATTCGGAAGAAGCCATTATCACAGACAACAGCAAGGTGATCAACACCCTTAATTCACTTTGCATTGAGATGGACAACCGCTATGAATTACTCAAAAATGCGCTTTGCCGAAATCTCAAAGAATACAATCAAAAATTTCGAGAGCGAAAACTCAATCCCAATGACGGGCATAATTTCTTGCCTTATATCGTTTTGGTAGTAGATGAATTTGCTGATCTTATTATGACGGCAGGGAAAGAAGTTGAAACGCCCATAGCACGATTGGCACAGCTAGCACGTGCGGTTGGCATACATTTGATCATCGCGACCCAGCGCCCCTCGGTCAATGTGATTACCGGTATTATAAAAGCCAATTTCCCAGCTCGGATTGCATTCCGTGTCACCTCGAAGATTGATTCTAGAACCATCCTCGATAGCGGGGGGGCCGATCAATTGATAGGAAGAGGCGATATGCTTTACACCCAAGGAAATGACTTGACACGAATTCAATGTGCCTTTGTGGACACGCCCGAAGTCGATCGAATTGCACACTTTGTAGGGGCCCAAAAAGGGTATGTTGACGCTCATCTACTGCCGGAATATGTTGGGGAAGAAGGCACTAGTGCCTTGGATATTGATGCAGCAGATCGAGATGCTTTATTCCGAGAAGCAGCCGAAGTTATAGTAACAGCGCAACAAGGTTCGGCTTCCCTCCTACAGCGAAAGCTTAAGTTGGGATACAACCGAGCGGGGCGAATTATAGATCAGATGGAAGCTGCCGGTATCGTAGGCCCCTTTGAAGGAAGCAAGGCAAGGCAAGTGCTTATTTCGGATCTTGTGGCTTTGGAGCAACACCTTGCTGCTGAAAATTAAAGAGGCAACGAAATGGTACCTAACCCAAAAAATATTTTGAGATGAAAAGACTTTTTACACTAGTATTCCTCCTCCTTAGCCTTGCGGTGCCTGCGCAAACCTCTAGTAAGGCTAAAAATCTTTTGGACAAGGTCGCTGGAAGCATGAATGCTGCCAAAAATTTGCAATTTGGGTTTCGCTATATACTCGAAAATCAACAAGAAAAAATACGTCAAGAAACAGCGGGAACCGTTACGGTTGCACAGGAAAAATACCGACTTGACATGACAGATGTTCAGCAACTTTTTGACGGAAAACAACTCTACACAGTGGTTCCTGATAATGAAGAAATTACCATCTCTTCTCCTGAAGAAGCCGAAGAAGTCGGCATCAATCCGAGTGAGCTACTGTATTTCTATACAGAAGGATATGACTATCATTGGGATATTGAGCAGAATGTACAGGGACGTAAAATACAATTTGTGAAATTGATTCCGACCGAAGAAGATCCAAATGTTGAATACTTATTATTGGGAATTGACATCGCGGACTCCAGCATCTACCGCCTCATAGAAATTGGTAAAAACACCACCCGTACGACCTTAACGCTACTGAATCTAGTTCGAGACATCCCCTTAGTTGATAACTTCTTTATCTTTGATGCAAGTCAATATCCTGACTACTTTATAAACGAAGCTTTTTGAAAATAATAGACCGCTATATATTGAGTAGTTACCTCCAACGCTTTGTTGGTGTGTTTGCTATTTGCATGATTATATTTATCATCCAGACCTTTTGGCTGTTTGTAGACGATCTAGCGGGAAAAGGGCTGGATTTAGTCATCATTTTTAAGTTTTTGTTGTACTACTCCCCGAAATTAGTCCCCTTGGTACTCCCGCTTTCAGTTTTGTTGGCCTCACTAATCACCTATGGAGATTTGGCCGAAAACTACGAATTTGCGGCTATGAAATCCACAGGCATATCCCTTCAAAGGGCCATGAGAGGCTTGGTGATATTTCATATTTTTTTGGGGATCGGTTCCTTTTATTTTTCGAATCATGTGATTCCCTATGGAGAATTAAAATCTTATAACCTGAGAAAAAACCTCGCCAAATTAAAACCCGCACTGGCAATTCGAGAAGGCATTTTTAATGATTTGGGAAGTATCTCCATTAAAGTAGAAGACAAATACGGGCAAGATGATCGCTATTTAACAGATGTGATCATCCATGAAAAAACCCCTGATCAAAAAAACAATATTGTCATTAAAGCAGAAAGTGGCGAATTAAAAAGTGAAACCTCTGACGCCATGCTCCAATTGGTACTCTACAATGGCAATAGGTACGAAATAATCCAACCCCAGAAAGCTAAGGAAAAACTAAGACACCCTCATGCCAAAGTTGCTTTTGAGCAATACAATATGAATATTGATTTATCTGAATTTAACAATGTAGATTTAGAAGAAGAGAATTACCGCAGTACGTTTCGCATGCAAAAGATTGATCAACTCAATCAAAATATCGATTCTTTAGAAGTCACTTTTGCGGAGCAGAAAGAAGTATTTGCGAAAAACTTTAATAAAACCGCTCCTTCAAACGACATCGCTAAACGCAAGGGGAATTCTGAAAAGCTTGACAGCTTATTACGGGCAGATGTATTGAATTTTGCCAAGGTTTCTCGGAACTACCAATGGGTCGAAATAGCACAAGGAGCTTTGGTGAAAATCCGCCGTAAAGTATCCAACCTGCAAGCAAAAAAGAAGAATTTCTTTGTGATGCAGAAGTTTATCAATTTGCATAAGATAACACGGAATGACAAGTACACTCTGCTGTTTGCCTCTATAATTCTTTTTTTAATTGGCGCCTCACTGGGTGCAATTATTCGAAAAGGCGGTTTTGGACTTCCCTTGGTGCTGGCTGTTATTATTTTCCTCACCTATCACTATATTGGCTTGTTTGGGAAAAATGCAGCGGAAGACAACAGTATTTCACCGGATCTAGCCTGCTGGATATCTACCCTTATTTTTGGACCCCTGGCCTTGTTTTTAACCCGACGGGCTTCAACAGATAAAGGGTTTGTAGACTTGGACTTTATCACAGTTCCTGTCAACAACTTTTTTGCACGTATTTTTAAAAATATCAAAACCAAACTCAATGGCTAAGACAAGCGTGTTTCACCCGATCTCAGAAGCGATAGAAGCGATAAAAAACGGAGAGATTATCATTGTTGTTGACGATGAAAACCGAGAGAATGAAGGCGATTTCTTAGCGGCAGCTGAAGCGGTGACTCCAGAGATGATCAATTTTATGGCAACTCATGGGAAAGGACTTATTTGTGCTCCTTTAACAGAGGCGCGTTGTGCTAAGCTCCAGCTCACTCGAATGGTAAATAACAATACCGATCCTATGGAAACCGCCTTTACAGTCTCTGTAGACCTAAAAGGCAATGGCGTTACTACTGGGATTTCCGCAAGTGACAGAAGCAAGACCATTGAAGCCTTAGTAAATCCTGATACCCAAAGCCATCAGTTATCCAGACCGGGACATATCTTCCCACTGATCGCCAAAGAAGGAGGGGTCTTACGCAGAACTGGCCATACAGAAGCCGCGATAGACTTTGCCCGACTAGCAGGGTTTAGCCCCGCTGGAGTCATAGTAGAGATCATGAATGAAGACGGAACCATGGCCCGTCTCCCCGAGCTTATCAAAGTAGCTGAAAAGTTTAACCTCAAATTGGTTTCCATAGAAGATTTGGTCTCCTATCGAATGCAACACGATAGCTTGATTCTTAAAAAAATAGACCACGAGGTACAAACTCGTTTTGGGAAATTTAGGTTGCGTGCCTACGAACAAACTACAACCCAGCAAGTGCATATTGCGCTTACTACAGGAGAGTGGAAAACGGGCGAACCCATCCTTACCCGTATTAATTCTACCCGCATAAGTGACGATCTTTTGGGGATGCTGACAACAGGAATAGACAGAAGGTTAAACGATATTTTTACGGTTATCAATAAAGAAGGGAAAGGGGCTGTGCTATTTATTCAAAACCATCAAGCCGGAGAAAATCTATTGTCCCGATTGGGAGTCTTTACGAAATTTCAAGAAGAAGGAATTTTAGACAAGGTACCTCCCCTACCCATGGACGAACGTGATTTTGGGATTGGTGCCCAAATTTTACACGATTTGAACATCAACAAGCTAAAGGTAATGACCAATTCAACGCAAAAACCAAAAATTGGGTTGACAGGTTATGGCTTAGAAATTACCGATTACGTGAATTATTAATCGAAAAACCACAATTTGGTAGCCATCGCTGAAACCATAATTAGAAGGGCTACCTTTACCACACGCGCCCCTTTTTTCACCGACCATCGACTGGTAAACCAAGCACCGAAGGATGTTCCAAAAGCCATCCACAGGCCTAAAACCCACTCTACTTTTCCATTCCAGGCGAAGGTACCTAAGGCAAAAAGACTGTAGATAAAGACAACGGTTACCTTAGTTGCATTGGTCCTAATTAAATCCAGCTGGTTTATCTGAGTTAAAAAAAGCATGATGACAAAACCAATTCCTGCGTTGATAAACCCCCCATATATCCCAATTATGAAAAAGCCTAGCAGGGCAGCGACAAAATACTTCCCTTCCAAGCGGGATTGAAGATCCTTAAAGTTTTTCTTGGGACTGGCAATGATCAGGCCTACCACAACGAGCATTACGACAGCAAGGATTTTATTGAAAAGAGCCCCTTCTATATCTACAGCGATACGAGCCCCTAGCAAAGCGCCAAAAGAAGCCGAAATACCTAAGAGAAAGGTAAACCGAGTGGGAACAAAACCCTTGCTTCTATAGCCCAAGCTCCCAAATAAAGATTGGACCACAATGGCAATCCGATTGGTGCCATTTGCTACTGCTGGAGGAAGGCCAAGAAAAATCAAAACAGGAAGCGTAATAAGGGAGCCACCACCAGCCAATGTATTGATAATACCTGCTAAAAAACCGACTCCAACTAATAATCCAATTTCTACAAAATCGTACACCAGCCAAAGATACTAAGATGAAAATGCTATTAGAATAATTGAATTAAAAGATTGGTTTTTAAATCCAGAAAAAGCAACGTATATTTGCCACCGCAAAGGAGAAATGGCAGAGTGGTCGAATGCGGCAGTCTTGAAAACTGTTGAGGGTCACACCTCCGGGGGTTCGAATCCCTCTTTCTCCGCAAAAGAAAACCCATGACGTAAGTTGTGGGTTTTTTGTTTTTAGGCAGGTCGATAGTGTACTATCGTAAAATGACTAAAACAAAAAAATAAACACGCGATGCGGGTTGTGGGTTTTTATGCTTGCAAAGGATAACCGTTTGGGATCACGCAGTAATCCCTCTTTCTCCGCAAAAGAAAACCCATGACGTAAGTTGTGGGTTTTTTGTTTTTAGGCAGGTCGATAGTGTAC
>CBFHRX010000027.1:0-7622 GCA_965658355.1 Flavobacteriaceae bacterium | reverse complement strand
GTAGGTTTTTATGCTTGCAAAGGATAACCGTTTGGGATCACGCAGTAATCCCTCTTTCTCCGCAAAAGAAAACCCATAACGTTAGTTGTGGGTTTTTTGTTTTTAGTCTTGTCGATGGTTTGAGTAGTTTGGAATTGCTAGACAAGCAAATAAAAGAGTTTTTACTAGGAGACGACAAGCCAAAACTATACCCGCCAAGATATAAATAGCCTAAATCCTGAAGTTCTAGTGTAGTGATTTTAGGGGGAGCTGTTTGGGAATTTGGAATGTGGTTTGTGAATCTAGATTCTTTATTCAAATTATAAACTTTACGCTTAATTTTTTTCAAATAAAAACTATATGATTTTGTGTGTAACGGTTGCTAAACCACTTTATTAGAAAGAACTCCGATTCCTTCAATTTCTAATTCAACAAGATCTCCTGATTCTAATGGCCTATGCACAGAAAAATTATTTTCTATTAAACTTCCCCAGCCAACAGTTCCACTTCCTAAAATATCGCCTGGAAGTAGCGTTACATTATCTGATGCGCGCTTAATCATTTGTGCAAAAGTCCAATACGCCGTTTTATAATTCCCCTCACAAATGGTTTCACCGTTGATACGCGCAATCATTTTAACATCAAAACGATCTCCTGTGGTCTTAGGCATCGTTAAATGTTCTGGATGCATTTCTCTAGAAATGGTACAGCTATATTGCTCAAATTCATCTTTAGTCACAATGCAGGGACCAAAAGCATTAGCAAAATCTTTTCCTTTAGCGGGACCCAATGGCAATGTCATTTCCTCTCTTTGCAAAGATCTTGCTGTCCAATCATTAAAAATGGTATATCCAAAAATATAATCATCCGTCTCATTTTCAGGAATATCACTTCCCTTTTTACCCATGACGACGGCTAATTCTAACTCAAAATCCATTTTTGTTTCATTCTTTGGACGCTTAATCTCGTCCTGATGTCCAAAAACTGCGTTGTGATTGGTGAAATAAAATACAGGAATATCATAGTAGGCTTCGCCTATAGAATGGCCAAAGGTCTTACTCGCATTAAGCATATGTTGCTCAAAGCTTAAATAATCTCGAATACTTCTTGGATTCGTCAGAGGCGCCATTAATCTTACATCGGTTAATTGATAATGTGGCATCAACTCCTCTAGGCGATTCTCTTTTATGATCTTAAAATAGGTTTCATGATTATCTATAAATGCTAGCATATCGTTAGGCAGGCGCATGTCTGCCTTTTGCATAGCTACAACACCTGTGGCTTTTAACCATCCTGTATGTATCGTTCCTTCTTTTGTTTTGAACGTCACTAGTTTCATAGACGTAAAATCATTTAAAATGGAGCCATCAAGCTACCTAAAGTTTGACCAATTAACTTACCTGGATGTGCACCTTCTGGTAAGGGTTTTCCTTCAAATTCCAGCAATTCCCAGGCCGCTAGAGTTTCGGAAGCATTTACAATGGTCATACAGCGATCATAGCGTCTTTTCATAAACGCTTTAAAGGCATCCTCAGTATTTTGTCTGTTTTCTAATTCATCTACTAACACTACTGCATCTTCTATTGCTAAAGCAGCACCGGACCCGAGTTGTGGAACAGTGGCATGCGCCCCGTCTCCAATAATAATGACTCTATTTTTATACCACGGATCTGGCAAATGTGATGCTTCTAACGGTCGATAATTCACCAAGTCAGGATCAGTCATTTGGTCTATGACGTCTTGCGCAATTTTGATTGGAAATTCAGACAGGTAATCTTTCATCATTGGGATATAGGCCGATTTTTCTATCCATGGATTGTCAGCTCCCTCTGATGATACTAAAAACATATACATACTATCTTCGGACATAGGTATAAAACCAATTTTACTTCGTTTGCCATAATACATATAACCCGTGTCTAAATCTTCATGCTTTTTAAAGGCATAACGCCACACAGACAAGCCCATATAATGGGGTTTAAACGCCCCAAATACCATTTTACGAACCTCTGAATTTATTCCGTCGGCACCAATAAGGATATCATACGTTCCTTCAGAATCATCTGTAAAAACAACGGAAACGTAGTCTTCATTATTTTCAATGGATTTAACAGAAAGTCCCATGCGGTATTTAACACCAGCGTGAATCGCCTCATCATACATTACATCGTGTAATATTCTTCTAGAAACACCATTATGACTTGGGTATTTTCCCATAGGAGGAGGCCCTGCAACACCAACGTTATGGCCTCCTGCGGTGAACATTTTAACTTGTCCATAAGGAAATCCGCGTTTCATCGCTTCATCAGCAATACCTATTTCATCTAGTGCTTTAAGGGCATTGGCTTGTTGTATGATACCGACGCCATACACATTATATTCCTCTAATCGCTCCGCAATTTCGACCGAAACTCCCTTTTTAGCAAAGGCAATAGCAACAGCTTGCCCACCTATACCGCCACCAACGACAAGTACTTTTTTAACTGCCGACATATTTTTTATTTTAATTTTTGCTTACTAAATCTTACGCATGTATTTTCTCTGCAATCCAATCATACATTTCCAATGTTGGCATAAAATTATCCACTTGACAATGTTGTGCGCCACTTTCTCCATCAGGTACGATTTTCATTTTATGTTCACAGGTTAAATGTTTTTCTAAGGTAATTGCATGATCTACAAAATTCTGTTTATCACCACCACCATGCATTATAAATGTTGGCATAGAGATTTTTTCAGCTATACCATTTTCAAGTGTAAAACCTTCTAATTTTTTAAGCACTCCTTCGTATGTATCCTCATCCATGATGTGTTGTACTATTTTTGCCAAAGGATGTTTTCCGCTTCTTCCTGCCCAAACAGAATAGTAAGACCAAACAGCACCAAAAATCATACAGACCTTAAAGCGAGGTTCAAATGCAGCACAACGTGCCGCCATATATCCACCCATAGATACTCCTGCAATTCCTACACTAGTAGTATCTACTTCCTCTTTTAAATTTTCTAATACCCAGTCTAAAACAGCTGTTCCTGCTACGTTGTAATCGTGTCGTGAATGAATATGGTTCAAACGAAGTGCTGCTCCTTGTCCAGGTCCATCCATAGCCAATAGAGCGATCCCCCTTTCCATTAGGTGATCTCCAATTCCAAAGTAGAGCTCTTCAGCTAAACTATCTAATCCACCGAACATGACCATAACGGGTGGATTCTTCACCCCTTTCGGTTTAAAAAGATATCCTGGTAAAAAAGAATTTTCGAAAGGAACTTCTACCTGTATTGGTTTTTCTTCGAAGTATTTAGTTGCTTTTATGAAAGCTTCACGTGCTTTGACATAGGTTTCAATTTTTCGTTGGTCTCCCAAAGGCATAAAAAACTCAGCAGTTCTCAAGTAGTTGAACGCTCGTAAGTAAGTTCTTCTAGCCGAGACGTATTTTCCGTCATTTTCATACGCTTCTGCCCAATTATTTACTTCGTTTCCTTTTTTAAGCCATGCTACATTAAAGGTTTCTCTATTGTCAGGATCTATACTGCTTGCAACTTCTAAAATTTCAGCAAATTCACCTCCTCCATAGTGGGCCTGTGTAAGTGCTCTATTGACTTGATAAGAAGGCATGTACTTGCCTGGAAAAAAATGCCACATAATTATTTTTGCTTTGTTAAGTATATAGGTTTTTCTGACTAGATGCCATTAAAACCCATTGATAGACTTTCTGTTTAAATTAATTGCCCTGCTATATGTCTACTGGTTTAACCGTTCCATCATCAGACAGACCTAATTTCTTTCCTTTGGCCATTTCTGCAAAAGGATTTACAGATCCCCAAGCGTCATTTGGATTGTCTTTTAAATAATGAACATCTAAATGGTCTGGCGCAAAGACCAATCGAGCGCAGGCATAGTATTCGAATAAGATACCACTTCCTGGATCCGTAATATAAATGAAAAAGCCTTCGTCAGCTTTGTGACGTGTAGGCGCACCCATAACACTTTTATATCCTTTTTCAATGAAATAGTCCAGTGCCAAAAGTACCTCTTCACGACTGTCAACATTCCAGCAAATATGATTTAATACGGCCTTTTTAGGCTCAATATTTGGGTCCGTAAAAACAGCAATATCATGCGATAAATTAGCAATGGTATGAAGTCCGCCAATTGGTGGTATATCATCCGAAATTCTTATTTCATCCGGGTTTTTTAAACCCAAAGCTTTCCAAAATGCCTTCTCAGCAGGATAAGCACCTTTAGAAACCATATAGGTTACATGATCAAAACGACGTGGATTAGCGCCTTTTAATCGATTACTAGAATAGCGGTCAGCATAGATACTACCGCGCTCACCTTCTTCTCTTAACCAGACGACATCCCAAAAGATTTCATGCATATGGCCTTCTGGAGATTGAAATTTAAATGCCCTTCCATGTCCTAAGTCTCCGTCGTGCCATCCTCGCCCAGCACCAATACTTTCTAAATATTCAACTGCGTCTTCCAAAGCCTCCGGACTGTCTGCTCGCCAGCCAATATGTCCTAAGCCCGATTCTTCACTTTGCGTCAGTTTTAAAGTGTGATGAAAATAATCACCCCAAGCGCGAAGATAGACTGAGCCTTCTTCATTACCAGTTATATCCATCCCTACAATGTCACTAAAAAAATGAACCGACTTTTCGAGGTCTTTTGTTAAGACCTCAACGTGAGCCATCTGTGAAAAATAATGTGGGTTTTTTGCCATTTTAATGAATTTTATTTTTTTAGAATATCTACTTACAACAAATTTAATTTTGTTACTCTCTTTTAATGAATCTATTTTCAATTGATCCTATTCAAAATCAATTTTTTTCGCTTAATTATTATCTTATAAATTATATACTTCATTCTTTTTTAGCTAAAGCTTTACTCTTTACCACCATTTCGATTCTAGTAATAAAGCTTAATTGTTCTAAAACTATCCAAAGCGTAGATTGAGCAATTGCTATTGCTATACCATTTCCATAATCAGCAGCTATAACAAATCGTTTTTCATTTTTATGTACTATGATTTTGAATGGTGTCGACTAAGTTCAATTCCGCTTCCAAACGGTACTAGTATAGATTCAAAAGTTCCCAATTCACGAATTCTTTTTTGATAGGCTTTCGTTTCGTTTTTAGTTACTGGGGGAAATATCATATTATCACCTAACACCCAAGCTCCATCATTCAACTTTGGATAAAATGCATCCAAACAGTCAACATAAAGTTTTTTCCAAATGTCCACTAAAATAAAATCAAAAGTTTCTGTAGCTTTTTTAATACTATCTATAGCGTCACCAATTCTAAAATCAACATATTTTGACAAACCCGCTTTAGCTATTTTATCTTTGGCATAGATTACTTTTTCTACATTATTTTCCAAAGTGATCACTTTCCCTCCGTTTGCTTTAGCAGCCTCAGCTAACCAAAGTGTAGAATAACCATAGGATGTACCGATCTCTAAAACAGCTTTGGCCTTTGAAGATTTAGCTAATAGATTCATGAAAATAGCCGCTTCTTCACCTACGGAAAGTAAGAACTCATCACGGCGCTTTATCCTTTCAGGTACAGACAAAGAGGCCATACGTTCATTTTCATCCAGCATACGATCCTGATATTCTGCTAATACAGTATTGAATTTTATATCTGTTGGCATTCGTAGGTGTTTTATTTCCATTATTAGTGGCTGTACCAGCATCGATTAATAAATGTTAACCCAGCTAGAACAAACAATACTTCTATTTAGATTTCTGGAGCTTTTATTTTCTTCATTAAAGTGCCAAAAGCAGGCCTAAAATCCTCAAATAAAGGATTGTCTTTATTCTTGAGCATAACCTCACTGAATAGTTTTAGGCCAATCGCAAATTCAACAGATTGCTGTACTGTTTTAAAGCGATTTCTCTTTTTCATTCGTTCTATAATCTTGAAAATATTATCATGATTATCAAATTCAAGCGCTATGGGTAAATATTCGCTATCATCTGGATGTAAAAGTTCTATGAGCTCTAAAGTAAGTTTGTATTTATTTGATTTTTTTGACATTGCGGTGGGTTTTACTCAACAACTTTTCCTTTTGTTTCTTCTAACTTAGAAAGAAAAAACAGGGATAAAACAGCTAATACTGCGGCTATCCACAAAAAAGCAGATTCGTTAATGGCGTCTGAAAGACCTCCAGCAATCGCGGGAATAAATACGCCTCCTACAATTTCTGCTACAGCTGTTACAAAACCAACGGCTTTTGCTTTCAATCGATTTGGAACTGCCTCAGAAGGAACAATGGCTGCAACCAGTGGAATAGTTCCTACCATAGCATAAGTGATAAACATGACAGGTAAATGAACCCCTGAGCCATTTAAAAAATATACTGCAAAAGGATAAAAAACACCCAAGCTCAATGCAATAAGCAAAGATTTTTTTCTACCAATTTTATCTGAAATCCCAGGGAAAAATAAAGAAGAGATAAGCATTGCAACACCCAGTAATCCCATGGTTTTCTGCATAGTTCCAGCATCCATCCCTTGAACGTCAGTAAAATATTTGGTTATAAAAGGGATGGTAGCAAACCACCATCCAAAAACACAACAAGCAAGTAAGGTCCCCCACTTGATATTATTGTATTGCCACAATTCTTTAACGTTAAACCCATTATGGATTTTGTTTCCACGGCTTTCAGTGGTGGAGTTTTTTAAGTAAAAAACAGTGATAGCCCCTATCAGCAAACCGGGGACACCAGCTATATAAAATGCGGTTCTCCAGCCCATATTTTCGGCAATTTGAATCAATATAACAGGAGCCAAAATGGATCCAAATAATGCTCCACCAACGGCTTGCACAATACCCACGTTAAGCCCTATTCTACTCGGAGTAGATTCTCTTTCTACAAATACTTGTGCTAAAGGGATTACTGGTCCCTCTGCCAATCCCATAATTAAACGCGCTGCCAATAGGGTTCCAAAGCCGATCGCTAATCCAGATCCAAAAGAACAAATTGAAAAAATGAATATAGCAACAATGAATGTGATTTTGTTTTTATTTCTAGATTCAGACCAAGCGGTTGTAAAGTAACTCGAAAACGCCCATGCAAGTGAAAGTCCAGCAGCTAAGAGTCCGATTTGGAAATTGTTTAATGACAAATCTTTCGCTACATATGGTACTAGATAATTGAGCGCCAGTCTGTCAAAAAAAAGCACCCCAAAGGTCAATGACATTAAGGTTACAATCCCATTTTCATACGTAAATATTTTTTTCATGATTTAAAATTTTATCGAGTTCGGGCAAGAGCCTTTTAATTCTCAAATATAACTTCCACCTCGTCTGTAATACATTTGGCCTGACAGGTTAGTATTAAACCCTCTTCTATTTCATCGTCATCAAGAGCTTCTGTAAATTCCATGGCGACTTCTCCCTTTTTAAGCTGGGCTATACAGGTACTACACACACCTGATTGACACGAAAATGGTGCATCGATGCCTTCGTCCTGCAACGCTTGTAAAATAGAAGTTCCCTTTGGTACAGCAATATTCTTCTCTTCTCCGAAGAAATTTATTTTAGCCATAGCTTCTTGAGTTGAGGCGTTAATCTCAGCAGTTTTTGCAGAATCTGATTTTGCAGCTGTAAAACGTTCAATATGAATTTTATCAGT
>CBFHRX010000026.1:5495-26136 GCA_965658355.1 Flavobacteriaceae bacterium | reverse complement strand
ATCGGAACCCTGGGCCTTTCCTTTAACAACTTTTCCATGCTAGTTGTCTTCTCCCAACGTGTCTTGGAAGGGAAAATAATTGATGGTGAATTTAATGACATACTCCACATTGCAAATGTGCAAATTCTTCAAATTAGCCCAATCGAAAGTGTGGATGGGACTACCTCTGATTTTGATGGAAATTTCCAATTTAGAGACTTACCAGACGGAAAATATGAATTAGAAGTTTCTTTTGTAGGGTACAACACCAAAAAAATCACAGATATAGAATTATCGGGCGATAACTCCAATCAAATATTTGAAATTATCCTTGAACCTTCCTCTGCGGAACTCGAGGAAGTTATTGTTACAACTTCTGCCACTAACAATACCGCCAATGCTGTATTAAATATCCAGAAAAGATCTGCTGTACTTTTAGATGGGCTCTCCTTACAGTCTATACGAAAGGCAGGAGATAATGATATTGCCTCTGCAATTAGAAGAGTACCAGGTATTTCAATAGAAGGAGGTAAATATGTCTATGTAAGAGGACTTGGCGATCGGTATTCCAAGACCACTGTTAATGGCTTAGAAGTTCCCGGACTTGATCCTGACAAAAACACTCTTCAACTCGATATTTTTCCCACCAATCTAATCGAGAATATCCAAGTTGTAAAATCTGCTTCCGCTAAATACGGGGCTGACTTTACCGGTGGGATTGTCAATATTCAATTAAAAGACTTTTCCAGTACTCCTGTCTACAATTTCAGTTTTGGAATGTCCTACAATCCCAAAATGCATTTCCAGGACAACTATATCTATGATACCCGAAGTAAGACTGACTTCTTAGGTTATGACTATGGCGATCGGAACAGAAGAATTGCAAGAGTAGCAACAATTCCAGAACCTGCTCGTGATATACCTGCAACCACAGTGGTGAATAACTACACAAAATTGCTCGATAAAAATCTTGAACCCCTTACAGGTACCAGCTTTATGAACTATAATTTTGGGTTCTCTACAAGCAATAGTTTTGATTTGGAAAACAGTAAAAAAATAGGCTACATAGCAAGTATTAACTACAGAAGTAATACGACTTTTTTAGATGACTTCTTAAATAGCACTTACATCTTTAACCAAAGAGACTTCTCCCTAAATAGTCAAAATGATGGTTTGCTGGGAAGAGAAGAAAAGTTTGTGAACTTTCTGACTGGGATTACCTATGGAAGTGCCAAAGCAAAGTATAAGTTAAACTTCCTGTTGATCCAAAATGGAGAGTCAAATGTTAGACAAGGAGGCTTTTCTGAATTTGTTTCCGATGACTTTTTCGGTCTCGGTAACTTTATCACGTATACTCAAAGAACTATTCTTTCGGTTCCGCTTTCTGTGAAATACAACCTTGACGAGGGCAACAGTACTCTCGAAATAAAAGCCAATGCGACCAAAGCCTTGGTGTATGATAAAGATTTTAAAGTCACCGTTTTCGAAATATTAGATGGTGACCGCTATGCTTTATCACCTAACGGAGCAGGGTTGCCTCAACGTATATGGAGAGATTTAGACGAGGATGTTTACAATGCCAAAATTGACTACTCCACTAAATTCTCTCTCAATGATAGTGAGGTAAAAGTAGATGCAGGGATTTCATATCTCTACAAAAACAGAGTCTTTGCAACAGATTATTATACCATCAATCACCTGGGGTCTACTCTCTATTTAAACGGAGAGGCCAACGCTATTCTTCAGGACGAAAACCTTTGGACCTATGAAGGAGGTCGTGGCTCTTATGTTTCTGGAAGTTTTCAAGAAGAAAATCAATTTGATTCAGAAATTAATAAAACAAGTGGATACGTTTCTGGAGAAGTAAACATCAATGAAAAAATAAAGGGTATCCTTGGATTGCGAGTCGAAAATTACCAGCTGATATACACTGGGCAATCTCTAAATCAAACTGTTTACGATAAAGCTGAATTTTTGAATCGTACAGACTTCTTCCCGTCTTTGAATGTTATTTATTCTTTTACTGACAACAAAAAGCTAAGAGCATCGGCCTACCGAACTACTGCGCGTCCTTCCTTTAAAGAAAACTCTACGGCCGTTATATTAGACCCCATTACGGGAACCCGATTTTACGGAAATCCGAATGTAACTCCATCGCTGATTACAAACTATGATGTAAGGTTCGAAAATTATGGAGACAAAGGAGAGTTTTTTGCAATTAGTGGGTTTTTGAAAAATTTTGACGATCCAATAGAAATCGTACTATTCGACCGCTCTACCCCCAATGTATTCATCGCCCGAAACAACCCTGAGGCCCTTGTGGTAGGTGCAGAAATAGAAGCTCGAAAAAACTTTATTGCTACGGATCGTGACAGATTAGGGCTCAACTTAAACCTATCACTAATTGAATCACGACAAACAATGGGCGATATTGAACGAAATATTCGTCTATTACGTCAACCTGTAGATGTTGAATTTAAAGACTACCGTCAACTTCAAGGGCAAGCGCCCTATATTATTAATACTGGCCTAAACTATCAACAAATAGAGAAAAATCTGGAGATGAGTTTGTTTTTCAATCGACAAGGAAAAACACTTCAAATTGTAGGTAATGACGATGTTCCCGATGTTTACGCACTGCCTTTCAATTCTTTGAACTTTACTTTCGAAAAGAAATTCAAAGAAGAAAATGGCCTTTCTAAAACCTTGAGAATAAAAGTCAATAATATACTTGGAGATGAGAGAGAATCCCAATATGAATTCTTTGATTTTGAAACGCAGCCTTTTTCATTTCGGAATTTTGGCACCTCATTCTCTCTTAGTTATGGAATTAAATTTTAATCCTAGCTTTAATTTTTCCATTTTTGTGTAAGCACACGACTATATGGAAAACTTCTACTTAGAGATAATCATTGTTTTAAGCCTTCTAGCGATCGGAGATTTGATCGTTGGTGTCAGTAATGACGCTGTAAATTTTTTAAACTCTGCTATAGGGTCTAAAGTATTTACCTACAGAAGCATCATGATTTTTGCCAGTGCAGGAATCGCCATGGGGGCTTTGTTTTCTAGTGGGATGATGGAAGTCGCTCGAAAGGGGATCTTTAACCCTGAAGCCTTTTTCTTTGATGAGATCATCTATATTTTCTTGGCCGTCATGATTACGGACATATTGCTCCTGGATTTTTTCAATACCCTAGGGATGCCGACTTCCACTACCGTATCCATCGTGTTTGAGTTATTAGGAGCCGCAGTGGTATTGGCCGTCATTAAAATTTATGCCAACGACGAAAGCCTTACCGATATAGATACCTATATCAATACCTCTAAGGCCGTTCAAATTATATTGGGGATACTGCTCTCCGTCTTTATCGCCTTTACAATTGGGGCTTTGGTACAGACGCTGTCGCGAATACTATTATCGTACAATTTTGACTCAAAACCGCTCTATGTCAATGCTATTTTTGGTGCTATTTCTTCGGCTGCAATTGTCAACTTTATTGTCATAAAAGGATTAAAAGGGACCGATTTCGCCAACACCTCATACGAGCTTTTAAATGGTAGCACCCTGAATTCTTTTCTAGAAAATCAATACGTACTAGTCACCATTGCAATTGCAGTCCTCCTCTTTGTGATCTTGTACACCTTGATGCGTTTGATACAGCTAGACGTATATAAGTTTATCATTGGCTTGGGTACTTTTTCATTGGCGCTTGCTTTTGCTGGGAACGATCTGGTAAATTTTATCGGAGTCCCCATAGCCGCCTATCAATCCTATTTGGCTTGGGTAAGTTCAGGGGTTGAAGCCAGTCTTTTTAATATGAGTGTCCTTTCAGCCAAAGTTCCGACCCCTACCGTTTTCCTTTTTGCTTCGGGTCTTATTATGATTGTTACCCTATGGTTTTCCGCCAAAGCGAAGCGGGTGGTCCAGACTTCTTTAGACCTTTCCGACCAAAATCAAATCAAAGAGCGTTTTCGTCCCAACTATGTATCGCGTCAATTGGTAAGGGTCTTTTCCAATGGCCATGCTTTTGTAGTGAACCTGACCCCAGACAGCCTCAATACTTACATAAAAAAAGCGATGACTACAGATCGCTTTTATACCTTAAACAATAAGGATTTACCTGCTTTTGACAAGCTAAGAGCAAGCATAAACCTGGTGGTGGCAGCGGTTCTAATTGCTATTGCAACCTCCCTAAAGCTTCCGCTCTCGACTACTTATGTGACCTTTATGGTGGCAATGGGTACTTCTTTGGCTGATAGAGCTTGGGGTACCGATAGTGCTGTTTATAGGGTTGCAGGGGTTGTGAATGTGATAATAGGCTGGTTCTTTACAGCGCTTAGTGCCTTTGTAGTCTGTGGGTTGATCACCAGTCTAATTTATTTTGGCGGCAATATAGCGGTTGTCTTTGTGATTCTTTTGGTGCTCGTTGTAGTGGGTAGAAACTTTTTTGCTAAAACGGATTTAAAGAGTAAAATATCGACCACATTCAATCTCGATGCAAAGACCCAAACCATGGACGAAGCCATTCTTGAATCGGGCAAGAACATCAGAGGCATTTTTGAATACAGTATTGAAATTTACGACCAGATGGTCAAAGGCTTGGCTTCGGATAATTATCGTATACTCTACCAGCAGAGAAGAAAATCAGAGGTGCTCAAAAGGGATTTAGAAGAGCTTCGGAATTCTTCTTTTTACTTTATCAAAACCATCAATTCTAAGGATATCACCCCCGTCTATGCCTACATTAATTTGCTCGGCTTGTTACATGATTTAACAGAAGACATCCACTATATGACAAAAGTGTGTCACCGGCATACCTATAACAATCACAGGAAGATTAATGACTTTCAGCACGATGAACTTTTAACCATTCTATTTCAAATAAACTTTGTTTTCAATTTGTCCATCAAAGCCTTTGATAACAAAATGACGGATGCCAAGGAGTACCAAAAAATACTGGCTCAAAAAGGAGCCTCTTTTGAATTGGTGCAAGAAAAAATTGAGAAACAGATTGTACGAACTAAAGAGATTAGCACGAGTATCAAGAATACGTCAATGTATTTTAATCTTTTGCTACGGACAAAGGACATGATCGCTCATATGTTCCAAATTATTGAAGAATATGAGGTGATGGCTAATAAAAGAGCGACTAGTTAATGGACGCGACTGTTTCACGTTCCCAGACAACATAGTCAACGACTCGGTTGTCTTCGAATGTAACTTCTGTCATTTTATCCTCTTGCCAGAAGATCCATTTGCCTTCTTTCTTCCCTTTTACAAAGGTGCCTTGTGCAAGCTTGTTTCCTGCCTCACAATAGCTGATCCACTCACCGTGTAATTTGTTTTTCTTCAAATACCCTTTTTGAGCAATTTCACCATTGTCATGAAAACTAACGACACTGACTAAATTCTTTTCTTTTTTGAAATCTGTACGCTCTTGACTTAAACCAAATTGAAGGCTTAATCCTAGTACTACAAGCGAAATAATAAATCGTTTCATAAGGTGTTTCTTTTATCATTTAATACAAATATAACAATAAATATGCTTTTACATAATGTTTACATAACATTTACTTAACATTAGGGTGCAAAAAAACCCCTGAACAGCATCAGGGGTTGGTTCTCACTGGATTAAGAACCGCACATTAGGCAGTCATCATCAGGGTTGTTCTGAGATTGTGAAAGCATTTGCTTGAGCTCTTCTGGACTCAATGGATTCACTTCTATTTGCTGTTTCGAAGCAGTAGCAGCGGTCGCTTTGGCCGGTATACTAGCGCCTGCTACAACAGTTTCCGCCTGTGTTGATGGTGCTTTCTCAGTAGCTTTATTGTCGAGCGTAAATTTAATCGCATCCACTGCTGACTTGGTTCTTAAGTAATACATTCCTGTCTTAAGACCAGACTTCCAAGCATAAAAATGCATTGAGGTCAATTTCGCCATAGTAGCCCCTTCCATAAAGAGGTTTAACGATTGTGACTGGTCAATGAAATAACCACGATGACGAGACATGTCAATAATGTCTTTCATACTCATTTCCCATACGGTACGGTACAATTCTTTAATATCTTCTGGAATTCCTTCAATGTGCTGTATGGATCCATTGGCGCGCATCAGCTCTTGCTTCAAATCTTCATTCCATAAGCCGAGTTCGACTAGATCTTCTAGTAAATGCTTGTTGACGACAATAAATTCCCCTGAGAGTACTCTTCGGGTATAGATATTAGACGTATAGGGTTCAAAACACTCGTTGTTTCCAAGTATTTGTGAGGTGGAGGCTGTCGGCATAGGTGCTACTAAAAGGGAATTACGCACACCGTGCTTCTTCACTTGCTTTCGCAATCCTGACCAGTCCCAACGACCGCTTAGCTCTTCGTCTTTAATACCCCATAAGTTGTGCTGGAATTCTCCTTTTGAGATTGGAGACCCTTTATAAGACTCGTAGGGACCGTCTTTCTCGGCTTCTTCTACAGAGGCATTCAAAGCGGCAAAATACAAGGTCTCAAAGATTTCTTGGTTCAGTTCTTGCGCTTTTTCAGAAGTGAAAGGCAATCTAAGCTTGATAAAAGTATCTGCCAATCCTTGCACTCCTAATCCTACTGGGCGATGTCTAAAATTAGAATTCGCAGCTTCGGGAACAGGATAATAATTACGGTCGATTACACGGTTTAGGTTTTTGGTAACCTGAACGGTTACATCGTATAATTTCTGGTGATTAAAGCTTCCGTCTTCTATGAACATGGGCAATGCGATAGAAGCTAGGTTACAGACGGCTACCTCGTCAGCAGAGGTGTATTCAAGAATCTCCGTACAAAGGTTGGAGGAACGAATCGTTCCTAAATTTTTCTGATTGGACTTGCGATTAGCAGAGTCCTTGTAGAGCATATATGGAGTCCCCGTTTCGATTTGTGATTCGAGTATTTTCTCCCACAACTCACGTGCCTTTATTGTTTTTCGTCCTTTGCCTTCACTCTCGTATTGGAGATAAAGTGCATCAAATTCATCCCCGTGACAGTCAAATAATCCAGGACATTCATTGGGACACATCAGGGTCCATTCAGCGTCTTGCTCTACACGCTTCATGAAAAGGTCTGGCACCCACATCGCATAAAATAAATCGCGCGCGCGCATTTCTTCTTTCCCGTGGTTTTTCTTTAAGTCTAAAAAGTCAAAAATGTCCGCATGCCAAGGCTCCACATAAATGGCAAAAGAACCTTTTCGTTTTCCCCCTCCTTGGTCTACGTAACGAGCTGTATCATTAAAGACCCGAAGCATGGGTACGATGCCGTTAGAGGTACCGTTTGTGCCAGATATATAAGACCCTGTTGCGCGTACATTGTGAATAGACAAGCCTATTCCACCCGCTGACTGTGATATTTTTGCCGTTTGCTTGAGGGTATCATATATACCATCAATACTGTCATCTTTCATCGCCAATAAGAAACAAGAGGACATCTGAGGCTTGGGTGTTCCAGAGTTAAATAAGGTAGGGGTTGCATGGGTAAAATACCGCTTAGACATCATGTGATAGGTCTCCAATGCTGCCTCTATATCATTGAGGTGAATACCAATAGAAACCCGCATTAGCATATGCTGAGGTCGTTCCACTATCTCCCCATTTAATTTCAATAGATACGAACGCTCCAATGTCTTAAACCCAAAAAAGTCGTATCCAAAATCCCGATTGTATATGATGCTTGAATCTAATAGGGTGGCGTTCTTTTTGATAACCTTATACACCTCATCTGATAATAAAGGGGCTTTCTTCCCCGTTCGTGGATTGGTATACTCATACAAATCCTTCATGGTGTCTGAAAAAGACTTTTTTGTATTCTTATGAAGGTTGGAAACTGAAATCCGAGCTGCCAATTGTGCGTAATCCGGATGTGTAGTCGTCATGGTGGCCGCTACTTCGGCCGCTAGATTGTCCAATTCCGAGGTCGTAACTCCGTCATAAAGCCCTTCAATCACTCGCATTGCCACACGTACTGGATCAACCAAATCATTGAGGCCGTAGCACAACTTGCGCACTCGGGCGGTGATTTTATCAAAAATTACAGGCTCTTTATGGCCGTCTCTTTTTATTACGTTCATACTCATGGGAAATTGGTTATCGGGTTGTGGGAAATACGTTACAATACAGGAGAGTGATTAAAAGTCGGCGTCGAAGGAGATTTTAGTCTCTGGCTCTTCTTTGGAAAGGACGCCTGCTTTTTGATATTCAGAAACACGCTTTTCAAAGAAATTGGTTTTCCCTTGTAAGGATATCATGTCCATAAAATCAAATGGGTTGGTCACATTAAATTGTTTTTCACAGCCCAATTCAACTAGAAGTCGGTCTGTCACAAATTCTAAATACTGTGTCATTAACTTAGAATTCATCCCAATAAGACTTACCGGAAGAGACTCTGTCACGAATTCTCTTTCAATATTTAACGCATCCAAGATGATTTCGAGGATTCTTTCTTTGGGTACTTTGTTGACCAAGTGGTGGTTGTGCAGATGAACCGCAAAGTCACAGTGTACTCCTTCATCTCTGGAAATTAATTCATTCGAAAAGGTCAAACCGGGCATCAAACCACGTTTCTTTAGCCAGTAAATAGAACAAAAGGCACCCGAAAAGAAAATCCCCTCTACAGCGGCAAAGGCAATCAATCGCTCTGCAAAAGAATCTGAATCAATCCAACGAAGGGCCCAGTCTGCTTTTTTCTTAATAGCTGGGAATACTTCTATCGCTTGAAATAGTTTGTTTTTCTCAGCTTCGTCTTTCACATAGGTGTCGATCAGTAGAGAATAGGTCTCCGAGTGGATATTTTCCATCATGATTTGGAAACCATAGAAGAATTTTGCTTCTGAATATTGTACTTCATTGACGAAATTCTCAGCAAGGTTCTCATTTACAATTCCGTCAGAGGCAGCAAAGAAAGCAAGAATATGCTTGATGAAATATTTCTCGTCATCTGTTAGTTTGTTGTTCCAGTCGTTTAGATCCTGGTGCAAGTCAATTTCTTCAGCAGTCCAAAAACTAGCTTCCATTTTTTTATACCACTCCCATATATCATGGTGCTGGATTGGAAAAATTACAAATCGGTTGTTGTTTTCTGCTAGGATGGGTTCAATTGCTGCCATTATCTTTTCTTTTTTTCTGGTTTATTTATCTCAATTCGAGACTAACAAAGATTTAAAATTGCAATCAAAATTGAAAGGGGTACTTATCCACAAACAGCTGTAGTTTTTAACAAAAACTTCACAATTCGATAAAATAGTCAGAGAAGAAAGAAAACACAACTATATGTTTTTCAGCTGTTTATATTACAAAAAAACCGGCTAAGCCGCGGTATAACTGAAAACGTCAATTTGCCATTTCCGTTACCGCTAAAACCAAATCATCATACCAGGCTTGTCCAAATTTTCGAATTAATGCTTCTTTAACGAATTCATAAACTGGCTTTTTTAATTCTTTCCCTAAAGAACAAGCAGGGCTGCAGATATGCCACTCATGATAATTGACAGCAATAAATTTTTCGTATTCTTTTAAGCGTACTGGATACAGATGGCAAGATATCGGTTTGTTCTCTTCAATAGCACCTGCTTTATAGGCTTTCTCAATACCACATTGTGCGGTCCCGTCTTCTGAGAAAACGGTATAAGCACATTCTTTTCCTGCTACTAATGGGGTTTCCAGTTCATCAGCGAAACCTTTGACGTAAGTCCCTTGATCTAAAATGGCTTTTTGTCCTTTTTCGGGGATAAAAGGTTTAATCTTTGCCCAGGATCTTTCAAGAAATCCAGCTTCTTTCTTACTTAATGGAGCACCGGCCTCCCCTTCAACACAGCAAGCTCCTTTACATTTAGTAAGATCACAGCTAAACACTTCTTGCAAAACCGATTCCGAAACCAAACAGTCTCCTACTTGTACAATCATAGCCTTTATTTGCCCCTAAAATTACTGAGAATAACACTAATTTAGCCAACCAAAATGTAGTAATTAGAATCCATTATGTTCGATTTTAAAGAATTCTTAACGGCGGGTATGATTTTATTTGCCGTAATCGATATCGTGGGAAATATCCCCTTTATTATAAGCCTACGAGAAAAGGTAGGGCATATACAGTCTGAAAAGGCGTCCTTGGTCTCTGCCATACTCATGATTGTCTTTTTATTTCTTGGAGAAAAAATCCTCAGCCTGATCGGAATTGATGTCAGCTCTTTTGCGGTTGCGGGTTCTTTTGTGATTTTCTTATTGGCAATTGAAATGATTTTAGGCATTAATCTTTTTAAAGGAGAAGTGGCGGCAACAGCCTCTGTTGTGCCTTTAGCTTTTCCAATGATTGCGGGCGCAGGGACACTTACTTCATTATTATCACTTCGGGCAGAATACCACGTAGTAAATATCATTGCTGCCATTGTCGTTAACATCCTTTTGGTATATGTCGTCTTAAAATCGTCTTCTTTTCTAGGGCGCTTTTTAGGAGAATCTGGAATTCAAATTATCAGAAAAGTGTTTGGTGTTGTCCTTCTTGCGATTGCTGTAAAACTTTTTGCCACAAATGTTGGGCAATTAGCAACATAAGGGCTTAATTTTGAACTGATGGCCTCCATCAGAACCAACTAAAAAAAGAACATGAAAAATTGGATTTACGTATTTATGTTCCTGGCTTTAATAGCCTTGGGCTTTAACCTGTTTCAAATAGACTGGCACAATCCTTTTGAAGGCAAAAGTTTGGTGGCCTCCATCGGAGTCCTCTCTTCTGCTTGTGCCTTTATTTTACTTCTGATTCTCAATCAATCCCTTAAGGTTGTCAAGAAACTCAAAGAAAAATAGTGTCATCCCGCTGTCCGTTGGTGGGCCAATACTTTTTTCACAAAAGCATCTTCTTTGGTGAGGATTTGACTAAAGCAATTTTCACCATACAACTGAAGCCCAACATAGGCTTTAATAGCATTTAGTATGGCCGTATTGTCTTTTGTCGCTAGTGGCACCCCATTGTCGACACAATACGATTTGAATTTTTTCACCCAATCAAGTGCATTGGGCAAAGGAGATTCAACAAAGTCCTGCTCGGATTCATATTGATAGGCGGTTCGGTTTTTATCAAGTACCGTAAACACAAAGTGGTTCATAAGATTGGAACGCAATAAGAAGAAATCAAATTCTTCAGAGCGTGAATTGGTATTGGGGACATAGAGGTCTGGCGTAATACCGCCTCCTCCGTATACGATCCGTCCCTCGGGGGTTTTGAACGCCAAACTATCGTTGACAGGAACTTTCGTTGCATCGGCCATCTCACCGCTTTCATAACGTTGTAACACTTCGTCGTAATACGCCTCTTTATCACTGTCATAAGCGCGTTGAATAGACCTTCCTGTAGGGGTATAGTAGCGCGCTGTTGTCAGTCTAACAGCGTCACCGTCTCCCAAAGGGAGTTGTTGCTGAACTAATCCTTTACCAAAGGTTCTCCGCCCCACAATCCAGGCTCTGTCATTATCTTGTAGCGCCCCAGCTAGTACTTCGGCTGCTGATGCTGATTGCTCGTTTACTAAAACGTATACACCTCCTTTTTCAAAGCCTCCTCTTTCTGTAGCAAGCGTTTTTCTGCGGATTCCATTATTACTTTTTGTAATGACTATCGGCTTTCCATCTTCTAGAAATTCATCGGCAATTTGCTGAGCAGGAAACATATAACCCCCAGGATTGTCTCTTACATCCAGGATTAAATTCTCTGTTTCGTACAAATCAAAAGAACGGAGTGCCGCCATAAACTCTTCATAAGTCGTTTGAGAAAACCGATTGATTTTGATATAGCCCGTATGCGTGTTTAATGAGAAATGGGCATCCACACTTTTTAAAGGCACTTCCCCCCTTGGTAATTCTAAGGTAAAAAGAGAATCGTTTTGAGGCCGGTATAACTGCAAGGTGACGACTGTATCCGGAGCGCCTTTCAATTTGCTTACAATATTTTGACTTTCTAATTCTTTCTGAAAAAGGGTGTCTTTATTGGCCATCAAAATTCGATCTCCCGCTAAAAGACCTGCTTTTTCACTCGGCCCATCTTCCAACACGCGAACCACTGTGACAGTGTCCTCAACCATGTAAAAACTCACTCCTATCCCAACAAAATTTCCTTGCATACGCTCGGACAACTCTTGTTGTTCTGAACTGGAAATAAAAACAGAATGGGGATCTAGCTGGTCGATAATCTTTTGGATTACCTCCGTTGATAAACTGTCAATATTCAAGGAATCCACATAGCGTTCGTCCACATAGCGCATCAGCAGGGCTAGCTTTTCTTGCGCATTGCTGCTTTTGGGGGTTCTAATTCCGAGCGCTTCCAATCGGGATCCCCAAAAAAAACCTGTCAAGAGTGACAGCAATACAATGACAAATAGAAATGAATTATTTTTCAAATAAATACAGTTTTAAGAACTCGTGGTAAAAGGCAAATGGGTTATGTCAACCCCTGCACGTTTGAGAAAATCAATCCCTGACACATCTTTATAGGCTTTGGCGTATACAACGCGGGTAATACCCGACTGGTGAATCAATTTGCTACATTCTTTGCAGGGCGATAAGGTGATGTACAAAGTGGCACCCTTACACGATTGAGTAGAGGATGCTACTTTTAGGATGGCATTGGCCTCTGCATGAAGAACATACCATTTTGTTTGGTAGTCGTCATCTTCACATAGGTTTTCAAAACCAGAGGGGGTTCCGTTGTAGCCGTCAGAAATAATCATACGGTCTTTAACGATAAGGGCGCCTACTTTTTTGCGTTCACAATAGGAAAGCTCTCCCCATGTTTGCGCCATTTGTAAATAAGTACGGTCGTATTTTTCTTGCTTGCCTACCATGCGCTACGAAGATACAAGTATTTAGAAACGAAAAAGAAGCTTTTTTAAAAAGGCCAATTCTGAAAACACATCCCCAAGGCTTGAGAGGCAATCATGGCACCTACAATTAATTGCCATTTTTCTTTTTTAAGAGCGAGCAGTCGAACCAACAGTAGTTCCAACACCAAAACCCCTAAAATAATGACGATCTGTGCTGCTTCCACTCCAAAAGCAAAAGACAAAAGAGCCGAATTAGCACTTTCGGCAGGTACAATCATACCAAAATACCGACTGAAGCCAAACCCGTGTACAATCCCGAAAACAAAAATAAGCACACTAAAAAAAGAGCTCGCACGAGCTTCTTGCGCTCCAGATCTTAGTAGGGGGATACACGCGACTACGATAGAAGCCGGAATCAAAAATTCAATCCAAGTTGCGGGTGGGTCTAGCTGGAAATAATAATTCCCAATAAGTGAAAGCGTATGCCCGAATGTAAATAAGGTCGTCCACCAAAGCAATTTCCGCAGGGCCCCAAAATGATAGGGCGCTGTAAATGCGGCGATGAATAAAAGATGGTCTATGGCTGAAGGGTCCAAGACGTGTCGCATTCCTAAATCAAAATAAAACCACAATTCCTCCATTTGTATGCTATTTAAAATCTGCGTTCTTTTTTAATGAGTTCATAGGCCTGTTGTATTTGAATGAACTTTTGCTGGGCCCCCTTCAGCAAGGCTTCATCTTCAGTTTTGATTCGGTCGGGATGGTATTTTTTGACTTTCGTTCGATAGGCCTTTTTAATTTGTTCCTCTGTTGCCTCAGGGCTAAGTTCAAGGATCGTATAGGCCTGATGGGTGTCTTTAACGAACATGGCCTTAATACTTTCAAAATCTTGATTTCGCAAACGCAAGGCTGTGGCAATAGCCTTTAATTTTTGGATTTCACTCTCTGAGACATCCCCATCGGAATTGGCAATGCCAAACAAGAAATGAAGAATCTGCAAACGTGTTTCATAAACGGCTCCTTTGACAAAAACCTTCGTTAGTTCTGATAGACTTTGAGATTCTTTTTTTATTTCCTGGTTGAATACTTTAAATATTTCTTGTGACCGAAGCTCCCCATATTGGCCTATAAAATAAGTGCGTACATAGTGTAATTCTTCCTTTAACACCTTCCCATCAGCCTTTATGACAATGGCGGCTAAAGAGAGTAATTTAAGCTCAAAAGAACTTTTGGACAAAGGCGTTCTACTGGTTCTAAAGCGAGCGGTGCTTGTATTTGCCTGATCAAACAAACTCCCCAACACAAACCCTAGCATCGCCCCTGGGAATCGATATATGAAGTACCCCAAGAGGGCGCCTATCCATTTCATTGCTTTTTGTATTTGAGTTTACAAAGGAAACCGAAATCAATCACTTCGACAATATTTATTGGAAAAATGCAGCCTTGTATCTGAGGGGAACTTTATATCTTTGAAAAAAAATAATTATGTACCCAGAAGAGATTGTAAAACCGATGCGTGAAGAATTAACAAGCCTTGGATTCGAAGAATTATTCCAGGAAAGCGATGTTACAAATGCCTTAGAGAAAGAAGGAACTACTCTCGTAGTAGTCAATTCTGTTTGTGGTTGTGCGGCCGCCAATGCGCGCCCTGCTGTAAGAATGTCTTTGGGACAGGACAAAACTCCTGATCGCTTGTATACCGTTTTTGCTGGAGTAGACAGAGAAGCTACAGATGCTGCCCGTGCTCGAATGATCCCTTTTCCACCTTCTTCCCCAAGCATCGCCTTGTTTAAAGACGGAGAGTTGGTTCATATGATAGAAAGACATCATATCGAAGGACGCCCAGCAGATATGATCGCTGATAATCTTCAGTCTGCCTACAGCCAACACTGTTAAACCCAAGCTGCTTTTGAAAAAAGCACTTTCCTATTTCATTTCCCTTATCTACTACCTCTTCTTTGGTATCAGTCTGGTAGTCTTTCATGGGATACAGATTGTTTGCTTGAACCTATTTGGGTATCAAGCCCATAAAAAAAGTGTCGATCTACTAAACCGGCTTTTGGTCTTTTTACTGGGCCTCCTTGGGACGCGCTACGAACTGAATAATCTCCCTGTTTTAGATCGCAAACGGCCGACTATAATTGTATGCAATCATCAAAGCACCTACGACATACCACCTCTGATATGGTATCTGAGACATTGCCATCCTAAGTTTATTAGCAAAAAGGAATTGGGAAAGGGCATTCCCAGTATTTCCTATAATCTAAGAAATGGTGGAGCTGTATTAATTGACCGAAAAGACAAAACTGCGGCTTTACAAGCCATTCAAAAATTTGCTGCCAATGTGAAGGCCAATAATTGGTCTGTGGTCATTTTTGCAGAAGGAACTCGTAGTAGAGACGGTGCGCCAAAGCCCTTTCAGAAAGGAGGGCTTACGACACTTTTTAAAGAAATTCCCACTGCGCAAATCCTTCCCGTTAGCATCGCAAATTCCTGGCAGTTGAGCCGCTATAACTATTTTCCAATCCCACTAGGGGTGCCCGTGAAAATTCAGTTTCACCCCTTGCTAGAAATCCCAAAAGGCAACTTTGATCCACTTATCGATACGCTCGAAAAAACCATTCATCAAGCGGTCAATCGCATGCAAGCTTCAGATTAAGGTTTTGGGATTTTAATTTCAAAAGTTGTCCCTTTTCCTGCCTTAGATGCAAAGCTAATTTCGCCATTGTGGGAGCTGATAATATTTTTCACGATACCCAGCCCGAGTCCCATTCCTTTTGTTTTTGTCGTAAACTTTGGCTCAAATATTTTCTCTTTATTTTCTTCTGCGATCCCCTCTCCGTTATCTTGAACACGAACAAGTATCCATTTTGTTTGCGCTTTGATGGATACTTTTATATGAGGATTGTTTTCCGATCCTACTGATTGAATCCCATTTTGTATCAGGTTGGTCAGTACCCGTATCCACTGTGTTCTGTCCAATTGTACAAGAAGGGACTCCTCGCTGCTACTAAACTCAATATTTTCTTGCTCAAACACCTCTACTGCCCTTTTGGTCAATTCCACAATATCTTCTTTTTGCAATTGCGCTTTGGGCAGTGTAGCATAATCAGAAAAGGCATTCGCCACCTGACTCATGGTGTCAATTTGAGTGATGAGCATAGAAGAAAACTCATTAATCTTATTTTGTAAATCAGGATCATTGGGGTCTAAACGCCTCTGAAAACTTTGAACAGAGAGCCGCATAGGAGTCAATGGATTTTTGATTTCATGGGCTACCTGTCGTGCCATTTCTTGCCAGGCCTGCTCCCGTTCTGTTTTTGCAAGGAGTTCAGCACTCTTTTCCAAATCGTCAATCATATTGTTATAAGAATTGACAAGTCCCTCTATTTCTCGAGTAGCATTCTCCAAATGGATTTTTTTGTTTCGAGTCAAAAAACCTGTTTGCCCGATTAATAAACGGAGCGTTTCCAGAGATCGCGTCACATAACGAGAGATAAAATAAGCAAAGAAGATAGCCACCACCAACATGATCAAATACACCTGGTACAAACGCTGTAAAAAAGTATTCAATTCATTTTCAGAAAAGGAAACATCTTCAAAATAGGGGAGAAATAAAATCGCATAAGGGGCTCCATTTTTTCCTTTCAAAAGGCTGTAAGAGGACTGAAATTTTCCCAATTCATCACTGCTAGCCTCTAAAAAACGAGTCCCGTTTTTTTGAACTACTTGAGACACTAAAGCCGAGTCTAATCTGTAGCCATTGGCTACAATTTTAAGGGGGGTAAAGGAAATAAACAAAGAATCTCCCTTGAGGCTAAACAACGAAAATTCCACTTTGTGTATTTTAGTAATGGACTGTAAATCGTCTTGATAATTGGCCCATGTCGAATCAGAAGCGGATTCAAGCTGGTACTTTTGAGCCAAATAGTCAAGCTGGCGTTGTATCTGTTTTTCTTTTCGGTCTAAACGAAATAAATTATAATCATCTGCTTCGGATTGGTATTGTACATAAGTGGCTCCTAATATCAGCATACAGGCTACAAATACCAATAGAATCATGGCAAGAAACAATCGCGTTCGAAGTGACAATCTTCGATTGAGAAGTTCTCTAAGCTTCATTGCGAATTCTTTTATACAACCGAATCCCGAGCATAAGGAGAATCCCCAATAAGACGATTCCAACTACTCCAAAAATCCAATCAAAACTTGTTTTTAGGATCACTAGAAAAATGACTGCAAACAAAATAAGGGTTGCTCCTTCATTCCAAATTCGCATAAAATTAGCCGTGTATTTATAGGTCCCTGCTTGCATTTGGCGAAACATACTGTGTGTCTTAAGGTGGTATCCATACAACAAGACGACAAACCCCAATTTAACCCACATCCATGATTGCGTCAACCAACTCGGCATTAGATACAATAAGGCAAGCGCAAAAAGAGTCGCCAAAACAGCTGAAGGCCAGGTAATAATATACCACAAACGCTTGGCCATTAGCTGCAGTTGATCTGTTAAAATCTGCTTGACAACAGTTTCTTTTTGCTGCGCCTCTATCCAATAAATAAAGAGCCGTGGCATATAGAAAAGCCCTGCAAACCAGGTGATCACAAAAATCAAATGCAGGGCTTTAATATAATTGTAGTAACTCACCTTAGTTTTTAATCGTTAGATAATCCAATGCTTTTTTTGAAAAGTCTAAATTAAAGGATTTTACGTCCGTTTCTTTTATTTTTTCAAAAGACGCCAGTGCTTTTTCAATCGCTGCTGTCAATTGCTGTCGAACCGCTTCATCTTGATCAGTCGGACCAAAATCGTTCATCCCCACCAATCGGTTTAGATGTGCTAATTTATTGGTCAGACGAATGGGAAAATTCAAGGGATCCTGATTGCTTCGGTTCTGAGTTTGATAAAGGGTCTTCTCAAGCATTGCTAGAGACTCTTGTATGGATTTTGCCTTCGCAACAAGATCGCTCAGTTCTTCCTGATCCTTATATGTCATTTCAAAAGCGGCCAACTTTTCATGAATAGAACGCATGCTTTTTATCGCTTTATGGGCGCGATCATTGGTTTTGTTAACTGCTTGAATAAAATCAAACTGCTTTTGCATATCCATTACAGTAGCTTCTCCTGCAGGATTGGGTAGGATTTTAAACGGCTTTTCAATCGTTTTACCCTTGTATTCTAGTTGGACAAAATAATCCCCAGGAACTGCCTTTGGCCCAGAAAAAGAAGCGCTCCAAAAAATCATATCATCTAGGGTTTCAGCTCCTTCATAACGAGTATTCCAAACCCATTGATTGCTTCCTTTTTGGGGCTCTAATGTGTTCTCAGTGTCGTCAGAGCTAAAGGTTTTGATCGTCTTTTTTTGCGCGTCTAGGAGCCGGATCGTAAGAAGATCTGTTTCCTCTTCCCAGCTGGGCAGGTAGTAGTGTACGATAACACCATTCGGTAGATTGGTTCCTCTTGTTTTTGAGGCCCTACCACCACTACCACTCATCCTATAACTGTCTTTTGGGGCATAGAGTACAGGGGTATTTATACTTGTGCTTTCACCTATTTGATGCAGTACCGATAAGTCGTCTAACATCCAAAGACTTCTTCCTTGTGTCGCAACAATGAGGCTTTTTTCTTTGAGGGTTAAATCCGTAATGGGCACTAAGGGTAGGTTTTGTTGGAAAGGGGTCCAATTTTTTCCATCGTCAAACGATACATACATCCCCGCTTCTGTCCCTGCATACAGCAATCCTTTTCTATCTGGATCGGCTCTTAGCACACGGGTAAAATGTTCTGCTTCAATACCGTTAGTAATCAGCTCCCAACTGGCTCCATAATCGCTCGTCTTGTACAAATAAGGACGGTAATCGCCCATTTTGTAGCGAGTCCCCGCAACATAACAAACGGCAGGATCCTCATACGAAGGTTCAATGCTGTTGATCATCATCCACTCGGGAAGTTTTTTGGGGGTTACATTGGTCCAGTTTTTCCCACCATCTTGTGTCAGATGAATCAAGCCATCATCACTTCCTACCCACAACAAACCTTCTTGCAATGGGGATTCATTCGCGGCAAAGAGAGTACAATAATATTCTACCCCCGTATTGTCTTGCGTAATAGGCCCCCCAGAGGAGCGCAGCTTAGTAGGATCGTTTCGTGTCAGATCGGGACTGATCACCTCCCAGCTTTGCCCTTCGTTTTCACTTAGGTGAACATGATTGGAGAAGGTGTATAATTTTTTTGGATTGTGCCGGCTAAACAAAATCGGAAAATTCCATTGAAAGCGGTACCGCATTCCTTCTGCACCGTATCCCATTGGGTTATCGGGCCAAACATTAATCCCCCTTTCGGTGTCTTTTTCGTGATTTACGCGCGTCAGATAGCCCCCATAACTTCCTCCGTATACAATTTCATTATTGGTAGGATCCACTGCTATATGAGCCGATTCTCCTCCTGCTGTGGGCTCCCAATGTTCATCATCAATATAGCGGCCGCTACTTCGGTGTTGAATTCGGACTGTAGAATTGTCTTGCTGAGCCGCATAAATACGATAGGGAAAGGCATTATCGGTAGTCACTCGATAAAACTGGGCGGTAGGCTGATTCCCATAAGTACTCCAATTTGTTCCCCCATCATAACTCACTTGAGCCCCACCGTCATCTGCTATGATCATGCGTTGATTGTCCTCTGGCGCTATCCAAAGATCATGGTGATCACCATGAGGGGCCCGAAAGCTTTCGAAGGTTTTCCCTCCATCCGTTGATTTGTGATAGGAGACATTCATTACATATACGATATCTTCATTTTGTGTATCGGCATATATTTTAGAATAATACCACGCTCTTTGGCGCAGGGCTCTGCTGTCATTGATATGTTTCCAGCTGTTTCCACCATCCTGAGAATGATAAATTCCTCCTGCCTCTTTGTTTTCTACAATGGCCCATACTTTTTGAGAGTTCAAGGGGGATATGGTAACCCCTATAATTCCCAATGTTCCTTCAGCAAAACCTTTGTTTGCACTAATTTTTTGCCAGGTAGTTCCCGAATCGATACTTTTCCAAAGATCAGAACCTGTACCGCCACTACTTAGACTGTAAGGAGTTCTTTGTACCCGCCAGGTAGCAGCATAAAGTATTCTTGGGTTTGTTGGGTCCATTTGCAGTTCTACTGCTCCGGCATGCTTGTTGACAAACAACACTTTTTTCCAAGTAGTCCCTCCATCGGTACTTTTATAAACTCCTCTTTCAGAAGTCGGCTTATAGAGATCGCCCAAAACTGCCGCATAGACGATTTCAGAATTATTAGGGTCTATTGCTATTCTAGGAATGTGTCTGGAATTTGGCAGCCCTATATAGGTCCAACTTTCACCTGCATTGGTGCTTTTCCACATCCCATAGCCGGAAGACACATTGCCTCTAACGGTAACCTCTCCACCCCCAACATACAATACATTAGGATCGCTAGGAGCAACGGCCACAGAACCTATACTTCCTCCAAAATACCCGTCTGAAATATTTTCATAGGTCTGACCTCCATCAGTAGTGCGCCAAACACCTCCTCCGGTGGCCCCCATATAAAATAGTTTGGGTTGCCCCGGAACTCCGGTTACGGCAGCTGATCGGCCCCCTCTAAACGGACCAATTTCTCTGTAATGTAAACTGCTGTATAGTTCTTTATCAATTTGGCTAGACGCCTTCTTTTGTCTTTTCTGAGCAAAAGTGTCACTTGGAATTGCTACAAATACCACAGTCATCACAACTAATAGTTGCTTTCTAATTGCATTCATGATTATAGAAGTTTAGAGGAAAAATACAAAAAGTATTCGACAGGGTTAAGAA
>CBFHRX010000026.1:0-5396 GCA_965658355.1 Flavobacteriaceae bacterium | reverse complement strand
AATAGTTGCTTTCTAATTGCATTCATGATTATAGAAGTTTAGAGGAAAAATACAAAAAGTATTCGACAGGGTTAAGAAGAAGTTTGGGGTGTTTTCTTGTATTTCTTGAGTTCCAAAAACAAGAAAAAACCTGTGACCACTGTGGCTAAGGCCTCTCCTATTGGAAATGCCATCCAGATACCGTTAATTCCAAAGTAATTGGGCAATATAAAAACCAAGGGGATAAAGAAAAATCCTTGCCGTGTTAAGGTGAGTAACAAGGCTGGAACTGCTTTGCCAATGGCTTGAAAATAAGCTGATCCTATGAGCTGAATCCCCAAAATAGGAGTGGCCGCAAAGACCCACCGCAAGGCATAAGGAGTTTGGGCAATCACCTCTGTGTCTTGGGTGAATAGTCGTGCAATTGGAGTCGCAAATACATAAATCATCCCAAACACAAAACTGGCCATTAGGGTGACAACTAGCAATGTCAGTTTTATAAGGGATATGACTCTGGCTTTATTCTGAGCGCCATAATTAAAGCCTGCTATTGGCAAGAACCCTTGTGTAATCCCCAAAACAGGAAATAAAGCAAACATTAGCATACGGCTTATAATCGCATATATGGCCAGCTGTGCCTCACCCCCAAATTCAAATAAAAGATTGTTAACAATCAAAACGACCAAACTCACTACGGCTTGTCGCGACAGGGTCACCATCCCCAAAGCCCCAATTTCTTTTAGTATAGAAACTTTCAAGAAAAGTTTTGCCCAGCTTAATTTTAATTCACTGTGGGTCAGAAAAAAATAGGTGAGATATAAGGCACAGACACCATAGGAAAGTGTCGTAGCCCATGCAGCACCTTCCATACCCCAGCCCAATACCTTTATAAACAGCACATCTAATACGAGATTAGACACAGAAGGCAAAAGCAACGCATACATGGCATACTTAGGCTTGCCCTCTGCTCGTACCACATTATTCCCCATCATACAAAACCCTAACACAGGAACTCCATACAAGACAATGACATAATAGATTTTCGCTACTTCATACAAACGCCCTTTGCCCCCAAACAAGGGTATGAGTACATCCACAAAAAAAAGGCCCCCTATTACGAAGCTCAAACAAAATAAAAAGGTCAGCGTAAGTTGATTTCCAAAGGTCTGTTGCGCTTTTTCCATATCGCCTTTTCCTAAGGCTCTTGAAATAATGGAGCTTCCCCCAATTCCAATTGCCATACCCAACGCACCAATAAAAAAAGAAACAGGTAAAACTACATTGATGGCAGCAATAGCATCTGCCCCTATCCATTGCCCTACAAAAATGGTGTCTATTAGGATATTGAGAGACATCGCCAAGATGCCTATTGAGGCTGGGACGGATTGTTGTAGAAGTAGTTTGCCTATGGGCAATTCGCCAAGTTGGGTGGCTTGTTGACTGGCCATTAGGGAACTACTACTTCTTCGGTTGCCCATTCATCTACCCAGCGGCTCATTACTTTTACCCAGTCCTCGCGATCGTTTATACAGGGGATTACGTGTAGGTGTTCTCCTCCTTTTTCTTCAAAATCCTCTACGGCTTCCATTCCGATTTCCTCTAGGGTTTCCAAACAGTCGGACACAAAAGCAGGGGTCACTATGGCCATTTTTTTGGTCCCAGAACGAGCCATTTTTGCCACAGTCTTATCGGTGTAGGGTTGCAACCAAGGATCTAAACCGAGTCGGGACTGGAAAGTGGTCGAATAGGTGTCTTTTTTTAATTCTAGATACTCGGCTACCAATCGGGTTGTTTCGTAGCATTGATGACGGTAACAATATTGATGCGCCGGGGAGGCTGTTTGGCAACAACTCCCGTCTATTTTGCAATGGGACTTTGTAATATCTGATTTGCGAATATGACGCTCCGGCACTCCGTGATAGGAAAACAAAAGATGCTCCCACTCTTTTCCTTGTAAAAACTCTTGAATCGATTCAGACAAAACTCGTACATAGTCTGGATGCTTGTAAAAAGAAGGCAAGGTTGTGAATTGCATTTCTGGGAAATGCTCTTTTCGTAAAGACTCTGCTAGCACAAGTATGGTCTCTGTAGTCGCCATCGCAAATTGCGGATACAAAGGGACCAGTAACACTTCTGTTACGCCTTTATCATGCAGCTCTTGTAAGCCCTTTTTAATAGAGGGCTTGCCATAGCGCATGCCTAATGCAAGAGGCAGCTGCACTTTGCTTTCCATTTTCTCGAGCAAACGTTTTGACAATACGATAAGAGGAGAACCTTCTTCCCACCATATTTTTTTGTAGGCCTTAGCAGAACGCTTGGGTCTTGTATTGAGAATAATGCCTCTTACAAGAATCGTTCGTAAAAAGGACGGGAGGTCAATGACCCGTTCATCCATTAAGAATTCATCGAGATATTCCTTTACATCTTTGGGATCCGGACTTTCCGGAGAACCCAAATTCACCAGCAATACACCTTTCATGGCTTTTTTTTACGAAGATACAGACATTAGGTATTTTTTTGGGGTCGTGCCGTACTTCTTTTTAAAGGCAGCAATAAAATGACTCGACGTACTATACCCTAATTTTAAGCCCACTTCATTTACATTATGCTGCTGGGAATCAAGCATACGACGGGCTTCCTCCATCTTATGGTCCAACAAATAGGAAAAGACAGTTTGTCCATAAAGCTGTTTAAACCCTTCTTTTAATTTTTTCGTATTCAGCCCTATTTCTGTCGCCAACTCAGTTAATGAAGGGGGACTTGCCATTCTATCCAACACTATCTTTTTGGCCAAATGTATTTTCCCAACCTGAACCTCATCCACTAAAAAGGGACAACTTTCAATGTCTTCATCGCCTCCTTTGTTAAAATAGAGACTCAATAATTCGTAAATCTTCCCTTTAAAATACAAGGCTCGTATGCTATCGTGAACCTTGGCCTGAAGCATCTGACTCAATACCACAGCCATGGCAGGATTAAGGGGCTTGTTGTCATAAAACTTCTTAGCCACATTGTCTGGACTTAGGAAATGAATATGATCTGCATCTGATGAAAAAAGAGAATGGAATTTCTTGATCGAAAGAATCAAACTTAACAACCAAGTACCTGAGGCCAAACGAGCTTCTATAGGCAAGGATTTCTGCGGATTGTACAACAGCATTGACTGCGATTCATGTACTGTAAATTGATAGGCGTTGGAATTATACGAAAATACTGCACTCCCCTTTAAACAAAAGTGAAATTGCAAGTATTCTTGGCTAATAGAGCGCTCCAAAAGCATTGATTCTGAGCTGTCATTTAAGTGTCTTATGACATAAAATCCTTTTTCAATTACCGTTTCCATTTATGTACTTTTATCGTTGTTTTTTCTTTTAAGCAATTTTCTTATTTAGAAGTTGTCTAAATAATAAGTCTCTTTGCAGACCCCTATTGGGGTTGAAAAAGTGAAATTTATAGCAATGATTGTACAATAATACACAATTTGATAGTTTTAGTACCTTTTGCGTTGTTTTTTGATTTTAGTAGAAAGTATTTTTGTCATCGGATATTTAGAATTGAAAACAATGAGCGATCCTATTCAAAGGGATTTTTATGCGGTCGGTATCAGTTATAAAAACGCTGATGCAGAAACAAGAGGAAAATTTAGCCTTTCCACACAAGCTTCTGAAGAATTAATTGAAAAAGCCAAGGAAAGAGGTTTGGAAGAGCTCATGATTAATACGACTTGTAACCGAACGGAATTATATGCTTTTGGAGATTCACAGGACTCTCTAAAAGAACTCTTACTTGAGCACAGTCAAGGAGATGCGGAAGTATTCGATTCCTTGGGCTACCAGTTGGCAAAAGAAGAAGCCATCAACCACTTATTTAAAGTCGGCACTGGATTGGACAGTCAGATACTGGGTGATTTTGAAGTGATAAGCCAATTGAAAAAAAGCTTTCACCAGTCCAAGAAAAAAGGGATGGTCAACGGCTATTCTGAAAGGTTGGTGAATGCCGTTATCCAAGCGAGTAAAAGGGTGAAAACAGAAACCAAGCTATCGACGGGTGCGACCTCCGTTGCCTTTGCAGCAGTACAATATATACTCTCGCAACAAGCACAATTAGATCAGGCAAAAATAGTCCTATTTGGAACCGGTAAAATTGGAAGAAACACCTGTGAAAACTTGGTCAAACACACTTCTAATAATCAAATAACCCTGATTAATAGAACTACAGAAAAAGCAAGTCAAATAGGTGGAAAATTCAACTTGAGTGTAAAACCACTTGGTGATTTAGCCGCTGAAATACGGCAAGCAGATATTTTAATTGTCGCTACTGGGGGGGCTCATTTTACTGTAAATGAAGAATTGGTGCATCTTAAAAAGCCTCTTTTAATAGTAGATCTTTCCATACCTCGTAATGTAGATCCTGCCTTAGAGTCAAACGAATATGTGACATTGGTGCATCTGGATGCACTTTCCAAAATCACCGATGCTACCTTAAAAGAAAGGCAAAAATACATTCCACAGGCGGAGGCTATCATAAACGAAGTAAAACAAGACTATTTGGAATGGGTTCGCCTACGGAAATATGCCCCCTTATTACAGGGCTTAAAAGAAAAGTGGGGGCTGGATCAAAACATCGAAAATCCCAATCCACAGCAACAAAACCTTCTTAAAGTCACTGGGCAAATCGCCTCTTTTTTACGCGAAAATCCTGACAAAGCAGATCATACTGCAGAAGTACTTCGCGATCTTTTTGACTTGGAAATCCCCCCACATGTCTAAAGCCCCCATTCGTATTGGAACACGTTCCAGCCCGTTGGCGCTTTGGCAAGCACGTTGGGTACAACGGCTGCTAAAAGATCAAAACAAAGATTCCGAATTGGTTCTGATTCAAAGTCAAGGCGATCAAGACAGCACACAACCCCTATATGAGATGAACATTCAAGGGGTCTTTACCAAAGCCTTGGACATCGCACTACTCGATCATAAAATTGATATCGCAGTTCACAGTTACAAAGATGTTCCGACCCTTTTACCCAAGGGTATTTCCAATTTTGCCGTTCTCGAAAGGGGAACTGTTTCGGATATACTAGTACTGAAAACAGCCGAAGAAAATTGGCCAGAAAAGGCCAAAATAGGAACTTCTAGTCTTCGAAGAAGCGCACAATGGAAGCACCGATATCCAAATCATGATTCTGAATTGCTCCGCGGAAATGTTCAAAAGCGTCTGGAAACCTTGGAGAAAAAAAACTGGATAGGGGCGCTTTTTGCCGCTGCTGGATTGGAACGAGTAGAGGCACTCCCTCCCAACTATATGACATTGGACTGGATGCTACCAGCTCCAGCGCAAGGAGCTGTGTGTATAGCAGGAAGAACAGAAGACGAAGCGTTGCAGGCGTCTATCAAGCTTATGGAATGCCCTGATACTCA
>CBFHRX010000025.1:0-26831 GCA_965658355.1 Flavobacteriaceae bacterium | reverse complement strand
TACGGAACAGGCTGTTTTTGCATTATGAATACGGGCGAAAAAGCCGTAGAATCCCAACATAAAATGCTTACTACTATTGGATGGCAGCGCAATGGAAAAACCTTTTACGCGCTTGAGGGAAGCGTCTTTATTGCAGGAGCACTTATTCAATGGTTACGGGATCAGCTACACATAATTTCCAGCGCTCCAGAAATCGAAGCCCTAGCCAATACGGTAGAACATAACGGTGGCGTGACTTTTGTTCCTGCCCTGTCCGGTTTGGGCGCTCCCTATTGGGATTCTGAAGCCACCGGGGCTATTATGGGAATAACCCGCGGAACGGAAAAAGGACATATTGCGCGTGCTGCCCTGGAGGCCATTGCCTTGCGATCTAGAGACATTATCATCGAGATGCAAAAAGATGCAGGAGTAGCATTTTCTTCCCTTAAAGTAGACGGAGGAGCGACTGAAAATAATTTATTGATGCAAATTCAAGCCGACTTACTTCAGAAAAAAGTCGTTCGACCCAAAACAACGGAGACAACTGCACTTGGAGCTGCTTTTTTTGCCGGACTCGCCGTTGGCTTTTGGAAAGACGAAAACGAACTACAAGCCATTTGGAAGGAAGATCGAGTCTTTATGCCACAAGAAAACAAGCATGCCAGTCGATGCGTAAAGCTATGGGAACAAAGGGTACCTAAACTATTGTCATAGAAATAGAAAATGAACAGAAACCAACAACTTAAAAAAGTACGCACCAAAAAGAAAGCGTGGGATGTTCTTGTCATCGGCGGGGGAGCCTCCGGATTGGGAGCCGCAGTAGACGCAGCCAGCCGTGGCTACAAAACGCTCTTATTAGAAAAGCATGACTTTGCTAAAGGGACTTCTTCTAGAAGTACAAAATTAGTACACGGAGGGGTCCGGTATCTTCAGAATGGCGATATCTCCTTGGTGATAGAAGCATTGAAAGAGAGAGGAATCATGCGTAAAAATGCACCGCATTTAGTCCAAGACCTCAGTTTTGTTATTCCCTCCTATGACTGGTGGAACAGTCCTTTCTATGGAATAGGCCTTAAAATCTACGATATGATGGCGGGGAAGTTAGGCCTTGGCCCCTCGACCCTACTCGAACGAGACGAAACCATTGAACTCATCCCCAATGTGAAGAAAAAAGGACTTCGCGGTGGTGTTATCTATCACGATGGCCAATTCGACGATGCTCGTATGGCTGTAAGCCTAGCACAAACAGCCGAAAATCATGGTGCTAGTGTATTGAATTATATAGGCGTCAAAGCATTGGTTAAGGACGGGGATATGATCACAGGGGTACAAGCCCAAGACGGACTAAGTGGGGAAGAATTTGAGATCGCCGCTAAGGTAGTTATCAATGCTACTGGAGTGTTCTCCGATCAAATTATTCAAATGGACCAACCCGATAGTCGCAAACTAATTGTACCCAGTCAAGGGGTTCATATCGTTTTAGACAATTCTTTCTTAAAGGGACCCCATGCTATTATGGTACCACATACCTCTGATGGGCGTGTTCTTTTTGCGGTTCCTTGGAATGGGTATGTCGTAGTGGGAACAACTGATACTCAAATCGAACAGACATTAGAAGAACCCATTGCTCTAGAGGAAGAAATCGATTTCATTCTAGACAATGCGGGAGCCTATATGACGACTCCCCCTACACGTGCAGATGTAAAAAGTGTTTTCTCGGGACTACGACCCCTAGCTGCTCCAGAAGATAACGGGAGCGCTACTAAAGAAATCTCTCGCCACCATAAGGTTACCGTAAGCACCTCGGGACTAGTGAGCATTTTAGGCGGTAAATGGACTACCTATCGTAAAATGTCGGAAGATCTAATCAATACGGCTCAGTCGGTAGGAGGATTGCCTGAACGCGCCTGTATCACCCAAAGCTTGCCTATTCATGGCTATGACTACAACTCTGATTGGTCCAACCCCTTACATGTTTACGGCACCGATATTGAAAAGATTAGCGCCTTAGATGAGGAGGGAAATACAAGCTTAAGTAAGCTAGTACATATCAGTAAGAATCAAATCGTTTGGGCCGTACGCGAAGAAATGGCCATGAGCGTTGAAGATGTGCTTGCCCGGAGAACCCGAGCGCTTTTCCTGAATGCAACAGAAGCCAAAAACCTAGCGCCTCAAGTTGCTGAAATAATGGCTGCCGAAATGGGAGAAGAGCAAACTTGGATCGAAAATCAATGCACGCAATTCAATCAACTTGTCGAGAAATACATCTTGTCATTTTAGATTCAAAATAATAGACGAAACACTTACTACTTCACATCATACGTAAACGCTTAAACCCTAATTACAAAGCTGATTAGACACTACTAATGATTTGATAAGGACTTATTGAACAATAATTTGTAGATTGATATACAATCATAAATTAATTTCAATGAAATTTCTAGAAAAATACTACCCCATCATTTTAGCTTTCTTAAGCTTTGTCTATTCCGTTTATTTATGGTTTACAGGGCATGAGCTCGAGGGGATTTATGTGGGTCTTTGGCCGGTTACTATTCTAGGGTTTGCCATCGCTATTAGACAAAGACGAAATCAATAAAACTATCGTTATGAGTAATCAACAAATCTTTTTAATAGGCTCGATCGTATTTTTTACATACCTGTTTTTTTATCTGAGGATTGTCATCCGAGATTTCGGAAAAGAAAATAATCGCGATACTAATTTTGTGGATTCAAATGACTTTGATGGGATTGGAAATCAAGGCAGGATACCAAACAAAAAACCGAAAAACAGAGCTTCTTAAAACCTACACCTATTTCTTTCGCTCGTTAAGGAATTAACAACACACCCTCAACCTAAGCGTGAAAGCCTATTTAGTCTTTCACAATAGCTCTCAGCAATCCTCTCTACTAGTTCCTCTTCAACTATTTTACTCCAAGCCGTTTTTGGGTGAAAATACCTTGTGTAACCTTTGCTTCTCAATATTATTTATGTTACGTTTGCGTTACATTTTTAAATCTTACAACAATGAACGCAGGACTTATTATTCCCATTTTTGGTATTCTAACAGGTATTATCATTCCAGTAGCAGTATTTATTTGGCTCTATAAAGACGCTAAGAACAAAAGAGAAGCTGTGATTGAAATCTCCAAGAACTTAGAGGATACTTCTAAAGTAGAAGAGCTACTCTCTATTTTTGAAGAACGAAAAAAGGAACCTATCGATTATCGAAGAAGTGGTGTTATGACACTCTTTGTTGGGCTAGGTCTATTTGCTCTTGGGTATTTTTTCTTAGGAAATATCTTAAAAGGGGTTGGTGCCTTAATTGGTTTTATTGGCATTGGTACCATAATCGCTGGCTATCTGTATCCAAATACGAGTCAAGAATTAACAGACGCCGTAGAAAAATTTGAGAAAAAATAGGGATGGGTAAAAACCATAAAAAACTACTTAACAATTTAGAAGAGTATCGAAAATCAGCTGGCTTAACACAGCAAGAAATATCCGAGAAAGCTGAGGTGTCACGAAAAAGTATCAATGCTATCGAAAACGGAGTTTATGTTCCTTCAACTGTGCTAGCCTTAAAAATTTCAAAGACCCTTAGGTGCACGGTTGAAGACCTATTTGGGCTTCCTGAAGAATCGGCTTAAAAAAAGTACACTCAAAAAAGAGTAGACTAAAAAAAAGAGTAAACTAAATAAAGGAGTAGACTCATTAGCGCTTTTATTGTACTTTAGAAAATACTCCTAAACTCTTTTGAGTATTTTTACTAAAACTTTTTTTTTGATGAAAAATACACTCTTTTTATTCCTGTTTTCAGTATCCCTTTCTGTCTTCTCACAGTCTTCAGACTATGCACTCCAATCCTATTTAGAAGACGGATTCAAAGCGCCCAATACGAATTATTTAGGCGAGGCGTGGCTGAATGCGCTCATTCGCTCAGAGGAAACAGCACCCTATAATATTACCAAAGCAATGTTTAAAGCCAATGCTACCTTAAATTGGCATAAACATTCAAAGCCACAAGTATTGATATATATTGAAGGTGAGGGCTACTACCAAGAAAAAGGGAAACAAGCGATTCGTGTTAAGGAAGGTGATCTGTTACGCTGTGAGCCAAATATCGAACATTGGCACTCCTCTTCAAAAGAGAAAGACGTCACCTATTTGGCCATTTATAGCGGAGAAACAGAATGGACTGAAGTTTTGACACAAGAAGCTTATGATAAAGTGGCCATCCAATTACAAAAAAACTAGGTTTTACAGTAAAAAGGAATAGGCAACAGGCTGGCGCAATAAAGAAAGCCCGGCAGAAACGGAAAATTATTTCTAGTAATCGCTACGTCCAATAAAACTCACTCTTTAATGGCATTGTCTTGTTGTGCCTTATGAAGCTGTTTGTTATAAGTGTCGATCCGAGCTTGTGCCAAACCATCTATCAAGAGAATAATAGACAGCATTCCAATCGTTGTAATCATACTGGCACGCCATACTGCCTCGCTTTTAAAAAAGAGGACCAAAACACAAATCACAAGGATACCAGGGATGCCGGTAAAAACAACAGTATTGTATTCTTTTAAAGTGGCCTCTGTACGGGCTATTTCTGAATCCACAAACGCCACAGCATCTGTTTGAAAGCTTTTTTCGAACTGTGCAATTCTTGACTTGTTGGTAAAGTATAAACCCAATCCGATAATGACGAGTAAGCTGCCCGCTACCAAAGTAGGAACTACATAAGCCTTGGCTAAATCTGTTTTACCAACTTGCCAAAACCCGAAGCTTATCGCTAAAAAAACCACGCCAGCCAGCGCAAAAAAAGGCGTAGAAATCAATTCTGCTTTTGCCCAGTCGTTTGCTATTTTAAGTATATCCATCTTTTAGTCCTTTTTGGGATTCTTTACTTTAAAAATCCCAGCTGATTTGTGTCATTTTTTCCGAAAGATCCCATAAACGTCTAGAAGCTTCTTTATCCCTAGCATGTGCTTTTAATTCATGGGCGCCAACAGGACCCACCCAATTGCTCCGACCCGTTGGGCCATAGAACTCATCTTGATCCAAATCGGGTTCAGTAGCACACATCAAAGCGGGATAAGCCCCCTTTTCTGCAGTTTGTGTAAGAGGAGTTAATTTCATCATTCCAAAAATTACCTTCATCATAAAACTACCACTCGTATTGATCAAATTGGTTCTAGAAGAACCCGGATGACAGGCAAAGGCTTTTACCGCCGACTTTCCTGCTTTTGAAATTCTGTCTTGCACTTCATAGATTGACATAATCTGCGCCAGTTTACTTTGACTGTATGCATTATTGGGGGTATACTCCTTATCCCAGTTTACATCTTCAAAGTTAATCGCCTTGATTCCCATATCGTATCCCATACTACCTACCGACACTATTCGTCCCTTGGATTTTTCTATTAATGGATACAACAAGGCTTGCAAGGTAAAATGTCCGAAGTAATTGACCGCCATTTGGCTTTCCCATCCATCTTTAGAAAGAACTCGTTTTGGCACTTGCGCAATGGCGCCGTTACAAATCAAAGCATCTATTTGACTGGCCGTTTTTAAGACCTCAGCTGCTGCTTTTTTAACAGAAGCTTGATCCGATAAATCCATTTGAATATTCACTGCTTCAACACCATCTCCCAAAGTTTCTTTTAATAAAGCCAAACTCGCCTTTGCTTTTTCAGGGTTCCGATTGAGCATTCGTACAGTGGCTCCTTTTGACAATAGAATACGAGCTATTTCATAACCTGTTCCGCTAGTGGTACCCGTTACCACAAAAACTTTCCCGCTTAATTCTGATAGTCTATCTGGAGTCCACCCATTTGGACCAAATTGGTTTTTTTCAGTCATTTATTCCCTTTTTAGAAAGCATAAATATCTGGATTCTATTCAAAAGGCAAGCACTCGGTTAGTCAAAAATTGGCTCGCTGTGTGCCTAGTCGTATTAACTGGCTGAAAAGGGCTAGTCTATTTTCTTATTTTTATTGATTTTGTATCTTTAAGAGACAAACCATAAATCAAATTAAAATGAAAAAACTACTTTTTTTATTCCTCCTCCTTACGTCTGTTATATATGCTCAGGATTCGACTGTGTATCGTCAAGTAGAGGAAGTAACCCTTAAAGATGGAATCAGTCAAGAAGAATACGAGGACTTTGAAGCGTTCTGGAAGACCGTAAAAGCCAAGCACATCCAAGAAGGGAAACTAATGGGCTGGTTTTTGTGGAAAACGGATCCCAAAAGTAATGACAATAATCCATGGGCCGATTATGTCATCATCAATGTCTTTTCGAGCAAAGCACAAATGGACGAAATGATGTCTAAACCAACTGGTTGGTGGATGGATGACATTAAAATAGCGCATAAAGGCAAAACAAAAAGATCGATTATCAAAAAATACACCCGACATACCTCTGAAAACAAATACAGAGCAAAATCAATAACCTATACAAACAAAGGCATCAGCTCATTTGCACAAGAAGGTATCGGTGAGCCTGAAATTGGGACAATGGGCAACTATATTGGAATGGAGCAATTGAATGATGACTATGTTGCGTTTGAAACAAAACATTTCGCACCATGGCATCAAAAATCGGGCACTCGAATGTACTGGGAACTCAATGAGATTGTGGACAGATCAGACAATGCCTACAAGCCTGTCACACATATGATCTTTGAAATACCTAACCCAGAAAAATCAAATGGGGATACCGCTAATACAACCTACACCTTTGCGGAAGAAATGGCCACAAAGTATGGGTTAGAATCCAGAAAAATGCACGGATCTATGCAAGTCAAATTGGTACATTTTTCCATGTAATAGGCCTGAAATTTAATTCAAATCAACCCTCCTTTCGGAGGGTTTTTTTTAGTCTTATTCCAATAAAATTCATTTGGCGTCTAAGTTAGAGTGGAAACTTTTGGTGGTTTGCCTCTAAATATGTTGCTTTATAAATGCAACAAAAACAATCCTTGCGCTTACTCTTAGTCGTTCTATTAACGCTAAGTATAAGCGGAATCGCACAACAACCCCCCTTACTTAATACCTACAATCGAACCACAACCTCGCTTAATGGTGCTTGGCACTATATCGTGGACCCCTACGAAAATGGATTTTACAACTACCGCTATGAGCCTTTTGAGAACCAAACGAATCCAGGGAATGGGGCTTTTTTCACCAATGCAAAACCTACTTCTCCAAGTGATTTAATCGAATATGATTTTGATCAAATGGATACCCTTCAAGTTCCTGGAGATTGGAATTCACAAAAAGAAAAACTCTATTATTACGAAGGCAGTCTTTGGGTAAAAACAGCTTTTGACTATTCTAAAAAAAAGACTGACAATCGCGTGTTTGTATATATAGGTGCTGCTAATTATCAATCCGACGTCTATTTGAATGGACAAAAGTTAGGGCGCCATATTGGAGGGTTTACCCCTTTTCATTTTGAAGCAACAGATCTATTGCGTGAAAAAAATAATTTTCTGATTGTTAAAATTGACAACAAACGGAAAAAAGAAGGAGTTCCTACTCTTAATACCGACTGGTGGAACTATGGGGGCATTACAAGAGATGTTCAATTAGTGGAAACGGCGGCTACTTATATTGCCGATTATTTTATCCAACTTAACCCACAGAATCCCAATCAAATCAAAGGAACTATTCAGCTAGATGGAGCCGCTCTGGAGTCTCAAAATATTCAACTCTCAATTCCAGAACTAGGCATTTCAAAAACAGTTATAACAGATGAAAAGGGAAGTGCAACTGTTGCTATTGAACATCAAAAGATCAAGTATTGGTCTTTGGACTCACCAACTCTATACACCCTCAATATCAAAACAAATACCGATGAGATAACGGACCAAATTGGATTCAGAACCATCCAGACTAAAGGGGCTGATATTCTTTTGAACGGAAAACCTATCTTCCTCAAAGGGATCTCTATTCATGAGGAAAGTCCGCTTAGAGGCGGTCGTGGAAACAGCAAAGAGGATGCTGAACAATTGCTAAAATGGGTAAAAGAATTGGGTTGCAATTATGTCCGCTTGGCACATTATCCACACAATGAAAACATGCTTCGTTTGGCTGACCAAATGGGGATACTCGTATGGGAAGAAAACCCAGTCTATTGGACTATTGACTGGGAAAATGAAGCCACTTTTGAAAATGCAAAACAGCAACTTACAGAATTAATCGATCGCGATAAAAACCGTGCGAGTGTTATTTTGTGGTCAATGGCAAACGAGACTCCCAACAATGCTGCCCGCAATACCTTTTTAAAACGGCTTGCCACCTTTGCCAAAGCTAAAGATCCAACCCGCTTGATTAGTGCTGCCTTGGAGCAAAAAAGTGTGGAAGGAAAACCACTTGTCAGAACCATACACGATCCGTTTGCTTCTGTTGTAGACGTGTTAAGCTTTAATCAATACATAGGCTGGTACGATGGGGGCGTCGATAAATGCGCTACCATATCTTGGGAAATTGAACAGGACAAGCCTGTTATAATCTCAGAGTTTGGGGCAGGCGCAAAATTTGGTTTGCACGGCGAGAAAACCGCCCGATGGACGGAAGAATACCAAGCGTATTTGTATCAAGAAACCTTGAAGATGATCGATCAAATTGATCAATTAAGAGGCCTTTCGCCCTGGATATTAATAGATTTTAAATCGCCTAGAAGAGTCCTCCCCGGCATACAGGATGACTGGAATCGAAAAGGACTACTATCAGAAAAAGGTGAAAAAAAGCAGGCCTTTTATGTACTTCAAAACTACTACCAAACAAAAAATTAAAGTCATAGAGGTTTGTTAGGAGGCCTCTTGTTAAAATGAATTGACTCCCTAGCTTCCCTTCTGTTTCTAAATATTTACATTTAGTAAACAATCAATACCGATACGATATGTCCAATTCTATGCAATGGTCCTATTGGGAAATAAAAACATGGCTTCAAAAAATTGATTTTGCTGTGATAGGCAGCGGAATTGTTGGATTGACTTGTGCCTTAAAACTTCGAGAGCAGCACCCCAAGGCAAAAATTGTAGTCTTTGAGAAAGGAATTTTACCCCAAGGTGCCAGTACCAAAAATGCGGGTTTTGCTTGCTTCGGAAGTGTCTCCGAGATTTTAGATGACCTTGACAATCACAGTGAAGAAGAAGTCTTGAAACTAATCCAAAATCGAATTTTGGGTTTGCAACAACTGCGCTCTTTGCTGGGAGATACAGCTATAGAGTATCAGCAAAATGGAGGCTTTGAAATCTTTCTGGAAAAAGAATCAGCCAGCTTTGATTTCTGTGTAGAGAATATGGACTACATCAACTCTCTTTTATCACATACAATTGCGGGAAAAACCTTTGGTCTCCAAACGGATACGTTCGGGTTTTCGGGAATAAAGAACACGTTGATCTGCAATTCTCATGAAGGGCAAATCGATACCGGTAAAATGATGCTGGCCCTCCTTCGTCTGGTCCATCAAAAAAATATTTTACTGCTGAACTCAGCTTCACTGAAATCCTTTGAAGAAACCAACAGCAAGGTGATTTTAGATTTTGAAGGGTTCCAAACCAGCTGTTCCAAACTCTTTATTGCGACCAATGCCTTTGCCAAGTCTTTAGTCAACGAAGAGGTCTACCCAAAAAGAGCACAAGTACTGATTAGCAAACCCCTAGCAGGGCTCAAAATAAAAGGCACTTTTCATATGGACAAAGGCTATTATTACTTTCGAAATAGTAACGATAGAATACTTTTGGGTGGTGGACGAAATCTGGATTTTACTTCAGAAGAAACCGATCAATTTGATTTAAACAATAAAATTCAGGACGAATTAGAAAGGCTATTAAAAGAGGTCATACTCCCCAATCAACAAGTAGAAATTGAACACCGCTGGACAGGGATATTGGGCATGGGAGCAAAGAAAACCACTTTACTCAAACCTATTTCTGACAGAGTTTTATGTGGGGTGAGACTCGGTGGGATGGGAGTTGCTATTGGCTGTAGAGTCGGTTATCAACTGGCTGAGCTAGCAGAGAAGTAAGGAGCACGGGAATGGTGCGATTTTAATTTTTAAAGAGCCCTACTATCCTCTTTTAATGCTGTAATAATTCCGCAACATTAACACGAGCTCTTAAACTATTCATCTTTCGTTTTAGATACTCCAACTGTCTTGTATTTCCTCGTTTTTTTACCACCTCAACAAACTCTTTAAACAAACTGTGGATAGCACGTACAGACCCTTTAAAGGGGTCTAGCTGGATTAAAAAACTACTGATAAAGTTCTTCCATGCAAAACAAGAGGCGTCTGGATTGTTCAAGACCTGTATCAGTTCTTCTACAAAAAAGGAAGGATGGGTATGCGTTGCAATAAGTTGATGGCTGGCAGCATTTTGATCGAGATAATAGGCAATGCTAGCCTCCAAGTCTTGGGTTCTATCTTTTGCTTCAAAAAAAACATAAAAGCCCTTTTCGGTATTGAATAAAAAAGGTTTATAGCCAATTTTTTGGCTGATATACGCCTGCAGATTTTGCTGCATCACTCTATCTATCAAAAGTCCTTTTTGACGTTTTTTCGGAAAAGCAGCACAAATACAAATCATACTTAAATAGTAAAACCAGGGGTGAAACATCACCCCTGGAGATCGATTACTTTAGATCAAATCGATCTGCGTTCATTACTTTGTTCCAAGCCGCTATAAAGTCTTTAACAAATTTATCATTGTTATCGTTTTGCGCATAGACTTCTACGATTGCACGAAGTTCGGAATTGGATCCAAATACAAGATCAGTTCGAGAGGCTGTTCGAGCAACAGCTCCTGTTTTCCGATCTCTAGCTTCGTAGCTATTATAGCCTGTGGTACGCCAAGCAACATCCATTGAGAGCAGGGTTTTAAACCAACTATTATCCAATTTGCCATTGGTCCAAACCCCCTCGCCGCTTTGCGAGACTCCCATAGCGCGCATTCCTCCTACCAATACGCTAAGTTCTACGGGGCTAAGACCTAAAAGCTGTGCTTTGTCCAAAAGAATTTCTTCTGTGCTAACAGCAAATTCTTTCTCTGAATAATTTCTAAAACCACAAGCTCGAGGCTTTAATAAATCAAACGAATCGATATCGGTATCTTCTTGAGTAGCATCTCCACGTCCTGTTGTTGAAGGGACATTTACACCACTCGCCAGTTCAATTCCGACAGCTCCACCTAATACAATTACATCTGCGATGCTGGCATGGAATTTTTCGGCAATGTTTTCATAGATCCCTAATATTCCTTGTAGCTCTTTGGGCTTGTTAATCGCCCAGCTTTTTTGAGGCTCCAATCGTATTCGAGCGCCATTAGCACCTCCGCGATTGTCCGACGCTCTAAAAGTACTGGCACTTGCCCATGCAGTTTCTACTAATTGTACTACACTGAGTCCAGAATTTTTAAGGGCTTCTCGCACTTGCTCTTCTACACTGGCAGAAAGTGCTGCTCCCTTAGGAGTGGGATCCTGCCATACATACTCAACGTCTTTATAATCCCCAGTTACATAGCTGGTCTTAGGCCCCATGTCGCGATGCAATAATTTGAACCAGGCCCGTGCAAAAGCTTCTCCAAACTCCTCTGGATTGGCTTGGAAACGCTCACATATTTCGCGATAAGCGGGGTCTACTTTTAAAGACATATCGGCGGTAGTCATCATCGGAAGTACTTTTTCGCCGCTGCCATCTACTTGCGGCACCATGTCTTCTTCCGCACAGTTGATGGGATGCCATTGCCACGCTCCAGCAGGGCTTTTTTTGCATTCCCATTCGTATCTAAGTAATAAATCCAAATACCCCATATCCCATTGGGTCGGATTGGTGGTCCAAGGACCTTCAATACCGCTGGTTATGGTATCCACTCCTTTACCTGAGCCATGACTACTAATCCAGCCGAGCCCCATTTGTTCCATTGCAGTGCCTTCGGGCTCTGCCCCTACAAGAGCAGCATCTCCGGCTCCATGTGCTTTTCCAAAGGTATGTCCCCCTGCTGTTAGTGCTACTGTCTCTTCGTCATTCATGGCCATACGCTTGAAAGTCTCCCGAACATCTTGAGCAGAAAGTGCGGGATCCGGGTTCCCATTTGGCCCTTCTGGATTGACATATATCAATCCCATTTGAACGGCCGCTAGAGGGTTCTCTAAAGACTGTCGCGTCTCACCGTAGCGGTTATCACCGAGCCATTCGTCTTCAGCCCCCCAATAAATATCTTTTTCTGGATGCCAAATATCTTCGCGCCCCATCACCGTTCCGTGATTGGGACCTCCCATATCTTCAATAGCAACGTTCCCTGCCAGTACCAGTAGATCTGCCCATGAGAGTTTGTTTCCATATTTCTCTTTGATAGGCCAAAGTAATCTTCGTGCTTTGTCTAAATTTCCATTATCAGGCCATGAGTTTAAGGGCGCAAAACGTTGGGCACCGGTAGCAGCACCCCCTCGTCCATCACCCGTTCTATAGGTTCCAGCTGCATGCCATGTCATGCGAATGAAAAAAGGACCATAATGTCCGTAATCTGCTGGCCACCAGTCTTGGCTGTCTTTTAAAACAGTCTTAAGATCTTCTTTTACAGCCTTGAGGTCTAATTTTTTTACCTCTTCTTTATAGTCTATTTCCGAAAGAGGATTGCTCTTAGAGTCGTGTTGTCGTAAGATGTCTAAATTGAGTTGATTGGGCCACCAATCTTTGTTCTGAGTTCCAAGGTTGGGTTGGGTTGTCGAACCGTGGAATGGGCATTTGCTTTCGTTCATTTTACTGTCAATTTTAATTCATAACAAATAAGACATTTTATTGGTACATTCATAAAAAATACTATAAATATTTATTATATCGTGATAAAAGAGTCTCATTGACTGTCTTTTCTTATTTGTAACTTAGAGTCATAACCATAAACTGTTTCACTATGAAGACAATAATCTCCTCAGGCTCTTTGTGCCTATTCATGCTGGTTGTTTTTTTCTTGTAATCGGGTAAAAACGGTCACAGAAAGTTACAGAAAAGACGCTGAATTTTCTTATCGTAGGAATTCCCGTTTGTCCATTTAAGCACTCACAGCTCTCCTTACTGAACTTGGGCTATTGAAAACGGAGGGTTTTTTTTAGAGCGTAATCCTGCTATCTTTAGCTAATAAAGCATTAATTATTTTTTTATGCCCTTAGCAATTGTATCAATTGGGATTCTTTTTTTATTTCTTTTTATTGTTTTTTTTCGGCTCAACGCCTTTATTGCCTTTATTCTTGTCGCCATTGGAATTGGGATGGGCCAAGGAATGCCTCTTGAAACACTGGTCAAATCTCTTGAAAAAGGAATTGGCAATACCTTGGGATTCCTCGTTTTAATTTTAGGTCTTGGAGCTATGTTGGGGAAGCTTGTTGCTGAAAGTGGGGCTGCTCAACAAATAACAAATGGGCTCATTCAAATTTTTGGTGTAAAGAATACCCGAACAGCTGTTATGCTAACTGGTTTTATAGTAGGGATCACCATGTTTTATTCGGTTGGCTTTGTCATCTTAGTCCCTTTAGTCTTTACCGTGGCCTCTGCAACAGGGCTATCGTTAATAGGAGTTGGACTTCCCATGCTTGCTGCTTTATCAGTTACTCACGGTTTTCTTCCTCCGCACCCAGCACCAACAGCACTTTCAGTTTTGTTTGAGGCTGATCTGGGAAAAACTCTTATTTATGGTATTCTCATTGCCATTCCTGCCATCTTAATTTCGGGTCCTTTATTAACGCGCTTTCTCCCTAAAGTAGAAGCAAAACCCCTTCAGGAGTTCATGGCTTCTAAAAGCTTTTTACCTGAAGAATTACCAAGTCTTACCATCAGTCTGATAACGGCTTTACTTCCCGTTTTATTAATTGGATTTGCAACCCTTGCAAACCCTTTTGTTGAAGAAAACACATCCGCTTTTACTGTTATAAATTTTATCGGAAATCCTATCATAGCACTTTTAATGGCCGTGCTATTTGGTACCTATTCTTTGGGAATTGCGCGTGGTAATACTATGGACTCCATAATGTCCATTTATTCAGAAGCCGTTTCTGGAATTACGACGGTCCTGTTAATCATCGCAGGGGCAGGCGCTTTAAAACAGATTTTGATCGATAGTGGTGTCAGTGATTATATTGGCAGCTTATTAGAGATTACGGCGGTTTCCCCTTTATTTATTGGATGGTTGATCGCTACTCTCATCCGTTTCTCAGTTGGTTCGGCTACTGTTGCCGGTCTTACCACAGCAGGTATTGTTTTACCCCTGGTACAATCAACGGGGGTCAGTCCCGAATTGATGGTTTTGGCTATCGGCTCCGGAAGTTTGATGCTATCTCATGTCAATGATGCTGGTTTTTGGCTTTTTAAAGAATATTTTAATCTCAACATTAAAGAAACCCTTTCCACGTGGACCGTTATGGAAACAAGTATTGGGATTTCAGGCTTGTTGGGGGTTTTGGTACTAAATCAATTTTTATCTTAATGAACACACAACTCCACACTCGAATTCAGGAGATGGGGCTCACGCTCCCGCCTGCACCCAAACCCGTTGGAGTCTATCGTCCAACCTTGATTATAGGCAATCACCTTTATGTATCAGGACAAGGGCCTGTAAAGAACGACGGATCGCTTATACAGGGAAAGGTTGGTGACTCCCTGAGCGCAAAACAAGGAAAAGAAGCCGCTAGACAAGTGGGCTTAACCATGCTTTCAACCTTGGTTGAAAACACTCCCGAAGAACTAACCCTAAAACGAGTGATAAAGGTTTTAGGAATGGTCAATGCGACTCCAGAATTTGAAGAGCACCCCTTTGTAATCAATGGATTCAGTGAATTGTTTGCAGATGTTTTTGGAGTTGAAAATGGAATCGGTGTGCGCAGCGCAGTAGGAATGAACCTCCCACAAAATATCGCAGTCGAAATCGAAGCTGTATTTTTAATAGAAGACTAAATTCACATGGTAAAAGAGAATTGGTATGGCGTAACAGATGAAACCAAGCTTATGACGCCTGCTTTACTTGTCTATCCGGATCGGATTCAACAAAACATAGAATCTATGATTGCAGTAGCCAAGGACGTAAACCGTTTGATCCCGCACGTAAAGACGTACAAGATGAAAGCCATCGTAAAGCTTCAAATGGAGCGGGGTATCAAACAATTTAAATGTGCGAATCTTGGCGAAGTAGAAATGCTTATTGGTTGTGGTGTTGAGCATATTTTACTCGCCATCCAACCGACTCGAGAAAAAGCGATTCGCTTCCTCCAATTGCAAAAAGAAAACCCCGCAATTGCCTTTTCTACCTTGGTAGACAACCTTGACTCTCTTCAGCTGTTTGCAGAATTAGCCGCTACAACAGGACAAAAAATGCAGTTGTGGCTGGATGTTAATAATGGCATGAACCGAACTGGGATTCTCCCCGAAAAGGGAGCAGCCCTTTATGAACAAATTATACAGAATCCAGATCTAAAGGCAAAAGGAGTACATGTATACGACGGTCATATTCGCCCTTTAGAACTAGAGAAACGGGTATTGAAGTGCCACGAAGACTTTCGGGCAGTAGCCGATATGCTAGCTCAAATCGAAGCGCAAGGAATAAAAGTAGAAAACCTCATCACAGGAGGCTCACCAAGTTTTTACCCTCATTCCCTTCTGCAACACACCCTTCTTAGTCCTGGTACAACCTTATTATGGGACCTTGGTTATCAAAAAATATGGAAAGAGTCTCCCTTTGTACAGGCAGCAGTATTAGCTACTCGATTGATCAGTAAGCCAGCTGATCATTTTTATTGCTTTGATTTAGGACATAAAGCGGTAGCCTCAGAAATGCCTTTACCCCGAGTTGAAATACTCGGATTAGAAGGGGCTGTTCACAAAGGACAAAGTGAGGAACATTTGATTCTTGAATACAAGGAGCCAAATGATTTTAAAGTAGGTGATTTATTTTATGCCATCCCCTATCATATTTGTCCAACAGTGGCTAAATATCAAAAAGCCTATGCTATTAAAGATGGCGTTATAGGTTCTTTTTGGGAAATCGAAGCACGGGATTATCAAATCGGTCATCGCCTATGAAATTTCTTTTTGATGCCCATTTAGATTTAGCCATGAACGCCATGGAATGGAACCGAGATTTTCGTTTGCCAGTTGCGACTCTTCGCACTAGCGAGGAAGGTCTCACTGATTTGCCCGATAGAGGCAAAGGCACTGTTTCATTTCCTGCGATGCGCAAAGGAAATATAGGTCTGTGTGTAGCAACATTGATTGCGCGCTATGTAAAACCCCAGAATCCATTACCTGGCTGGAACTCTCCCGAACAAGCATGGGCGCAAACTCAAGGTCAGTTGGCTTGGTATCAGGCTATGGAAGCCGATCATCAGCTACAGCAAATCCATACGACTAAAGAATTGGAACAGCAGTTTAAAAACTGGAATGCTGACCCCATCAACACCCCTATAGGGTATGTCTTGAGTTTAGAAGGCGCAGACTCCATCGTCAGCATGGAACACCTAGAAAGACTCTATGAAAACGGACTACGTGCTATTGGCCCCGCACATTATGGCCCTGGAACCTATGCTCATGGCACTGATGCGAAAGGAGGAATTGGTACAAAAGGGAAAATCTTGCTTAAAAAAATAGAATCGCTCAAGCTTATTTTAGACGCTACTCATTTGTGTGACGAGAGTTTTTGGGAGACAATGTCTCATTACAGCGGCCCTGTATGGGCCAGTCATAGCAATTGCAGAAAGTGGGTGCCTAATGAAAGACAATTTGAGGATGCACAGATTAAAGAGCTTATCAGTCGAGGGGCGGTTATAGGAATGGCCTTTGATGCTTGGATGATGCTACCCCATTGGGAACGTGGTCGGTCACAGCCAAAATCGAGCGGTCTCATTCTGGAAACTATCGTTGACCATATTGATCATATTTGTCAACTAGCGGGAAACTCAGATCATGTTATGATCGGTTCTGATTTAGACGGAGGCTTTGGCAACGAACAATGTCCCAGCGATTTGGACACCATTGCTGATTTGCAAAAATTGGATTCTATTCTTAGCAAAAGAGGCTATTCAAATCAGGATATTGAGAAGCTATTTTCTAACAATGGGCTAAATTTTTTGAGGCGTTATCTTCCATAAGCATCAAAAAAAAGCAAGGATATAGAGTTAGAAAAAATCGATTTTGTAATTTTAAGAAACAGGAACCAAAGAAATAAGCTTTTTTTTGACAATACGTCAAAACTATAATAAGCACGAACTCCTTTTGGTGCTTGTAACTCAAAAAGATCAAAAAGATGAAAAGTAAATCAATTCTTATTGCCTTGTTTGGAGTGCTTCTGTTGAGCACTGGTTTTCAAGGATATGGACAAAAAAGAAAAAGTAAAAAAACAGCGAAAAAAACACTCCCTCTAGACGCCTTTACATTCAGGAATGTAGGGCCTGCCTTTTTATCCGGACGTATTGCCGATATTGTTTTTCACCCTGACAATGACAATGTGTGGTATGTAGCAGTAGGCTCTGGTGGCGTTTGGAAAACAGAAAATGCGGGTACTACATGGACGCCCTTATTCGATAGTCAAAAGTCCTATTCTACAGGGTGCATTACCCTAGATCCACAAAATCCTTCCACTGTATGGGTTGGAACAGGAGAAAATGTCGGCGGCCGTCATGTTGCCTATGGCGACGGGATTTACCGATCTCAAGACGGAGGTAAAAGCTGGGAAAACCGAGGTTTAAAGTCCTCTGAACACATCTCGAAAATCATCGTGCACCCCGATAATTCAGATGTTGTTTGGGTCGCTGCACAAGGGCCACTTTGGAACAAAGGAGGCCAAAGAGGCGTTTACAAAACTACCGATGGTGGTGCCAATTGGCGTAGAGTTCTTGGAAATGAGGAATGGACTGGAGCTACCGATATTATGATGGATCCTCGAAATCCGAGAACCCTCTATGCCGCTACTTGGGATCGACATAGAACTGTTGCAGCCCTAATGAGCGGGGGGCCGGGTTCAGGCATCCATAAATCTACAGACGGTGGGGAAACCTGGACGGAACTCAAAAATGGATTGCCCTCTTCTAATATGGGTAAAATTGGATTGGCTATTTCCCCTCAAAACCCAGATGTTGTCTATGCGGCAATAGAATTAGACAGAACTACCGGTGGTGTTTTTAGATCCTCCGATCAAGGGGCTTCCTGGAAAAAAATGTCGGATGCCGTTTCCGGAGCAACAGGACCTCACTACTATCAGGAATTATATGCCAGTCCCCATAAATTTGACAGGCTATACCTTATGAATGTAAGAGTATTAACGTCTGAAGACGGAGGTAAAACCTTTGTACAACTCAAAGAGCGAAAAAAGCATTCTGACAATCACGTTCTTGTCTTTAAAAAAGACGATCCCAACTACCTCATGCTGGGAACAGATGCGGGTATTTACGAAAGTTTTGATTTAGCCGAAAACTGGCGCTATCACAAAAACCTGCCTTTAACGCAATTTTATAAAGTGGCTGTTAACAACGCAGAACCCTTTTATCATATTTTTGGGGGCACCCAAGACAATGGGTCTGCCGGAGGGCCTTCGGCTACTACTGAGCCAGAAGGAATTAGCAACAAACACTGGTATAAAACCCTTGGAGCTGATGGGCACCAATCTGCAACCGATCCTATTTACAATGATATCGTATATGCGGAAACGCAACAAGGAGGACTGCATCGTGTGGACCTTACTACTGGGGAGCGTTTGTTTATTCAACCACAAGCAGAAATAGGTGACCCCCATGAAAGATTTAACTGGGATGCCCCTATAGTAGTATCTCCCCACGATCCGGCTACTTTATATTTTGCCTCCTATCGTGTGTGGAAATCCGAAAACCGCGGTGACGATTGGACGCCAATATCGGCTGATCTTACCCGAAATGAAGAAAGGCTCAGCTTGCCTATCATGGGGCGTAAACAGTCCTGGGACAATGCTTGGGATGTAGGTGCTATGTCTAACTACAATACCATTACTTCCTTGAGTGAGTCTCCATTGGTAAAAGGCTTGATCTATGCTGGAACTGACGATGGCTTTATTCAGGTTACTAGCAATGGCGGGGCCCAATGGACACAAATTCCCGTCACAAAATTAGGGCTTCCAGAGCGTAGTTTTGTCAACGATATCAAAGCGGATCTTCACGATCCCAATACAGTATATGCTGTGCTCGATAATCATAAAGAAGGAGACTTTAATCCGTACCTCTATAAGAGTACTGACAGAGGGCAAACTTGGACGTCACTATCGAGCCAACTTCCGAAAAGGACAGTCCTGTGGCGAATTGTTCAAGATCATATTAACAAAGACCTCTTCTTCTTAGCGACAGAATTCGGTATCTATACTTCTCTAAACGGAGGTGTGGATTGGCAAAAGCTTCCGGGCACTCCCAATATGGGCTTTCGTGATTTAGTGATTCAAAAAAGAGAAAATGATTTGGTAGCGGCTTCCTTTGGTCGTGGTTTCTATGTACTAGATGATTACAGCCCACTTCGAGAGATGACAGCTGAAGTTCTTCAAAAAGAAGCCACTCTCTTTACACCAAGAACAGCCAAATGGTACAATCCCGTAAGCAATTTAGGCAATACAGGAGCCGATTTTTATATCGCTAAAAACCCAACCTACGGAGCTGTATTCACTTATCATATAGGGGCTGATTATAAAACCCAAAAACAAATACGTAAGAAGAATGAAACGGCGCTAAACAAACAGGGGCGCGATATTCCTTTTCCTGGCTATAAGGCTCTTGATGAAGAAAACAATGAAAAAGCAGCGCGAATATGGATTACAATCAGAGACAGTGAAGGGAATGTGATTCGCAACCTCAGCAAATCAGCGAAAAAAGGAACCCATCGAATCGCGTGGAATTTACGTCATGCCAGTACACAATCTATCAATCCCAACAGAAAAAGAAGCTGGAATTCTAGCGGCCCTATGGCAGTTCCTGGAACCTACACAGCACAACTATATTTGGACAACAACGGTACTGTCACTTCTATGGGAGATCCCGTTTCTTTTGATGTAAAACCGATTCGAGAAGGGGTTTTGAAAGGGGTGGATTATGCCACTTTGGATTCCTATCGTGAAGAATACAAAGCGGTAAGCAGAATGGCGTCTGAAATGACAGATCAATTTGACCAAGCAGAGAAAAGGTTAAATGCGCTTATGACAGCTGCGGGCAGAACACAACTTAGTCCAGACACTTTTGCCACAGAAATTAATGCAATTAACCAAGCCCTCTTTACGCTTAAGCAAAAGGCAGAAGGGAGCTCGGCGAGAGAAGAAGTGGGTGAACGAAATCCCCCCAGTGTTCGTACGCATTTAAGAGCTGCCTACAGAGGGCTTTCTACCACCTATGGCCCAACAGGGGTACATAGAAAGAGTCTCGCCATTGCCAAGCAACTGTTGGAATCTTATGAAACGGAATTGAATCGTATTACGGATGACATGCTTCCAAAACTAACGGCTACATTAAAAGCAGCTGGTGCTCCTTATATTATGGGAGACCACTAAATTCAAAGCCCTCTTTTGAGGGCTTTTTTAGTTTACTTAATATGAAATCACTCTACTTAATGGGGATTATTTACAGTGTATTAGGCATTGTACATTTTACCCATACTGGCTTTTACAAACCTTTGATGCCTAAATTTTTACCCGCTCCTACTTTTCTAATCTATGCGAGTGGAATAGCAGAGATTGTATTGGGTATAGGCGTCTTTTTCCCCACCATAAAAGAATACGCTCTTTGGGGCATTATTGCCATGCTGGTCGTTTTTCTCCTGGTCCACATCAATATGCTGTTTCCAGGAAATCGACTTGGGGTTTCCCTTTGGATATTAATTCTCCGCATCCCGATTCAGTTTATGCTTATTTATTGGGCCTATCATTACCTTTAGAAAATGAAAAATATAAAGCTCAAACTCCTAGTGTTAGTTGGTTTTATTCAAATGGTTTTGCTGAATGGACTTGCCAATAGCCTTCCTATAAACGGAAAAACAACCGGAGCTTTATCCGATCAGTTGCAAAACTTATTCACCCCTCAAGGCTCCACCTTTGCTATTTGGGGACTTATTTATTTTCTTCTTTTCGTCTTTACGATTCGCATTCTAGTGCTGCCGATTCCCGATTTTGCACAAAAGACGTGCACTCTTTTTGTTGTAAATAGCCTGTTGAATAGTTCTTGGATCCTGGCTTGGCATTACGAATATTTAGGGCTCTCCCTTTTTATCATGCTGGGTTTACTAGCCAGCTTGATTTTGATCAATGAAGAGTTGAATATCCCTTTAGGAAAGACTGATAAATGGACCCTACAGCTACCCTTCAGTGTATATTTTGGATGGATTACTATCGCTACTATTGCCAATGTAACAGCTGTCCTAGTGGGCTACCACTGGGATGGTTTTGGAATTGCAGAGAGCAGCTGGACGTTTGTCATATTATCTGTTGGGATCTTAGTATCACTACATCAACTTTTCTATTTTAAAAATAGCGCTTACGGGGCGGTTATTATTTGGGCCTACTGGGGAATCTATGGAAAACATACCGCTGATACTGGTTTTAATTCTCAATATCCACTACTCGTAAATACCACTATTGTCGCTTTAGCCCTAATGGGGTTGGGATTGTTACTACTAATTCTTCGAAAGAATGGATACCTCTTAACAAATACTAATAAAGCAGCCTGATATGAACGTAAAAAGGATTGTACCCTATCTGCTTTTTTTAGTCAGCTTAGTGATGCTGGGCTTTTTAGTATACAGTCCTTCACGGTCTTTTGAAGAACTCCAACCAAAATATGCAATGCCACCTTCTAAGTTTATGGACTTTGACGGAATGCGGATCCACTATAGAGACGAAGGAAAAGGGGAGGTTATTGTATTGCTACACGGAACGGGAGCCTCTCTTCACACTTGGGATTCTTGGACGGAAGTACTGAAAAAGAAATACCGAGTCATTCGCTTTGATCTTCCCGCTTATGGGCTTACAGGTCAAGATCCTAAGAAGCGCTATAGTAGTAAGGATTATGTTGAAATCCTCCATACCCTAATGACTCGATTACAAGTAGATAGCTTTCATCTTGCCGGAAATTCACTGGGCGGTTTGGTGTCTTGGCTCTACGCCAGCTATTATCCGGAAAGAGTAACTAAATTAATACTACTGGATCCAAGCGGCTATGGGTTTTCAAAGACCCCTCTTGTTATATGGCTGGCAAGGACTCCCATACTAAATTCCATCATTCGATTTTGTACTCCTAGAGCATTTATCCAAAAAAACCTAAGAGAGGTGTACTATGATTCCTCCCTAATTGGTGAAGAAACCACAGACCGTTATTACGAACTTTCATTATACAAAGGGAATAGAAAAGCCTTTATAGAGCGAGCTAAACTTGATAAAAAAGACGATACTCATCGACTGAAATTAATTAAAGCACCTACGCTTATTATTTGGGGAGCAGAAGACGAATGGATTCCTGCAAGTAATGCGTTGTTATTTAAAAAAGAAATACCCAACTCAAGGCTTGTTGTCATGCCAAAAACAGGACACCTTCCCATGGAAGAAAGGCCGATGGAATCAAGTACAATAGCCCTTGATTTCTTATCGGAAACTCACTAAATATATTCAGCAGGATGTAAAGTGATCTACCTAAACTAAAGACAACTAAAAAGGACAAAAACTGATCTCAAAATTTTCTTGAAAGCAACATAAAAACCAACGACATGACAGTTTTTGCCCATGAATACTTGTCAATACGTATTCTTTGGGTGGCGTTGTCAAAATAAACCAATTCTTTTCGCTCCAATTTCACGTTTAACAATTTTTAGTTAAAGTTAAACATTATTAATATAGTAAGCAAATAAATTAAAACTTGTTGAATTTTTATGCAGCTTCCTATCTTTTTTTGACCATAAGCTTAAACATCTGAATAGTCTTAGCGAGGTTTCTGTTTTGTGAGCCGTATACTTAAAATCCACAGCTCGATTTAAATGTTAATGGGGGGCTACAATCCACCTGTTAAAAATCATTATTTTTGGAACCTAAACACTCATAGTGGAAGCGATCGAAATTATTTATAAGACACTTTACAATACCGGAAATTGGTTTTTAAAAAGTGCATTGTTCCAAGTACCCTGGTACTTAAATTACTTTTGGGGTCTCCTCTTGATCTCCCTAGTGGTTTGGCTGTTGGAAATCTATTTCCCCTGGCGAAAAAATCAGGGTGTTTTTCGAAAAGACTTTTTTAAAGACGCCCTCCATATGTTCTTTAATTTCTTTGTTTTTTCAACTGCCATAAGCGGTTTCTATGCTTTGATTTCTTGGGCTTTTGATTCTATTGGGTTTGACAGCAAAGAGGTAGCGCTTCTAGACCTAAGAAGTTTAGCGCCTTTCTGGCAATATGCCTTGTTTTTTATTGCCATGGATTTTGTGCAATGGACCACGCATATAATCCTCCATAAAGTCCCTTTTTTATGGCGCTTTCATCAAATCCATCACAGCGTAAAAGAAATGGGGTTTGCCGCCCACTTCAGATACCATTGGATGGAAAATGTATTGTATAAACCTTTAAAAACACTTGTACTGTTACTTCTCGGTGGACTAGAACCTTCTCATGCGTATGCAGTTCATTTTATGACCATACTAATTGGGCACCTGAATCATGCCAATGTCCGGATTAGTTGGGGCCCTCTAAAATATCTGTTGAACAACCCAATCATGCATCTTTACCACCACGCTTATGATTTACCAACAGGAAAAGTAGGCGTAAACTTTGGGATTAGTCTCAGTATTTGGGACTACCTTTTTGGCACTCACTACATCCCGAAGGTAGATGGTGAGATTACACTGGGTTTTCCAGGAGATGAAAATGTTCCAGAGTCTTTTGTACAACAACAAGCGTATGGGTTTTCAAATCCAAAAAAAACATAAGCTTCCCTTTCGTTACTCTTCAAGAATTGATGTCATTTTTAGATTTGCGTATATTTAAAATATGAAGAATATATTCACTGAACATCCCAAAAGTGTCTCCGAGACGTATCTTCAGCATTTTAAATTTGCTTTTAAAACAGGGTTAAATCTTATTAAATGGGGGCTTGCTGCCATTATACACGGGATCTCCCCTTTTTTATTCACCACCCATGTTTCCAAAAACATTAAAGCGTTGTACCAAGAGATAAATAAACGCTCTTAGCTACTCACGCTACATCTATTTTCATTTATGACTAAAGCAATATGGAAAAAACGACTTGAGCGATTGCTCATTATGTTTGCGGCCTTGGGGTATAGCACTCAAAAGTTTCTCCCAAAATGGGTTTATTTAACTTTGTATGGGCTCGGTACTCTGTGTTTTATAGGATGGCTTTGCGTGCCTTTGTTATTTAAACTCTACAAAAAATAATCATTTGGCAGTACCTGCTAGCCTATTTAGCCTATCCTACTCCTTGGCAGCCCTTATTGTTATATTCATTGGGCTTTATATACTATTTGTCCCCTATGCCAAAAGGAAACATACTCAAATAGTCAAAAAAGATCAAGACTATGCCCAGCAAAAAGGGGTGAGCTACGAAGAATTACTCCTCAGGAGAAGAAAGCGCCAGAAAATCTCAAAGAGACGGCGTAGAGAAATTTATATTCGAGATCACTACCAATGTCGAAACTGCGGCAGTAAAGAGTCCCTTACCATAGACCACATTTTCCCTATTTCCAGAGGAGGGGGAAACGAAGCTGAAAATCTCCAGCTACTTTGTGCCTCCTGCAATGAGGCTAAAGCTGATAGCGTGGTCTAAAAACCACTGATCAAATCGTCTGTGCCTAAATAACGATCTTGCTTATTGGTGTACCAAGCACGACGCTTTGGAATTTTCATTCCTTGTATGTCCCTTTCTTCGGAGAGTAAAATATATTCTCCGTCATTTTTCGATTCATCATGGAAAAATTGATAGTGCTTCAATTGAGCTGTCTCCTGATCCAAATAAAAATACCAACGCTCTTTTCCTATTTCAGGGTCATAATCTACTTGTAGTCTCAGATAGGTCTCCCCTCTCCATACTACTTTTTTAACCTCTGGATGCAATCGTGTCCCTGGATCTTTTAGCTTCATTGGCAGCCCATAGAGATAGGTGTAGTAGTTTTTCATTTTGCGTGTTCTTTCACAGTTCAATCGGTATTCAGAGGCCACTTCTGCTTTGTACTCTTGACTGCCATTAAACCAAAAACGACACGCCTCATTATCCCATTGACGTACTATTTCTTGATCGTTTTGAGTCACAGTACTTTTAAAAAAACGCCCGGGAAAGTCCAATTCGATTTTAGTAGTGCGCAGCCCTTTGTCAGGCATTGTCATCGCAATTTCCAAACTTCCCTGAAAAGAACTCCAAATACGATTGGGGTCGTGATAGGCAATGCTTTTTTCTAACAATTGCTCAGCTTCACTGGCTTGAGCATGAGTAGAAAGTGGTAGTAAAAAAAAGACTGATATGAATCGATTTAAAAGTCGCATAGTGGAATCTTTTCGTGTTGAATTGTTATAAATTTAAGATTAAATGAAGGAATGGCTTCACTAGAAGTTAAATAGTGGTACTTTTGCACTTTGTTAAAAAGAGGTGTTTCGCCCCTTTTGCAATCTTTTATCGTACATATCTGATATTGGAAACTAATAAACTTCAACTTCCAAAACTGTATTTGCGATTTGTAAATACATTCCATGAGAAAACCTAACAACAAGAATACATCCAGTAAGAAAAGAACTGGAAGTTTCCAAAATTCAAAATCCAACTCCTCTTCTTCTAAATTCAATAAAAGACGCTCAGGCGGATCCTCATCAAGAGGGAGAAGCGGTGGGGGAAATCGTTTTAAAAAACAAACCCTTGATCCGAACTCACTAATTAATAAAACCCTAACGAAAGCAGAGACTAAAGAAGTCACTACCCGAGATTTTTGTGATCTGCCCTTGCATCCTAACTTGCAGCTTCGGCTAGAGAAGAAAGAATATTTTAGCTGCACAGAAATCCAAGATAAAACCATTGAAAATATTTTGGAGGGCCATAATGTGATGGGGATTGCCAACACAGGAACTGGAAAAACAGGGGCTTTTCTTATCCCCATAGTAGAGCGATTGCTGTACAATAGAAAGAGAAATAAAAGCATCATACTTATTCCAACCCGAGAATTAGCTCAGCAAGTCGAATCTGAATTCAAAAGCCTTACGAAAGGGTTAAAATTATACTCTCATTGCTTGATTGGGGGTACTAATGTCAACAAAGACGTCTCAAAACTAAGAAGGGAAGCGCAAGTAATCATTGGAACTCCAGGAAGGGTAAACGATATGCTTAATCGCAACGCCTTAAAATTACATGACTACTCTTTGCTGGTATTAGACGAGTTTGATACTATGCTCGACATGGGCTTCCAAAAAGAAGTACTCAAGATTGTGGATCAAATTCCTAAAAGACAGCAAACCATTTTATTCTCAGCTACTCAAACAGAAAAACAAAAAGCCTTGATTACAACCCTTATGCCTCAGTACGAGAAAATAAGTGTTTCTCAAGGAGAATCGAATACTGACAATATCTATCAAGACATTGTTAAATTTGAAAGTCCAGAGGAAAAAAACCGTCTCCTTGAAGAAATTCTGCGCCGGAAACAATACAAAAAAGTATTGATTTTTCTAGATACCAAAAGGCAAGTATCACGACTTTATCAAGTTCTTAAGAAGAAATCCTTTCGGGTAGATGAAATTCATGGTGATAAGTCTCAAAACTACCGAAGCAAAGCCATTCAAATGTTTAAGTCTGGTAAGATTCAAATATTAGTAGCGACGGATGTTGCTTCTC
>CBFHRX010000024.1:0-27583 GCA_965658355.1 Flavobacteriaceae bacterium | reverse complement strand
GCTCAAAATAATATTGACATCAGCGCCACACAGACCCTTACCCTCACTGCTGGGAATGCCATCAGTTTGACCAGTACTACCACCTTAGATGCTGCTTTAGTAGACGCTAGTGGGCAAACAGGTCAAAGTGGATACCTATTGAGTAGCACGGCAACAGGCACAAAATGGATTAGCCCAATACCGGTAGTGCAAACATTGACAACCTCTGGAACGATAAACAGTGATACCGGGATTGTCTTTCTAAACCCCGCAGTAGGTGTCGACATTACCATTACATTACCGGATGCTTCTGCAGTAGCAGTAGGTACTAGCTTGCGAATAAAAAGAAATGATACTACAGGAACCATTAGTTTCATAGGGGGAGGTGGTATAGATAATAATACAAACAGAACTTCAAGTACCGCACGTCAGGCATACTATCTAATTTCTGATGGAACTACCTGGGCTGAATTTTAAAACAATTACTATATATATGAAAATGTGTGACTTAAACTATATGTTCAGGAAAAAAACAGCATTCTTACTCTTTATGATTCCATTTTTTAGCTTTTATTCCTGGGGGCAAAAAGGAATGGGAACCAATAGTCCAGACGCCTCAGCAGTATTAGATCTAAGCAGTAGCTCTCAAGGATTTCTCCTACCTAGGATGACAGAAAGTGAAAGAGATGCGATAAGCAGTCCTGCTAATGGGCTGATTATTTTTAATACCACTACCCAGAGTATAAACTATTACGATTTACCCAACACCCTTTGGATAGAATTAGGTTCTTCTGCAGTAAGTATTTCACTATCATCTGCTTTTACCACGAACACCAACTACCAACTTACGATGACCAACCTAAGTAATGTGACAATTTCACCTAACTTCAGCACCAGTGATATTACTATTACGGGGATTTCGGGAGTTACGGTTACCGCAGTAGATGATACTTCGCAAAATATCGCTCCTTTTGCGAGCCATACCGTAAACTATACCCTTAGTTACGGCAGCGGCTCTGCAGCGGCACCCTTAGCCTTACAAAGTACTTATACCTATGGGGCACAAACCACTAGCAGCACCACAAATGGGGGGTCTGATACGACTTTACTAAGTGATGGTTTTTTCTATGATGTGATCACTTCTTCTACTGGGGAGGTCTGGTTAGATCGCAACTTAGGCGCCATACAAGTCGCGACATCAAGTACCGATTCCGATGCTTATGGAGACCTATACCAATGGGGAAGGGCCAATGACGGCCACCAACTTAGGAATAGTAGCACAACATCGACTGCTGCCACAACTGATTCGCCTGGACATGGAGATTTCATTTTGAATACAAGTGATTGGTTAGCAACCCAAGACGATACCCTATGGCAAGGCGTTAGCGGCACCAACAATCCATGTCCAAGTGGGTATAGGATTCCAACGAATACAGAGCTTGAGACGGAACGTGCTGCATTTAGTTCAAATAATAGTGCCGGGGCCTTTGCTAGCCTTAAATTAACTCTTGCGGGGTTTCGTGCAAGAAATAATGGCAACTTACAATATGCAGGTTCGTGGGGATATGTTTGGTCTAGTACAGTTGATGGTTCAAATGTATCAGCACTTTATTTTAGTTCTAGTACCTCTTTTTCGGACAGTCCCCAATTAAGAGGTAGGGGGATTGCTGTACGTTGCATTAAAGATTAACTAGTCCCCCCCCACTGAGCTTGTCGAAGTGGCTTGTCGAAGTGGCTTGTCGAAGTGGCTTGTCGAAGTGGCTTGTCGAAGTGGCTTGTCGAAGTGGCTTGTCGAAGTGGCTTGTCGAAGTGGCTTGTCGAAGTGGCAAACACGGTGACTTCGATAAACTCAGTCACCTTGAAGGATGTAAACTTGTTTCGGTGACTTCGATAAACTCAGTCACCTTGAAGGGTGTAAGCTTGTTTCGGTGACTTCGATAAACTCAGTCACCTTGTAGGGTGTAAACTTGTTTCGGTGACTTCTATAAAATCAGTCACCTTGATAAGGAGAACTTGAAAAACATAATTAAAGTATGAGAAAGTTTAAAATAAAAGGTAGAAATAGATTGTACTGCATAGGGTTGCTTTGCAGTGCCTGGCTAAGCGCCCAAAACTTAACCGGGACTCTCACCCAACACCTTGGCCAGCAAATAAGCCTAACAGGATTTAACTATTACAAAAGCGAAATGCTCGCAACAGCAACAGTAGATAGTTTGGGTCATTTTACCCTAAACTACCCTAAAGAGTACAACGGTATGGCAGTGTTAAAAACCGAAGACAACAGCAGTTTGGTGCTTATGCTCACAGAACCCAACACAAAGCTTACAGGAATCCACTTGCAAGATCCCAATACCCTTTCTTTCCTAAACAGTGCGGTCAACTCTAACCTAATGCTTTTTGCTAAAGCGCAAGGCCTGCGGAATAACGCCCAGTCTGCCCTGCAATATTTAGAAGATTTATACCAAAAAAATATACTTTTTAGCCGTCGAAAAAAACTAAAAAAAATAATTAGAAAAGAAAAACACTTCCTTAAAAAGGAGGAGACTGATTTTATCGCTAAACTCAATCCAGATGATTACCTGCGATGGTTTATACCCCAACGAAAGCTGGTGCAAGAGATGCCCCGTATCGTGAGGAAAGATACTGCTTTAATTCCCCAAGCGATTTTCCAATTTAGGACTACTGAATTTAACGACCCTAAATTTAAAAGCAGTGGACTTTTTAAACAGCTTCTAGAAGGGCATTATCTATTGCTAGAAAATATGGGACAATCCATGGATAGCATGTATACCCAAATGAATCTAAGCACGGAATACCTGATAACGAATTTACAAAACAACGATAGCCTACTAAATACGGTAGGGGACGAACTCTTTAATTTTTTTGAAAAACGCAGTTTATATACAGCCTCCGCACATCTATCAAAACGACTACTATCCGATAAACGATACAACTTAAAGGAGAATTTAGCGTCAAAGCTAGAGCGCTATAGAAGAATGAAGGTTGGTAACATTGCTCCAGATATCACTTTAGGAGAGCAAAAGCTAAGCACCATCAAAACAAATAAATTAGTCGTCTTTGGAGCCAGTTGGTGCCCATATTGTACAAAGGAGCTCACTGGCCTAGTCAAATACCGGCAAGAATGGGAAAAGAAAAAGGTTGAAATTATTTACTTGAGTATAGATACAGACCCTACAGCATTTGAAAAAACCTTCAATGAACTCCCTTGGAAAAGCTATTGCGATTTTAAGGGCTGGGAGACCCAATCGGCAAAAGACTACTTTATAACGGCAACACCAAGCTATTTTTTATTGGACGAGAACAACCAAATCTTGGTACGTCCAAATAGTGTTGAACATGCTCAGGCCTTCATCCAGTATAAATTGTAATGAATAGATAATTATCCTAAGTATGTATTTAAAACAGTTTACACGCCATTATCATCTACACCTTCTACCTGTCTCCAATAAGGATATACAATTAGCTGACTTGGTGTGGAAAGGCAGATGGGGTAAAAATTATTTAAATGCCAAAGGAATTGGAAAAAATATATTCAATCGGTTTTACGACGCTACTCTAATCGATAAAACAAAGTGGGAGCAAAAACTACAACAATTGGAAGAACCACCATGTGAGCTGGCAGCTTTAGCAAACTTACATCTGCGCAATGTGGAAAAAGTAAGTGGTATTTTCCTCAATCAGCTAAAACCCAATTTAAGCTCCAAAAAGATTTTTTCATTACGGATCAAAAATGTATGCTCTCGTCACCTTACTAATGAATTACGGATGGAAATTGATCAGCATTTAGAACAATTAAATGCAAAAGAAATGCGTGCTCTTTTTTTAAAACCAAGACGGGTAAATCTAATTACTGAACTCTATTTCGGGCAGCTAAAACTGTATTTGGAAAAAAACTATGCCTCCGAAATTGAAGCCTCGGCAAAAGAACACAATCTAAATATAACCCTTTTCAATGAGGGTGAGTATATCAATGAATACGATTTTGACACCTCCAGTGTTCCCTTCGCCTACGGCATGGAACCCCTGCGTCGATTTAATGGCTAGGTCACTGAGCTTGCCTTTCGACTGGCTCTGGGTTCGGATGGTCACTGAGCCTGTCGAAGTGACCTTATCAACATTCACTTCGACAAACTCAGCGAGTGGTTGAGGTAAACGTATCGAATAACAAAAGAATACCTATGCGAAAAAAAGGTTCGGTATACATTCTAAGATGTGGCAATGATACTTTTTATACGGGAAGTACAATTGATTTACAAAGAAGGCTACGGCAACATCAGCAGGGAAAAGGAGCAAACTATACTCGAAAACACCCCCCTATAGTACTAGTCTATCACCAAGAATACCCTACTATCCAAGAAGCTTTTCGAAGGGAGAAACAAATTCAAGGATGGAGTCATGACAAAAAGCAAGCCCTCATAGACGGAGATATAGACCTACTGATAAAATTATCAAATAGTAAATAAGATCACTGAGCTTACCGAAGTGACCTTATTACTACACCTTTCACCTCCCCCTTCGACTGGCTCTGGGTTCGGACGGTCACTGAGCCTGTCGAAGTGACCAACCCTAAACCCATGCTACAAAAGCGTAGAAACTCCTACTTTTGACCTGTGGAAATTCTCATCATATTTTGTAAACCATTAATTCCCGGAATGGTAAAAACACGTTTGGCACATGATATTGGCCCCGAAAAAGCCTGTGATATTTATCGAAAGCTGTGTGAACATACTCGAAATATCGCCCAGGAATGGGGAGGAAAAGTAGCTGTTTTTCATCACAGCCTACCAAAAGAAATACAGCTATGGAAGCAAGCCGACTGGGACCAACAATTACAAAGTGGGGCTAATTTGGGAGAACGTATGCAGCATGCTTTTGTATGGGCGTTTGCACAAGGCGCAAAAAAAGTATGCATTATCGGTTCCGATCTGGCAACACTTCATATTAATGATTTAGAAGAAGCTTTTAGTGCTCTACATAAAAACGAGGTGGTTTGGGGCCCTGCTACCGATGGGGGATACTATCTTTTAGGGCTGCAAAAAATAGAACCCTTATTGTTTTCAGACTTGCCTTGGAGCCAACCGTCGCTGCTGCAACAAAGTCAGCAGCGACTGCCAAATCACCGTCATTACTCGCTTCGCACTCAAAATGATATCGACACCCTTGCCGATCTTAAGGAACATACAAATTGGGATGTTAGTAAGAGTCTATAAAAAGAAGAATATACATCTACCTCCTACTTTTTTTACAAAATTTTGATAGCTTAGTAGGGGAAAATGTCGCTTTTTCAGCTCTCTTTAAAGGGTAAATTGTGTTTCCATTTAAAGCTCATAAAACACCCTTTCGTTTATGAAACTAAAGCAAGATCAAATTGAAGAGGCTGTTAGCTATATCAAACAGCAGGGGATTCCCGCCACAGCACTGGGGATTATCTTAGGAACGGGACTCGGAGCCCTAGCCGATGCTCTAGAAGTCATCTATAGCATTTCTTATAAAGACATTCCAAATTTTCCAGAAGCTACAGTAGAATCCCATGCGGGAAAACTACTCTACGGCCGTTTGGAGGGACGAGAGGTACTGGTCTGCCAAGGGCGTTTTCATCGCTATGAAGCCTATTCTTATTTTGAAATCACCTTCCCCGTTCGCGTATTGCAGGCGCTAGGGGTTTCGCAATTGTTACTTAGTAATGCCGCTGGCGCTATCAACCTTCGCTACAAAAAGGGAGAATTAATGCTATTAAAAGACCATCTATTTTTACAAGGCGGTTCCCCGCTAGCAGAAGATGGCATAGCAGAACTCGGTCCTCGTTTTGTAGACATGAGCCAACCTTACTCCCTTCGCTGGCGAGTAGAATTCGAACGCTTGGCCCAAGAATATAACATTCCCCTGCATCAAGGTGTCTATGCTGCTGTAGTAGGACCACAGTTAGAAACAGCAGCCGAATATCGCTACCTCAAAACCATTGGTGCTGATGCCGTAGGTATGTCTACCGTTCCCGAAGTCATAGTAGCCCGACAATTGGAGATGGAGGTGCTTGCCTGTGCTGTCCTTACCGACGTATGCGATCCTGATAATTTGGCTCCTATTGACATTTCAGATATCTTTAAACAAGCAAAGCGAGGCGAAGAAAAACTTCTATCCCTGCTAAAAGCCTGGCTTCAAACCTTTCCAAAAAAATGAGCTATTTAGAAACTACTCAAGACGTATACAAACAAGCAGCCTTGACACCCGATGTAGGACTTTGCTGCACTACTACCCCTATTTGGCAATTTCCAGGATTGAAAATCCCTACCATCATGCAAGAGATGAATTATGGGTGTGGAAGTACCGTCCATCCAAGAGACCTTGTCAACGATCCAAAAATCCTATACGTAGGAGTAGGTGGAGGGATGGAACTGTTGCAGTTTTCCTATTTCTCCCGTCAAAAAGAGGGAGTTATTGGAATTGATGTAGTTGATGAAATGCTGACTGCTAGTCACAATAACTTTAAAATTGCGGCGGAAGAAAACGACTGGTTTGACCCTGCTTTTGTAAGCTTAAAAAAAGGAGATGCGCTGCAACTTCCCGTTGCCGATAGCAGTATCGATGTGGCAGCTCAAAATTGCCTCTTTAACATCTTTAAACAAGAAGAACTTAAACAAGCGCTTCAAGAGATGTACCGGGTGTTAAAACCGCATGGGCGCTTGGTTATGAGTGACCCTACCTGCGAGCAAGAGATGAACGAAAGCCTACGCAACGACGACCGACTTCGGGCCCTATGTCTGTCTGGTTCCATTCCGTTGAATGACTACCTTCAGTTGCTCGCAGATGTTGGTTTTGGAACCCTAGAAGTACGCGCCCGTCGTCCCTACCGTATTTTAGATCCCCGTCACTATCCAACTGACAAACGAATCTATATCGAAAGTGTGGAAGTCTGTGCCATCAAAGATCCTATGCCAGAAGACGGGCCTTGTATTTTTACGGGTAAAAGTGCGCTCTATTTTGGAAATCAAGACTATTATGACGATCATAATGGTCATGTATTATTACCCAATCAGCCTTTAGCTGTTTGCGATAAAACAGCTTCTAATCTTAGTGCATTAGGACGTGACGATCTCTTTATTTCAGAATCTACATTTCATTACGATGGTGGGGGCTGCTGCTAATATTCGCATAAGGGTAATGCTACTGGTTATGGGGATTTGTACCCTCCATGCTCAGGGCAAAAGTATTCACGATCTTTGGGAATCACAGTTGACAGAATTTGTTTCTAAAGACGGAAAAGTCAATTACAAAGCTTGGAAAAACGAACGAAGAGTACTCGATAATTATATCAATGTATTAGCAGAAAATCCCCCTAAAGCCAACTGGCAGAAAAACGATTTACTCGCCTATTGGATCAATGCTTACAATGCCTTAACCGTTCAATTGATCCTCGATCACTATCCCCTTAAAAGCATAAAGGAAATCCCCAGGCGCTGGTCTTTGGCTGTTTTTACCGCCGGAGGAGAAACCTACTCCCTCAACGACATCGAACATAAAATCTTGCGTAAGCTTGACGAAAAACGGATTCATTTTGCAATCAATTGTGCTTCTACCTCCTGCCCCAATCTCTACAGAGAAGCATTCAAAGGAGCAAAACTCGAATACCAACTGGAAACTGTAACCCGAAAGTTCTTTCAAGATCCTACCAAAAATAGATTCGAAGACGACAAAGTCCGACTGTCGAAAATCCTGCTTTGGTTTATTCAAGATTTTGGATTTAAAAAAGAGAAACTGGCTTTTATTTCTAGATACAGCCCAATACCGTTGAATACAGACGTCAGCATTCGCTATTTGCCTTACGACTGGACGCTCAATGAATAAGCCGTTACTCTCAGTTGTGATTCCCATCAAAAATGAAAGGGAATGTTTGCCTAAGCTTACAGCACAACTTCCCCAAAATTCAAGGATAGAATATTGGCTTGTAGATGGAGGCAGTACTGATGGGAGCGTTGACTACATAAAGGAACAAACTTGCCTAAAACTAATTCAAACAAAAGCAGGAAGAGCTTGGCAGCAAAATGTTGGGGCCGCACAAGCGCAAGCAGACTATTTATTTTTTCTCCATGCCGACAGTGAACTCTCAACACGCGGATGGCAACTTCTTTTAGACGCGATAGCAAAACAAATTCCACTGGCCTGCTTTCGATTGACCTTTGACCATTCACATTGCCTATTCCATATGGCAGCTTATGGCAGCCGCTGGAAGCACCTTCTCTTTCGTGGTGGTGATCAAGGCTTATTGGTTACGAAGAGACTCTTTGAAACTGTAGGTGGCTTTGATGAAAAATACACGGTCTGTGAAGACCTAGACTTACTACAAAAACTGCTGTCAAAAGCCCCTATTACTATCTTCAAAGAAGCGCTAAAAACCTCTTCAAGAAAATTTACAGAGAATGGAATTATCAAAACCTTTAGCTATTTTAGGTTTCTCCATTTCATGCATTACTGGGGAGCGAGCCCACAAACTCTCTATCGTGTCTACCAGCGATGGATATCTTAATTATCAAGTATAAGATAATAAGGCGTGAAAACAGCCAGGTAAATCAAAGCACAGAAAATGAGGTAAATCAGTAAGTTCAAAATACCTGAAAAAAGATCAGTACCCTCAGTTTTAACTTTTTGAAAAAAATAATAAAGCAGGCGGACACAAGCCAATATAAAAATGACCATAAGTAGGGTGTACATAGTAATAAGATTTGGGATATATAAGATACAATTACTTCTTCCTACTTCCAAAAATTAGCTACCTTTAATCGTGTATGAAAGGGTTAAATCCATTGGTGATTGTAGGGAATGGTATTGCCGGAACTACCTTGGCGCGCCAGTATCGAAAAAAGAGTAAGAACCCCATCGTAATAGTATCAGAAGAACACCCCTATTTCTTTTCACGCACCGCCTTAATGTATGTCTATATGGGGCATATGAAATTTGAACACACCCAAGCCTACGAGCCTCATTTTTGGGCAGAAAATGAAATCGAATTGATCCAAGCTCGCGTTAGTCATTTTGATCCCGGAGAGCACAAAATATTCCTTGATAATGGCAATGCCATTCGATATGCCAATTTGGTTTGGGCTGTTGGTTCTCGCCCCAATCACTTGGGTTGGCCTGGACAAGATGCCCGACGCGTCCAAGGTTTGTATCACAAACAGGACCTTGAACAGTTAGAAGCCTGGACTCCTGAAATTGATAAGGCTGTCATCGTTGGGGGCGGTTTGATTGGTATTGAATTGGCCGAAATGCTGATGAGTCGTAAGAAAAAGGTGACTTTTCTCGTTCGGGAAAGCAGTTTTTGGAATAGGGTTCTCCCCGCCGAAGAAGCAGCTATGCTCGACCAACACATCCTAGCACATGGAGTAGATTTACGTCTGTCTACAGAATTGGATCGTATCGAAACAGATACAGACGGAAATGCCATCGCTGTGGTCACTACTGAGGGGGAAAGAATTAGTTGTCAATATGTAGGATTAACCACGGGTGTTCGTCCGAATATTGATTTTCTCAAAGACAGTGCTCTTGAATGCAAGCGTGGAATTTTGGTGAATCGCTATTTGGAAACCAACTTACCACATGTTTACGCCATTGGAGACTGTGCCGAACAACAAGAACCGTTACCTAGCCGTAAACCCATTGAGGCCGTCTGGTACACGGGGCGTATCATGGGTGAAACCTTAGCACAGACCCTCACCGGAATCAAAACTGCCTACCAACCTGGTATCTGGTTTAACTCCGCTAAATTTTTTGATATCGAGTACCAAACCTACGGTCAAGTAAGTACACAAGCCGATCCCAAAAAAGAAAAGCAATGGTATTGGCAACATCCAAGTGAAAATAAATTGATCCGCTTTGCCTTTGCAGCAGAAAACGAAACGCTTTTGGGAGTCAGTAGTTTGGGAATACGCCTGCGACACCAAATCTTTGAACAGTGGATACGAGAAGGGAAAAAAGTCAAAGAAGTCATCGAGAGTTTGCCCAAAGCCAATTTCGATCCGGAATTTTCTATTGACTCCTCCCCTAAGATTCAAATCTCATTTAATTCTCAAATAAGCAGTTGATGATTTCAACAAACCTCTTCCGAAATAAACTTTTCTACAGTCTGCTTGGATGGAGTGGAATAGCGCTCCTTTTTGCACCCCTATTTCAAAACAATTCAACAACAGTCTGGCAGCTAGTGTCAAGTCTAGGACTCATAAGCACTGGGGTTATTGGCTATAGCTATGGCCACTACCACGGGAGTTTACCAGGCCTCAAAAATAATAGTGTTTTTCAGAAGAGTGTGAGCGCACGAGGTTTATGGGGCTGGTCAGTGGGTGTGCTGCTTACTGCATTTTATATTGCCTTATACTTCTTTCCTCAATGGCTGGGCTATAACGCTGAAGGAAAGAGCGTAGGCTTGGTGGCCCTTTTTGACCCCCTAAGCAAACTGCTAAATGGAAACCCTGCCAGTCAGTGGTTTTTATACGGAACACTGTACACCCTAGCAATTCTTCTTTTTGGGATTAAGTTCATGTACAAATACCGCCACAGTAGATACCAGCTGATTCGAACTGCTACTGCAGTCTTCTTTCAATTGGGTTTTGCCTTTTTACTACCCGAATTGCTAAGTCTCTTGCATCCTGACACCCCCTATTTTGCAAAAGATTTTAAAAATATGTGGCCCCTGAATTACTATTTTTTTGAAGACTGGCACCTAAAAAACATGCTCAATGGTGGTTCATTAGGGGTATTTACTTTGGGGATGGGACTGGCAATGATTTTTATCATCTCACCTGTACTCACATACCGCTACGGCAAACGCTGGTATTGCTCTTGGGTATGTGGTTGTGGTGCTTTGGCTGAAACTGCTGGCGATCCCTTTCGACAGCTTTCCAGCACTAAAATAAGTGTATGGAAGCTTGAGCGCTGGATGATTCACGCTGTGCTTGTTTTTATTACGCTCACGACCCTTGCTGTATTCTGGAGTTTACTCGGCTCTTCCCAAAACCCTACCGGAATAAGTCGGGAAGCCTTTACTATTGGGGCGATCGTCTTTTTAACTTCACTTTTGGTGGCTATCTGGATTTGGAAACGAAAAGAACTCAATAAAGACAGCCGGTATGCAATGATCACTATCGGAATTCTCATCATTGGGATTTTGAGTATCCAACTCTTTTCTGGAGACCGTCATTTACTGGGAGTATCAAGCTATACACTTCGTAAATGGTATGGCTTTTGGATTGGCGCCTCTTTTTCAGGTGTACTGGGAGTCGGCTTTTATCCCTTGTTAGGAAGTCGTGTCTGGTGCCGATTTGGGTGTCCAATGGCCGCAATTTTAGGCTTGCAGCAACGTTTGTTGTCTCGCTTTCGAATAAGCACCAACGGGGGGCAGTGTATTTCTTGTGGCAACTGTTCTACCTATTGTGAAATGGGAATCGATGTGCGGAGTTATGCACAAAAAGGTCAAAATATTGTTCGTTCCTCCTGTGTGGGTTGCGGCATCTGTTCCGAAGTATGTCCACGAGGGGTCCTCAAATTAGAAAATGGAAATCCTAACAACAGAACCGAAACCCCAGACTATCCGCTTGGTAACTTAATGGATTCTATTCATGCCCGCTGATTGTAAAATTGCCGTTGTCATACCTGCTTACAACGAAGCTGCCTCTATCGGTAAAGTCCTTGCCGCCTTGCCTGATACTGTAAACGAAACGGTAGTTACTGATAATGCCTCTACAGATACAACCGCTACTGTTGCAAGGGAAGGAGGTGCTACCGTGCTTACTGAAGCCCGAAAAGGGTATGGATATGCCTGTCTAAAAGCCTTGAAATATCTTGCCAAAGACCCCCCAGATATCGTGGTTTTCTTAGATGGTGATTATTCTGATTACCCCGAAGAATTGCCCCTTTTAACAACCCCTATTCGTATGGGTTCGGTTGATTTTGTTGTAGGCGCACGTTCAGCCAAAGGACGTGAAAAAGGCTCTTTAACTCCACAACAACGCTTTGGAAACGCCCTAGCCTGTACCCTTATGCGTTGGCTATACGGTAGCACATTTACCGATCTTGGACCCTTTAGAGCCATACGCTGGAATCGCTTACAAGAATTGAAAATGGTCGATAAAACTTATGGCTGGACTGTCGAAATGCAACTTAAAGTATTGCGGCATAAGATCCCTTATAAAGAAATTGAGGTTCGCTACCGCAGACGCATCGGGCAATCTAAAGTTTCAGGTACCGTGAAAGGCACTATCTTTGCCGGCATTAAGATAATCGGTTGGATCGTTAAGTATTATTTTTAAAGATTTATGAATTGGAATGCGTTTGTACTGGGGCTCTCCTGGGCTGTCGTTATACTATATACAATGGCCTTATTCCTACTCTTTCTCTACAGTCTAACACAGGCTGTGCTGGCTTGGAATTTCTACCGCTCGCAGAAATATCCTTGCCGAAGAGAGCAGTGGGATTTTAAAGCCGGAGATCCCTACCCTTTTATAACCCTCCAACTTCCAGTCTATAATGAACTCTACGTGATGGAGCGCTTACTAAAAGCCGTCACCGCTTTGGAGTATCCCAAAGACAGATTGGAAATCCAACTTCTGGATGATTCTACAGATGAATCTGTAGCCTTAAATGCACGCTTAGTAGGAGACTATCAAAAACAAGGGGTTGACATCCACCACTACCATCGAAAAAATAGAAAGGGCTTTAAGGCAGGAGCCTTAAAAGAAGGTCTGGCAAAAGCTAAAGGGAGTTATATAGCAATTTTTGATGCCGATTTTTTACCTCCTAGCGATTGGCTATTAAAAACGGTACCCTACTTTAAAGGAGAGAAAATTGGGGTCGTACAAACGAGATGGACCCATCTCAACAAAAACTATTCATTACTCACCAAAATGCAGGCTTTTGCGCTGGATGCTCATTTTACCCTCGAACAAGGGGGACGCAATAGTCAAGGACACTTTATCAATTTCAATGGTACCGCCGGACTGTGGCGCAAAGAATGCATCCTAGATGCAGGCAACTGGCAGGGAGATACGATCACCGAAGACATGGACCTCAGTTTTCGAGCTCAATTAAAAGAATGGGAATTTCTCTACCTAGACGAAGTAGAAACCCCAGCGGAATTACCCATCACTATGGATGCCGTTCGTACCCAACAGTTTCGATGGAACAAAGGGGGGGCCGAAAATTTTCAGAAGTTGATTCGGAAAGTGTGGCAACACCCACAGCTTTCATTTGCTACAAAATGCCATGCAAGTATTCATTTACTCAGTAGCACAATGTTCTTAGGAGTACTAACAGTAGCCGTACTCAGTGTCCCTATGCTCTACATAAAAGCATACTGGCCAGGCTTTCAAAACTATTTCCAGTTCATTTCTTTGTTTTTTATCTCTACCCTCTTTTTTCTGGTCGGTTATTGGCAGATGTATCAAAAACGCTACAGTAGTGGCTGGAGGGGGTTTATCAAGTACATCAAACGGTTTACCTTATTTTACGCCCTTGCGATGGGCTTGTCTGTTCACAATAGTCTTGCCATTTTAGAAGGGCATATTGGAATCAAATCAGGTTTTGTCAGGACCCCAAAGTTTAATGTTATTCGCAACAACGACAGCTGGAAAAACAACAAGTACATAGCACAAAATATATCCATTAATGTACTGTGGGAATCTCTATTTGCCCTGTACTTTTTATTTGGAATCTACAGTGCCTTTACGGTAGGGAAAGAAGGTGACATAGGGCTCCTCCCCTTTCACTGTATGCTCTTTTTTGGATTTAGCTATATCATTGTACAATCGATCCGAGCCCGTGCTTAATATTCTTCGTCAAAACATCTTTTTCCTATTCGGTATCCTAATGAGTACTGTGGCGTATTGGTATGCTGTTCTAGTGGTTGAGAGAACCGACAGCATGGCTCTTTTCAGTTGCTGTTGTGTCGCTTTTATTGGGTATTATTGTCTTATTCGACAACCGCTCCCTTTTTATACAGCCCTTTTTACAGGAATAGGAATACGGCTTATTTTTTGGGATAGCCTTCCCGAATTATCGCAAGATTTTTACCGTTTTCTGTGGGATGGACAGCTGCAAACAGAGGGAATAAATCCTTATGCTTTTAAACCTTTTGAGTTAATAGAGAGTAGAACAGGTCCTTTGTATCAGCGGCTGTTAGAAGGCATGGGGTCTCTGAGTCAGCAACACTATTCCAATTACCCCCCCGCTAGTCAGTGGCTCTATTATCTTAGTGCTAAGCTAGGAGGCACCAATTTGGGTATTCAAATTGCAGTTTTGAGAAGCTTTTTAATCGGTGGCGATATCGTCACTTTTGTGGCATTGCGGAAAATTTTAAATCACCTCCGCTTGCCTCTTCACTATGCCCTATTCTATTTTTTAAACCCCCTTTTAGTACTAGAAGGAAGCTGGAATCTTCATGGTGAAGGCCTGATGTTAGCAGCTACTGCTTGGGGTATTTGGTTTTATCTTCAAAAAAAATGGCGATCCAGTGGAGGTTTTTTTGCATTAGGAGTAGCACTCAAGCTTCTTCCTTTACTATGGCTACCCATTTTAGTACCTTCTTTGAACTGGAAAGAAAAAGGGCTTTTAGTTGGCTATGGAGGATTGTGGAGTCTCCTCTTTTGGGCTCCGTATTTTTCGATCGAATACGGCTATCATTTTTTGGAAAGCCTTCGGTTGTGGTTTTCAAATTTTGAATTTAATGCTAGCATCTACTATCTAATTAGAGAATGGGGCTACTATGAGAAAGGCTATAACATCATTCGAAAATTAGGCAAAATTACCCCTTGGGTGTTAACGGCTATGGTGGCATTATTTTCCATGTGGCCACAACGAGAAAAAAACCATCAAATCTGGACAAGGGCTTTAGGCTTGATGAGCCTCTATTATATGACCGCCACGACCGTTCACCCATGGTATCTTATTCATCTCGTCTTCTTAAGTGTATTGACTCCCTATCGCTATGCTATTCTTTGGTCGGGAACCGTATTGCTCAGTTATGTCACCTATGCCGATCCCAACTTTGTAGAACCTGTATGGTTGCCTTGGATAGAGTATGTACCTGTTTATGGTTTACTGGCTTGGGAACTACTAAAAAAAACCTCCTTTAAAGCATCTGTAGACGGTTGATTTCTTGAGTGCTAAGATGTCGCCAGCGTCCTCTACTCAGGTCTTTTTTGGTTAAACCAGCCCAGATCACACGATCCATTTGCTGTACTTTATAACCGAATTTCTCAATTATTTTTCGCAAAACACTGGGGCTAATATTGAGGGCTTCTACCCCAATTTCTCTTTTTGTTCCACCTTGAACGAGTGCTACTTTTGTGAGTTGAAAGCTATCCCCATAAATATTTTGCGGCTGTTGAAGTTTGCTTATGTCTTCTGCTTTCAAGGCCTTGTCCAATACAATCTTAAAGACCATTTCCACCCCTTTTTTTGAGTGGTTGATTTTGGCCCGCAATTTACTGTCGTTGGTAAAAAAAAGAAGCCCAGTCATGGGGCGGCCCATATCGCCCATAGGGGGAACATTAAAGGGGGCTGCCGTTTGAATAAGCTCTTGTACCGATTTTTTGACACCGCCTCCTTGAGAGGTGGCTACAAAACCTTTGGGTTTGTTCAGCAGAATATAAACCGGTTTTTGCCCTAGAATTCGTTGTCCATCATAGCGAACATCGTCTTTGGCTTGCACTTTATAGCCCATTTCCACCACCACCTTTCCGTTCACCTGAACCATGCCAGTGGCAATCAATTCATCCGCCTCTCTACGAGAACAAATCCCTGCATTTGCTAAAAGTTTATTAAGGCGAACCCCGCCGTATTCTTTAGCCTCTTGTGGGCTTTTTCTTTGAGGCTTGCTTGTGAATTTTCGATTCGGTTTGTTGGGTCTCATTTGTTGATCCAGTATATGCTGAGTACTCCTATAAAAAGGATTATTTTAATGCAATTGTGCAGCCAAAGATACGCCTTTTGTGACGAGACCGCCCATAAAACACCAAGCAAGACCCATAAACTTGGATACGAAAGGTAGAAATAGAACCGCAGCTTGCCCAAGGGCTGTTGCAAAAGAAAATACAATGGGATGAGCGCCAAAATCAGGACTAAGCTTATGACCCCTTTGGTAAGTCGCTGTCCGAATACAATAGGGAGGGTCTTGTAGCGTTGGGCATAATCCCCCTTAAAGTTTTGCAGGTCTTTGATAAGATCTCGGCAAAGGAGGAGTAAATACAAATAAGCTGCATAAGTGTAGAGAACAGCATCACTATTGTTATAATATTGTGCAATAACATAAAAAGGAAGCAGAATCAAAAAAGCAGCCCCTAAATTACTGGTCCAATACAAACGCTTAAGAAAAACACTATAGGCATAAATCGCCAAACTATAGCCCCCAAAAAAGAGGACGGCTTTAAAAGAAACAGCCGCTGCTACTATTATCGCGATTAGATTTAATAAAAAAAAGAGGGTCAACTGTTCTTGCTGTGACAGCAGATGCCGAAGCATATAGGTCTTTGGCCTGTTGATTTGATCTTTTCCTGAATCAAAGAAATTATTGAGAATATAGCCTGCTGAGGCGATCAAGGAAGAAGCCAAGATCAAACAAAATAAATGAAGATCATAGAGCACTTCTTGAAGTGAGACCCCTGGTGCAATTATATAATAGGCAATCAGGTATTGCGTAAGGGCAAGGGTCAAAATATTGAATCCTCTAACCAGACTAAAGGTACCGAGGAGCTTGATCCAAAATCGGTGACGAATAGGCTTCGCCCTCATGAGTTAAAAATTGTAAACTACTTGTAATGAATACCCCTCTAATTCCTTTTTGGCTTTTTCCAAGTCTTCGGTAAAGCCTAGAATATACCCGCCACCACCAGAGCCACATAGTTTAAGATAATAACTATTGGTTTCTATTCCTTTTTCCCAAAGTCCCTTAAACTGCTGCGGTATCATCGGGCTAAAATTTTGAAGTACTAGGGAAGAGAGTTGCTTTACTTCACTATATAAGGTTTTAAAATTCCCTTTGAGAAAGGCATCAACACAATTATCAGTGTATTTGATAAACTGCTCTTTCATCATACGACTAAAAGGCTCTTGCTTCATATTCTCCATGAAAAGTTCTACCATAGGGGCTGTTTCACCTGTCTGCCCACTGTCTATCAAAAAAACGGCTCCTTTGCCATTTGGATTTTGTGAAGGTAAACCCGTAGTCTCTACTCTTTTTGAAGAAGAAATAAGAATGGGAATACTTAAATAACTATTAAGAGGATCTAAGCCAGAAGACTTTCCGTGGAAATGAGATTCCATTGCTGCAAAAATCTTCTTTAGGGAATCCAATTTTTCGGCCGTTAGATTTTCTAGAACTGTAATTCGATCTTGAGCGTATTTCTCATAAACAGAAGCGACAAGGGCGCCACTACTTCCAATGCCGTATCCCTGAGGGATACTGCTTTCAAAAGCCATATTTTGATCGAGATCAGCATCAAAACGTTCCCAATCAAAACGAACTAACTGAGGGTCGAGTGTTTTAAGATGAGTGGCAAACTTCCGCAAGTGCCCATTTGAAACGAGTTGGGCTTCTGTGGGAGACTCGGGGATTTGAAGTCCTCCTTTGTAATGATTGTACGGAATGGAGAGACCTTTGGAGTCTTTAATGATGCCGTATTCTCCGAAAAGAAGAATTTTAGCGTAAAATAATGGACCTTTCATAGCATGGGCAAGTTAGCTCTTTTTTGCCCCTTGTCCAACGCAATCCAAAATATATTCACCTGCTTGACAATAGCTTACTAACTCAGACTGAATAAAATCGAGGACTTTTTTACTTTCTTGTTTGGGGTACAAAAGATGTACGTTGGCACCTGCATCCAGCGTAAAACAAAGAGGCACATCTGTAACTTCTCGGAACGACCAGATGGCCTCAATAATATGTAGTGTGTTGGGTCGCATTAAAATAAAGTAGGGGTTTGAAGTTTGCATCATCGCGTGCAATGTCAAAGCTTCAGATTCTACTATTTGGATAAAAGCAGTAAGATCACCACTGACGAGAGCGGTTGCTAATTTTTCGGTATTCTGCTGTGCTTGCTCAAATCGAGCAGCAGCATACGCATGATTTTCCATCAAACCATGACCAAGGGTGCTGCTTACTTTTTTCTGCCCCTTGTCGACCAATAAAATACAATCCTGAAAATCATGAAAACAGGCATGCAGTGTGTCCTGAAATGGAATGGCATACTCATTTGAGCTTTCGGGGAAAGCAGTATGTGACCCCCAAAGCATCAGGGGGCCTGATATTGATCGGGCAGCACTGCCAGAACCGAGGCGTGCCAAAAAAGACATTTTCTGATTCCAGTAGGCTGCTGGTTTCTCTGGGAAACAACTGGCTTCAACAGCCACCAAACAAGCTGAAAGCGCAGCATAGGCCGAGGCTGAACTCGCGATTCCACTACTATGAGGGAACGAATTACTACTCGAAATCTGAAGATGTAAGCCTTTTAGAAAAGGTTGATAGGGTAGAATCCGAGTGAAAAATTGTTCCAGCTTCGGATGAAAATCGGACTTAACCTTCCCTTCAAAAAGAAACTCAAAAGAAACCTTATCGCCCTTTTTAAGAAGAGGCTCGTAGGAAATTTCTGTAGTCGTTCGACTGTTTTGCAACGTAAAACTTAAGGATGTATTTTTTGGAAGTTGGGTTCCGTATTTTCCCCAATATTTTATCAGCGCTATATTACTAGGTGCTTGCCAACTTTGTTTCCCACTGGGAAGAAGATCAATTGGGTCCCCCTTAAACGTACTGTTCATAGCCGTAAAGATATGGTTTTTACACTTAGTTTACGCTTCATTAAATACTGCTTCTAAGGTGTTTTACTCCTCATTTTGTATTTTAAAACATCCTAAAACCCTACTTCTTATGTTCAAAAAGCACATTTTTATAGGAGCGCTCCTTGCTGCCTTTTTCCTTTATTTTTTTGGCTGGATTTTTTACGCCCTGATTGCTGCCGATTTTTTTGAAAGCAATATGCTGGTACTGATTCCTATGCGGATGAATTTGTCTTTAATTGCTATCGGCTGTTTTATACAAGCCTTTGTAATGTCCTATCTCTACAGCACTTTTACGAACGGAAAAAGAGCAGCCTATAGTGGGGTTCAGTTTGGCCTTTGTATGGGGGTTTTTGTTGGCTTGGGAATGGGGGTGGTAGGATTTGGAACTTATGAAATCAGCACCTCATCAGCATTCCTCTTAGACGCTGCCTGGTCGCTTCTGTATTATGGATTTGCCGGCCTAATCATTTCTTGGACGCATCAAAGAATCCTATCCAAAAAGGAAACCTAAACTAATTTGATAGGGAAATCCGCTCTGGGTAGTCGGTGATAATTCCATCTACTCGAAAGGTTTTCATCTCTTCTATTGCCGCGGGTTCGTTTACTGTCCAAGGGTATACTGCAAATCCTTCTTGCTGCAACTTTTTCACAAGACTAGGGTTTAAAGATTTATAATTTGGATTAATTGCGACCGCTTTTAATTGCTTTCCAATCGCGACCGCATCTAAAGGATCATCCTCTGTTAAGATAGCAATTGGAACCTCTGTATTCACTTTATAAAACGCTTCTAATTCTTCCCAATTAAAACTGGAAATCAAAATTTTATCCGACCTCCAGCTACTTCCTGATTTTTCAAAATAAGTTTTCAATAGCACATGTGTCAAAAGAGCTGTTTGCCCTCCCTTTAGCTCAATATTCAAGAATACTTTTCCATCGATAAGATCCAATACTTCTTCGAGGGTCGGGATTTGATAGCCCCCTAAAACAGATACTTTTCGCAAGCTATCCAATGAAAATTGCTCGATATATCCTTGGGTGTCGGTTAATGCCTCTAAAGTCGCGTCGTGAAATACTACCAATTCACCACTTGCGCAACGAAAAATATCAATCTCAACGCCGTCAACTCCCAAATCAAGTGCTTTTTGAATGGATGGCAAGGTGTTTTCGGCAATGTGCCCTCGGGCTCCTCTGTGGCCTATAATCAAAGGACTATAGGAATCGGTACAACTGGAAAAACTCAACATGGAAATCGCAAAAAGTACATAATATTTCATACCACCAATGTATTGATTTTTCCGATTTTAGAAATGCCCTACTAAATCATAAATCGCACATTGGGAAACAACCGCCAAACCCAAAACCAAGGTTTATCTTGCCACTGTTGTCGGTAGCTTTTTATTGGATAAAATCCAAAACTCCCATGGCTTCATGTCGTATTGATAAGAAGAGGAAAGTCTTTTGATTTTATTATCAGGATAACGATGAAGACGAGTATTGTAAGGCATGGTGTATTGGGCATGTGTATCCTTTAAATTCGCTACAAACAAAAGCGTATCCCCTTGGTGATTACGCTCTAAAACCAATACATCGTTAGTAGGGGACTTTTGGTAAATCGACCGTTCGCTATCGATAAATCGAAAGGCTCCTTGCTGACTCCCAGCTGCTAAAACGGGTAATTTATTTTTGAGTTGCCCCAATCCTTTCAAGAGCTGCATTGTCTCGCCTGCTACTTTTGGAAAGCTGTCTTTTTCAAAAAACAACAAACGCTTGTTTAAGTCATATTCTTGACCGGAATAAATTAAAGGCATTCCTGGACTCATATATTGAAGTGCCGTCATAACGGCTGCCGCATCTCCATAACTTTCTGCAACGGAGCCATTCCATGAATTTTCATCGTGATTGGAGACAAAATTCACCAAAATATTTTCTTTTCCGTAAATGCTTTGTGTTTGGTTTATATGACGGACCCAATCCGACATACTTTTCGTTCCTTGTGCGATTTCCTTACTCAAACCGTGCCCTGGCCAATCATAAGTAGCATCGAATTTACGAACCAATTCGATTCCTCCTGGATGATTGACATCTGTTTCGGCAAGTAAGAAAACAGGCTTTATTTTTGAAAGCGCTGCAAAAGTAGTCTCGTAATAGTCTTGTGGCACCGCATAGGCTTGATCAATGCGGTAGCCGTCAATATCACATTCACGAACCCAGTAAAGCATCGCTTGACGCATCGCCTCTTGCATGTCTTGATTGTCATAATTCAAGTCTGCTACATCGGTCCAGCCAAAAGACTCTCCTGTAAATGGATTGATAGGGTCTATAATTTCTCCAGCATCGTTTTTCAAATAAAAATCAGGATTGCTTTCAATCCACTCATGATCCCAACCTGTATGGCCAGGAACCCAATCTAAAATCACAAACATTCCCAATTCGTGTGCTTTACGAACCAAAGCTTTAAAATCATCTAAGGTTCCAAACTCAGGGTTTACTTTATCGTAACTAGAGACGGCATAATAACTGCCTAAAGGGCCTTTACTTTTTGTCGTAGAAATTGGATTTATGGGCATCATCCATAAAATCTTAACACCCATTTCCTTCAATATGGGGAGATCTTTTGCAAAGGCATTAAAAGTTCCCTCATTTGAATATTGGCGAATATTGGCCTCGTACAATACTGCCTGTGAAATATCTTGTTCCGTAATCGGATCAAAAACAATAGGTTTACGTGCTTCTTGTTGTGTTGGTTGGCATCCTACAAGGCTTAGTACACCAAGTATCAATATTATTTTTTTCATGCGTACGTGTTTATTCTATAAATAGTTAACGAGAAACTGTCGTTTCTACTCCGTTTAAAAATAGCGAAAGAGGCTTTTCGCCATTCCAAATTAATTCTGTTTTGCTTTTGTGTGTATACACTTCTAAAATGGCCCCTCTAAAAAGTATTTTAAAGCTAAATGAATCCCACTTTTCGGGCAACTTGGGCATCAAGGAAAGTTGATCGTTTGCCATGCGAAGTCCCCCAAAGCCCTCGACAACACTCATCCATGTTCCTGCCATAGAAGTAATATGCAGCCCTTCGTGTACTTCCTTATTATAGTCGTCTAAGTCCAAACGGGAGGTGCGTAAATAGAAAGCATAGGCTTCCTCCATACGGTCTAATCGAGCCGCTAAGATGGAATGAATACAGGGGGATAACGACGATTCGTGTACGGTAAAGGGTTCGTAAAACAGATAATGCTTTTGTAATTCCTCTTTTGTAAAATGATCTTCAAAAAGATAAAACCCTTGAAGTGTGTCAGCCTGTTTGATATAGGGAGATCGTAAAATACGATCCCAAGACCAGCACTGATTCAGAGGTCGCTCTGCAGGATCTAATTCATTTACTGGAATCATTTCTTTGTCTAAAAAGCCGTCTTGCTGTAAGAAAATGTTATGTTTTTCTGATCGTGGAAAATAGATCTCCTTCCCTATTTTCTCCCATTGCTGGATCTCCTCTTCCTTAAGTGCTGTCTTGGATACAATTCGAACATAGTCTTTGGGAGCTTTTGTCGCTACTTCTGAAACTTGAGAAGAAGTGTATTGCAAACACCATTGTGCCAGGTAGTTTGTATACCAGTTATTGTTAATATTATTTTCATATTCATTTGGTCCGGTAACACCGAGCATTACATACTTTTCTTTTTCTGAAGACCAACTTAGGCGCTGCACCCAAAAGCGAGCGATACCAATAAGCACCTCCAAGCCCATTTCAGGAATATAATCCCAATCGGCTGTATACCGAGCATAATTGAAAATAGCAAATGCTATCGCACCATTACGATGTATTTCTTCAAACGTAATTTCCCATTCGTTATGACATTCTTCCCCATTCATCGTGACCATTGGATAGAGGGCTGCGCCATTACTAAAGCCGAGCTTTTCAGCATTTTCAATAGCCTTATCCAATTGCTGATAGCGATACTTCAGTAAGTTTCGCGCAACGGATTGGGGCTTGGTCGCCATGTAAAAAGGAAGGCAATAGGCCTCCGTATCCCAATAGGTGCTTCCTCCGTATTTTTCGCCTGTAAATCCTTTGGGACCAATATTCAATCGAGCGTCAGCACCATTATACGTTTGATTCAATTGAAAAATATTAAAGCGTATGGCTTGCTGCGAAGCAATATCTCCCTCTATTTTGATATCGGCCATATCCCAAATCTGTTTCCAGGCTTCTTGCTGTTCCCCTAATAGAACCTCAAAGCCAATAGATTGTGCTTCTTCTGCAATCTTTGCTGCCACTGAAAAGAGCTGGGACTCTTTATGATTAAGTGTCGATACATACCCCCCTGTTTTAAAAAGGGTTGCTGTGCTCCCCTTGGCTGTAGTATGTGTAAAGGTTTCCGAAATTCTGTTTGGTTTTTCTGTAATAATAGCGTCAGAAATTACTGTCGTAGCATCTACAGATAAGGAGTTCGCCATATAGGTCCCTACCCCAAAAGCTGTTTTATAGGTGCGATTCAAAAGTACTGAAGCAGAACGTGATGCTTTCTGGTCTACTACTTCCCAAAAGGGATCATCCCAATTCGTGTCTTGATTCTTAATCCCCCCGTCTATGTAGGAAGTAAACGAAATCGCTACCTCCTTCTCTAGAGGGGTAACCGAATATTCTATAGCTCCCACCTCTGTCCTTTGCAGGGATAAAAACCGCTTACTAAGCACTTTTAATCGAATACCTTTCGGGGTTGTTATGTCAAACTCTCTACTATACACCCCCGATTTCATATCTAAAGTTCGGGTGAAATGATGAACTTGACAAGTTGCAAGATCGAGAGAATCACCTTCTATTTGAACATCAATCCCTATCCAGTTGGGTGCATTTAAAACTTTTGCGAAATACTCAGGATATCCATTTTTCCACCAGCCTACTTTGGTCTTATCTGGATAGTAAACCCCTCCAACATAGGATCCTTGAAAATGATCTCCACTGTACTTTTCTTCAAAATTGGCACGTTGGCCCATCGCTCCATTCCCCAAACTAAAAATACTTTCAGAGGCTGTAACTTTTTCAGGATTCCATTCCTTTTCAATGATTTGCCAAGGGTCTAATTCTAAATACTGATCTTTCACGTAGACATTTTTATTTTAGCAGGGGTGCAGGTTTTATTGACTATAATTTAAAAAAAGACAGCAAGGGTTTCCAAGTTTTGCTTTTCAAAACCCGGAATGTAATGAACTGCATTTGTAAGCACACCTTCATTGCCTATAGCAATGGGAGTCATCTTTGCCGCTAATGCAGCTTCAATTCCCGCTTGTGAATCTTCAAAGACGACACAGTTTTCTGGTTTTACATCCAATTTCATAGCGCCTTGCAAGAAAACATCTGGATTGGGCTTGCTAAATCGCACATCATTACCGTCTACTATAGCCTCAAACAAGTGAGTAATCTTTAAACGTTCCAGGATGGGGCGTGCATTTTTACTTGCAGAGCCCAAAGCAATCGGTATTCCTTTTTGCTTTAATTCTTCAAGAAAGGATATAACACCTGGAAGCGCATCTCCAGGACCTAGAACTTCTACGTAGTTTAGATAGGCTTCATTTTTATGCTGCAAAAACGACTGAAATACATTTTCTTCTATGGTTGTACCTGCCCATTCAAGAATTCTATTTAAAGAATCTACACGACTCACGCCCTTTAGAGCTTCGTTTTTTTCTTTACTCAATGTGTAGTTTAGTTTTTCTGCAATGCCTTTCCAGGCTTCAAAATGGTATTGGGCGGTATCCACGATAACCCCGTCTAAATCAAATAATGCTGCTTTCATACTTCCGTTCAAAAATAAGAAAACTGCTCTATAAAAAAAGGGATTTATTCTTCAGGTGCTAGCTCTGCCTGTAAGCCTTCTAATTCTTTGTGAATAGGAATCTGACAAGCCAACCTGCTGTTGTCTTTTACATGAAAAGCCTCTGCCAACATAGCTTCTTCATCATCCGAAATTTCTGGCAATGAATGATTGGAGTGAATATAACATTGACAAGAAGCACATAAAGCCATTCCACCACAGGTCCCTTCGACGGGCAATTCATGTGCTTTACATACCTCCATTAAGTTCATTCCCATATCTGTGGGAGCTTGGAGTTCATGAAGAACGCCTTCTCGATCTGTTAGACTAATCGTAATATCCAAGGCAAAAGTCTTAAGCGAGGTCAGCATCTTCAACACTAATAACCTCTTCAATTTGAGGGACGTGCTTTTTAATGGTCATTTCCACCCCTGTTTTAAGGGTCATCTGGTTGACAGAACAGGCGACACATGCTCCGTGAAGTTGCACCTTCACCAATTTCTCGTCTACAATATCCACAAGGGAAATATCTCCCCCATCGGATTCTAAAAAGGGGCGTATTTCGTCCAATGCAACTCGTACGGCTTTTTCTAATTCAGTCTTTGTCATACTCATTCTTTTGTAACAGCACTGCAGCCAACCATGTTCGTAATCTCAACCACCTTAGTGGGAGGTAGCGTTTCGTTTCGCTTGAGAAGTTCTTCTACCATATTTCGAGCTGTTTTATCAATCGCTTCTCTGGCGGGAGTGTCTTTTTGCAAAGCGGCAGGTCTTCCTACATCAGCTGCTTCTCGTACACTTTGTATCAAAGGCAGTGCTCCTAAAAAAGGTACTTTTTTGTCTGCTGCTAAATACTCTGCACCCCGCTCTCCAAAAATATAATATTTATGGTCAGGAAGCTCCGCTGGAGAAAAATACGACATGTTTTCAACGATCCCTAGTATGGGTACTTTAATATTTTCTTGCTGAAACATGGCAATTCCCTTGCGGGCATCTGCTAGGGCTACACTTTGAGGGGTACTTACTACAACAGCTCCGTTAAGTGGTAAGGACTGAACAATACTCAAGTGGATGTCCCCCGTGCCCGGAGGTAAGTCAATTAGTAGGAAGTCCAATTCACCCCAAGCAGCATCAAAAATCAATTGTTTCAATGCTTTAGTAGCCATTGGGCCACGCCAGATAACTGCCTGTTCAGGTTTGGTAAAAAATCCAATGGAAAGAACCTTGACCCCATAATTTTCTATCGGTTCCATCTTAGAGGTCCCGTCTACTTGTACAGATAAGGGTCGCGCCCCTTCCATATCGAACATCATCGGAATTGAAGGGCCGTAAATATCGGCGTCTAATACCCCTACTTTACATCCCATTTGGGCTAACGACACCGCTAGATTGGCTGTCACTGTTGACTTTCCAACGCCGCCTTTACCTGATGAAATCGCAATAATAGAATCTATTCCAGGAACTTCTTCCCCTTTAATGGGTTCTTGGGTGGGAGCTTTTGTTACTGTAACGTTGATTTTTATTTTCGCCTTTTCATAAACCTGCTCATGAATCGTCTTTAAAATACTAACTTCGAGCTTTTTACGGGCTTGTAAACTGGGATTGGAAAGATTGATATTCAAATCGATTTCGTCTCCAAAGATTTGAATATTGGTGACCGCTCCGCTGTCTATCAAATTTCCTCCCTCACCAGGCGCACTTAAGGTCTGTAGGGCACTTTTAATTTGTTCTCTGGTGATTTTCATCTGCACGAATTTGGTGTTCTTCTATCGTTCTTATTACAACGGCCAAAAGGCCTACAAATATAGGCGTGCTAGAGCAGAATGACAAAGTCTATAGTACGTTTTCCCATGGATTTAAATACTCTGTAGGATCCCAAAAAACTACTTTAAAATGTTGGACTTGATCTTTTTTAACAAGCACCCCTTCATTTTCCAATAATTGCTCCATCAATTTAGATCCTGCGAAATGGTGTTTTCCTGTAAGCAATCCCACTCTATTGACAACACGATGCGCCGGAATCGTACTATCAGAATGAGCTGCATTCATTGCCCATCCTACCATTCGTGCACTTTGTGGGGCACCAAGATAACGCCCTATAGCACCATAAGTAGAAACACGCCCTTGTGGAATCTGACGTACTACTGTATAGACTTGCTGGAAAAAAGAAAGGGTTTGGGGCTTGTGTTTCACGAGTGATGGAACTTTAAATAAGTGATCGCTTTCCCTTCTTCTAGAAACATTTTCTCGTAAAAAGTTTGCACTGCAGTGGCCTCCTCAGGAGCATGTGGATTGTTGTAAATATCGTGATGTGCGTATTCGATAGTGTAGGCTGGAGAGTGAAGAATACCGAGTGTGTATCCATGAAGAAACTCACTGTCTGTTTTAAGATGTATGGCGCCTTGGGGTATCAATACATTCTGGTATGACGCTAGCATATCTGGGTGGGTCAAGCGGTGTTTACTCCTTTTAAACTTTATCTGTGGATCTGGAAAAGTGACCCAAATTTCACTGACTTCACGACTCCCAAAGAGTTTTTCAATAAGCTCAATTTGCGCTCTTATAAAAGCGACATTAGACATGCTTTTTTCTTGTACCGTTTTAGCCCCACGCCAAAATCGAGCTCCTTTTATATCGATGCCGATAAAATTCTTTTCCGGATATTTTTCTGCTAAATGGACCGTATATTCTCCTTTTCCGCAGCCTAATTCTAATACAATGGGGCGGTCGTTTTTAAAAAAAGAAGCCCAACGCTCCTTCCATTCAAATTCATCTTGCTTGAGCTGAGCCCGGCTTGGTTGAAGCACATGAGAAAAGGTTTCATTTTCTCGAAAACGCTTGAGTTTATTTTTACTGCCCATCGGGCAAAACTACAAAATCTAATGACGTAAGGAAAAATCTACTCTTTAGCTAGTGACACACTAAAAGAAAACTCTGAACCCACACCTAGA
>CBFHRX010000023.1:0-30629 GCA_965658355.1 Flavobacteriaceae bacterium | reverse complement strand
TGAATCGGGTTATTTCTGGTTTTCCTTTTAGGAATTCAATAGCCTCTACTCGTTCTTTTTCAGAATAGCAGTAGATAGTTTGCTTTTTGTTTCGAACCCGGAATAAAGGGGTTTGCAGTATAAATAGATGCCCTTCTTTTATGAGTTCAGGAAAAAACTGTAGGAAAAAAGTAATCAATAACAAACGAATATGCATCCCGTCAACATCAGCATCAGTGGCTATGACAATATTGTTGTAGCGAAGATCTTCAAGGCTTTCTTCTATATTTAATGCGGCTTGTAAGAGGTTGAATTCTTCGTTTTCATACACGATTTTTTTGGACATCCCATATGAATTCAAGGGCTTACCACGCAAACTAAAAACGGCTTGCGTATTGACATCTCTTGATTTGGTAATAGAACCACTCGCCGAATCTCCTTCTGTGATAAATAAAGTGGAATCCAGTCGCCGGTCTTTTTTCAAATCCCCTAAATGCACCCGGCAGTCTCGTAATTTTTTGTTGTGTAAACTTGCCTTTTTAGCTCTTTCACGGGCTAATTTTCGAATTCCAGACAGTTCTTTACGCTCTTTTTCTGCTTGTAAAATTTTACGTTGTATGGCCTCCGCAACAGCAGTATTTTTATGAAGATAGTTGTCCAACTGAGTCGTCATAAAATCATTGATATAGGTACGAACAGTAGGCAAATCACCCCCCATGTCTGTAGAACCGAGTTTCGTCTTCGTCTGGGATTCAAAAACAGGCTCCATCACTTTGATACTCAGCGCTGCGATGATAGACTTCCGAATATCTGAGGCATCGTAATTTTTCCCAAAATGTTCCCGAATTGTTTTGACAACGGCCTCTCTAAATGCGGCTTGATGCGTCCCCCCTTGGGTCGTATTCTGTCCGTTGACAAAGGAATGATACTCTTCGCTGTACTGGGTTTTACTGTGACTCATGGCCACTTCAATATCCTCTCCTCTTAAATGAATAATTGGATATAGCAGATCCGAATCAGTTGTTTGATCCTCTAATAGATCTTTTAAGCCATTTTCTGATTTGTAAGGGACTCCATTAAGTTCAATGGTAAGGCCTGGATTGAGGTAAACATAATTTTTGAGCATGCGTTCTACATACTCTAATCGAAACTTGTAGTTTTTAAAAATTTGGGTATCGGGAACAAATTGAACCAGCGTCCCCTTGCGCTTTGCGCTTTTAACGAGCTCGCTTTCTTCTTTTAATTCACCATACGAGAAAGAAGCAGATTTACTTTGTTGGTCTCGAAAGGAAGCTACTGTAAAAGAAGAAGACAAGGCATTAACCGCTTTTGTCCCTACCCCATTAAGTCCAACTGATTTTTTAAAGGCGCGACTGTCGTATTTCCCTCCAGTGTTCATCTTAGAAACAACGTCTACAACTTTACCCAAAGGTATTCCACGGCCGTAGTCGCGGATTTGTACTTGAGAATCTTCAATCTTAATCTCAATTGTTTTTCCTGCGCCCATCACAAACTCATCGATACAGTTGTCCAGGATTTCTTTTAGGAGAATATAAATACCGTCATCAGGAGAAGAACCGTCTCCTAGTTTCCCGATATACATTCCTGGACGCATCCTGATGTGTTCTTTCCAATCAAGGGAGCGTATGTTGTCTTCGGTATAGTTCGTGACTTGAGCCATAAGTGGCTACTAAGTTAAAATATACGAGTGATGCTTAGCCTTTGCTGCGAGTGAAGAAATTAACAATTTCAACAAGCCGTTGTTGAGAAGTTTTTTTAGTTGGAGCCTTTAGACATTGAATCTAAAATGCATAACGTCACCGTCTGCCACGGTGTATTCTTTCCCCTCAATTCTCATCTTACCTGCTTCTTTTATTTTCGATTCAGATTCCATAGCGTCGTAATCGGCATAACTGATCACTTCGGCTCTGATAAAACCTTTTTCGAAGTCGGTATGAATGACTCCTGCTGCCTGAGGTGCTGTCGCACCAATAGGAATCGTCCAAGCACGTACTTCTTTTTCGCCCGCTGTGAAATAGGTTTGACGATTGAGTAAGGCATAGGCAGAGCGAATTAACTTAGCAGCTCCGGCTTCTTGTAAGCCTAAATCCTCTAAAAAGAGTTGACGCTCCTCATAAGAGTCCAATTCATTTATATCTGCCTCAATACTAACAGCCAAAACCAAAAGTTCTGCTTGCTCATTTGAAATAGCGTTTTTAACTTTTTCCACAAGCGCATTGCCACTAGCTGCCGCGCTTTCATCTACATTGCACACGTATAGAACAGGCTTGTCTGTCAACAATTGCAGTGGCTTGACAAAGGCGTCCCTATCGTCTTCAGAAAGTTCTAACGCTCTGACATTTTGGGCTTCTTCAAGCCCCTTGTGTACACTTTCCAGTACGCTAAGTTCTTTTGCTGCTTCTTTATTTCCCGTTCTAGCAGCCCGTTTGACCTTTACCAACTTTTTTTCAACCGTCTCAAGATCTTTTAATTGCAATTCGAAATCGATGATTTCTTTGTCCCGAACAGGATCTACAGTTGCTTCTACGTGAACGATATTGTCATTTTCAAAGCAGCGCAGTACATGAATGATGGCATCTGTTTCTCGAATATTTCCAAGAAATTGATTCCCCAACCCCTCGCCTTTACTCGCCCCTTTTACAAGACCTGCGATGTCAACTATTTCAACAGTGGTGGGGATGACTTTTTCAGGATTCACCAGTGAGGCCAAACGATCCAATCGAGGATCGGGAACATTTACGATCCCAATATTGGGTTCAATTGTACAAAAGGGAAAATTTGCGCTTTGTGCTTTGGCATTCGACAAACAGTTAAACAAGGTGGATTTACCCACATTAGGCAATCCTACTATACCTGCTTTCATAGAGTATTATTCTTGGTGTAAAAAACGTTGTTTGGCTACTAATTCAGTTTCTGTTTCCACATGGGACTCATCTGGCACACAGCAATCAACAGGGCATACAGCTGCACATTGTGGTTCGTCATGAAAACCTTTGCATTCAGTGCATTTGTCTGGAACTATGTAATAGTATTCGTCCGAAATGGGATCCATAACAGTTTCAGCTTCGGCTTTTTGACCATTTGGAAGCACAAAAGCACCCGCTAAAGAAGTACCGTCCTGGTAACGCCATTCTTCTGCTCCCTCGTATATAGCTGTATTGGGGCATTCGGGCTCACAAGCTCCGCAATTAATACATTCGTCAGTAATTACAATCGCCATGGACTTTCTTTTTCATTACTTTTGACAAAAATAGGGTAAAAAATAAACCGCCCATAATAATTTCTATTGAATAGTATCATTTCCACTTTCGTCACTTTAGGGAAGCAATTAGGAGTTTATGCCCGTGAAGAAGACTCCACTAGTGAATTTAATGCCCTTCTTACTAAAGTATACCATTCTAACGGTTGGTTCGAACCCCTTCAAGTTAAAAAAGCGCTGTTAAGTTGGTCTGATTCCCTTCAAAAAGAAAACATTCAACACTGGCTTCAAAAAGATTACTTTGTAAGGACACAATCCCAAACAATAGGCTTGATTGTAGCGGGAAACATCCCTTTTGTGGGACTGCATGATTTGCTATGTATATGGGCCAGCCCACACAAAGGACTGGTGAAATGTGCTAGCAAAGACCCTTATTTATTACCTTGGATCGTATCCCTTCTTGAGGATTTAGAGCCCGAAAATAAAGGCAAAATTACCTTTATACAGGGGTCTCTTAAAGGTTTTGATGCCGTGATTGCAACCGGAAGTAACAATTCGGCTCGTTATTTTGAATCCTATTTTAATGTCGTTCCCAACCTCATTCGGAAAAACAGGAATGCCGTTGCTGTCTTAGATGGAAGTGAAAGCACTGCTCAATTAGAAGCCCTGGGGGATGATATTTTACGTTATTATGGATTGGGCTGTCGAAATGTGTCAAAAGTATACCTCCCAAAAGACTACGATTTGGATCAAATATTTGGGGGGCTTTATCCAAAACGAGACAGCATCGAAAACTCGAAATATGCCAATAATTACGATTACAACAAAGCTGTATATCTAATGAGTGATTTTGAGTTTCTAGAAAACGGCTTTTTTCTTCTTCGAGAATCTTCTGAATGGGCTGCTCCTATTGCATGTCTAAACTACCAATACTACAGCAGTCTTGAGGATGTGAAAAATGAAATAGCAGACCATACTGAAAACATCCAATGTGTAGTGAGTGAATTAGACTTGCCGCATTCTTTCCCTTTTGGAAAAGCGCAAGAGCCCCAACTTTGGGATTATGCGGATGGACAAAATACGTTAGAGTTTTTAGGGAGTATTTAATTTTTTGCTGTTTTTTTTCCGAAAAAGAATAGAATACTCCCGAACGCATGAACTGTTGAAAACAAAAAATAAAAAACGGTTGATTTCGTGTTTGATTTATAAGAAGTTTTGATATTTGCAGCAGAAAAAGAAATACGTCCAGCAAATACTTCCTTTTTAATTGTTTAACAGTCAGGTAGTATGCTTTTTAAGTTCTTTTTGTAAACAACATATAATTAGTCAATAAGGCTTTTAGAACGCTTTAATTTATACACCCATGAAAAAACACAACTTCAGCGCTGGCCCTGCTATCCTTCCGCAAGAAGTACTGAGTCAAGCTGCTGATGCTGTTCGCAATTTGAATGGTACTGGTTTATCGCTAATCGAAATCTCACACCGCAGTAAAGAGTTTGTCGCCATAATGGAAGAAGCCTGTGCGCTCTCCCTAGAACTTTCAGGCTTGGAAAACACCACCTATCGGGCTATGTTCCTTCAAGGAGGAGCCAGCACACAGTTTTTGATGGCTGCATACAATCTACTTGAAAATCGAGCGGGTTATGTCAATACAGGTTCGTGGTCTGACAAAGCCATAAAAGAAGCAAAACATTTTGGAGAGGTCATTGAATTGGCTTCCTCCAAAAGTTCCAATTTTAACTACATCCCTAAAGAGCATATCGCTGCTGAAAAGCTAGACTATATACACATCACTACGAACAACACCATCTTTGGGACTCAATTTCAAGATATTCCTAAAGTCTCTGCTCCACTGGTTGCTGATATGAGCTCCGATATTTTTTCGAGAGCTTTTGATTACAGTAAATTTGGTTTGTTTTATGCAGGAGCACAAAAGAATCTAGGCCCTGCAGGGACCACTTTGGTAATCGCTGATATGAATCTACTAGGAAAAGTATCAAGAGCGGTTCCTTCTATGCTTGATTATTCATTGCATATAGCCAAAGAAAGTATGTTTAATACACCTCCCGTATTTGCTGTTTATACAACTTTACTCAACCTACGTTGGATCAAAAACCAAGGAGGTTTAGAAGCTGTAGGAAAAGCCAATGCGGAAAAAGCATCTTTATTATACGATGAAATCGATCGCAATGAATGTTTTGAAGGTTTCGCAGCTAAAGAAGATCGCAGTCAAATGAATGCCACTTTTAACTTGCGTGATCCAGAAACAGCTGAGCGCTTTGATACCCTTTGGAATGAAGCTGGAATAAGCGGACTTAAAGGGCACCGTTCAGTAGGAGGCTATCGAGCTTCTATATACAACGCTATGCCATTGGAAAGTGTTTCGTTGCTGATAGAAGTAATGAAAGAATTTGAACGTACTGTTTAAGTAGTGTAACATAAAAAACAAATCCATTTAGTCGCTAACTCTATTATAAAAAAAACTAACACACGCATCTCGCTATGAAAGTACTCGCAAATGACGGAATTTCGAACTCAGGCATACAAGCTCTAGAAGCGGCTGGGTTTACAGTAGAAACAACTAATGTTGCCCAAGAACAACTAACTGCCTATATCAATGACAATGACATTACAGTATTATTAGTTCGTTCTGCAACAACTGCCCGTAAAGAGTTAATCGATGCTTGTCCAAACCTAAAGGTCATTGGCCGTGGTGGGGTTGGAATGGATAATATTGACGTTGCTTACGCTAAAGAAAAAGGAGTGCATGTAATCAATACTCCAGCTGCTTCCTCAGCCTCTGTTGCGGAATTAGTTTTTGCCCATTTGTACGGAGGAGTACGGTTTTTATACGATTCCAATCGGAATATGCCATTAGAAGGGGAATCCAATTTTAAAGGTCTCAAAAAAGCCTATGCTAAAGGAGTTGAACTTCGCGGTAAAACCTTAGGGATTATTGGGTTTGGTCGTATTGGCCAAGAGGTAGCTAAAATCGGCTTAGGGGTCGGAATGCGAGTTATCGCCTCTGATAAATTTATAGAAAAGGCAGAAGTTCCTGTAGCATTATTTAATGGTCAAAGCCTAGCTGTAAACATTGAGACCATAGAAATGGATCAATTACTACAAGAAGCCGATTTTATTAGTTTACACGTTCCTGCACAAAAAGAGTACGTTATTGATTCAGCTGAGTTCGATACAATGAAAAAAGGAGCTGTCTTGATCAATGCAGCTAGAGGAGGCGTTGTCAATGAAGTTGCCTTAGTTGAAGCCTTGGATAGTGAAAAACTTTCTTTTGCAGCGCTTGATACTTTTGAAAACGAACCCAAGCCTGAAATTAAGCTCTTAATGCACCCTAAGATTTCATTAACTCCGCATATTGGTGCAGCAACAAATGAAGCACAAGATCGAATTGGGCAAGAATTGGCCGATCAGATAATTGCGATTCTTAACTAGAAATAAGCGTGCTTCAAAAACTTAAAGAGCGTTGGGGAATCTCCTCTAATTTCCAGCTAATCATCATCTTCGTAGTGTTTGGTATCACGGGTTCTATGAGTGTGAAACTGGGTCAGCCCCTACTTGATTACTTGGCTATTACACCGGAAAAAATGGGTGGTTTCTTGTATTACACCCTTAGAATAATTCTCATATTTCCCTTGTACCAAATATTGCTGCTCTTTTTTGGTACCATCTTTTTTCAATTCCGTTTTTTTTGGGAATTTGAGAAAAAAATGCTGCGAAAGTTAAAACTATATCCGAAGGAAAAAACTACGTCAAAGTAGACGATACCAGTTTTAAAAACTCATTTCGTGTATCCGTTTCTTTGAAGGCCCCACGGAAACCAGAGGTAGTCGTTGTGGAGTTTTGTTTTTGTACCCCACGCATCATCATGCACATATGAGACGCTTCAATGACAACCGCCACTCCTTCGGGCTTCAAGGTATCATTAATGCAATCCAAGATTTGCTCGGTCAAACGTTCTTGAACTTGCAGTCTCCTAGAAAATACATCTACAACACGCGGAATCTTACTCAATCCAACGATATGCCCGTTGGGGATATACGCAATATGCGCTTTACCAAAGAAGGGCAATAAGTGGTGTTCGCATAAAGAGTATAACTCAATATCTTTTACGATAACCATTTCATTGTAATCTTCTTTAAACATGGCCCCTTGCAATATTTGTTTGGGATCCATTTCGTACCCTTCTGTTAAAAACTTCATTGCTTTTGAAGCTCTTTCAGGAGTTTTTAGCAGCCCCTCTCGGCTAGCATTTTCTCCGAGTAAATCAATTATGTGGGTGTAATTCTCACTGATAGATTCCGTGATTGGAAGTGTGTCTATGTCGAAATTATCATTCATTTTAAATATGTTTTGTATTGGTCTATAAATTTTTTCACTTTAGGTGCTATAACAGCTTGGCAGTAAGGTTGTTCTTGGTTTTGGCTGAAGTAATCATGATGGTCTTTTTCCGCTGCATAAAAGGGAGATTCACGATTAATCTCAGTGACTATTGGATCGCCAAATATTTTTTGATCTGTCAATTCATCAACAATTCTTATTGCTGTATTGTATTGAGTTTCGTCTACGCAAAAAATGGCTGAACGGTACTGCGTACCAACATCTGCTCCCTGACGATTTAGTGTTGTTGGATCATGGGTAGAAAAGAAAATTGAAACAAGTACATCATACCCTATTCGCTCCTCGTCGAACACAACTTTTATGGCTTCAGCATGACCTGTTCTTCCAGTACAGACTTCCCGATAAGCAGGATTTTTAATGGTACCACCCATATAGCCTGGTTCAATTGATTCAACACCTTCAACCCTTTTATAAATGGCTTCAGTACACCAAAAACATCCTCCAGCAAAATAGGCAGTCTTTTTCAAAGCAATAGTAAATTTACATAGTCTGTTTAACAAATATAAAGTTATTATTAAACAAGAACGCATTTTGTTTGACTTTTATTGATAAACATTCAATTTTAGCCTTAAAAGAATAAACAATTTGTAGCAAAAGTAAAGCCTCCCTAATTGCATATTTTCATGTATTTTTGAAATATGCAATATGTCATCGAAGCCAAGTCTTTGTATAAGAAATATCAGAGTCTTACGGTACTCAAGGGAATAGATTTGCAAGTGGCTCCCCAAGAAATTTTATCCATTGTAGGCCCATCAGGAGCTGGTAAAAGCACCTTACTTCAACTTTTAGGCACACTGGATACGCCTACCCCTCATGAAGATCTGAAGATCACCCTTTTAGGAAAAAACATTAAGGAAATGACCCCTCAGCAGCTCGCGTCATTTAGAAATGAAAAACTAGGGTTTATCTTTCAATTTCATGAATTACTACCCGAATTTACAGCCTTAGAAAACGTATGTATGCCAGCTTGGATTGGGAAAAAAGACAAAAAAGAAACTCAAGAACGAGCCCAAAGCTTACTAGAAAAACTAGGGGTAGGAGATCGAATCCAGCACAAACCCTCAGAGATGTCAGGAGGAGAACAACAACGAGTAGCAGTAGCGCGTGCCTTGATAAACAAGCCCGCTATCATCTTTGCTGATGAACCGAGTGGCAATCTTGACACTAACAATGCCAATCAATTGCACAAGCTTTTTTTTGATTTACGAGACGAATTGGGCTGCGCCTTTGTTATCGTTACACACAATCCTGAATTGGCAAGTCAAAGCGATCGCAAGATTGTTCTACAAGACGGACACATTATTACTTAAAAATCCAATCCAGGATTTAAAAACATATCGATTGGTGTTTTGGATATTAAAAGCAATTTTTTACGAATCAAACAATAGATGAATCAGTCTGAATTAAAAGCTTTTTTAGATGAAAAAGCAGCTTATTACGAGCATCCTCGTTTCATTGAGACAGATCCCATTCAAATCCCCCACCAGTTCAGTCATAAACAAGATATTGAGATTGCAGCTTTTTTGACCGCTACTATTGCCTGGGGGAATCGAAAATCAATCTTGAATTCTGCACAAAAAATGATGGAAGCAATGGGGCATTCCCCCCATTCATTCGTTATGGACTACACCGGAGCTCCTATTGATCCCGTCATTCACCGAACTTTTAACAGCACCGATTTAAAATTTCTATGTCAAGGCCTTCACCGATTATACCATGAATACACAGACATGGATGCTTTTTTCTCGAATCTTCCGGAGACGAGTGTAGCCGAAAAAATAACAGCCTTAAGAGGTTTTTTACTCGAAAGTCCGCATGAAAAAAGAAGTGAGAAACACCTATCCAATCCAGAAAAGGGATCTGCTGCCAAACGTTTGAATATGTTTTTTAGATGGATGGTTCGCGACTCACAAGCCGGGGTTGATTTCGGACTTTGGAAATCCATTCGCCCTGCCGACCTTTCTCTTCCACTTGACGTTCATACGGGTAATGTAGCGCGAAAACTCAAGTTGATAAAGCGCAAGCAAAGTGATCGTAAAGCACTTGATCTTTTGGATGCCAAACTTCGAAAAATGGACCCTTTAGACCCTGTTAAATACGATTTTGCACTATTTGGATTAGGCGCCTTTGAAAAATTCTAAGTCAGATCTTATTTGTCAGGAGAATCTTTTCTATTTTTGTCAAACGCCTGAAGGCCTAGCTATATGCGCTTACTCATAAAAAATGCCACGCTTATAGACCCCGTTCATCCCAAACACGGGCAGGTTTTATCTCTTCTTATTGAATCCGGTATTATTACCGAAATCGACTCTCCTGATGCGAAATCAGATCGTATTATAGAAGCCGAACAGTTATGTGTTTCACCCGGTTGGTTTGACCCCTTAGTAAGCTTTGGAGAGCCTGGATACGAAGAAAGAGAAACCTTATCTAACGGCTTGTATACAGCTGCCAGTAGTGGATTTACTCATATTGGATTGCTCCCTAATGTAGCACCAGTTTTAGATTCTCAAAGTGGCGTGGTGCACCAGCTGGCAAAAGCAAAAGGAGCGGTTAGCTCTCTATATCCTATAGGCGCCTTGTCTTTGGAAAGTAAGGGTCAAAATTTAGCAGAACTTTACCATATGCAACAGGCGGGTGCCATTGCATTTTATGACGCTTTTCAATCCATTCAAAACCCACGTTTATTAAAAATTGCTCTGGAATACAGCCAGTCATTTGATGCGCTGCTCCTCTCCCATCCCTCCGATATTTCTTTACAAGGGAAGGGGCTCATGCATGAAGGAATAACAAGCACACAATTAGGACTCAAAGGGATCCCCAGTATTTCAGAAAGCATACAGATTAATAGAGATTTAGAAATATTGGCTCATAGTGGTGGTAGCCTTCACATCCCCTTCGTAAGCACCGCAGAAGGGGTTGCCCATATCCGAAATGCCAAAAAAAGAGGGCTGAACGTCAGTTGCTCTGTCGGCTTGCCCCATTTGTGCTTTGAAGATTCAGCCTTGAGCACATTTGATGCTAATTTAAAAGTATTCCCTCCTATCCGGACAAAAGAGGACCAAAATGCTTTAAGACAAGGCCTAATCGATGGAACAATCGATTGTGTCAGCAGTATGCACCAGCCTATAAATACAGAAAATAAAGACCTTGAATTTGAATTAGCACTTCCGGGTAGTATAGGTCTAGAAGCCTGCTTTGGAGTTCTCGCCACTATCTTTCCGCTAGAACAAGCTATCGGTTTTCTAACTCGTGGCAAATCCATTTTCGGGATTCCTAATTCTAAAATTGAAACGGGACAAAAAGCAGATTTAACCTTTTTCAATCCTGCTAAGAGCTTTACACTCCAGAAAGACCATTTGCAATCAAGTTCCAAGAATTGTGCTTATATAGGGCACCAAATGAGTGGTCATGTACTGGGGACTTATCACAACGAAACTTTACACTGGAATGATGATTTCGGAGCCTGAACTTATTTTAGATCATGTATACCGTCCTGCTGCTGAACAGACTGACAAGCCAGAAGTCCTTTTTTTACTACACGGATACGGAAGTAACAAAGAAGATCTATTTTCCTTTGCAAACTACCTCCCCGATAAGTTTGCCATAATTGCCTTAAACGCCCCCCATGCCCTACCCTTTGGTGGTTTTGCCTGGTATGAACTCCAATTTACTGCAGCTATGGAGCGCGTAAGCAATTATACACAAGCCCAAAAAAGCCTTTCTCTCATCGTAGAAAATATGACCTACTATTGTGAGCGTTACCAACTGGATGCGTCACAGCTTAGTTGTTTGGGGTTTAGTCAAGGTGCTATTTTGAGTTGGGCATTGGGATTGGATCAGCCTCAAAAAATCAAACAAATTATTGGACTAAGTGGGTTGATAGACCCGGAGTTACTTCAGCATCCTATTGAGCACTACAAAAATGTTGTTGCCTTTGCCTCACACGGTACTGAAGATGCAACTCTTCCTATAGCTTACACCCGAGAAACAGTGGGTATACTCCATCAAAACAATCCGCAAGTAAGCTATCATGAATACCCGGCTGGACACACCATCAGTCAAGAAAATTTCACAGATATGGTGAACTGGTTAGTCCGCTAATGGATACAGAAAAGACTCCGAAACCTGAAATGTAAAGTGGCCGTCTTTTTCTTTTTGATACCGAACAAATAGTTCCCCCCAATAGGTTCCGTCCGTAAAATCAGCCACTAACCATTTATGATTCAACACTTTTACTTTATTGATCATAAACCCAGCTTCTCCCATAGGAGCATAGGGAACAATTTTTTGATTATTGGGCAATAAATTGGTTTCATAGACAGCGTCCATCAACTGACTTTCTAAAACCGCTATATCTTCTCCTTCAAAATATACTTGCGCCCCTTCATTCTGTAGCAATGAAAAATACACTTCGTCCTCAAGCCGCTCCTGAAGGACCGTTAAAGAGTCTTGTAATTGCTTTCGCTTGCTGACTTCTTTACGCCAGTCAGCTTCAATACTATTTAGCACCTTATTGGAGTTGACCAGTTGGAAGACTAGAATTAAAAACGTAAAAACAAATAGGTAGGCAAAGATTTGCTTTTTCATGTTTTGCTTATTTTGATTGTGTTTCTAGTACTAATTCAATTAATCAGCTAGACTCAATTTTTAAATTATCATAGGCCAGAAAGACATTTTCTGGTAGGTTTTGCGACACTTCATCATGAAAACCCAATAGATGGCTAATATGCGTAAAATAAGCTCGCTTCGGTTGTAATTCTGTTACTAATTGAAGGGCTTCTTCTAAATTTAAATGCATGGGATGTGGATCTATTCGGAGCGCACTTACTACCAAGACATCAAGGTCTTGAAGTTTTTCGCGCTCTTCTGCCGCAATTGCTTTGACATCAGTTAGATACGCAAAGTTATCTATACGAAAGCCTAAGACAGCTAATGTGTGGTGCATCACTTCTACAGGTGTAATTGTTTTGCCTGCTATAGTAAAAGGCTGCTCTTTAGAAATTCTATGTGCAGTAACCGAGGGAGCCCCCGGATATCGGTTTTCAGTTTCAAAAATATAGCCAAATCTTTTTTCCAAAGCCGCTTGTACGTCTTTATCTACATAGATGGGAAGTGCCCCTTGTCGAAAACAAAAGGGACGAATGTCGTCTAAACCCGCTGTGTGATCGGCGTGTTCATGGGTAAAAAGAAGCGCGTCTAAAAGAGGGATTGGGTTGTTCAATAATTGCTGCCTAAAATCAGGGCCACAGTCAATTACAATAGAGTGCTGCTCCCATTGGATTAGCACTGACACCCGTAAGCGCTTGTCTTTGGGGTTGTCGCTCAAACAAACAGGATGATCACTACCAATAATGGGAATCCCTTGTGAAGTACCTGTTCCTAAAAAAGTAATTTTGAGCATAAGAATCTCAAAGATAATTATTTGTACCTAGATAAAGAATGTGTAATTTTGAGAGTGAACAACAGTACTTATGAGTCCATCCTTACCCGGCGATAATACCTTTGAAAACCGCCCCTCCATTGAAGCCAAAGCGCTTCGAATCAACTTGAATCAACATATTTATGGAACCTTTGCAGAAATTGGTGCAGGACAAGAAGTAGCCCGGCATTTTTTTCGTGTTGGAGGTGCCTCGGGAACCATTGCAAAAACGATATCGGCCTACGACAAAAACTTTAGCGATATCATTTATGGAGAAGAAGAAGACGGTCGTTATGTAACAGAAACCCGATTGGGTAAGATGTTGGACCATGAAATGAAACTACTAAAGAGTCGAATTCCCAAGGAAAAGCATCCCGAAAAAATGTTTTTTACCCTTGCGAACACTGTCGCTACCATTGATTTTGCCAAAAAATTCAAAGGCCACGGATGGATGGGAATCCGCTATCAAATAGCGCCAGACGAACCCTACAATGAAATTACACTCCATGTTCGCTTTCACCAAGCTGAAGCTCGTTTGCAACAAGAAGTGCTTGGGATTATGGGAGTGAATTTGGTCTACGGTGCTTTTTATAAATACAATGAGCCTAAAAAGCTACTCCGCTATCTCTATGACTATATTGACGATTATGCGATAGAAATCGATACCATCAATTTTAAAGGGCCTTTATTTGAGCAAGTAGACAATCGATTAATGAGCCTTCAATTGGTTAAAAATGGTATGACTGAAGCCGTTATGTTTGATTCTGAAGGGAACAACATACTACCAGCCCGAATTCTCTATAAGAAAAACATTTTGGCCTTAAGAGGAAGTTTTCGTCCGGTAACCAAGGTCAATATCGATATGTTTGAGAAATCGCATGATATTTTTGTCAAAGAGCCCAATGTAGACGAAGAAAAAACAGTAGTTATTTTTGAGATTACGCTTTCGAATTTAATGGCACAAGGTGAAATCGATGAAAAGGATTTTATGGATCGCGCCAAGCTGCTCTGCTCACTCGGGCATATTGTGATGATTTCGAATTTTAAAGAGTACTATCGTTTAGTCGATTATTTCTCTGCCTACACTAAGAAGCAAATGGCACTTTCTATAGGCGTCAATAACTTTATTGAGATCTTTAAGGAAGACTATTATAATGATTTAAGTGGGGGCATCTTAGAGGCATTTGGTAAGATGTTCTACAACAACCTTAAAGTCTATTTATACCCTTCTAAAAACCCTGAAACAGCAGAAATTATTAATAGTAATAATTTACGCTTGCATCCTCGAATGAAAGATTTTTACAAGTTCTTTAAATACAATGGGAAAGTGGTAGATATCTTCGATTTTGAGGAAAACTATTTGGATATATTTTCAAGAGAGATACTCGCGCAAATCAAGGAAAACAAAGAAGGCTGGGAAAAACAACTCCCCGAAGGGATTGCTGAAATGATTGTCAAAAATAAAATGTTTGGATTCAAAAAGTAATTCGGCATTTACGAGTACTGTGCACATCCTTAATGGGGATTCTTTATACGCGAAATTCCCCCCTGTACTGTCGGGCAACAAACTTGTTTTCAGGGAATGTTTAGTCGATGGCCCTGTGAAAGCACCTACTTTGAACTCTTTTTATAAGCAAAGAGCCCTATTCCTTTCTGAAGAATACAAGGCTTGTACTAAGGAAGAATACTATTCCGTCAGCGTAAAAGGGTTCGAATCAATTCAACAAATCCCAGAAAACTCAGCAATCAACCTCTGGTTTGAAGAAGACCTTTTTTGCCAAGTAAATCTTTGGTTTGTATTTCAGTTGTTAAGAGATAAAGTGGATTGTTCACTTTCTCTAGTTCGGCCGGATTCACGCTCTCCTTACGGCTTTGCAGCCTATGCAGAAGACCAATTAGTAAGGCTCTATGAAAACCGTATGCCAATCCTTGAGCTGCCCACACTCTTACAATTATGGCCTGCCTATAGTCAGGGAAATCTGACAGCGCTTCAAAAGACAGCTTCCTTACTACCTTCAGATTATTCTTTTATTCAAAGAGCAGTGACAGCTCATAGCCATCGAATTCCAGCAGGCGACTCACTAGGACTCCCTTTGGAAACCTTACAAGCCATAAAAAGCGATTTACAAACCGATCATTTTGGAACCATCTTTCTAGAGTTCCAAAAGCGACTTCCCATCTATGGCTATGGTGACCTTCAGGTGGCTCGATTACTCAAACTACTTTCTTCTACAGAGTAAGCAATAAATAGGGCAACATTAACCTTCTAGTATCTGCGCTGCGTGTTCTTTGGTCTTTACCTTGTCTATAACTCGAATACAAATACCATTTTCGTCAAAAAGAAACGTCTTCCGATGTATCCCATCGTATTCTTTTCCCATGAATTTTTTAAGTCCCCAAACCCCAAAACCTTCTATGACTTCTTTGTTTTCATCGGCTAAAAGGGGAAAAGGAAATTCGTACTTATCTGAAAAGTTTTTCTGTTTTTTCTCACTATCAGCACTCACCCCTAGCAATGCATATCCTGCTTTTTGCAATTCCGCATAATGATCTCTTAAATCACATGCCTCTGCTGTACATCCTGGAGTGTTGGCTTTGGGATAGAAAAAAACGATTAGTTTTTGATTGGCGTAGTCCGTATTCGAATGGATTTTTCCATTTTGGTCTGTAACGGAGAATGTGGGAAGAACATCCCCTACCTTTAAAGTATTCATAGCAATTTATTTTCTTTGTTTAAAACAAATGTACACAATGCTGAAAAAAGAAAAAGTTGATTTTATAATCGACACCTTGGAACGTCTTTATCCTGAGATCCCCATTCCGTTAGACCATACGGACCCCTATACCCTATTAATTGCTGTATTGCTATCGGCACAGAGTACAGATGTCAGAGTGAATCAAATCACTCCGCTTTTATTTGCCAAAGCGCGAAGCCCAGAAGAAATGATACAATTGACAGTACAAGAGATTAGAGACATCATTCGACCTGTCGGCTTATCCCCCATGAAATCAAAAGGCATACACGGACTTTCCCTTATTTTACTTGAAAAACATCAAGGGAAAGTACCGCAGTCTTATGAAGAACTCGAAGCCCTTCCTGCTGTAGGGCATAAAACCGCTGCTGTTGTATTGTCACAAGCCTTTGGAATTCCTGCCTTTCCTGTGGACACCCATATTCATAGGTTACTGTACCGCTGGGGCCTGACAAACGGGAAAAATGTCGTTCAAACAGAGAAGGATGCAAAAAGATTATTTCCAAAGGAAAAATGGAATGATCTTCATTTGCAAATAATATGGTACGGAAGGGAGTATTGCCCAGCGAGAGGCTGGGATATTACAAAGGATCCAATAACCCTAAAAGTAGGACGACGGCCCCTTGTGAAAAAAGAACTTGAGAAACTTAATTCTTAAGACTGTCTAAACGGTCTTTTTTTGTTACGTTCTGCTGTTCATAGGCTTTCGAAAACGCCATAATTCGTTTTATAGTTAAAACGCTAGGAGCAATGGGACAAGTAGATTCTGTTTTTTGGGGAGTAGTGTCGTCTTTTTCCATTAATAGTATTTATAATAGAAACGAATCTTTTTGCGATTTATTGTATTTCTAGGATAAGGAGATTTGATTCTCTTCAATAAGCTTACGTAAATTAATGATGGCATATCGCATGCGTCCAAGTGCTGTATTGATACTTACCCCTGTGGACTCCGCAATTTCTTTAAAGCTCATATCCCGATAGACGCGCATTATAAGAACTTCTCTCTGATCTTCGGGTAATTCAATGATTATTTTCTGCAAATCCGCCACAATTTGATCTGTGACCATAGCGTCTTCAGCATTTATGGAACCATCGCTAATAAATTGAAAAATGTCAAAGTCATCACTACTCTCGAATTTAGGGATTCGACTGTTTTTTCTAAAATGATCGATTACAAGATTATGGGCAATACGCATGACCCAAGGCAGAAACTTCCCCTCCTCGTTATACTGTCCGTTTTTTAGGGTCTTTATGACTTTGATAAAAGTGTCTTGAAAAATGTCTTCGGTCGTATCACGATCGTGAACTTTGGAATACACAAAGTTAAAGATTCGCTGTTGATGGCGATTGATCAATTTTTCTAGGGCCCATTCATTACCGTTTAAGTAATCGGAAACCAATTGAGCGTCGTCTGTTTGCTTGGAATGTTGAATCATAACAAAAATACTTTTGCGCAATATGCGCTGGAATTAAACGAAACGTTTTAAAAGTATTCTTGTTGTATAGGCAAATAATTTTGTGCAATATAGCACATTTTTTTATTTCCAAAAAATTTGTCAGCCCAATGGTTATCGTAATTTTGCTCCTTTGGTGCTTTAAAATGTTGTGCTGCCAAATTAATGAAGTACAACTGAACAGTATCCATTACCCTGATTCTAAAAAACTGAAAGCAAAAAACGGTTGAAAAACATTCAAAATCTTGATCCTAAAAAGCACATCATTATACAAGGTGCCCAGCTTCATAATCTAAAAAATGTCTCTGTTGCCTTACCCCGTAATCAATTAATTGTCATCACAGGTTTATCAGGATCTGGTAAGTCTTCACTGGCTTTTGACACCCTCTATGCAGAGGGACAAAGACGCTATGTCGAGAGTTTGTCCTCTTACGCTCGTCAGTTTATGGGGCGTTTAAATAAGCCCAAAGTAGATCAGATTAGAGGTATTGCACCCGCTATAGCTGTAGAACAAAAGGTTGCTACTGCCAACCCTAAATCTACTGTAGGAACACGAACTGAAATTTATGACTATTTAAAACTGCTTTATGCACGTGTAGGGGTCACTTACTCCCCTATTTCTAACGAAGTGGTTCGGAAAGACACTGTTACTGATGTCATTGATAGCTTGCAAACAATGAAGGCAGGTGAAAAGTTATTGTTACTGGCACCTGTATTAAATAACAAAAAAAGGACAGCGGAAGAATTGTTTAAAATAATCAAGCAACAAGGGTATTCCCGAATCTATTCGGAAGGCAAAACCCTTCGTTTGGATGCTCTTGATACGGTTCCAAAAGCCCCTTTTGAACTTGTTGTAGATAGAATTGTCTTGCGGCATGACGATGATTTTTACCAGCGCCTATCAGATGCTGTAGAACTCGCCTTTTTCGAAGGAAAAGGCCAATGCAGTCTCTTACAACTCGATACGGAAGAACGATTTGAGTTCTCCAATGCCTTTGAAAAAGATGGCATACGCTTTCTCACACCTGGGGTTCATCTTTTTAGTTTTAACAATCCGCATGGGGCTTGTCGCAGCTGTGAAGGTTTTGGAGATATTATGGGAATTGATCCTGAACTGGTCATACCTGATACAAGTTTGTCTGTTTATGATCATGCTATTGCACCTTGGAGAGGAACGGGTTTTAAAAAATACTATCAAGACTTGATCAACAACGCCTATGAATTTGATTTCCCTATTCACAGGCCCTATTTTGAATTATCAGAAGCCGAAAAAAATATCCTCTGGGAGGGAAATTCTTATTTCGCTGGAATTCAAAAGTTCTTTAAAAAATTAGAAGCTAAAAATTATAAAATTCAGAACCGCGTTTTGATTTCTCGCTACCGAGGAAAGACAAAATGCTCAGAATGCAATGGAAGTCGCTTGCGAAAAGAAGCAGGTTATGTTAAAATCGGCGGAAAAAGTATCTCAGATCTATTGAATATTTCGCTCCTAGAAGTTCAGGCTTTTTTTAAAGATCTAAAACTAAGTGAAAACGACAAAGCCATAGCCGATCGCTTATTGCAAGAAATCAATAATCGCATTCAGTTTATGCTGGATGTTGGATTGGGGTATCTTACACTTAACAGACGCTCTAACACCCTTTCGGGTGGAGAATCACAACGCATTAATTTGGCAACTTCTTTGGGTAGCAGCCTAGTGGGTTCCATGTATATCTTAGACGAGCCCTCAATTGGACTTCACTCCAAAGACAATGAACGACTGATTGGGGTGCTCAAACGACTTCGCGATTTAGGCAATACGGTTATCGTAGTAGAGCATGATGAAGAAATCATGCAGGCGGCAGATCGAGTGGTCGATTTGGGTCCTGAAGCTGGGAGCTTGGGGGGAGAAATTGTGGCCGAGGGAACCCTTGAGGAAATTATGAAAACGGCAAGTCTAACGGCCCAATACCTCAACGGAACTAAAAGCATAGAAGTACCTGCTAAGCGGAAAAAGGGAGCCAAAAAGCTTCATATTATCGGAGCACGTGAGAACAATCTAAAAAACATTGACGTTGCGATCCCATTAGAAGGATTGACGGTCGTTACGGGTGTCTCAGGAAGTGGAAAGTCAACCCTGGTCAAAAAAATACTGTATCCCGCTCTGCTTCGAAGTTTTGATATCTACACCCAAAAGCCAGGGGAATTCACAGAACTAAATGGGGATTTGAATAGCCTTTCAGGAGTTGAATTTGTGGATCAAAATCCTATTGGCCGATCTTCCAGGTCAAATCCTGTCACCTATATCAAGGCCTATGACGACATCCGCAGTTTATACGCCAAACAACTCCTCGCTAAACAGCGAAATTACCAACCTAAACATTTCTCCTTTAATGTGGATGGAGGGCGCTGCGATCAGTGCAAAGGAGAAGGTGTGGTGACCATCGAAATGCAGTTTATGGCAGATGTTGTCTTGGAGTGCGAAAGCTGTAAAGGGAGACGTTTTAAAAAAGAAATACGGGAAGTCAAATACAATGGAATCTCCATCGATCAACTCTTGCTTATGACAGTTGATGATGCCATTGCCATGTTCAAAGAAAAAGGAGAGAAAAAATTGGTGGCCAAACTATCCCCTCTCCAACAGGTAGGCATGGGGTATATTACTTTGGGACAATCGTCGGCTACCCTATCGGGTGGTGAGGCACAGCGAACAAAATTAGCTTCCTTTATTGGCAAAGGAAATACAAAAGAAAAGCTGTTGTTTATTTTTGACGAGCCCACTACCGGTCTACATTTTCACGACATCAAAAAATTGCTGATTTCCTTCCAAGCCTTACTTGAAAAAGGTCATAGTATTCTTGTGGTTGAACACAATTTGGATCTTATCAAGTGTGCGGATCATGTCATAGAACTTGGACCCGAGGCGGGAGATACTGGAGGTTCTTTAGTAGGCCAAGGAACCCCTGAAGAAATTAGTAAAATCAAAGAGTCCTATACCGGGCAGTATTTGAAAGCAAAGCTCAATTAACACCTTCCCTAGCCTTTCTTTAAGTAGCTTAGGATTCCTTTTAAAGGCCCTAGAAACCATAAGATAGTGGCGTATAGCAGTCCAATGCTAATTGATTTTAAACCAATGTTAACGATGGGGTCAAAAGGGAATTCTACCGCGTAAAAAGCGATTGCTATAAATGCAATGCTCAGCCCTATTTTAAGTGTGTCATTGCTAAAGGGATGAATCCCCATTTTCCAAGCGATCAAGCCTATTTTCAGACTGTTAATTACGAGTATGACAATTAGAGTGGCATATGCGGCTCCCATGATCCCATAGATGGGAATAAAATACATATTTAGTAAAACCGCTAGTATAGCAGCGAAAACACTAAAAAATAAGACATAATCATAATATTCTGAATTGCTGATAATCTGATTCAAACAACCTAGGGTCATGCTGAACAGCTTTCCAAAAGACAGCAGTTGAACCACATAAAAGGCTGCTTGGTATTCGGGTGCTATCAGCTGATAAAAGTCAGTTAAATTCAAATTAATCACTAGAAAACACCCCCCAGAGAACAACAATAAATTGGCACTACTTTTTTTGAGTAACATAAGTATTCGTTCCTCATTTTTTTGATTCAATGCCTCCGCAACAATGGGACTAATTATTTGAAACAAGGCTCTTCCTGGCGCTTCTACCACCGCAGCAATGTATACAGCTACGCTATAGTAAGCGACTTGCTCTGACGAAAACGTCAATAGCATCGCTTTATCAATATCAAGTATAAAACTAGCAGCAGCTCCTGATAAAAAAATTAAGGCACTATACCGGATGATTTTTTTTACTTGAGGAGGAAGTTCAAAATAAAATGCAGGACGGTATACCCAAAGGCTGTACCCAATAATTAAGAGTAATCGTGCATAATAGCCTGCTATCAAATAGTATAAAAATTGGTCAAAATGGTAAAGCCCAAGCGCAAAGCCACCAATCAAAATACAGATCAGAATACGAGGGTACAATTCTTTCAAAAAATTCGCAAATACTGATTTTAGATGCACCCGCAACCAAGAATTAAACAATTCAAAATAGGCAGTAGAAATCGCTATAAGCAATACAAACTCTAAATAGGGAAAGTCAGCTTGAAGAGTTGAAGGGATCAATTGCGCTAGCATCTCGGGAGCTAGCAGATATACAAGACCCAATGCAAGAAGTAACAGCACAGGGGTCAAGACGATAAACCACAAAAAAGAATCTCGATCTCTTGTGCTTGAAAAACTTGAGTAAAATTTAATCAATGCATGTTGCAATCCTAATGACAAAAAAGGCTGCACCAAATTGGAAACGGCTAATAAACCGACTACTAAACCCTGGCGTTTGTCACCCAAATAAATAGGGTACAATAACAATACATTGAGCGCTCCTACTAGAAATCCAATTCCAATGGAGAATAAATTAAAAAAGGATTGTTTGGCGATCACCCCCATTAGCGGCTTGTTTTTTTAGTGTACAGCAATCCTCCGCCAAGGCATATAAAAAACAACAACAGCGACCCCCATCTAAACTGTGTCCCTTGTCGAACTATAGGGGGGTTAAAGACAAAGCGAATTTCAGATGAGTCCGAAGGCAACCAAGCGGCTCTTAGCAAATAATTGACCCGATAAATAGGAACTTCTGCATCGTCTATATAGGCCTTCCATCCATTTTGGTAAAAAGCTTCTGAAAAAACGACAAATTGGGATTCTCCAGCTTGATATTGGTAGCGGAGATCTGAAGGTTTATCATCTACCAATCGTATCTGAAAGGTACTGTCTATAGTTTTTGGAAGCCTAAAATCCGATGGCAGACGATTGCTTTGAATAGTCGCATTTCGAGAGAGGTCTAATGTCTTTAAATTGTTTAATTCTGAAAAAGCATCGTCTACTACTGCTAAAGAGTCTACTGGCCATGCAATCCCTTGCGCCTCCGGATTGATTAAAACCTTTTTCTCACCCTCTTCTTGGTAGAGCACGTATTTTACATTGAGCATATTGAGAATTGACTCTGCGCGATGGATTTTAAAAAAATCCATCACTTCTTGAAGCCGTCTTGGCTTTGCCCCATGGTAGCCTCCTAATGCCCTGTGAAAGTTTGCGGTCCTTGCATTGCTCAACTGAGCATCAGAATCATACACCCTATAGCGACTCTTATCTTGTAAAATCGTTTGGTCTACTGAAGTAGGCGTAAAAGCAGTATTGACAATTGATTTACGAACAAATAAGTCTTGATTTTGGTAGCGTAAAGCAACCTGCATCAAGTCTGCTACCACTAAGACAAAAAGCAGGCCTAAGGCGAATTCCTTTTTGAGTTTCTGATAATTCCAGGCTCCTAAAAGCACCCCTATTCCACCGCAAAAAAACAACGCTCTCAGCAGATCTTCGGTATAAATGGCTTTGCGAGTGGCAACTATTTGTTGTAGGATCTCATTCCCATACCCCTGTCTCAAATAGGAATCTATAGGCCCCTGAAAAGTAAGCATCCCTTTGAATAAAAACATTGATACAAAGAGACCTCCGAATACAAGTCCAGACTGTAAAAGAATTTTCTGTCGCTCAGACGATTCTTTTTTTACAAAGTTTGAAAGTCCCCATATAGCTAGAATAGGCACACATAATTCAAGAATCACCTGTGCTGAGGAAACCGCTCTAAATTTATTGTACAAGGGGAAATAGTCGATCAAGAAATGAGTCAACCAGGGGACATTCTTTCCCCACGAAAGCAATAAGGAAAGCACGATGGCGATTAAAAGTGACTTTCGAAGGGGCCCCTTACTGCTTCTAAAACCGATAAGAGCTAAGAAAAACAAGCTGACCCCTATATAGGCGGGGGCCTCTAATATGGGTTGGTCTCCCCAATAAGTGGGTACTGAGCTCACAAAAGATTGGGCTTGCTGTCGCGAAGCACCGGCTCTAATAAGGTAGGTGTATAAATCACTATCAACCCCTAGGTCTTCTCTAGACCCACCCCCTTGAATACGGGGAAAAATAAGCGAAAAACTCTCAAATAAACCATAACTGTATTGAGTGATATACTCATAGTCAAGTCCCGCAGTTTGGGCTTTTGGACTTCCGTCCAATTCTACCTTTAATTCTGAGGGGCCTCGCGTACTGAAGTTGGCGTATTCCTTTGTGGCCATCAATGGAGTAGCATTCAGCCCTAAAGCCAATAGTCCTGCTAAGGAAAATAAACTCATTTGTTGAACAAACGAAGGAAGCTGATTGTTTTTATAGGCTTCCCATAAATACACCAGCACCATGACCAACAAAAGCAGCAGTAAATAATAGGTCATTTGATAATGATTGGCACGAATTTGCATGCCCAAGGCAAGCACACTTAAAAGCCATCCTTTAAGCCGTTTGTCTTGAACCAACAACAAAAAACCTGCGAGGACAAGGGGGAAATACCCAATCGCCTCTGCTTTGGTATTGTGTCCTACTTGGAGGATAATAAGCAGATAAGTAGAAAACCCAAAAGCAAAAGCCCCAAAAAAAGCATAAAAACGCTTGATCCCTAGTACGGTAAAAAGAATATAAGCGCCAACTAAATACAGAAACAACAAATTAGCAGGACGTGGCAACACCCTTGTTATATAATAAAAAGGCTGTAAAAAATCAGCTGGATACTGCGCTCCGAGTTGATAGGTGGGCATCCCTAAAAACGCATTGTCTATCCAATAGGTTTCTTCTTCAGGGTTGGCTTCTTTTTGTTCGGCCATTTGCCGTGACATACTTTTATACTGCTGAATATCGGATTGCAAAAGAACCTTACCTGTTAGCAATGGATTGAAATATAAAATAGCCGTAACTGCCAATAAGACTATTACAACTAAATGCTTGCCTAGGTCTTTTAGCTGCATAGGATCAATCAATTTCTTCATACTCTATGTACTCCCCTACATTTTTCGAATCGGGCCCTTTTTTTGGATTTTCGTCGGAAGGCATTGGTGATGCCTTTTGCTGTTGCGACAGGTTTCGTATAAAATACCGAAAAAGTCCAGTAAATAACGTGCGAATAATATACACCCCTAAGAGCAGGAAAAGAAAAAATTTAATCACGAACCAATGTCTTATAAGTACTTCAAATGTAGGGAAAGTTGTTAAGAATATTAGGAGAGTCTCCCAATGTTTGAGAGATTTCAATTCACAAAATCAAACTATATTGCGTTAAATTCAGAACCCATGAAGCAACAGTGGCTTTTTATACTGTTTCTCCTCATCTTGATTCCCCTATCTGCACAGTACACAGATCAGATAAATTCGAACAGACCCGGAATGTCTATAGGGGCTTTTGCCGTGGGAAAAAGGGTGGTGCAAATGGAGGCAGGTACTGCCTTTCGCTCGAGTGTCCATGACAGTTACAATCAGTCCAGTGTAACTGGAACTGCTGCATTTCTTTCACTGCGTTGGGGGTTCTTAAAGGAGCAATTAGAATTGACGTATGAGGGCGCTTTTCAATGGGACGTTCTTCAGAATAAACTTGCAGGCGATCCCATCGAATTAGAAAGAAAAGGATTCTTGCAAAATTTTATTGGACTTAAGTACTTGCTATACGACCCTTTTAAGGTAGAAGAAGAACCTAATTTATATAGCTATAAGGCCAACAATAGATTCCGAATACGGGATCTATTTCCCGCCATATCAGTGACATTCGGAGCCAATATTTTGCCCCCAAGCTTAAACCCCTATCCCTATGGCAATACATTTGGAACCTTATTTCAACCGATCTTCTATCAGAATATTTTTCAGCCCACTCCAGAAGAGCCTTTGGTAACCCTTAGAGGTACTCTGGCAACGCAATCTCACTTTTTTGAACGTTGGGTATTTGTAACAAACTTCTCCTATTCAAGACTCTTAAGTGAGTATCCTGAGATGAGCTATATACTAACGCTCACCCATACTTTCCACCCACTGTGGTCCGTATATATCGAAAATCAAGGGGTAGATAGTTCTTATTATACAGATACTGTTTTTCGACTGGGAGCCGCCTATTTATTGTTTGACTTTATGCAATTGGAAGCCACTATTGGAAGCAATACAAAGAACACACCCAATAGACTCTTTGTCAATGCAGGAGTTTCCTATCGATTGGACTTTCACAAAGAATTCACTACTGCGGAAGAAAGAGAAGCCAAAGCACGTAAAAAAGAAGAACGCAAACTGAATAAAGAGGCAAAAAAGCGAGGAAAACTTGATAAAAAAAGAAACCGCAGAGCGCGGAATAACTAAGTAGCTATGATTGAAATTCGAGAGATTTCTACCCGAAAAGATTTAGAAACCTTTGTACGCTTTCCCTTTGAACTTTACAAAATGAACCCTTATTGGGTTCCACCCATTGTCAAAGAAGAATTGGAAATGCTAGATAAAGATGTAAATCCTGTCTTTAACAATGCATTGGCGCATTATTTTCTAGCGTATAAAGAGGGGAAAGTAGTTGGACGTATTGCCGCTTTTATCAACTGGATAGAAGTTCAAGAACTTCAAAAGCAAAAGGTTCGCTTTGGATGGTTTGATGCTATCGATGATCTCAATGTGACCGAAAAGTTATTGGAAAAGGTCATTGCCGTTGGAAAAGAGCACCAAATGAAAGCCATCGAGGGCCCGATGGGGTTTTCAAATATGGATAAAGCGGGCATGCTTATTAAAGGTTTTGAGGAATTAAACACCATGATAACCTGGTACAATGCTCCCTATTATGCTGAGCATTTGGAAAAACTCCAGTACAAAATCCAGGCAGAATGGGTCGAATATGAAATTAAAATTAGCGCTTTTCAAGATTCTCCCGAGAAGGTCAAAAGGTTTTCTCAATTGATAGTCGAGCGCTATCAACTCAAAATATTAGAATTCCGATCCCACAAGGAGATACTCCCCTATGTAGATCAAATGTTTGATTTATTAGGCAAAACCTATGACAAGCTCCAGACCTATGTGCCGATTCAAGACTATCAAATTCAGCACTACAAAGAGCGCTATCTTCCTTTTATACACCCCGATTATATAAAATGTATTGTGGATGCAAATGGGGATTTAATTTCATTTGCCATCACCATGCCTTCTTTTTCAAAAGCCTTGAAAAAAATCAATGGAAAACTATTCCCCTTCGGCTTTTTCCATATTCTAAGAGCACGGTATTTTAACAATAGAGCTTCTTTCTATTTAATAGGGGTACGGCCGGATTATCAAAACAAGGGGATTACGGCTATTATTTTTAATGAGATGCAAAAAACCTTTAACAAGCATGGTGTCACTATCGTAGAAACCAATCCTGAACTTGTTGAAAATAGTGCTATCCAAAAGCTATGGCGCAACTACGAACACCGGCAACACAAAAGGAGAGCTACTTTTACCAAATCTATTTGATAAAGCGAATGCTTAAGGGGTAATAGGGAGCTTCTCCAGAAGAAGCTTTGATGGCATTGATCACCGGGAAGATGAAACAAAGTATCCCGACTGCTATCCAAATAAGTATTCCCAAACCGAAGAGCAGCAGTAAAGGAAAGGCAATAAGGGTGTACAGCACCATCGACAATTGGAAATTTAGGACTTGCTTTCCATGGAAATCCATTCCATACACCTGGTCTTTCTTAGTAGCCCAAATAATCAAGGGGACGATTAGACCTCCAATCCCTGTCAGCAAATCCAGTAGCTGACACAAATGGAGTAGTACAATGAGTTGTCTGTTTTCAATCATAAAATAAAAGTAGACAATCCTATGAAAATGAGTTCTCGGAATCTTCTATTTTTGTGGCATGTACAATCAGGGAACCATCATTGCTTTATCCACTCCTCAAGGTGCCGGTGCCATAGGCGTTTTACGACTCTCCGGAAAAGAGGCTGTTACCATAGTAGCCCCCATTTTTAAAGCAAAAAATGGCAGGTCACTCAGCAACATCAAGTCGCATCAAACAACTCTTGGGGTTATTGAAGACAAGGGCCAGCCTATAGACGAAGTTTTGGTAACCCCCTTTTTGGCACCTCGCTCCTACACGGGCGAAACGGTTGTGGAAATATCCTGCCACGGCTCTTCTTTTATTTTACAGCGTATCTTTCAATTGTGTATTGACAAAGGGGCAAAAGCCGCAGAAGCGGGCGAGTTCACGCTAAGAGCTTACCTCAATCAGAAAATGGATTTGAGTCAAGCGGAAGCCGTTTCCGATTTAATCGCCGCCGAATCAGAAGGAGCGCATCGATTGGCCTTGCAACAAATGCGGGGCGGCTATTCAGATGAGATCAAAGCCTTGCGCCAGCAATTATTGGATTTTGCTTCCTTAATTGCTTTGGAATTGGACTTTTCGGAAGAAGATGTTGCCTTTGCGGATCGAAGTCAGCTATCGAAATTATTGGTTGAGCTGCAGACCAAACTCAAAACCTTGGCGGATTCCTTTACCCAAGGCAGTGTCCTTAAAAAAGGGGTCCCTGTGGCTATAGTAGGCAAGCCCAATGCGGGGAAATCGTCTTTGCTGAATGCCTTGTTAAACGAAGAACGCGCCATCGTATCCGATATCGCAGGTACCACACGAGACAGTATAGAAGATACCCTGAATATTGAAGGCATCAGCTTTCGCTTTATCGACACTGCCGGTCTCAGAAACACCTCAGATACCATTGAGGCCATCGGAGTCGAAAGAGCCAAAGAAAAAATGAGACAGGCCCAGTTGATCTTGTATGTGTACGACGCCACCGATCCGGATCTAGCGCTGGAAAAAGAACTTGAAACCCTCCCTGCTGACACCCCACTAATCATTCTCCGCAATAAGATAGATCTCTTGCCCGATCCAAAAATAGAGTCTCTGTTCAATGGCAACCCCCACCTAGGCATTGCGACCACCGATTCAAATTCCATTGAAATCTTAAAATCACAGTTGGTTGATATGTTTCAACTCAATCCCAATTCTTCGGCTGTTATTGTTAGTAATATGCGGCATTATACGGCCATTCAGAATACCCTAGAAGCATTAGGTGCTATCAAACAAGGAATGCAGGACGAGATCCCTTCAGATCTATTGAGTATCGATCTTAACATGGCCTTGGATGCTCTAGGTGTCATAACAGGGGAAGTAGATACCGAAGACCTGCTGGGGAATATCTTTTCTAAGTTTTGTATTGGGAAGTAATGCACCACTTTAGTACTACGAAGAACTAAAGGAAACGTGTTCATAATCGATTTAAAAAAGGATGCGTAGATCTCTCCTAGCCCAAAGCTAGAATACGAATTCATACACAAGGATAGTGACCACTACGCCCCAAGCAAAGGCGACAAAACCAAAACCAAAAAGCCCTAGCTTTTGGAGGAGCCAATTATTGAGAGCAAAGCGCAAGGGTATGGCTCTGTCTATCCATTTCTTTTGGAAACTAACGGTATTGTTATTCATTTTAAATAGATATGGCTTTCTCTAAATTAGGATATTTTTCAATACCTTGATTCAGAAATAATGCTACAATTATGTTTAGGAAAATGCAGCTGCTTATTGGTTTATTACTGCTTGGAAGTGTAAGCCAAGCTCAAAATCCCCCTTATGTAAATTCACTGGAACAGGTGCAGGGACAATTAGCTGGGGTCCAAATTACCCCTGACAGAAGCGAAATTGATGCCGCTCCCAAAGTTATCATAAGAGGGTACAATACCTGGAATAACAACCAACCACTTTATGTCATAGACGGTATGCAAACCAATGACGCTACTTTGTTCAATAACCTCAATCCCTATGACATTCAGTCTGTAACTGTACTAAAGGACGCAAGCGCAGCCGTGTATGGTGCCCGTGGCTCTAATGGAGTTATTCTTGTGCGGACCAAAGAAGCGGCTTATAAAAAGAAAAAAAACAGCCGGAAACGGAAAAAGAAAAAACGAAAAAAGAAATCTAAAAAGACGTCTAAATAAAGAAATTACAAGCCTATTCCATCAGGTAGGAGCGCTTCAGTAAACTTCAAATACATAACAATTGCGTAATGCATTGTTGACATCCCCTTTTTAGTTCTATAAACGTATTGGACTTCCTTTTTACAAGCAGTCGTCAAATATTCAATCCTCCTCTAATTTCTTACTTAAGCGAACAAGGCTTAGCATCACCACTGCTACCATAGCGTGGAGAAAACCAAAAGAAAAAGCATCGAGGGAAGGCATATTTCCGGTGATCGACATCATCGTAAAAAAGAAAACAGCCACTACATTAAAAGCCGACACACTATAGCCATAGACGGTTCTGACAAGCGGTTTGTGCCAAACCTTCTTAAGTATTAAAAACGTAAGTAACCAAAATAAAAATTCGTACAAATACTGTACATCGTGTAGCCCCAGCATAAATCATCCTCATTGTTACTCTAAAATTACAAAAAATAAAAGGAAGATGATTTAGCTTTTGTAAAAGGAATTCTTCGGGATTTTCCCCTCTACTCCATCATAGATAGAGGCAATGGTATCCATATCCGCTTCTTGATCCCCCGTGGGATAAAAAAGGGCCTTAAAAATCATGTTCTTGTTTTTGAAATCAAAAACAACTGGAAAAATAGGGACCTTCGCTTTTGTCGCAATATGATAAAACCCTGTTTTTAGCGCTGTGACTCTTTTTCGAGTGCCTTCTGGAGCAATGGCCAAACGAAAGATTTTTTCCTCTTTAAAATAAGCAACTGCCTGCGAAACGGTATTGTTGTTTTTAGATCTGTCTACTGGCATTCCCCCCAAGCGTCTAAATAATTTGTTGGTTAGTGGATTAAACAATTCCTTTTTCCCTAAAAAATGGATGGGCTCTCCCAGAAAATTTCGAGCCAATACGGAAATGATAAAATCCATCCAATGGGTATGAGGCCCCACCACGATTAACATACGGCTTTGCTGAGGAAAGTTTCCTTGTATGTTCCATCCAAGGAGCTTACTGAAAATGTATTTTGATATCAACTTCGGCTATTGATTTTACAATCCACGTATAAAGTCTTCTACACTCAAATCGAAATGAGTACGGATTGTTTTACTTAAATCGTGATAAGATCTAAACCCTGAGAGAAGAGCTGCTTTTTTGAGTGTATCAGAAGATTTAAAAGTTTTCTGAGCGGCTAGAGACTTAAAATAAGATAACTTTCCTCTGATTACAGGGTTTATTTGTTTAACCTTTAAAGACATACTTAAAATTACACTGTTCTGGTACGCATGCAGTGGAATGTTAATAAGTAAAAATTTTTGTTAATAACTGTACGTTTTTTAAGAATTTAATAAATCAAGCAATGACATATTAAATATGATTTGTAGAAAAAGTCACTTAAAAAATGTACACTGTGTCATATTTTTTTTATCTTTGATTAATTAATTCTTTTAATGAGAATTGGTTTATGGTTATTCGTTACCCTGGTAGTCACTACCAGGGTTTTTTTTTGTGTATAGAATA
>CBFHRX010000022.1:0-31179 GCA_965658355.1 Flavobacteriaceae bacterium | reverse complement strand
CTGATCGAAAATTAGTAAGCAAAACCATAGATGCTAGCATTTCACAAATGAAATGGGATGCGAAAAGCAAAGGGCTGTATATCAGTTATGATCAAGAAGGGGATACTAAAATTGCGTATTTAGACCTGAACGGAAAAAGCTCCATTATTGCCCAGCAATTAGGCGGAACCAGTATTGGAAGACCCTATGGAGGGGGTTCTTTTTCTGTTTCAAAAAAAGGAGCCATTGCCTTCACAATGGCTTCTCCCTATGCGCCTGCTGAATTGGGGTATGTGGAGGATGCTGCTACCCTGAAATTGACCCGTCTCAACGCTTCTTTACTTGAGAAACGTACATTGGGCAAAGTAGAAGAAGTGTGGTACACTTCTAGTTTTGACAATAGAAAGATTCAAGGATGGCTTGTCTACCCTCCTAACTATAAGGCTTCCCAAAAATACCCTTTACTTGTTGAAAACCACGGGGGTCCTATCTCAAATTACGGAGCTCGTTTTTCAGCTGAGATTCAACTCTATGCTGCAGCCGGCTATATCGTATTCTACCCCAATCCAAGAGGTAGTACTAGCTATGGTGAAGAATTTGCCAATCTCTTGCATCATAACTATCCGGGTGAAGACTACCAAGACGTTATGGATGGGGTTGATTTTTTGATTCGCAAAGGGCTAGCTCATGAAGACCAACTCTTTGTAACAGGAGGAAGTGCAGGAGGAATAATGTCAGCCTGGATGATTGGTAAAAACAATCGCTTTGAAGCAGCTGTTGTTGTAAAACCCGTTATGAATTGGATAAGCAAAACCCTGGTGGCAGATAACTATTTCTACTATGCCAACACACGTTTCCCAGGACAACCTTGGGAGAATTTTGAGGCTTACTGGAATTTCTCCCCCCTCTCATTAGTTGGAAATATAGAAACCCCAACCATGGTTATGGTAGGGATGGACGATCTTAGAACCCCGCCCAGTGAAGCCAAACAGCTGTATCATGCCTTAAAAATTCGGAAAATCCCAACAGTATTGGTGGAGATACCGGGTGCCAGTCATAGCATTGCAAAACGACCAAGTAACCTCATTAAGAAAACAGCCTACGTTCTTGCCTGGCTCAATCAGTACAAAAAGGAGCAATAACAATTGGTAAAAAAAATATATATTTAACGACTATTAAAAAGGAAAAATGGAGACGATTATAGCGTATTTTGAAACGATTCCTTCTTTACACAGAAGTATTATTTTGGTCGGTGGACTTAGCTTTTTTTGGCTGGTTGAAGGGGCCGTTCCCCTTTTTAAATTTGAGTATAAAAAATGGCGCCATGCCCTCCCCAACTTGTTTTTTACAGCCACCACTGTGGTGATCAATTTTGTATTAGCCTTTCTACTTCTCAATACTTCTGATTGGGTGGTTGCAAATGAATTTGGAGTACTCCATTGGCTTCCTAGTATGCCCCTATGGGCTTTTGTCATTTTAGGGCTCATGCTATTGGATCTTATTGGTGCCTACCTCCCCCATTTTGTCGAACATAGAATTAAGCCCCTTTGGATGATTCACTTAGTTCATCATTCCGATCACAAAGTAGATACTACTACTGCCAATCGACACCATCCCCTTGAGAGTGTGATTCGCTTTTCATTTACCCTTTTAGGTGTTTTTATCGTAGGGGCTCCAATCGGCTTGGTGATGCTGTACCAATCAGTATCACTGGTGCTTTCACAATTTAATCATGCCAATATTCAATTGCCCAAAGGAGTCGACAAAATAATTAGCTATCTAGTAATATCGCCTGATATGCACAAAATTCATCATCATTATCGCCTTCCCTATACCGATGCTAATTATGGAAACATTTTCTCGATTTGGGATCGGGTATTTGGTACTTATATGGATTTTGATCGCGAAAAAATAGTCTATGGTGTGGATGTATTTCCCGACGAACATAAAAACGGACAAGTAAAAGAACTCTTAAAGCAACCTTTTCAACAGTATCAGCGACCTACTGCGGAGCCCGAAAAATAGTTCGGATTTTTAGATTCTCTCTCTTTTTTGTTTAAATTTGCGAGATGGCCAATGGCCACTATATTTTATAATATGAATCACCGCATTACGCTACTCATAGCTTTATTATTTTCAATATCTATTTGGTCTCAAAACAATTGCCCTACCCCAGTAGGATTTCCAGATTCGATATTTACCTATGATAATGAACCCGTAACAGATAGTTACGACTTAAATCAGTTTTACTCTGATCCTGATGGAGATACTCTTAGTTTTTCAGCTTCGCTTTCAGGCGATTCTGTTGCCTCCTTTTCGATTGATGGTAGTACTTTGACTATTGTAACAAATGATGTCGCTGGATTTGCAGAAATACTTATAGACGCGTCTGACGGAGATGCAAACTGCTCATTTCCGATTAGCGTACTGATAACAGTACTCGAAAATTTTGAGATCCCTGATATCACTACAGATGACCTACTAGGAGGCGATGGGAACACCTCAGACCCTAGCACACCAACGACTGAAGACCCCACTACCCCAACTACAGAAGACCCTACTACCCCTTCAGATGGGGGACTTTCTTTCGAAGATTTACTAACAGGCAGTCAAAATTGCCATTTTGCTTCACAAGAACTAGGATTGATTGATCAAACCCTTGAAACGACACTTGCTGAAGAATACGATTTAAATGATTATTTCACAGATCCTGAAGGAAAAGAATTGAGCTTTAGTATTAGTGCTTTTGGAGATCCTGTAGCAACAACTTCACTAGAGGGCTCTATATTAAAAGTAGAAGGAACTGGAACTACTGGTTTTCTAAGTATATTCGTTGATGCTTCGAATGGAGACCCAGGATGTTTTGCTTCCAATTCTCTTAGTATTTTTATTACAGATCCTTCCGATTCAACAGGAGGAGACATCTCCATTGAAGACTTACTCCCCGATCCAAACTTCCCTGATCCTACTTTCCCTGACCCGAACTTCCCTGATCCTACTTTCCCTGATTTCCCAGCAAGTTCAAATTGCCCAACGGTTTCAGGAGAATTAGGTTCTTTTGATCAAGCCATCGATGTTCCTTTTTACAAAGAGTTTGATCTAAATGAGTATTTTGTTGACCCAGACGGAAAAGAATTAAGCTTTACCTACAGTTCTTTTGGCGACACGGTTCTTGATGTGAATTTAGAGGGCGCTATTCTAAAAGTAAATGGAAATGGAGCTGTTGGTTTCCAAACCTTATTTATTGATGCAAGCAATGGATCTGCTGCCTGTTTTGTTTCGACTTCTCTAAATGTATTTTTCAGCAATCCAAATGATTTTAATGCACCTGACATCTCCATTGAAGATCTGTTATCACAGCTTCCTGATGTTGACACTATTTTTGATGACAACATTGTTGATTTCACTCAATGTCCTTTTGTAACAACAGGTATAGAGCCTATTTTCACTACTCCTGATGAGCCAAAAGAAGAGGTTTTTGATCTACAGTTTTTCTTTACTGACCCCAATGACAGAGCGCTGACTTTTTCTGTAAATAATGGAAACCCATCGGTGGCCAGTGCCGAACTTGATGGAAGTGTACTCAAAATCAATACTCTCGACATTACAGGAGAAAGCTTCGTTGATATTATTGCTACAAATGGTGAAACCGGATGTGAAACATATTTCGGAATTATTGTAGTAGTAAGCGACGATACTGAGATTACTAACCTTCCTGATTTTGGCTTTGATCCAGACTTTTCTTCGGATTTCGAAATGAATCTATGCCCAGAGCTGAACCAATTCTTTGAGCCCATTTCGATACCAAAAGGAGAAGCACAAGAATTCACTTTTGATTTAAATGACTATTTCACTGATCCTGAGGGAGATGCTTTTACTTTTGAAGTATTCAACGCAAACCCAACCCTAGCGTATACCTCTTTATTTGGCAGTACCCTGACCCTAAACCTGGGTGCTGAGTCTGGATATGGCTTTGTGATTATCAATACTCTTGGAGGGGGTACTGGATGTATTGTGAGCACAGAAATCTCTTTGGAGGTGCTACCTGATGAAAACTTTATCCAGGATTGTGTGCCCCTATTAACAGCAATACCCGAAGTATCACTTCAATTAGACCAGCCTGAGACAATCGTAAATCTCGAAGACTATCTAAACATAGGAGAAGATAGAGTCTTTACGGTTTCACTTTTAGGAACCGAAAACGATTATATTCAAGCCGATTTATTTGGGACAAACTTGGTCGTAAGTGTAAAAGAAATTAGCGCTGGGAATAGTGCTGTCTATATAGAGATTAAAGAAGAAACCTCAGGATGTATGGAGGTTGTACCTTTTTATATTAACATTGAAGATCCACTGGGACTAGGGGATATAAACTGTCCTAATTTAAAAATAAACTTCCCTTACCTGCTCACGCTTGAAAAAGGAGAAAGCCAAAGTTTTGTTTACTCCGACTACTTTGCCAATATCAATGCTGAAGACATCGAATTCATTGGTGCAGTTGCCTTCACTGATCTAGTAGAGGCTACTATTAATGAAGGTGTCCTTACGTTAACGGCTAAAGATCAAGTTGGATTTACACCTGCTTCGATTGGGGTTAAGGATGGGTTTGGACTTTGTGAAATCTATATCCCTTTTGAGATTCAAATACTAGGTGAAGGGATTACAGAGAATAGCTGTCCTGTTCTTGACACAGAAATTCCAACTATTGAAATTGATGAAGTTACCAATGAAGTGAGTCTTGATTTAAACGATTATTTCCAAGATCCTGATGGTGATCCTCTTTTTTACAGTGCCTTCCTAAGCAATAATTTACTTGTTGATTTTAACCTCATTGACAACCAACTTACAGTATACTTAAAACAAAACGAAGCTGGGATTGCTTTTCTTGAAATTACAGCCACAGATGCATTTGGATTGTGTTTTGTACCGCAAGCAGTAGAAATTAAAATAGGAAGTACTGTAGAAGTTAGCACCAATAACTGTCCTGAGGTTTCCGGCTCTTTATCCCCTATCAATTTTAATGCGGAAGAACTATTGAAAACCGTTTCCATAGAAGGTCTGTTTACGGATGCAGACGGGGAGGCCTTAAGTTTCGAAGTTGTTTCCAGTAACCCCGCCTTAATCAATGCTGAAATTGAAGAAAATACACTGGCTCTTTTTGCTACTCCTGGACAATCTGGAAACGCTGAATTAACAATTTCAGCTAAAGACGAAGACCCTTATTGTGCTTCTACTTATACAGTAGCTGTCTCGGTTGCAGCTCCAGTGTCAGAAGCACCAGTTGTAACAAATAGCTGCCCAGAAATTATCAGTGGTATACCAACTGTAAGGGTGACCTCAAATAGTCCTGACAAACTTATTGAGTATAAAAACTTGATTAGTGATGATAATCTAAATCTTGTTTCGTATTCTGTTTTCAGCAACAACAGTGCTATTGTCGATGCCAACCTTCAAGGGGATTACATCGTGCTGAATTTCTCCAGTACTCAGTTGGGGCAGACTGTCGTGTCCCTAAAAGTATATGATTCCGGCTCAGGTTGTGAACGCTTTATTGAGTTTGCCGTTGAAATATTCGACCCGATAGAAAATTTATCTCCCTATTTTGAATCTCAATCTATTTCAGTAGTGGAAAATGATTTTGATGAAAATAGCGCTGCTTATGAAAAATTCATCACTACTATTAAGGTATTCGATCCAGAATCTGATCCTATAGATCTGTCCCTGATTAATGGCAATGAAGGCGGAGTCTTTGAATTGAGAGACAAACAATTATTTTTAGTAGGTACTCTAGACCATGAAAATAAAGAAGTCTACGAATTAGAATTCATAGCATCAGATGGCTTTAGTAGTAACAGTCATATCGTTAAAGTCTTTGTTGAAGATGTAGCGAACGCCAGTATCGAAAAAGGATTTACGCTCCAAGTTTTTGATGTTTCTGATGAGAGTACTACGGATAAGTCAAATGCATATCAACGTTACCTCAACCCTGTTTTAAAAACCAAAAAAGGAGTGGGTAAATGGAAAGTCCGTAAAAATATTACGGGAGGGGCTGATGCTGATAAGTTTCGAGTTAGAAAAGCCGCAGAATCCAAAAACGGAGAACTTGTCGAAGATCAACTGGAATTCCTTATTACGCCAGATTTTGACAATCCTCAGGATGCCAACGGTGATAATATTTATGAAGTAGATGTTGAAATCATAAATGAAAGAGACGGCGAGTCTCTAATACCGGTAATCGTTAGTCAAAATACCTTAGCGGTTCCTGAAAGAGTGAAAAAAGTAATCGAAATCGAATCTATTCCTGCAACAGTACTCCAAGATTCTGATAATGACGGAGTTCAAGATTTGATTGACAACTGTCCACTTCAGTACAATCCAGGACAAGAAGATGCTGATGGTGACGGTGTTGGAGACAGCTGTGATGATGCTGATCAGGATGGTGTTTGGGATCCTTTTGATCTATGTCCTGATACTCCTTATGATTCAACGGTTGATCTTGATGGCTGTCCCATTTTTAACTTACCAGCCAGTAATTTTACAATTACGAAAAGTGAAAAATGTATCGGTGAAAATGAGATTACCATTTCTGTAGAGGATACTACCCATACGTATAACCTCAAATTAAGAGGAGCTGCTTCAAGAAATCAAAGTTTAAATACTTCCTCATATCGTTTTGAAACATTGCCGGGTGGAGACTACGAACTGTGTGTTACGGTAGAAGGTGTTGATGAAAACGTTTTTCAACGCTGCTTTACCCTCAGTATTTCGGAACCAGATCCACTGACTGTTTACACCTCGGCTACTTCATCCAAACAACAGCTTTCATTCGAGCTTAACGGAGGAATTGTTTACAATATCACACACAATGGACAAACAAAACAGACTGTTGAAGAACATCTTGAGGTAGACTTAGTGGACGGGCTTAATACTATTAGAATAGATACAGGAATTGAATGCCAAGGAATCTTTGAGCAACAGTATTTTAATTCAGCAGAAGTAGTATTGGCACCAAATCCAGCCAAAGACATAACGAGTCTATATGTGGGCGGAAGTGATTCACAAGTACGTGTGACAATCTATTCCATGCTTGGAGGAGTGTTGTATCAAACTAAAGTTCGTCTTGAGCAAAGTAGAAAAGTTTTGCTTCCTACTAACAGTCTACCTACAGGGAGTTATTATGTAAAAATAGAAGGGAATACGACCTTCAAAAACCTACCATTAATAAAAGAGTAAGCCATGAATAAACTTCACTATATTTCAATTCTTGTGCTTATGGCACTTACTTACAGCTGTGCTAGCGAAGAACCTGCACCTCTACCTGCATCAGCCCCAACTTTAGTTGCACCTGCAAACAATGAACCCTGCTTAGAAGCCACCCCTGTAGGGGATTCACAAAGCAGTGTAGATTTTCAATGGTCAGTAGCGACTAATGCCCTTAACTATACTTTAAAAGTAACCAACTTGCAAACAAAAGCCTCTCAATCCTTTCCTTCTACTACTCCTAATAAAACAGTAACCTTGGCTGTAAATGAGCCTTATCAATGGTCAGTAGAAGCTATTGGAGAACCCGAAACACTTCCTGCAGAGAGTCAAAGTTGGAAGTTTTACCTTGCTTCAGAAGGGATCGTTAATTATGCTCCTTTTCCACCTGAATTGATAAGTCCTAAATCAGCGGCTATAATTGCGGTTGTAGACAATGCTATAAATGTATCCTGGAGTGCTAGTGATATCGATAATGATTTGGATCATTTTCTTTTATATATGGATGAAGAAGATGCCTCCACGCAAATTTCTGAAATCAACTACACCGATGAAACAACTATCACAGAAGTAGCCGCAGAAAAAAATAAAATCTATTATTGGAAAATCGTAGCTGTGGATATAAACGGGAATAGTAGTGATTCCGGTGTCTATTCCTTTAGAACCCAATAGACTCTTTGCGGCATAAAAAATGTGTCGGGTGTCAAAATGACGATACCATCCTTTTCAGAATTCAACTAAAGAAAGGGAAAGACTGGGTATTCTATTGCAAAAGCTGTACAGAAAAAGAAAAAACCAATAATCCATATTACCGGTATGGCGGTACTTGGAAAGGATAAAATTCTTTTTGAATTCCTCTTAATAAAGTACATTTACATCAAATGTTTGAGTGTGTATGAAAGAGAATAAAAAGGACTTTTGGGCTGAAACTGTTCCTAAGATAAGTACTGCTTTACATCAATATGTACAGAACAGCCAAGACGAAAACACAGCGGTTCTCGAACAAAAGGATCCCTCCCATATCATTTCGGGTCTAAATATAGAACAGCTGATGACGGTTGGTTTTCAAGACGAGCAAGAAGTAATCGATTTTGTAGATACCTATCTTGAGTACACCAATCACTTGCACAACCCAAAGTACATGGGGCATCAGGTGGCCGTTCCACATCCTTTTTCAGGAATACCCGACTGGATTCACGGAACAGCAAATAATCCCTCCTCCTTATATGAGATGGGCCCTCCAGGGGGAGCACTAGAAGCGTATATGATTAATTGGATGCTCGACAAACTCGGTTGGTTTGAGGGAAATTCCTATTCAGATTTCACCAAATACCCTACTAATGGTAGTGGCCTATTAACCCATGGTGGTTCCATCGCAAATCTAACGGCTCTTTCAGCGGCACGAGCGGCTATAGCACCAGAAGCATGGACAGAAGGAACCCCTTCGGACTTAGTTGTCATAGGACCAATGACTTCCCATTATTCTATTGCAAGAGCCATCTCTATCATGGGGATGGGTCATAATTCTTATATTCCCGTAGCAGTCGATGCAAATGAAGTGTTAGTAGTAGAAGATCTTCAGCGCGTATACGAATCTCAGCTCCAAAAAGGAAAACGAGTAATGGCAGTAGTCGCCAATGCTTGTGCCACTTCTACCGGCTTGTATGATCCTCTAAGCGAAATTGGAGCTTTCTGCCAGCAACATCAGCTATGGTTTCATGTAGATGGTGCCCACGGGGCTGTCGCCTTGCTATCAGAAAAAGAAAAAAAGCATGTTCAGGGAGTTGAAATGGCTGATTCTATTATCTGGGATGCACATAAAATGATGCGTGTACCTGCTCTTTGTACAGCCGTATTATTTAAAAATCAATTCCATCAATACAATAATTTTACTCAAAAAGGCAGCTATGTGTTTCATTCAACAGAAGTCGTAGGCATGGATTCGATGCCCTATACCGTAGAATGCACTAAATCGGCATTGGGGACCAAACTTTTCTGGACCTTCGCTTTAGAAGGAGAGCAAAAACTAGTTGACTATGTCGAGCATTGCTATCAATTGAGCACTGATTTTTACGAACTCCTTCAACAACAAATTGATTTTTTCACCCCCTATACTCCAGAATCCAATATACTGTGTTTCCGATATGAAGGGGCAGATACTTCTGACGATTTTCAAATGAAACTCCGCTATGCGCTTATCGATACAGGAGATTTTTATATTACTTCTTGTATCATGAATCACAAACGATATCTACGTGTCGTTTTAATCCACCCTGATACAACCCTATCCCATTTACAAGCGCTGCTCGAAAAAATTCGAGCCATTGCCTCTTCTTTGACTCTTGAAACAAAACAAACTTTGTAGCTTTATAGCTGAACCCTAGCTTCCTAAAAATGAAAAAACAGCTTGCTAACTTTTTATACCAACAAGGAGTCGCACAACAATGGTCAGAAGAACTCAGTGTTTTGATACTCATTGTAGGCAGTTTGTTTTTGAGTCTTATCCTCATTTGGATTGCAAAACGTTTCCTCACTAGTCTTTTTCGACGCTTAGCCAGAAATACCAAAACTCATTTTGACGATCTACTGATCCGCAACAGGGTTCCCGTTTTGCTCAGTTATCTTCCCGCTTTGTATTGTATCATTTGGATGGCCAAAAAGCTGGCACTCGAAGACAGCTTTTTTGGCACTCAAGGGATTCATTTGCTTGAAGCCATAGAGGTATTGATCGCAATACTGCTTATTCGAGCAACCTTAAATGCCCTTAAAGAACTTCTCAAAAATGTCAATTATCTTAAAGACAAACCTCTTGATAGCTACTTCCAGGTTATTTTACTGTTTGTTTGGTTTTTAGGGGGCATTGCTATTTTATCGGTTTTAACAGGAAAATCTATTAGTGCTTACCTAACCACTCTAGGAGCCCTTTCTGCCGTCATATTATTGATCTTTAGAGATACGCTACTAGGCTTTGTAGCAAGCATTCAAATCTCCGTTAACGACACCGTTCGTATAGGAGATTGGATTAGCATGCCCAATCAAAATGCAGATGGAGATGTCATTGGCATAAGCCTGTCAACCGTGCAAGTTCAGAATTTTGACAATACCATCACCTCTATTCCTACGTATAAACTCATCTCTGACTCTTTTGTGAATTGGCGGGGTATGGCCGAATCAGAGGGAAGGCGTATTAAGCGACAGCTCTTAATTCAAAGTAGTAGTGTGCGCTTTTTAAACAATGGAGATCTCGAAAAACTAAATAAGATAGAACGGATTGCCGATTTTATTCAAGAAAAAAATATAGAGATTGAAGATGAAAACAAATCTCAAAATGTAGACAAGTCTTTATTGATTAACGGACGGAACCTCACCAATATTGGTTTGTTTCGAAACTACATCCAATCTTATTTAGACCAGCACCCTGCCCTGCATCAAAAACTGACAGTAATGTGTCGTCAACTGAATCCAACAGCCCAGGGTATTCCGCTTGAAATCTACGCTTTCAGCAAAGATAAGAATTGGGTTAACTACGAAAGGATTTCAGCTGATTTGATGGATCATTTCCTAGCAGCAGCCCCCTATTTTGAACTGAGATTCTTTGAGTGGCACTCCCCTGCTTCTTAAAACAATTCGGCGAGCATACAACGCGCACTTCCACCCCCGCATGCCTCGATAGTAGGAAGCGGACTATGAACCAATTGAGCATGATTTTCCAGCTGCGAAATTTGAATGGGATCAAGAGCGTGATAAGCTGCTGAACTCATAACCAAAAGGGGACCATTCGTTCCCTCCAGGCTTAGCATATTCCCAGCAAATTGATTGATTTGCGCTTCTGTTAATTCAATGATTGACTTAGCACTTGCCTGTAAAGATTGCTGGAGCTTTTCTCTTTCTACCAAATCATCAACAGTATCCAAACCAACCACTGCAAAAGTAGGCCCCACACTCATCATTACATTGGTATGATAAATGGGCAAACGTTTCTCCCCAACTGACTGATAGGCATAAAAGGATACTGCTTGAAAGTTTTGTTCGCTACAAAAGCGCTCAAATAAATCCTTGTTTGTACGTTCCGATAGGGCTGCATATGCGATACGATGCACGCGATCTAAGATCATACTCCCGGTGCCCTCCAAAAATATATTTTTTTCTTCCCCATTTGAATAGTCTGCTACTACAGTAGTCTGATAATACTGCTCGCGTAAAGTCTTAAACACCTCAGGAGTTCGCTCTTTTCGACGATTTTTAGCATACATAGGGTACAAAATAGTGGCCCCTTCCGGATGGAAAGAAACCCAGTTGTTGGGAAAAAGAGAATCCGGTGTGTCTTGATTTCCTGTATCTTGATGAACAATAACGGTTATACCTGATTCTCGTAATACGTGCACAAAAGCATCAAATTCTTGCTGTGCTCTTTTGGTGATTTCGTCTGTCTGCTTATCCAGGTCTTGCTGGTAATGATTGTTAACAGCCGTTTCTTCATTCTTATGAAATCGATACGGACGTACCATAAGAACTTTTGAGGTCAATCCATTTGTCATTTGAGTCGGTTTAAGGGTAAGGTAGAACATCGAAATAGCCCTTCTTGTTTGGCCACTTCTCGGTAGGAGACTTCCTCAACCGTAATCCCTTTTGCAGTGAGCCATTGATTGAGTCTTTTAAAGGCTGGATCCGAAACGACGACAGTAGGTGAAATAGAAAAAACATTACAGCTCATATCGTACATTTCTTCTGCTGTGATCTCAAAACAGTTTTCTGCTTTAAAATGAGCCTTTAGCGCTTTGTATTCATTTGGATTCTCAAAACCATCAGGATGTAGAATGGCAAGATTTGGGCCTACTGGTTGAAAAATACAATCCAAATGCAATGCATTCAAATAGGGATCCTTGGATTTTCGCAATTCTAAAGGGTGTATCTTTTTATGTGGAAAATTTTTCCGCAATTCTTCAATGGCTCTCCAATTAGTCCGTGCCGTTATGATTTCTGGGTAATCAGGTCGGGTACAAACCCCAACAAATAGATGATCTCCAAATAATAAAACATCACCCCCTTCTATATGCGCTTCTTCATGCAATCGAATTATTTTCTCGGATGAAAATTGGCTGGCCAAACCCTTAATACCCTCTAACTCTTTTTCTCGTAAGGGAAGTATGTTCGAAAACACAAAGCAATCGTCTATGACAAAGCCTAAGTCTCGCGTAAAAATTTGATTGCAATCTGCTATGCTTTCTGGGCGAATGACAGTAACCCCATGCGTTTCCAAAACCTTTTTAAAAGCGTCCATTTCTGGAATTAAATCCGACTCTTTGGGATAGGTCCCTTTATTTAAATGGGAAATAGACTTGGGATCATACAGTTCACTGATGTCGGGAACAGGACCTAATTGATCAGCCCTTCCTAATAACACGGTTTGCAAAGCTGCCGTCTCATCTATTACATGCAAATGCATCTTCTTTTTTTTTGGCAAAATTAGGCATTCCACTCGATATTGACAGCTGTCACAGCCAATTAGTTTAGAAAAGTGCAACCCCCTATTTTTGAAGAAAGAGGCTTTAACATACTTTTTAAGGAAAACTTGAAAAAAAAGCCAGATACTCCTACTCTTTTAAAACCACACACAGTCTAATTGGGTAAAATAATCAAAACTTTTTCATGTTTCTGATTCATTCAAAAAGGGGGTTTTTTATATTTGATCAAAATACTATTTATGTCCATTTCAGATTTGTATTCCTCTGGGTTTAAAACACGAAACAGAGATCATTTTGCCGCTATTGTCAGAGTAGCGCTATCCGATAATGTTATCACTCCAGAAGAAGAAGCTTTCATCAAACGACTCGCCATTTATTTGGAAATTGAAGAGGATGAAGTCAAAAATATTCTCAAAGATCCCGAACATTATCCTGTGAATCCACCTTCTAATGAAACGAGAAGATTGGAACGCTTATATGACTTATCTAGAATGGTTTTCGCCGATCAAATTGCAGATGACTCTGAAAAAGCCTTGCTTAAACGTTTGGTTGTTGGCTTAGGCTTTGATGCAGCACAGGCAGACACAATTGTAGCCAAAGCATTGGAGCTGGTTGCTGATGGCAAAGATGAAGATGAGTTTATCGCTGGGTTTTAATTCTTTTTATCCCATTTAATCTTTTCGATAACGGCTTGTCCAATAAGACATACCCCACTGTTGGTCACAACTAACGCCAGGGTACCCCAGTACCCCCAATAAGGAGAAGCTTCCCATTTTTTAATAATGGCTTCACCCAATAGGGATAGCCCAAAGCCCAAGACTAAGAGTCCAGCGATGGAATAAAGAAGCCATCTAACTTTCTGCGACATCTAAAATTCTTTAATAGTATTTCTTGGCTGGAAAATAAGAAATCAATCCCAACAAACTAACAAAACCAATAGAATAGTATACAAAGTCAGGTGTGATGACCTTATCGCCGCTGGCATAGGAATGCAAGCCTACTAAGTAGAAGTTTACGCCAAAGTAGGTCATCAAAATACTTGCAAAAGCCACGATACTCATGAGATTGAAAATCCATTTCCCTCTCATCCCTGGTATCAAGCGCATATGCAGAACAAACGCATAAATCATAATACTGATTAGGGCCCAGGTTTCTTTAGGGTCCCATCCCCAATAACGTCCCCAGCTTTCATTGGCCCACATACCCCCCAAAAAGTTGCCTATCGTTAACATGATAAGGCCGACTGTCAAAGACAATTCGTTGACGATGGTTAGCTCTTTTACATTCCGCTTTAGCTTCTCTTTATTTTCAGCTGTGGTAAGTCGCATTAACAGTAAAGTAACAATCCCTATAATCATACTCAGTGCAAAAGGGCCATAACTGCCTACAATGACTGCAACGTGAATCATGAGCCAATAACTATCTAGCACAGGTTGGAGATTTGCGATAGCAGGATCCATCCAATTCCAATGGGCAATCATCAAAATCATAGCTGTTACAAAAGCTGTAGCCGCAATAGTCAAATTGGATTTTCGTCCAAAGAGAAGACCAAAAAGCATGGTCGCCCAGGCCACATAAATCATAGATTCATAGGCATCACTCCAAGGGGCATGACCCGAAATAAACCAACGCGCGACTAGCCCCCCCGTATGGAGAGCAAATAGAAATACTATTCCCGCTGCAAGGATCTTATTTACAGTTCGTATAAACCTATTATTGTAAAAGATTTGTATCAGTAGAAATACAAAAAACAAAGTACCAACATACAAATACCAGCTAAATAGCTTTTTAAATATATCGTACTTGTTGTAAACGATTTCGGCTTTTACCTTTTCCTTTGAGGGCAATACTTCGGCTCCAAATTTTTTCTGAAAACCATGCAGACTTTCTAACAACTCATCCGCCTGTTTATAATCCCCAGACTGCTTTGCCAAACGCAAAGATTGGAAATACAAAGGCAATACATTGTGTACATAAAGTGAGTCTGCACCTTGAAAAGAAACGCTTTCCAACTCAGGATAACTGACCCATTTATTATTCGAATCTCCTGGAATTGGAAATACACGAAGTATTTTTCCTTCAAGCGCAGCATACAGTAAGTTGACGCGTTTGTCTACTTCAATAAAGTCTTTTTGGAATTGATTGGGTACTGCTGCACGGTAGGCTTGCTCCAGTTGTTGGGCTATTTTGTAGTTCCCCTCTGCATCAAAAAAGGAAACCAATGGTGCAAATTTAGATTTTGGTGCCACTCCCGTAATTTTTCGAAGGCTGTCATTTCCTCGCTTTAGGTTTATGATGGGAATGTTGTACCATACAGCTGGATTGTTTAGTATAGACAGAAATACTTGATCTGAATTCAACCCCTTATAGGTATCGTATTTACTTACTTTTCGAAGCAGCTCAGAGGAGAAAGTATTCACTGGTTTCATCCGACCGCCTGCATCTTGAATAACGAGGGTTCCAAATTTTTCAGCATGACTTGCCGCAAAAGAATCTGCCTGAATTAAAGAATCAAAATTAAATTGCTGTAAGGGAGTATCGTGTAAATGGCTTTGTGCTACTGCTCCAGCAGAACTCAAAAGAAAAGTCAAAAGGATCGCCTTTGAAGCCCCTAACTTAATCAAGCTTTTTGACAACTGCTTAAATCGAGTATTCCCAATAAAGAAGATTCCAATCATACTCAAATACAAAAGCATATAGCCTAGATAGGTAACCCAAGTACCCCAGAAATCATGGTTGACCGAAAGTACAGTTCCTTTCTCATCCGGGCTAAAAGAGGCCTGAAAGAAACGGTAGCCTTGATGATCCAACACGTGATTCATAAAAATTTCATAGTCAAAAGGCGATTCGTCTTCTACCGTTATTTTACTTTTAAAAGAAGAATAACTGCTTTCCGTTCCTGGGTATTTTTCAGCGATAAAATCGTTAAGCCGAATCGAAAAAGGAAGCTCAAGCGGCAAAGAGCCGTATTGCAAATAAAAATCCAATCCTCCAAGGCTGATTTTCTTAGGGTCAAAACTATTGCCTTTGCCCCCCATAAGGATAAGCTCTTTTGCATCGCCGTTGGATTGAATCGCAAGTGTAAGGGCATCTTGATTGGTTTCTTGCCCTGGTTCTTCGCTCGGGATCAAGTCTATTTTACTCCTGAGCGGAGGATCCGGTATGACAAATTGAAAATTTGGAATGCTGTAGAGGGATCGCAATTGGAGCTCTTGTTCAGCATCCGCAATGAGTTCTCCTTGAAACTGATCGGACATACGCATAAAGCCCCCTGCAAAGGGAGAACTGATGTAATGAAGTCCTTCTTCTGATCGAATATTAATGGCGCCGGCAATAGGATTGTTAAGAGTAAAAAGAATGTTGTGGATATTGGCAACTTCGCCTTCTTTTAAATAGTGTTCGTGTCGAGTGCCGTCTCCGGCTTCCACGATGGTAAGATAGCGATCACCGTCAGGGTCTAAAACCAAGCCTTCGGCTACTTCCTCTGTGAAATCTAGATAGCGGATTGAAAAGGCTTGCCCGTTAAAATCATTGTCCCACTGAAAGGTATTGTCTGCGTGTTCCGAAAGGAGTATGTCGTCTTGTAATTTTTTTCGCTGGGGAACGCCCTCAATTTCACCATCCACCCAAACCGTTAAATACGTTTTCTCCGATAAAAAAGAAGCAGTTGTTTCCCCTTCTCTTATTGGCATCACTCCTTCATACCCAAAGTACCGAGTGATGAAGGCCCCAAAAAGGATTAGTATAAAGGATAGATGCAACAGCAGTATCGCCCATTTTTCTTTTCGCAGTAATTTGTATTTGAAAATATTGCCCAAAAAATTGACGAGCAGTAAGCCCATTAAGGCTTCAAACCACCAGGCGTTGTAAATCCATATTTTGGCCGTATCGGTACTGTACCAACTTTCCACAAAAGTCCCCAATGCCATGGCTGCAGGGAACAATAAGAACAAGACACCCATTAGGCGGTTTGAGGAGAGCAATTCAAAGGGATTCGGTTTCATCTTTCTTACATCATCAACAGCGGCAAAGATAGAACACCTCTTCGAATATGTCCAATAATTAAAGCATCAATTACAGCGCTTTATTCAGGAGGGCACTTCCCTAAAAAGAGTGCCCCTGTTTTCGATATCCAAAGGCTAAAAAAACCTATTAAAGCTCTTTTTAAGGGATGCCTTTTACGATTCAATTACCATAAGAATAGAGGATCTTTGTTCTGTCCCATATATTTATTGTCTATTTTTGAGCATGCAAAACATAGCCCTTATTGGAGCTGGAAATCTAGGTACTCACTTATTTGAGGCTTGGCATAAACACCCTGCTATTTCTATTACCCAATGGTTGAATAGGTCTGAAAGCAACAATACGATTGGAGACACACAGATCATTTCGGAGCTTGCTGATATACGGCCAAATTCTATTTATGTATTGTGCTTGCCCGATAGTGAAATCGAGACTGTTTCTGCTCAACTTCCCAAAACAGGAATGGCCATACACACGTCAGGGAGCATCCCCCTTTCTGCCCTAGAAAACAAGGGAGCCAAGGCTGTATTGTATCCCTTGCAAAGCTTCACCAAAAAAAAAACGCTTGCCTTTGACCGGATACCCTTTTTTTTAGAGGTCGAAAAACAAGCGTCTAAAGAAAAATTAAAAACACTGGTTCATACTTTGAGTGTTAACTACTACTGGATGGATTCTCATCAAAGACTTCAATTGCATATGGCCGCTGTATTTGTCAATAACTTCAGCAACCATTTGTATCAAATTGGGGCTGAGATTTGTCAAGATAATGACATCCCATTTGAGGTGTTACTGCCTTTGATCAAAGAAAGCACGAATAAGCTCCAAACACTTTCCCCAGAACAAGCTCAAACAGGGCCTGCTAGAAGGCAGGATCAAAATGTGATTGACAAACATCTTGAATTACTTCAAGACCCACAGAAAAAAGAAATTTATAACGTTTTAACCCAAGCAATTCAAAAAAAGTACCATGACTAATTACAAACAAAGACTTTCTCAAATAACCACCTTGGTATTTGATGTAGATGGTGTTCTTACAGACGGAAAAGTCATTATAACCACTGAGGGTGAAATGTATCGGCAAATGGATACCAAAGACGGCTATGCTCTTAAGTGTGCTTTAGACGCTGGATTGAAAATAGTTATCATATCAGGCGGTACGAATGAGGGGGTCCGGAATAGGTTAAAAGCCCTTGGCGTTTTTGATATTTATTTAGGAGCACACCACAAACTTGATGCCTATCAAGACCTACTCGATAGTTATGATTTAAAACCCGAAAATTTACTTTACATGGGAGATGATGTTCCCGATATCCCGGTCATGGAAAAAGTGGGGGTTAGCTGCTGTCCCAAAGACGCAGTAACAGATGTTCTACAAATGTCAGATTATATTTCGCCTAAAAAAGGAGGGGAAGGCTGTGTTCGAGAAATCATAGAGCAAGTACTTCGTGTTCAAGGCAAATGGGGAACTATTAAAAGTGCCAAAAACGACTGATAATGGGACTTAAAAATCCATATAATTACGAACTCATACTTGCCAGTGGTTCTCCGAGAAGGCAGCAGTTTTTAAACGAATTGGAAATCCCTTTTCGGGTTCAAAAGTTTGAGGTAGAAGAAAAGTATCCGCGCCACCTAAAAGGGGCCGAAATTGCCCAACATATCACCACGCTCAAAGCAGACCCTTTTCGTGCTATCATCAAACCCCAACAATTAGTTATCACCGCAGATACTATTGTATGGCATGAAGAAAGCTATCTGGGGAAACCACAATCAGAAAAAGAAGCCTTCGAAATGCTCAGCGCCTTGTCTGGAGCTACGCATGAAGTGATTACCGCAGTGGGCTTTTTGACAATCCAAGAGTGGGACATTATTACAGTTCGAACTGAGGTCACTTTCAACACACTATCAAAAAATGAAATTGACGCCTACATTGCTAGCGGTTCTCCTATGGACAAAGCAGGTGCTTATGGTATTCAGGATCGTATTGGGACGATCGGCATCAAAAATATTAAAGGAAGCTATACCAATGTTGTCGGTCTGCCAATGGCTCAATTTTACACTAAACTTGTTAACAAACTCTCGGTTAAGCCAGACTAATAAAGCAAGTTAAAAAGTATCTTTCCTCTTATGAAACTGGATATACTGATCTTGATATTAGTCTTAGGAGCGGCTTGCCAGTCTCCCAAAACAGTTAAAGGGATTGCTCTTCACAAAACAGCTGCGCATTTAGAGGATGGGTTTAAATCCTATTGGTTTGATGGAACTGCTGAAATTTCTTCCTACAGCTTAGAGCAGTCACGCTACGGCTCCATTCGCAAAGGAGAAGCTGTTTTGATCTTTGTGACGGAAGATTTTGATACTCAAAATCAGGTCAAAGCCAATTCTAAATCTACTTCTTCCAAAGTAGTATTAAAACTAAATAAGCAAAAGAATTTTCTGACAGGCATCTATCCTTATTCCATCATGAGCAGTAGTTTTACCTACCTAGGATGGGAGCCGCATTTGGCTAAAATAAGTACTTCTATCCAAGAGTGGTGTGGGCAAAGTTATTTGCAATTGAACCACAGAGACCCAATGGAGCTGAGAAGTCATTCTTATTTTGAAGGCGAAGAGGACCAACATATACGTTTCCCCATGAATACCCTCACAGAAGATGAACTCTGGAATCGGATCCGATTGCATCCAGAAAAGTTACCCCTAGGAGAATTCACCCTTTTGCCCAGCTTGGAACTCCTCCGCTTAAACCATTTGCCACTTAAAACAGTAACTGCTGTTGCAGCATTAACACCCGGAGACTCCCTTTCAACCTACGAAATTAGCTTCCCCAGCTTGGGCCGAAAACTCAAGATTCATTTTCAAAAAGCCCCCCCCTATTTGATCGAAGGGTGGGAAGACGAGTCTGATAAAGGAGCTTCTTTTACAACCAAAGCCTTTCGCCGTAAAACTGTAAAACTCCCCTATTGGAAACTGAATAAAGCGGGAGATGAAAAGTATAGAACTGAATTGAATTTAATCCCTTACTAGATATACAGTATATGATATGAAGCGACCTATTCTTTTTTTAGTGCTTTTAAGCTTTATGACTGGCTACTCACAGTCAGCAGGAAAAATATATCAGGACTTAGAGAAATTAAACTTCTTGGGTTCGGTACTTTATGTTGCAGCCCATCCCGATGATGAAAACACCGCTCTACTCTCACACTTTGCCAATCATGTTCACGCAGAAGCGGCTTATCTCTCTCTTACGCGTGGTGATGGAGGACAAAACCTCATCGGAACAGAACTTCGAGAACAACTGGGTGTCATCAGGACTAATGAACTCCTTGAGGCCCGAAAAATAGACGGTGGAAAGCAGTTTTTCAGCTCTGCTATTGATTTTGGATATTCTAAAAATCCAGATGAAACCCTACGGATTTGGGACAAAGATCAAATCCTTGGTGAGGTAGTGGCCCGTATTCGTGCCTACCAACCTGACATTATCATCCATCGTTTTGATCATAGGACACCTGGGACTACCCATGGGCATCACACTTCTTCTGCCCTCCTTAGCTACGAGGCTTTTTCGCTTAGCAATGATCCCTCTCGCTATCCAGAACAACTACAGCATCAAGAACTATGGCAAGTCAAAAGGCAATTTTACAATACTTCCTGGTGGCGGTATGGAAGTAGAGAACGTTTTGCCCAAGTTGACAAATCAAATTTTATAGCTCTTGAAATTGGAAACTATACTCCCCTAACAGGAAAGTCAAACAATGAATTGGCTGCCGAAAGCAGAAGCTCTCATAAATCCCAGGGATTTGGTTCAGCCCCTCAATTGGGAAGTCGGACAGAATATATAGAATTGATACAAGGCGATTTACCAAAATCAAACGATCCCTTTGAAGGGATCGATACCAGCTGGTCGCGGCTCAAAGGAGGGGATAAAGTAAAAAGCTTGGTTCAGCAAACACTCGCGAACTTTGATTTTAAAAGGCCTTCAAAAAGCATTCCCAAGTTACTTGAAATATACCAAGCCATAGAAAAACTAGAACCCTCCGTTTGGAAAAAAAGAAAACTACAGGAGACCTTGAATCTTATAAAAGCCTGTGCAGGATTGACGCTTCAGCTAAATGCATCAAGACCCTACGGAACAGCAGGTGAATTCTTAGATGTTACCCTTGCAGCTGTACAACAAACACCAATAGCCCTAGAAATAGAAAAAGTAGGAGCAGCTGTTTTGAATTCACCGCTTAAAGACACTAAAAAAGTAACACATAACATAGGTGTTCAATTATCCGAAACATTGACAACCCCCTATTGGTTAAAACAAAAAGGAAGCCTGGGAAGTTTTGCGATTCAAGATGAAAAATACAGAGGCCTGGCGGAGACTCCCCCACTATCCCTAAACATCAACCTTAGAATCGACGGAACTAGAATTGAATTCAAAGAACCTATACAGTATCGGACAACAGATCCTGTTAGAGGAGAAATAAGCACCCCCTTTTATGTGCTGCCACCCATAGCTGTAAACTTTCAAAAAAATGTACAACTTTACCCCAAGCTCGAGGAGCAAACTATTCAAATGGAAATAATCAATTATGGGGAACAATTTACAGGTGAAGTTGAATTGTGCTTTCCCGAAGGATGGTCCATTGAGAGTGCTAAGAAAAAAGTGGCCATCACCCAAAGAGGCGGATCGCAATTCCTAAACTACAAACTGAAGCCATCAGCAAAGGCAAAAAGTGGGCTCATGGGTCCTTTAGTTCATATTGGAGAAAAAACACTTGACCGACTGTATACAGTTCAAGAAATCGAGTATGAACACATCCCTAAACAATATGTTGCGCAACCTAGTGAAGCCAAACTCGTTCGCTTAAACTTAGAAGTCCCCAAAAAAAAAGTGGGCTATATAATGGGAGCTGGAGATCTTGTTGCTGAAAAGCTTAGCGCCATTGGATTGCCTATTGAAAGTATCGATATCAATACAGCTACTCAAGAAGAATTAAATCAATTTGACACCCTATTACTAGGAATTCGTGCCTACAATGTGCTAGAATCGCTGAAGTACAAAAATCAAATGTTGTTTGATTTTGCCCAACAAGGGGGTACTCTTATTGTGCAATATACTACCAGTAGAAGGATGAAAACCAAAAACATATTGCCCTATCCCATACAACTTTCAAGAGACCGGGTAACAGATGAAGAGAGTCCTGTACGCATCCTTGACAAAGAGCATCCTGTATGGACCACCCCACATAAGATTGGAAAGCAAGACTTTGAGGGATGGGTTCAGGAAAGAGGGCTCTATTTTGCCCGCAGCTGGGACCCCAATTACACCCCGCTAATTGCTATGAAAGATCCTAATGAAAAAGAAACAAAAGGAAGTCTCTTAGTGGCTAAACACGGAAAAGGAACAGTTGTTTACACAGGGCTAAGTTTCTTCCGTGAGCTTCCTGCAGGCGTTCCAGGAGCCTATCGCTTATTACTGAACCTGATAGCGCTGTAGGATGAATAAACGTATCTATTTATATTTAGTTTTGGCCAACGGACTGTATTGGGTGTTGATGGCCTTTTTCATGAATCAATTTGGCCTATGAGTGTTATAGATTGGACTATACTCTTGAGTACCTTATTGGGAATAGTGGTTTATGGCATTTGGAAAAACCGCCAGCAAACCAATATTCAAAGTTATTTGCGCGGGGGCAATCAAAGCAGATGGTGGACGGTTGGACTTTCTGTTATGGCAACCCAAGCGAGTGCCATTACTTTTTTATCCACTCCTGGTCAAGCCTTTCATGACGGAATGGGATTTGTGCAATTTTATTTTGGCTTACCCTTTGCAGTGTTGATCATCTGCCTCTTTTTCCTGCCCCTCTATCACAGACTAAATGTCTATACAGCCTATGAGTTTTTAGAGGAACGATTTAATTGGCAAACCCGAACCTTAACAGCCGCACTTTTCTTGATTCAAAGAGGACTTGCAGCTGGAATTACCATTTATGCACCCGCTATTATTATGAGTGCCATTCTTGGATGGCCCTTAAAAGGAGTGGTGGTTGGGATAGGTCTTCTCGTTATTTTATATACCGTTATTGGGGGCACACAGGCAGTAAATGTGACACAAAAACAACAAATGACAGTCATTTTTTTGGGATTATTTGTTGCCTTTTTCGCTATCATCGCCGCTTTTCCTCAAGGCATCAATTTTAAAGAGGCCTTATATATTGCAGGTACCAGTGGAAAATTGCAAGTGCTCGACTTTAGTTTTGATGTCAACAATAGATATACGTTTTGGAGCGGTATCACCGGAGGGCTTTTTTTAGCCCTGTCTTATTTTGGGACAGACCAATCACAAGTGCAACGCTATCTCTCTGGAAAGTCACTTAAAGAAAGTCAAATGGGGCTTCTGATGAATGGTTTTCTTAAAGTCCCCCTGCAATTTTTTATTTTACTTGTCGGGGTTATGGTCTTTGTTTTTTACCAGTTTGAACCTGCTCCCCTCCATTTTAACCCCCAAACCGAAGAAAAAATAGCCACTACCGCAGTGGGAAGCGCTTTTAAAGAGTTGCAAGTTGAAAATAAAGAACTCCAAAAGGAAATTAAAGAACTGCTCCTAGACCCAAACTTCCCTACAGACAATAGGTTACAGATCCACTATCAAGAACTAAACAATCGCAATCGATCGCAAAGAGAAGAAGCCAAGTTATTATTGGATGAGGCTGAGCTTGGACTTACTACTAATGACAAAGATTTTGTGTTTATTACGTTTATTCTAAATCACTTACCTGTAGGCGTAATCGGTTTGCTATTGGCGATGATTTTTTCAGCAGCAATGAGCTCCACTGCTTCAGAACTCAATGCACTATCCGCTACTACTCTGGTGGACGTTTACAAGCGGAATTGGCCTGGTAAAAGTGAACTCCATTATGTCCAGGCAGCGAAAGGTTTTACGCTTCTTTGGGGAGGGATTGCCATTGCTTTTGCCTCCATCGGCAATCTGTTTGAAAACTTAATCCAACTTGTCAATATTATTGGTTCTGTTTTTTATGGTACTATTCTGGGGATCTTTTTGGTGGCTTTCTTTATTAAAAAAGTACATGGAAAAGCGGTATTTTGGGCAGCTGTTTGTTCTCAACTTTCTGTCTTTTATATCTTCTCACAAGATTGGGTTGGGTATTTGTGGTTAAACGCCATTGGTGCAATTTTGACTATTCTAATCTCTCTTACACTACAAATGACCCCTAAAAAAACCCGCCAATAGGCAGGTTTTTTTTACGGATGAATAAGAACACTTATTGAGACCATTCTGCAATGGATTCTGTGTTCATTTTAACATAATCCATATTACCGGCTTCTTGTGCTCTACTCAGAGATTTTTTGGCCGCTTCTATAGCTGCTTTAGTATCCTTTAAAGCGGCTAATATTAAAGACTGCTGACGGAAATACCAATAAGGCTTATCGTTCATTTCTATGGCTTTTTGAATCCATTCCTTTGCCTGTTGGAGATCTTGACCTGATTGCAAATAATATACGGCAGAGGAATAATAATCCCTTTCTTTTGGATTGTTAGCCAAGGTCTTTTCAATACTTGCCATTGCTTTTTCGTGAGTGGGTACTTCTATTTTCAACGCTAGCATTGTATTCTCCCATCCTATATTCAATACGCCATCATTGTGGGTAAGGTCAGAAATCCAGATTGAAAAACTTTCGATTGGACTCGTAGTAGTGGGTGTCACTTGTACTGCAGCAGCTACTTTAGCAGGATCCCATTTTTCTGGCAACCCCCAATTTTCGGTATCGGTATAAAAATATACTTCCCACGAGGAGGCGGAAGGCTTGCTGTAAATAGCATACGTACCTGCAGAGAGCATTTTACCCTCAATAACAACAGGATCTGAAAAGTGAATGCTGGTGTTTTTATTGGCACCTGTTCGCCAAACTTGACCAAAAGGAACCAAATTCCCCATTACCTCGCGCCCTTTTGCCGAAGGTCGTGAGTAGGAAATTGAAACATCTGTAAGTCCAATTGTTTGCATCAACTGTGCTGCAGGACTGGGTTGTGGGCTTTGTACTTGACCATAAAGGAAGCTGGTGCCAACAAAACAAAGACTTATCGCTAATTTTCTCATAAGTTGAATTTTATATTCAAAAATAGAATAATTCAAATGCTTCCCTAACAGTAGCGGAAATGTTTGGACTTATTTTGGGGATAATTTTGTTTAATTGTATTTAAATACAGTTAAACATTAAGTATATTTGAAAAAAAATAGCTAGATGAAAATCTATAGATTGCACACGCATCAAAACCTACCCATCAGCGTCGACGAGGCCTGGGATTTTCTAAGCGATCCAAAGAATCTAAAAACCATAACCCCCGACTATATGGGGTTTCATATTTTGAGTGGTGCGGACCGAAAAATGCATGCGGGCCAAATCATCCAATACATTGTGACGCCCATAGCAGGGATTCCCACAAAATGGGTAACCGAAATCACGCACGTTCAAGACCGAGAATTTTTTGTTGACGAACAACGCTTTGGTCCCTATTCCTTATGGCATCACAAACATTTTATCAAAGAAATACCAGGTGGTGTTGCCATGGAAGACATTGTAGACTACAAACTTCCAATGGGAATTCTAGGGCAACTCGCCCATCCAATTGTGGTACAACCAAAACTTAAAGAAATTTTTGACTATCGCTACCAAAAGCTAATCGAGCTTTTTGGTCCGTATAAAGACTAAACATGAAAAATATTTTAATTATTGGCGGGAGTTCAGGTATCGGCTTAGCCCTAGCACAAGAACTTTCCGCAACTTCCAATTTATATATAGCCAGCCGATCGACAGAGAATCTTCAGGGAGTTGCCTGCACCCATATTCCTTTTGATGCGCTTACAGATACGCTAGACGGATCCTCATTACCAGAATTGCACGGATTTGTGTATTGCCCTGGGAGTATCAATCTAAGACCTTTTAAGGGACTTAAACCCACCACTTTTCAAGCCGATTTTGAAATCAATGTATTGGGTGCGGTAAAAGCCTTACAATCGGTAGAGAAAAACCTACAAAACAGTGGGCAGGCTTCGGTTGTTTTTTTCAGCACTGTCGCTGTGCAAACGGGGATGCCTTTTCATGCCTCTGTAGCAGCTGCAAAAGGTGCTATTGAAGGGTTAACACGTTCACTTGCAGCAGAATGGGCTCCCAAGATACGGGTGAATTGTATAGCGCCTTCACTGGTTAACACACCACTGGCTGATAAATTCCTGAACAACGACGCCAAAATAGAAAAAGCGAGTGAGAGACATCCACTGCAACGAGTCGGAAGACCGAAAGAAATCGCAGAAGCTGTTACTTTTTTACTGGATGAAAAAAGCGGCTGGATGACCGGACAAATTCTAGGAATTGATGGCGGTATTGGCTCTTTAAAGACTTGATAGATGACGAAAGTAAGTTTGTTTTGGTTTAGAAGAGACTTGCGAGTCGAAGACAATAATGGCTTCTTAAAGGCCTTGCAAAGTGGCTATGCTGTAGTGCCCATTTTCATTTTTGACGAAGCTATTTTAGGGAAGCTTCCCAAAAGTGACCGAAGATTAGAATTGATAATTAATGCCTTGGGTCGTGTTAACGATGCTATGAAGAGGAACAGATGTACTGTACGAACGTATCACGGTACGCCCAAGGCTATTATCACAAAACTTCTTGAAGAATACGAAGTGGCCGAAGTTCATGCCAATAAAGATTATGAACCTTATGCACGGACTCGAGACAAAGGGATTGCACAACTACTGGAATCTCATAAAATACCTTTTCACACGCATAAAGATCAAGTTATTTTTCATGAGAATGAAATCACTAAAGACGACGGAAAACCCTATGTAGTCTACACCCCTTATTCCAGGAAGTGGTTGGCACGTTTTGAGAAAGAAGGCATTTCGAATGCGCCATCTGAAAAACATCTTGATGCGCTCCTTCCTGGCCATAAGGAACTACACAGCCTAGCAGAATTAGGGTTTGAGCCTTCTGGTAAGGAATCTCCCACTTACACCTTTTCGAACAAACTTGTCGATGCCTACGAAGCCACTCGAAATTTCCCAGCCTTAGATCAAACATCACGCTTGGGCCCCCACTTGAGATTTGGGACCGTTAGTGTTCGAAAATTAGTTCAAAAAGCAGCGTCTCGAGCAGATAATACGTTTTTAAAAGAACTTGTCTGGCGCGAGTTTTTTATGCAGATTTTATGGCATTTTCCCCATACTAAAGAAAAAAGCTTTAAATCACAATACGACCGTATCCCCTGGCGAAACAATGAAGAAGAGTTTGAGAAATGGTGTACAGGGCAAACAGGTTATCCTCTTGTTGACGCTGGGATGCGACAATTAAATGCAACAGGATTTATGCACAACAGAGTCCGGATGCTAACAGGAAGCTTTTTGTGTAAACACCTCCTTATAGATTGGCGATGGGGGGAGGCTTATTTTGCTGAAAAATTATTGGATTATGAAATGGCTAGTAATGTTGGAAACTGGCAATGGGTGGCCGGGTCCGGCGTAGATGCGGCTCCTTATTTTCGGATTTTCAATCCAACAGAACAAATCAAAAAGTTTGACAAACAGCTTGCTTACATCAAAAAATGGGTGCCTGACTTTCAAGAGCTCCACTACCCAAAACCTATAGTCGATCACAAAGAGGCAAGAGAACGCTGCTTAGCTACTTACAAAACAGCTTTGGCGAAAGTATGAAAAGGGTCTTGAAGCAACATCTGCCTCAAAAAATATGTCCTACTTGCCAACGTCCTTTTCAGTGGCGAAAGAAGTGGGAAAGAGATTGGGAAAACGTAAAATACTGTAGTAAAAAATGCAAAAAATAAAAAAGACTGCTCTGTTGTGGTTTCGCAACGATTTGCGAACTGAGGACCATCAAAACCTAACAGAAGCCACTCAAAAGTACACGCATGTAATAGCGTATTACAGCCTCGATCCGCGTCATTTTGAAACAACAAAATGGGGGTTTAAGAAAACGGAGAAATTTAGAGCGCAGTTTTTACTGGATTCCCTAGCAGACTTACGTAAACAACTTCAGGAATTAAATATTCCGTTATACGTGAATCAAAAAACTCCCGAAGAAGCGATTCCAGAACTTGTGAGTGACTTTGCGATCCAGGAAGTTTTTTTTCAGGAAGAATGGACCTCAGAAGAAAAAGCTGTTGCTGAGGCAGTTTTGAAAAAGCTCCCCCAAGAAGTTAGCATCACCCAACGAAAAGAACAGTTCCTTTTTCATCCCGAAGAGGTACCTATTACCTTAAAGACGCTCCCTGAGGTATTTACTGTTTTTCGTAAAAAGTGTGAAAAATATGGACGCATTAAACCCTTGGCAGAAGCCCCTGATATTTGTTCTAAAGCAGCTAACGGACCCATACCGCAGCACTTGCCTAGTTTACTAGACTTGGGATTGGATGAAATTCAACAAGATTCGCGATCAGCCTTTCCCTTTCTAGGAGGGAGTAAAGCTGCCAAAGACCGATTGCATCATTATTTTTGGAAAAGTAAAAAACTATCCTACTATAAAAATACCCGTAATGGTATGGTAGGCTTGGACTACAGCTCAAAATTTTCCCCCTGGTTAGCAAATGGTTCTTTATCCCCTAGGACCATCTACTGGGAAGTCAAAGACTACGAAAAAGAAATTCAAAAAAACAGCTCTACCTATTGGTTGATTTTCGAATTGATATGGAGAGACTACTTCAAATACATCTCTTTAAAACACGGTACTTCAATTTTTAAACTAGGAGGCATACTCAACAAATCCTATTCCTGGAAAAACGACCCCACCCTTTTTGTGGATTGGGCCAATGGAAATACCCCTGAGCCTTTTGTCAATGCCAATATGATCGAACTACAACAAACAGGTTGGATGAGCAATCGGGGACGCCAGAATGTAGCAAGCTACTTTTCCAAAAACCTTTTGATGGACTGGCGAATGGGCGCTGCATACTTTGAGTCTTTACTCTTGGATCATGATGTTCATAGCAACTATGGGAATTGGATGTATGTGGCTGGAGTCGGAAACGATCCCAGAGATCGAAAATTTGATGTTGCCTGGCAAGCAGAACGCTATGATGCAGATGGGAAATTTCAAAAACGCTGGCTTCAACAAACTCTTTTTCCATGATTCTCAGACTGATACTTGGCGATCAATTAAATGATCAACACAGCTGGTTTGACGTTGTAGATGATAACGTTTGCTATGCTATGTTTGAAATGAAGCAAGAGACCCACTACGTACGGCACCATGTCCAGAAAGTGGTCGCCTTCTTTGCTGCTATGCGTCATTTTGCTACCGAATTAGAGAATCAAGGACATCAAGTAGTCTACTATCAAATAGACGCTCCCGAAAATCAACAAGAGCTCGTCGCCAATCTAAAGCAGCTTATAAAAGAAAAAAAAGCAACTGCTTTTGAATACCAAGAGCCTGACGAATATCGATTGGACAAGCAATTAAAAGCCTTCTGCAAATCGCTTGAAATTCCAGTTGCAATGGTCGATTCAGAGCATTTTTTGACCAGTAGAGAGGAGCTACAAACCTTTTTTGAAGGCAAGAAGCAATTCATTATGGAGTTTTTTTACCGCTATATGCGTAAAAAATTCAATCTCCTTATGAAGGGGAGTCAACCAGAAGGGGAAAAATGGAATTTTGACAAAAACAATCGTAATAAATGGAAAGGAACACCTCCTATTCCCTCGGCCTATCTTCCTAAAAGTGAAGATTTAGAAGCCCTGCGTTTGGTCTTAGAAAAAGAAGGAATAGAAACACTTGGCCATTTTAACGCCACAGAATTTCGGTATCCTACCAATAGAAAATCTGCACAAGCACAACTAGATTATTTCTGTCAGCATTTATTACTTCATTTTGGTGACTACCAAGATGCCATGCATACAGATGAAATTAACCTTTTTCATTCCAGAATTTCCTTCGCGCTAAACACCAAAATACTTCATCCATTAACCGTGATTGAACAGGTCATCGACTATTATCGAAAAAATGAAGATCGCATTAGCCTGTCACAAGTTGAAGGCTTTGTCCGGCAAATATTGGGATGGCGGGAATATATGCGCGGTATTTACTGGAAAGAAATGCCCCAATATGCAGATAAAAATACCTTAGAAAATCACCATCCATTACCTGATTTTTATTGGACCGGAAAGACCCAAATGAATTGCCTTCACCAGAGCATTAAAAATTCATTAGATCACAGCTATGCCCACCACATACAACGCTTGATGATTACTGGAAATTTTGCACTTCTGGCCCAAGTGCACCCGGATCGAGTGGACGAATGGTATTTAGGAATCTATGCAGATGCTATCGAATGGGTACAACTTCCCAACACCCGGGGTATGAGTCAATGGGCAGACGGAGGGATTGTGGCTACTAAACCCTATGTGTCCTCCGGTTCGTACATCAATAAAATGAGCAACTACTGCTCTGACTGTCAGTACAATATAAAGAAAAGAACAGGGGAAGATGCCTGTCCTTTTAACAGTCTTTATTGGAATTTCTTAGATGATAAAAAACAATACTTCGCCACGAATAATCGAATGGCCATGATGTTGCGTTTGTTAGAAAAAATACCACAGGAAGAATTAGTCGCTATTAAAGAGCGTGCCCAAAATATTCTGCAAAACCCAGATGCCTTTTAGACCCCCCATTAGCGTTGTATGGCTAAAACGTGATCTACGTTTAGAAGATCATGCTGCCCTAAACGCAGCTCTGAAGGAAAAATGGCCTGTCTTGCTGGTCTATGTTTTTGAATCCATTCTGTTGAATGATCCTCATACCTCTGAACGCCATTGGACCTTTATCAAGCAGTCCATTCAAGATCTCAATTCGCATTTAAAAGAATACCAAACAGAAGTTCTTAGTTGTAGCGGGGATTTTATTGAAATTCTAAACCAACTTTACAAAGTCTTTGATTTAAAGGGATTGTATTCGCATCAAGAAACGGGCCTATTAAAAACCTATAAAAGAGACCTACAAGTGGCCAACTTTTGTAAAGAATTCAATCTAGAGTGGAAAGAATTTCTCCAACAAGGGGTTTTTAGAGGGATGCAAGACCGAAAAAAATGGTTGCCGCAGTGGGAAAAACTCATGAATCTTCCCCTGTACACATTTGATGCTACTGCAAGAGATTTTGTGCCTTTAAAAACCATTAATAACTTGCGTATTGGCAACCCCTATTCGATTGCAACAGACGCTTTTCGCTATCTTAACTCTTTTTTCAAAGAGCGCTACAAAAGCTACCAAGCCCATATTTCCAAGCCTGATTTAGCGCGTAAAAGCTGCAGCCGATTGTCACCCTATATTGCCTATGGGAATCTTTCTATGCGACAGGTGTTACAGCACTTACAAAACAAGTTGGAAACCGCTGGAAGCAATCGATTTCCCTTACGAGCTTTCGGATCACGGCTCCGCTGGCAAT
>CBFHRX010000021.1:0-31471 GCA_965658355.1 Flavobacteriaceae bacterium | reverse complement strand
CCTGACAGTTTGGAAGTATATTTTTATAAAGATGGGGAATATCAATTCCAAAAATTAAAAAATCCTATAGCATATTATAATAATTACTTCATTATTCCTGGTGATTTTGATAATGATGGAGATGCAGATTTTTATTTAGGTAATGATGGTAAGGACTATGAACCTTTTCCAGGTGAGGTAAATGTTGTCTTAGAAAATAAATTTAATGAGGGCAATGAATTTATTCCTCATCAAGTCCAAGGTCCTAAATATAATCATCAGGCATCTGTTGGTGATATTGATAATGATGGCGATTTAGATATAACTACAAATCAAAATGGATTAGAAGTTGGCTTAAGTTCAGCGAGTCAAATACAAGTTATATTCGAAAATAAAGGAGGGTTTGTTTTTGAAGAAAAACTAAATATAGTACAAGGAACTGATAATTTAAATTTAGCTGCATCTAAAATTGATTTAATAGATATTAACAATGATGGATTTCTTGATTTATTTCATGGGAGTTCGATTGACCCTACAGGTACTTGTAATGGAATGGATTCAGAATTTCTTGCCAACAATGGATACGAAACATGTCCTGATTTTCGAGCTAAAATATTTTTAGGAAATGGCAGCCTATCATATTCTTTTGATAATTATCTTTTAGTTCCGGATGTAGAAAATTTCCATAACCCTGGTGGCGTTATTTTTTGTCTGGATTTAAATAATGATGGGAATAAAGAACTAATTACTAGTAGGTCCGGAATGGTAACTGGAGACAGGTTTGCCACAAGAGGATACTACATTCAAATACTTAGTTATTCTGATGGCGAATTAATAGATATTACCTCAGAACTCATTGAAGACAATTACGAAGAAGGTTACGATGGTCAACCAGACTGTCGACTAGATTTAAAAATCAATGGTGTTGATAGACTTCACGACCTTGATGGAAATGGCCGCCTTGATTTGTATAATATTCCACAAGATGATTTTAGAAATTTTCTTCATTGGGAATGGAATGGGTCTAAATTCATTAAAATAAGTCCTTAAGCTTCTATACCAAAGCCCTCACCCCAAATCCGCTCTAATCTATTGCTATCACTGTGTTAAACTAAGATTTCTGTGTTGTGGTTTTTGGAGGGAGTTGTTTGGGGGGAAGATTGTAGTGTGGTAGGATTTAACGCTCTTTGAGGTCTTATGGGTGTGCCGCTGTCCCATGCCCTCGAGGCTAAGGGATCAGCGGCACATATAACTTTCCTGTTTTCAATTCTCCACCAAAACATATACACTACAGTAACTATTGAGATTTTGTAAATGATCCTAATGGTTAATATTCTTTAACAAGACTTGTGTGCAAATAGTGTGCAAGTGAGGAAACAAAAAAAGGACTACATTGCTGCAATCCCTTGTTGTAATTGTGACCTCGGCAGGAGTAGTGTATGATCCTGACAAAGCTCCGCTTTGAAAATAATCCAAACAAAAAAAACGCTCAAGCAAGCTTGGCGTTTTTCCTAATTGTACTATTTATTCGTGACCTCGGCAGGAGTAGTGTATGATCCTGACAAAGCTCCGCTTTGAAAATAGTCCAAACAAAAAAACGCTCAAGCAAGCTTGGCGTTTTTTCTAATTGTACTATTTATTCGTGACCTCGGCAGGAGTAGTGTATGATCCTGACAAAGCTCCGCTTTGAAAATAGTCCAAACAAAAAAACGCTCAAGCAAGCTTGGCGTTTTTTCTAATTGTACTATTTATTCGTGACCTCGGCAGGATTCAAACCTGCAACCTCTTGAGCCGTAATCAAGTGCACTATTCAGTTATGCTACGAGGCCTTTGAGCGGCAAATGTACCAATTTTTTTGAATCCAAAAAAAGGAATAATTGCTCTAAATAGCGACTGCTATGTGATTCATTGCTTTAGAGCGTAACATTGATTTTAAAGGATATAATCTGTGAGTGCTAATAGTATCTTCTGTAGATATACAGTACCTTTGTTTGAACATTTTTAAGGATGAATTTTGTAGCCATTATTTTCGGTCTTTTGATGCTCATCAAAGGAGGGGATTGGTTGATGAGAGCCGCTGTATCGATCTCGTTGCAGCTTCGTATCCCCAAGATTGTGGTCGGAATGACAGTAGTTTCTTTTGCGACCTCAGCACCTGAACTTATTGTCAGTCTCCAGTCAGCTTTATCGGGACATCCAGATTTGGCTTTGGGGAATGTGATAGGTTCTAATATTGCCAATTTGGCTTTTGTGCTGGGGATTACCATCATGATTTCACCTATTACGGTTACCGAAAGTTTTTACAAGACCGATTGGCCTATGATGATCCTGGCAACTGCTTTGTTTATGGTTTTTTTATTGGGCGATCAGAGCATTCAGCAATGGGAAGGATGGGTTCTTTTTGGATTGCTACTACTCTTTATTGTGTATTTAATTCGATATCAAAAGCAAGCCGTTATTGACGAAGCTCCGGAAGACGATGAACTACTCAGTAATTCCTTGACTTTGGGCTACCTCGCCCTTGGAGGATTGGGACTGTGGCTAGGTTCTGAAACTTTGGTAAAAGGGGCTATTTCTCTCGCGAATAGTCTAGGGGTAAGCGAGCGAGTCATAAGCATTACGGTGGTGTCAATAGGAACTAGTATTCCGGAATTGTCAGCTTCTATTATAGCGGTTATCAACAAAGAAAAAGCAATTTCGATAGGGAACCTCATTGGGTCCAATATTTTTAATTTAATGGCCGTAATGGGGTTAACAGCTATTGTTACTCCTGTAGCCGTAAAAGATGCTGGGATGCTAACCAATGATATTTGGTGGATGATGGGGATTTCGTTGCTCATACTCCCGCTTGTATTTTTACCTAAAAAGATGCGTCTAGGGCGCCTAGATGGGCTCCTCCTTTTTTCGGTCTACCTCTACTTTTTATGGCCCCTCATTACGGGATAAAAAAAATCCTGCCCAAACGGACAGGATTTCAAGTCAAATTCAAGTTTAAATCGCCTCCTTATACGTTGGCAGATTTAACAGTTTTGATGATTCTAGCGGCAATCTTATAAGGATCTCCGTTAGAAGCAGGACGACGATCTTCTAACCAACCTTTCCATCCTTTTTCAACGGTCATGATAGGAATTCTGATCGAAGCTCCACGGTCAGAAACACCGTAGCTAAATTCGTCGATAGCTTGTGTTTCGTGCTCTCCCGTAAGTCTTTGGTCGTTGTACGCTCCATATACCTCTATATGCTCTTTAACAACAGGACGGAAAGCTTCACAAATTTTCTCATATGTTTCTTGAGAACCACATGTTCTTAAGGTATTATTTGAGAAATTGGCATGCATTCCAGAGCCGTTCCAGTCTGTTGCACCGAGTGGTTTAGGATGCCATTCTATTGCCAATCCGTATTTTTCTCCCAAACGCTCTAGTAAATAACGCGACACCCACATTTGGTCTCCCGCTTCTTTAGCTCCTTTGGAAAAACATTGATACTCCCATTGTCCAGCAGCTACTTCTGCATTGATTCCTTCAACATTGATGCCTGCAGCAATACAAAGGTCTAGGTGTTCTTCTACCATTTCACGGCCGAAAGCGTTTTTGGCACCAGCAGAACAGTAAAACTGCCCTTGAGGAGTTTGATCTTTTGGAAAACCAAGAGGAAGATTTGTTTCGGGATCCCAAAGAAAGTATTCTTGTTCAAATCCGAACCAAAAATCATTATCATCGTCATCAATCAACGCTCTACCATTTGATTCGTGTGCGGATCCGTCTGCATTTAAGACTTCCGTCATGATCAAGTATCCATCCTTACGATCTGGATCCGGAAATACAGCTACAGGTTTTAACAAACAGTCAGAAGAACCTCCTTCTGCTTGCTGGGTAGAAGACCCATCAAATGACCATAGAGGCGCATCTTCTAATTTTCCACTAAAGTCGTCTACAATTTTTGTCTTACTTCTCAAATTGGCCGTCGGCTTGTATCCGTCTAACCAAATGTATTCGAGTTTTGATTTGCTCATGAGTACTTATATTATATTTTTTCCAAAAATAATTTTTTTACAGCCTGACCCATATTTTATTGGGGGTATTTAATCAACAATCTATAAACTTTTAATAATACCCTATTTTTTTAGGGGTAAAATTGTAAATAATTGATTTTTTATAGTCTAAACTCCAAAATTTTGTGATAACTGTTACTTTTGTGCTCAAATAAGCTTAGCTATTGCGTAATTTCAACTACCATTATGTTGTCATTGTAACGATAGTCTTTCACAATTTGTTCATTATGAAGGAATTCCAACATATCATTCTGACCAATACTTAACTTATGCAAACAGAATTTTACACTTCTAAGTTCGGCGCTCATGTTTTCAATGAAAATGTACTGCGGCAGTATCTGAGTAAAGATGCCTTTTTAAAAGTTACAGAAGCGATCGTCAAAGGAATCAGAATTGAACGTGTGCTAGCAGATCAGATTGCCGCCGCCATGAAAACATGGGCTTTATCTAAAGGGGCAACTCATTACACACATTGGTTTCAACCCCTTACCGGGGCGACAGCCGAAAAGCACGATGCCTTTTTTGATCGATCCAGCTCGGGAGAACCTATTGTTAAGTTTGATGGCGACCAGTTGGTACAACAAGAACCGGATGCTTCAAGCTTTCCTAGTGGTGGGATTCGCAATACCTTCGAAGCACGTGGGTATACAGCTTGGGATCCGTCTTCCCCCGCTTTTGTATATGGTACTACGCTCTGTATCCCAACCATTTTTGTATCCTATACCGGTGAGGCATTAGATTTTAAAACCCCCTTAATCAAATCTTCACATGCGCTTGATAAAGCGGCAACAGCCGTCTGTCGTTATTTTGATAAAAACACCAATCGGGTGATAGCGACCCTAGGTTGGGAGCAAGAATATTTTTTGATTGATAAAAAGAAAGCGGCTTTAAGACCCGATTTATTACTTACAGGGCGAACCCTGATTGGGCACGAATCTTCAAAAGGGCAACAGTTAGACGATCATTATTTTGGCTCCATTCCCAGCCGCGTATTGGCATTTATGGAAGCGCTAGAACAAGAATGTTGGAGGTTGGGGATTCCGATAAAAACCCGACATAATGAGGTAGCCCCAAGCCAGTTTGAATTGGCTCCTATTTTTGAAGAAGTCAACCTAGCGGTTGATCACAACTCTTTGTTAATGGATATCATGAATCGCATTGCCGATAAGCATGAGTTTAAAGTCTTGCTACACGAAAAGCCCTTTGCGGGGATTAACGGTTCGGGTAAGCATAACAATTGGTCTTTGGAAACTAATACAGGCGTCAATTTATTGAGTCCGGGTAAGACCCCAATGTCCAATCTTCAATTCCTGACTTTCTTTATCAGCACCATTGCAGCGGTTTTAGAACATGAGGCTTTATTAAGAGCTTCAATTGCCAGCGCCAGTAACGACCACCGTTTGGGGGCAAACGAAGCACCCCCTGCAATTATCTCTGTCTTTATTGGGCAGCAATTGACAGAAGTATTAGAGGACCTGGAAAATGTTTCGAAAGGAAAGTTATCCCCTCAAGAAAAAACAGACCTCAAATTGAATGTGATTGGAAAGATTCCAGAAATATTATTGGATAATACAGATCGAAATAGAACTTCCCCTTTTGCCTTTACCGGCAATAAATTCGAGTTTCGGGCTGTTGGCTCGAGTGCCAATTGTGCAAAGCCTATGACAGTACTAAATACGATGGTAGCAGAAAGGCTGAAAATCTTTAAAATGCAAACTGATGCCTTGATCGACAAGAAAGGCATGAAAAAAGACGATGCCATCTTTAACGTATTAAGAGATCAAATTAAAGGGATTAAAAAAATACTTTTCGAAGGAGATGGCTACTCAGAAGACTGGGAAGATTTATCTAAAAAGCGGGGTCTTAGTAATAACAAAACAACACCAGAAGCCTTATCTGCCTATGTCAGTAAGAAAAGTGTCGCGCTTTTCGAATCCCTCAATGTCATGAACGAAAGAGAGTTAGAAGCTCGATTTCAAGTTGATCTGGAAGCGTATGTCATGAAGCTTAAAATAGAAGCCCGTACCCTTGGCGATATAGCTCGTAATCATATTATTCCTACGGCGATACGATATCAAAACACTTTGATCGAAAATGTAAAAGGCCTAAAAGAAATTTATGGCAAAGACTTTAAGGATTTTGCCCAAGAGCAAATGTTGATCATTGAAAGAATTTCTCAGCATATAGCTTCAATCAACACAGGTGTAAACAATATGATAGTGGCTCGAAAAAAAGCAGATGAAGAAAACGATGTTCACAAAAAATCGCTTGCCTATCAGAAAACGGTATGCTCCTTCCTTGAGGAAATTCGCTACCACTGTGACAAGTTAGAGCTGATTGTAGATGCTTCTATTTGGCCATTGGCTAAATACCGTCAATTGTTGTTCATGCAATAGTTGAAAAACAAGCTAATGAATTCTGTTGTCAAAGTTTTTGAAACCGTATTTTTGTACTAAAGTGAAACTATGACTCCAAGCGATCGATATGCACAAAGAGGGGTTTCGGCCCAAAAAGAAGATGTGCACAAAGCCATTGCCAATATTGACAAAGGTTTGTATCCCAAGGCTTTTTGTAAAATCATTCCCGACATGCTTACCGGGAGTGCCGATCATGCCTTAGTTATGCATGCCGATGGAGCGGGTACAAAATCGTCACTAGCCTACTTGTATTGGAAAGAAACAGGAGACTTGTCTGTATGGAAAGGGATTGCACAAGATGCCTTAGTCATGAACTTAGACGATTTACTTTGCGTGGGAGTCACTGAAGATATTTTGCTTTCTTCCACTATAGGAAGAAACAAAAACCGAATCCCGGGTGATGTCATCGGGGCTATTATCAAGGGTACTGAAGAGTTGATTGAAGAATTGCATTCCTATGGGGTTAAAATCACCAGTACAGGCGGGGAGACAGCTGACGTTGGAGACCTTGTTCAAACCATTATAGTAGACTCAACCGTTACCGCTCGTGTAAAAAGAGCAGCTGTTATTGACAATGCCAATATTCAAGCTGGAGATGTTATTGTGGGCCTTGCGAGTTCCGGTCAAGCCAGTTATGAGAGTTCTTACAATGGGGGAATGGGAAGCAACGGATTAACCTCTGCCCGGCACGATGTTTTCGATCGTTATCTCGCAGCTAAATACCCTGAAAGTTTTGATGCTTCAGTTCCCAGAGACTTGATTTATTCAGGCTCAAGAAAGCTCACGGAAGCTATGGAAGGTCTTGAGCAAACAGTCGGGCAACTGGTGTTGTCTCCCACACGTACGTATGCCCCCATCGTAAAGAAAATTTTTGATACGGTTTCCCGTCAACACATTCATGGGATGGTTCACTGTAGTGGAGGTGCCCAAACAAAAATCTTGCACTTTATTGACGATTTGCACATTGTCAAAGATAATTTATTACCCATTCCGCCGCTATTTAAACTCATTCAAAAGGAATCAAATACCTCTGGGCAAGAGATGTATGAGGTTTTTAATATGGGACATCGATTGGAGTTTTATGTACCCGAAGCCGTAGCCGCTGATATTATAGCAGTATCAGAATCTTTTAATGTCGCTGCTCAAATAATCGGGCGGGTAGAGAAGGCTTCTTCCAAAAAAGTGAGTATTCATTCCGAGTTGGGTTCTTTTACCTATTAAATTTTTAGCCCCAATTTTATAGGCTTTCTGTTCTTTTTTGTTCAACTTTGAGGTATGGTAGTAGAGCGTATGATCTAAAACCATAGCTAAGAAAAAAGAAAAAAGAAAAAATGAAAATATCCATTCGCTTATTAAGCAGTATGTTGTGGCTGTCTCTATTATTCTTGGGCTGCAGCCAAGACGAAGACCCGCAATCCAGTTCTGATACGATTCTTCAAGAAACGGAAGCCTCAGCTCCAGTAGAGACAACCACGCCTTCTTCAGACTCGACAACTACTGATACTTCAAGTACGGATACTTCTGTAGATACATCAGCAGAAAGCACAACTCCAGACACGAGTTCAACGGAAAATGCTTCCACTACTGCAACTGAAACTACGGAAATTGAGTCTGTAACAAGTTCTGAAACCACAGAAATAGCACCCTCCGAGGGAGAGAGTTCTACTGAAAATACCGAAAGTAGCCCAGCGACAGAAAGTGAAGCGGAAACTGGGAATGACACCCCGCAAGGGCCTATTGTTTGGGAAGGGCCTACCCTGACATTTAGCAAAGCTGATGGTGCTGATCCAGCTGCTGAGGTAAATCAAGACAGACTAACGAGTGGAGTATGGATCACAAGAGGAAATGGAGGCGGACAAATCTATAACGCTGCAGTCAGTTCGAGTGCAGATAAAACCGATAGTCCTCTGGGGACGGAATGGGCTGTAGGAGGGATTGCCAATAAAGATGTATTGACCTTTCAAAATTTTAGGGCTGCAGTGAGTAATAAGCCCAAAGACATGGTGGGGGCTAATATGGTGGTGCATTTGATTGAGGAGGATGTTTACCTCAGTATCCGATTTACCTCTTGGTCCCAAGGACAAAAAGGAGGATTTACTTATGAAAGAAGTACACCCTAAGGCTAATTAGATGAATAAGAGTATCCTATTATTAAGTTTTCTATTGGTCTCGCTAGTTGGATACAGTCAAGATGCAGAAAGTCTTTTTGCAGAGATGGAAACAGTAGATGCAATCGAACAACGTTTGTTACCCGATAGAATGTTGTTTAGCCAGCGACTACTATGGGGTGAAAAAGGTATCATGCGAAATTTTAACGCATATGAATTAACTCTCGAAAACCGAGAACGAGAATTGAAATTACGGCGAAAATTTTTGGTTGCACATCAGCTATTAGGGTATGTTACCCTTGCTGGAATGATAGCACAGGGGGTTATGGGGGGACAGCTGTATAATGGAAAGTACAATTTATACAAGTCTCATAAGACCCTTGGGACCATTGTTTCAGCCACTTATTTCACCACCGCTGGCTTGTCCTTATTTGCGCCTCCACCTTTGATTTCAGAAAAGAAAGGCCTGTCAAGTACAAGGGCACATAAATGGCTGGCAACGGTTCATTTTTCAGCCATGGTAGCCACTAATGTATTGGCCGATGATCGAAAAAAATGGCATCGAGCTGCGGCCTATACCGCATTTGCTAGTTACGCTACCGCCATGGTAGTATTAACATTTTAACTATGAAGAAAAACTATTTATTCATACTCCTGGTAGGAGTATCCCTCTTTGCGAAAGCGCAAAAGCTTCCATTGGACACCAACCAATCCAGTATTACCTATAAAGCCAAACATCTTGCACATGCTTGGGAGGGAGTCAATCAAAAGTTACAGGGATTGGCAGTAGTAGAAGAGGGTATGATCAAACAAATTGCCATCAAAGCTGCTGTTCGTGATTTTGATAGCAATAACGCCAATAGGGACAGTCATGCTTTGGAAGTCTTGGAAGCCCTACAGTTTCCAGAAGTACGATTTTATTCAAAGCAAATACGACAAGAGGACGAATCGACGCTTTTGATCGATGGGGTGCTGTCGTTTCATGGCATCGAAATCCCCAAAACGGTTGAAGCAAACTATAAGGGGTCAGGCGATACTGTTGCATTAGAGGGGAATTTTGATTTTCAAGCCACTGATTTTAAGGTGAAGCTGCCTTCCTTTATGTTAGTCAAAATAAATGACCGTATTACAATCGAATATGCTATCCGTTTTCGTGCAAATCAATAAAGTGGTTGTTCAACGCCTGAATTACTCGTAATTTAGCAGCATGCTTGAAAAACTTCAAATCATTCAACAGCGATTTGATGAGGTTTCGGATTTGATTATTCAACCGGACGTCATTGCAGATCAAAAGAAATACATAGCGCTCAATAAGGAGTACAAGGATCTTAGAGTGCTAACGGAACGTGCTGAGGTCTACAAAACGCTATTAGCAAATCAAGACGAGGCTGAAGAAATTCTCAAGGACGGCAGTGATGCTGAAATGGTCGAAATGGCAAAACTTCAACTAGAAGAAGCCAAAACAGAGCTCCCTAAATTAGAGGAGGAGATTCGGTTTTTACTGATACCGAAAGACCCAGAAGATGCGAAGAATGTAGTAGTCGAAATCCGTGCTGGTACGGGAGGGGATGAGGCTAGTATTTTTGCTGGGGATCTCTACAGAATGTATTCTAAGTACTGCCAAGACAAAGGGTGGAAAACACTGTTTGTCGATTCTAATGAAGGCACTTCAGGAGGGTATAAAGAAATAATCTTCGAAGTCTCGGGAGACGATGTATACGGAACGTTAAAGTTCGAATCTGGGGTGCATCGGGTGCAGCGAGTGCCACAGACCGAAACCCAAGGTCGGGTGCATACTTCAGCAGCAACGGTGATGGTGCTTCCTGAAGCAGAAGAATTTGATGTTGAAGTGGACATGAATGAGGTCAGAATTGATTATTTCTGTTCTTCTGGACCGGGTGGGCAATCGGTAAATACGACCTATTCTGCTGTGCGTTTAACCCATGAGCCTACAGGAATTGTAGCGCAATGTCAAGATCAAAAATCACAACATAAGAACAAGGAGAAAGCCCTAAAAGTACTGCGGACGCGTCTGTACGAATTAGAGTTAAGTAAAAAGCAACAAGCCGATGCTGAAAAGCGGAATTCTCTTGTTTCCTCAGGGGATCGCTCTGCCAAAATCAGAACTTATAACTATCCGCAAGGGAGGGTTACAGATCACAGAATTGGACTCACTTTATACGATTTACAAAACATTATCAATGGCGATGTTCAAAAGCTGATTGACGAATTACAATTGTATCAAAATACGGAGAAATTAAAAGAATCAGGGGATCTCTTATGACACAGGAACAGCTTATTGAACAAATCAAAAAAAAGCGCTCTTTTCTTTGTGTGGGCTTGGATGCAGATTTGGAAAAAATGCCGGAAGCGATTCGCAAAGGCCCAGAACCTCTATATACTTTTTGTAAGGGCATAATAGAGGCCACTGCCCCCTATGCGGTGGCGTACAAGCCGAATATCGCTTTTTTTGAAGCCTATGGGCTAGCGGGCTGGCAAGCTTTAGAAAAAACGATTGGCTATCTCAATCAGAATTATCCGGAGGTGTTTACAATTGCAGATGCAAAAAGAGGCGATATTGGAAATACGGCTACTCGCTACGCCAAGGCTTTTTTTGAGCAGCTTCAATTTGATTCGATTACAGTAGCTCCCTATATGGGTAGAGATTCGGTAGAACCCTTCTTAGCCTTTCAAGAACATTACACCATATTACTAGCTTTAACGTCTAATAAAGGGGCTCAGGATTTTCAGTATCATACAGATTCAGGGCAAGCCCTTTTTGAAAAGGTATTGGAAGAATCCCAAAAATGGAAGGGAGCCCAAGAGCGATTGTTTTATGTAGTTGGAGCCACTCAAGCCGATGCTTTGAGTCGTATTCGATTGCAAGTACCAGACGCTTTTTTATTGGTCCCAGGAGTAGGCGCACAAGGCGGGAGCTTGGAGGAAGTAGCAGAGAACGGATTAACGGCTAATTGTGGGCTGTTGGTAAATTCATCGAGAGGAATCATTTATGCCTCCTCTGAAAATGATTTTGAGGTGGCTGCGGCCACTGCGGCTCAGGAGTTGCAGCAGCAGATGCAGTATTGGCTTGTGAAAAAAGGAATTGTTTGATGCTGCACTATTCTCTCCATAAACAGGCAAAAAATAAGACATGGATTACTTTTGTCCACGGTGCTGGAGGGAGCTCTTCGATTTGGTTTAAGCAAATTCGTTTTTTTTCCAAGCATTTTAATTTATTGCTTGTAGACCTTCGCGGTCATGGGAAATCCAAAAATTTCTTTAAAAGCAATCCATTAAAAAAATACACTTTTGGATCTATCACCAAAGACGTCGTAGAGGTATTGGATAAAGAAAACATCAAACAATCGCATTTTGTTGGGATATCATTAGGAACCATCATCATTCGTCAGATTGCCGAGTGGCACCCAGAGCGTATTCAGTCAATGGTAATGGGGGGTGCCATATTGCAATTCAATTTGCGTTCCAGGGTCTTGATGCACTGCGGCAATCTAACCAAGTCAGTTCTGCCTTATATGTGGATTTATAGATTGTTTGCTTTTATCATCATGCCAAATAAAAATCACAAAGAATCTCGTTTGCTATTTGTTAACGAGGCCAAGAAACTATACCAGAAAGAATTTATTAGATGGTATAAAATAACCTCTGAGGTACTACCGCTTCTTAAAATTTTCAGGCAAGTGGACTTGACTGTACCGACCCTTTATATAATGGGGGATGAGGATTATATGTTTCTACCAGCAGTTGAAAAAGTAGCCGCTTTACACGATTCTGCAAGCTTAAAAATATTGAGTAACTGCGGGCATGTGGTGAATGTTGAAAAACCGAATGAATTCAATCAGAGCATGTTGGAATTTATTATGCCTAGCTAGTATTACACAAAAACCACCGTTTTGTTGTTGTAGACCATTACTTTACGATGGGTGTGCATTTTAAGGGCACGTACCAAAACGATTCGCTCTAGATCCCGCCCAATTTTTAGAAAATCTTGAATCTGGTGGAGGTGGGTCACACGCGAAATATCCTGCTCAATAATGGGACCAGCATCCAATTCTTCAGTCACATAATGACTGGTAGCTCCGATAATTTTAACCCCTCTATCAAAAGCAGAATGATAGGGTTTGGCACCTGGGAAAGCCGGTAAAAAAGAATGATGGATGTTGATGATTTTATTGGGATAATGGCTGATTAACTCAGGGCTTATTATTTGCATATAGCGCGCTAAAACAACAAAATCAACTTGGTGTTTTTGTAATAGCTCCAATTGAATTTGTGTGACTTCTTTTTTAGAAAGTTCATTGACCGCAAGGTGGTAAAACGGAATGTCAAAGCGGTTGGCGATGTGTTCTAATGTTTTGTGATTACTCAGTATAAAAGGGATTTCTACAGCCAATTCCCCTGCTAACTGTTGCGACAGTATATCGTATAAGCAGTGGTCGTATTTGGAAACAAAAACAGCCATTTTAGGCGGCTTTTCAGAATCGTAAAAAGAGCAATTCAGTTGAAATTTATCCCCTACGTTTTGCTCAAAACTCTTTTGCATTTGTTCCAAACCCTCTGAGTGAGAATCCCCAAGAGCAACTTCTACCCGCATAAAGAAGGTTTTATTTTCTCTGTCTACATATTGATCGATGTAGAGGATGTTTCCTTTATTGGCGTGAAAGAAATTTGTGACACTCGCAATGATTCCCTTTTGATCGGGGCAATGCATGACAACTGTGATGGGCTTCATGGAAGTTCGATTCCTGGTTGTTTGATTTCAAAATTCTCTTCTTCTTTGGCTTTGGCCACCATTTTGGCCACTTCTTTAAGAAGTTCTTTGGCGTGATACACAACACCATTGCTGATTGTGTATCGTACTCCTCCTACACGTGTAACTGTATTGTCTTCTGTTAATTTGATGGCACCTGTTCCGTAGAGTACTTTTAGGTTTTCCAAAGGATTTTCGTCAATAAGAATAAGATCGGCTTGTTTTCCGACGGCAACTGAACCGATTTGCTTCTCCAAACCGAGTGCTTCGGCACCATTGAGAGTTGCGGATCGAATCACTTCTAGCGGATGGAATCCAGCTTCTCTTAATAGTTCTAGTTCTCTAACATAGGCAAAGCCATAGAGTTGGAAGATAAACCCAGAATCGGAGCCTGTGGTTACCCTTCCGCCCCGGTTTTTGTACTCATTTATAAATGTCATCCATAATTTAAAATTTCTTTTCCAAGCAATTTCTTGTTCTGTTCCCCAGAAATGCCAGTAGGAGCCGTGCGAAATTTTACTGGGCTGGTAGAAACGCCACAGCGATGGGAGTGTATAGGTCTCATGCCATTCTGCTCTTCTTGCTCTGTGAAGATCACGACTGGCTTCATAAATATTAAAGGTAGGGTCAAGCGTAAAATCCAATTCTAATAATTCGTTCATAACGCTATTCCAATGGTCTGAATAGGGGGCTGCTGCTTGTTCCCATAGTTTCCCTGCTTCTTCAAATCGGTGCTGTTCGTTTTGATAATTATAATCAAGGGGGTAGTTCTGAACCGTTCGGTCTTCAAAAAGGGCTTCTGGCAAACCATACCAGTGTTCCATACTTGTAAGTCCTGCTCGTGCAGAATGCAAGACATTCCATCGCGCTACACTGAGTTGTGCATGGTGGCAAGCCGATCCCAATCCCAGGCGTTTGTTTTCTTCTAAAGCGGCTTTCATGATTTCGGGTTCAGCGCCGAAAAACTTGATCCCATCGGCTCCTTTTTTTGCGTTTTTTTGGACCCATTCACGTGCTTGTTCAGGCGTATGTACCCCGTCAGATCCTTGACCAAAACCAGTATAAGCAATTACTCTTGGGGCAATAATGTCATTCTTCTCAGCTCTTCTTTTGAGGTCTAAAGCATAGTCAATTCCCCTTCCGCTCGGTTCTCTAACTGTTGTGACGCCATGTGCCAGCCAAAGCTTAAATACATAGTCCCAGTCAGCTCCTTGGGAAACCCCTCCTATATGGCCGTGCATATCAATAAACCCCGGTAGGATAAAGTGACCACTTGCCTCAATTTCTTTTCCTCCCTCCTTGAGTTTGGGTCTCTTTTTGGGATTAATTGGTACACCAGGATACCCTACTACTTTTACTTCTGTTATTTTATCTTGTTCAATAACAATATCAACAGGGCCTTGTGGTGGGGCTCCATTTCCATTGATTAAAGTAGCACCCCGGATAATGAGTTGGTCATAGGGACCTTCAGAAAGGGTCGATTGGCCGAGAACTAAAGTGGTGCTTAGTAGAAAACAAATGGAGAGAAAAACAGTTCGGATTCGCATGGGTTTTATATTTGAATGCTAAATATAAAAAAAACCCTTAGCGGACTAAGGGTTTTTTTAAAACAAACAATTATGAAATTAGGGAACTAGAATGAATATACTGTTGCGATAAGAAAGGAGGCTAAATTGTCTGAAGGATCTAGGTCTGCCCCTGTAAAGATACTTTCAGAGGCACTATCCAATCTAAATTCTGGTTTGAAAATAAAATTCCCAGAGGAAAAACTACCTGTTAGTGTGATAGAGGAGTTGTCCGTATCAGGATCACTAAATACATAGCTGTCATCAGCAAACAATTCGTAACGCAAGCCTAAGGCAAAGCTGTCAGATACCGTCAACTGAGGATAAAGCGCCACCCCAGCAAATCCGGTGTCGTCTCCGTTGTCATAAGAAGTAGCATTGATTCCTAAGAAGAAACTTTCAGATAAATCAAATCCTCCTGTAAAGTCGATTTGAGTGACTCCCATTCCAGATAAGAAATTAAGATACTGACCTTTGTACCCTAGTTGTGCACCAAACATATATTGATCTACTGCATTGAATTCTGTCATATCCGTAGGGTTTAACAAGCCTAACATCAAAGACCAATCCTCGCTCAAAGCAATGTCAGCTTTTATCCCAGTATGAGAAAAAGGGCCGTACGAAAACATATAAGAGGTAGAATAGTTGAAGTTTGCTACAGGAGAGATTACTTCATATCCTAAGAAAGTATTAAAATTTCCTAAGGTTAAAGTTAATTTGTCACTTACATTGTAATAGGCATACAATTGGTTTACAATAGGTGTAGATCCAAGTACAGATCCAAATACGGCATCGTTACCCCGAGGACCGAATACTAAATCGGCCACAAATCCTGATTTTTCTCCTTCATAAGAAGCAATGATATTGGCCATTCCAATAGCAAATCCAGGAGCATTTGCAAAAGAAGTACCAGGAGCTTGCATTTGATCATCGGCAAAGTTGTAGCGTACATACGTATCCACAGATCCTGATAATTCAAATGTTTTTGGTGCTTCTTCTGTCGTTTCTTCTTGAGCGTAACCAACGGTTACGGTTAGAAAAGCGATGAGAAGCAGGCTTGTATTTTTAAATAGTGTTTTCATAGAGAATGTATTTTTTGGTTATTTATTTTAGTGTTGGTTTAAGCGAAAGTCTGCATAAGCGTCCATTCCATGTTCGCTGAGGTCAAGGCCTTGTAGCTCTTCATCAACGGAGACACGAATGCTTCCGCCTGTTACTGCTTTTGTGATAAGAATTAGGACAACGGTACAAATCACACAAAAAGCACCTACGATACCAACTCCAGCTAATTGTACTAGGAATTGATCAAGACCTGCCATTTCACCGAAGATACCTACAGCCAGCGTACCCCAGATACCACAGATTAAGTGAACGGCAACGGCTCCTACAGGGTCGTCTAATTTTAGACGGTCAATTAAGGCAACTCCTAAGACGATGATAACCCCGGCAATGATTCCGATTAAAACAGCATCCATAGGGCTCATTTGATCTGCCCCAGCAGTGATGCCTACTAGTCCTCCTAATACGCCATTCATAAACATGGTCAAGTCATAATTTTTATAGAGTATATTAGAAAAGATTGCAGAAGAAATACCACCGGCGGCTGCAGCCAAACAAGTGGTTACAAGTGTTAAAGAAGTTAGGGTAGGGTCTGCTGATAATACAGAACCGCCATTAAAGCCAAACCATCCGAGCCACAGAATAAGAACTCCTGCTGATGCTAATGGGATGTTGTGCCCTAATAAGGCTCTTGGTTTTCCGGATTCGTCGAACTTACCAATACGCGCTCCAAGGAAGTAAATGACAATTAATGCAGCCCATCCGCCCACAGAGTGAACTAAGGTAGAGCCTGCAAAATCATAGAATCCCCATTGGTCAAGAAATCCGCCACCCCATTTCCAGGAACCTACAATCGGATATACTAAACCAACATATAGAATGGCAAAAAGCATAAAAGAAGATAATTTGATACGTTCTGCAACAGCTCCCGAAACGATAGTTGCGGCAGTAGCAGCAAACATACCTTGGAATAAGAAATCAGTCCACCAAGTGTAGCCACCGTCTGCATAACCGAATTCCATTCCACCCTCTGGTGCCGCAATTCCAAATCCAGCAAATTTAAAAATGCCCATAGAGCCTTCTTCAAATCCTGGGTACATAAGGTTAAATCCACCGATGGCATAAAGAAGGAGTCCCATGGTGATAACAAAGAAGTTTTTGAATAATATGTTGACAGTATTTTTTTGGCGTGTCAATCCAATTTCTAAAAAAGAGAATCCAAGGTGCATAAAAAACACCAAGGCTGTACAGATCATCATCCATACGTTGTTAATTGTTAGTATAGTAGTTTCCATATAAGGGATATTTAGTATCTAAAAAGTGTAAGATTTAGTTGAGTGAAGTATTTCCTTTTTCACCTGTACGGACGCGGTAGGCTTCCTCTACGGGGAGTACAAATATTTTTCCGTCTCCTACGCTTCCCGTGGCTCCGGAATCAATAATGGCTTGTACGGTACGGTCTACAAATTCGTCGGAAACAACAATCGAGAGATAACGTCTTTGTATTTCAGACGTACTGTAGCTGATACCTCGGTATACATGTCCTTGTTTTTCATTTCCAACTCCAGTTACATCCCAGTAACTAAAGAAATTAACTTCTACACTGTGTAGTGCATTCTTCACTTCGTCAAACTTTGACTTGCGAATAATAGCTTCGACTTTTTTCATAATTAATGATATTTGATGTCAAAACTATACGAAATAAAAGTCACCCCTAAAAAATTAGGGGGTATACTCATAAAAATTATAAAATATAAAAAAGAACCCCTAAAAAAGTAGGGATATACTAAAATTAACGAGTATAATTTTTCAGTTATTTAAAAAAAAGAGGGGGTTAGTTCAGGATCTTCACTAAAAAATAACCAACTAGTACTAAAAAAATACCCAAGCTGATACTTGTAAGATTATAAATGAGAAAATGGAAGAATTGATTCTCTCTTATGAGTTGAAGGCTTTCATGTGAAAAAGTAGAGAAAGTAGTTAGGCCGCCACAAAAGCCTGTAACAAGGAAAAGAGCGGTATTGGATTTGAGTAAATTAAATTGAATCAGCCAACCGCTCAAGATTCCAATTAAAAAGCAGCCGAGCATATTGGCAGTAAAAGTTGCCCAGGGAAAGCCATTAGCGCTTGCTGGAGTTATAACGGATAGCGTGTACCGAAGACAGGCTCCTAGACCACCTCCTATAAATACCCAGAGTAACTGTTTGCCTATCATATTACTTGACGGTCAATAATTTTATGGTAAAAAGCAGTATGACTACTACCGCAATGGCAACTAAAACTTTTGAACTGCCTTTGAAGTAATTGGGCTGTTCAACTTTGTCCTTCCGATAAGAGAGGATAATGATTGTAGTAAAAACAATCACAAATAAAAGCGCAAAAATGAGTTGTCCGGTGCTAAACATCTTTTTTGTTTTGGTAAAAATACTCATTTGTAGCGGGCTCACACAAATTGTTAACAACCCAATATTTAATACAGTAAAATCCTCTGAAATAAACTTTAATTTGTTTTTGTAAAAACAACAACTATGATTGAAAAACCTATCGCTGCTGTTGAAGCCTTTCATAAAACCTATCAGTTGCTAGTTCACCAAGAGCCAACAGTAGAAGTTCCCGATTCCATAAAAGAATTGCGGTATGAATTGATGAAAGAAGAAAATGAAGAATACCTGGAAGCGGTTCGCAATAATGACATGATTGAAGTGGCAGATGCACTAGGGGATATGCTCTACATATTATGTGGAACTATTATCACACATGGTATGCAGCATAAGATAGCCGAGGTTTTTGAAGAAATTCAAAGATCAAATATGAGCAAATTGGGGCCCGATGGTAAACCTATTTACAGAGAAGATGGTAAAGTAATGAAAGGTCCTAACTACTTTAAACCTGATATTGGAAAAATACTGGCCGATTAACCCACTTTATGACGCCATCCAAAAGGATCATCAGCAAGATTGTGTTGGATGGCCATGATGCTTTCTTTTATAGAAGTGGATATTTTATTTTCTGAGTTGGGGAGCTTATAATTTTCGCCTTCATAAGCGAATCCATCTATAGGACTAATTACAACAGCGGTTCCGCTTCCAAAAATTTCTTGTAGACTTCCCTCTTTTGAAGCCCTTACTACTTCGTCAATAGATACCGGTCGTTCTTCTACTTCGATCCCTTCATTTTTGGCCCATTCGATAACGCTCTTCCGTGTAATACCATTAAGAATGGTATCACTAATGGGTGCGGTTATCAAGCGATCGTTGATCCGGAAAAAAATATTCATCGTTCCCGCTTCTTCTAGATAGGAGTGAGAGGAAGAGTCTGTCCAAATAATTTGTTGGTAGCCTTTTTCCATCGCTTTTGCTGTGGGGTAAAACTGAGCGGCGTAGTTTCCAGCAGCTTTGGCATATCCAACCCCTCCAGCCGCGGCACGGCTGTATTTTTTTTCGATTAATACATTCAGCTCTCCAGCGTTATAATAAGACTTTACAGGAGAACAAATAATCATGAATTTGTATTCTTTTGATGGGGATGCTTGAACACAGGCTTGATTTGCAAATACAAAAGGCCTTACATAGAGCGAATTGCCAACTCCTGGTTTTACCCATTCAGAGTCTAACTCTAACAGTGCTTCTAAACCTTCAAAAAAAAGCTCTTTGGGAAATTCAGGAATATTGAGGCGAACCGAAGATTTGTTAATCCTTTCAAGGTTGAGTTCAGGGCGGAATAGCCACAGTTGATCGGCATCATCCTTATACGCTTTCATGCCCTCAAAAACCGCTTGTCCGTAGTGTAATACACTAGCCGCAGGTGCCATTTGTATGGCTTGGTAGGGTTTTATTTCAGGTGTTTGCCATTGCCCTTCTTTATAATCACAGACAAACATGTGATCCGTGAAAATTTCACCAAAAGTAAGTTGATCAAAGTTTACAGAATCCAGGCGTGATGCCTTCGTTTTTGTGATTAAAAGGGGATTTGTCAATTCCATATACCAAAAGTAGCTTTTTTTCTAAAAATTGGAAACCAGAACTTAGTTATTTATGGGTTGAAATGATAAAATTACAAAAGCAGAAACCTCTTATTGTCAAACCTAAATCTGGGGTATAATTTTGTCACTAAATCCTCAAAAAGGTTTTTTCATTTAATCCTATGTTTGTATACTAGCTACACGTAGAGCGCTAGCGTAAAAAATGATAGAAAAAAAACTGTTTCAAACTTCTGACGGAAGCTTTTCATTGGCCTGTGAAGGCCTTAACGAGACCTATCATTCTCGACATGGAGCCCTACAGGAGTCCCAGTACGTTTATATTGACATGGGCTTAGCGTACTGGAGAAAAAGCAATCCAGAGGCTCTCTTTTGCCGTGTTTTTGAGATGGGGTTTGGTACCGGGTTAAACATGCTGCTAGCGGCTTCTTATGCTCAAGAAAAGAAGTTGAAAATGTATTTTGAAACGGTCGAAAATGAGGTCTTGCCCAGGTCGCTTCACGAACAATTACACTATGCCGATCATTTTCCAGCACTAGCCACTCAAGAAGCTAGAATGGATCTATTGGTCAATCATTGGGATTTGCCCTTTTCCTTTTTGCCTGAATTTCAGTGCCTGAAGAAAAACCAGGATTATTTTAAGTGGAACCCAACGGAAAATTTTGAGGTCATTTTTTACGATGCTTTTGGAGCTCATGCGCAATCCGAAATGTGGGAAACTAAAGCGCTTGAACGTTCCTTAGAGTATTTGAATAAGGGAGGTGTATGGGTTAGTTATTGTGCGAAGGGAAGTGTGAGAAGAAGTCTAGAAGCACTGGGGATGCGAGTAGAACGCCTAGCAGGCCCCCCTGGGAAAAGAGAAATGCTTAGAGCTGTAAAGCCAGAATAAGTTATTTTTGCTCAAAAAAAAGCGAATTGCATCTACGGAAGGTGCCCTTTAACAAAAGAAAGTAACACATGAAGATTCTTATCACCGGAGCCACTGGCCTAGTGGGTACAGCACTTATTAAAGAGCTACAAAAATCAGAGCATACAATTCACTACTTGACGACAAGTCCTTCTAAACTCAACAGCATTGAAGGATGCAAAGGTTTTTTATGGAATCCGGATAAAAATGAAATAGATTCAAATTGCTGGGAAGGGGTAAGTGTTTTGATTCACCTTGCAGGGGCCTCTATTTCGATGCCATGGACTGTAAGAAATCGAGAACTAATTCGGAACAGTAGAATTCAAAGCACAGCCCTGTTAGCGGATTCTTTAAAAGAAAATCAACAGTCACTGAAAGCAGTAGTAGCCGCCTCGGCTATCGGCGTATACCCATCTTCTTTTACTGAAGAATACAAGGAGACATCCTCCTCTTCAGCATCCAACTTTTTAGGAGCGGTAGTGAACGAATGGGAAAAGGCCGTGTCCGCCCTTGAGGACTATTCAGCAGCGGTTGTTAGACTAAGAATTGGTTTGGTATTATCGTCAAAAGGAGGGGTTCTACAGCAATTAGCTTTTCCAGTTAAACTTGGGGCAGGAGCCGCTTTTGGCTCGGGCCAACAAGGACAATCATGGATTCATATCCAGGATTTAGTGCAATTGATAGTGTTTTCTACAAGCCAAAAAAAATCAACCCTTTTCAATGCAGTGGCCCCCCATCCAGTGACTCAAAATGAGATGATCAAAACATTGGGAAGGGTATTAAAACGTCCTGTATTTTTCCCGAATATACCTGCTTTTATAATGCGATTGCTACTCGGGGAGAGGAGTGCCTTGGTGCTGGACAGTCAATTTGTCCATTCCGAGAAAGTTCAAAAAGCAGGCTTTGTATTTCAATTTTCAAAGCTTCAAGAAGCATTGGAGGATTTATACCTTAAAAACTAGGTGACAGATTGTCAAATTTTATCCTTTGGCAATACTTTTGCTCTTCAACTAAAAAAATAAAATCATGGCCGAAAAAAAGGGGGATACTAAAAAAGCAACCAAAGCCAAAAAGCCTAAAGCTCCTGCAGCAGCTAAAAAGAAGGAAGATAAATCCGTTGCAATAGCCGAAGCGCTAGAACAAGAAAAAGAGAAATACTTGCGTCTTTTTGCGGAGTTTGAAAACTATAAAAAGAGAACTTCCAAAGAACGAATTGAATTGTTTAAGACGGCTGGGCAAGAAGTTTTACAGGCCTTATTGCCTGTAGCAGACGACTTTGATCGCGCTCTTGGGCAATTATCAAAAGATGCTACAACTTCAGAAATAGAGGGTTTTCAACTGATTCAAAATAAATTTATGGACATCTTGAAAGGACAGGGACTGGCTCAAATGGATGTAGAAATAGGGAGTCCATTTGATGCTGAAGTGCATGAAGCCATCACACAAATTCCAGCTCCTTCACCCGATCTAGAAGGGGCCATTATTGATGTGGTTGAAAAAGGCTATCAATTAGGAGACAAAATCATCCGCTTTCCCAAAGTAGTAGTGGGTAAATAACAATATATGAAAGAAGATTATTACGATTTATTGGGAATAAGCAAAGGAGCGTCTGCCTCTGAGATTAAAAAGGCTTACCGCAAACAAGCTATTAAATACCACCCTGATAAAAATCCTGGAGATCAAGAGGCAGAGGGGAAGTTTAAGAAAGCTGCCGAAGCCTACGAGATACTAAGCGACCCTCAGAAAAAAGCGCAGTACGATCAATACGGACATGCTGCATTTGAAAACGGCGGTTTTGGCGGTGGAAGCATGAATATGGACGATATTTTCAGTCAGTTTGGAGATATCTTTGGCAGTGCTTTTGGTGGTGGCTTTGGTGGTTTTGGGCAAGGGCAGCGCCGCGCAAAAGGCAGCGACCTTCGTATTCGTGTGACGCTTAGCCTAGAAGAAATCATCAAAGGAGTTGAGAAAAAAATCAAAGTAAAACGTAGGGTGCAAGCCCCTGGAATCCAATATTCTACATGTTCTACTTGTAAAGGTTCTGGGCAGGTTGCGAAGATTACTAATACCATTTTAGGCCGAATGCAAACCGCAAGCCCTTGTCCGAGTTGTCAAGGAGGCGGACAGACAATATCGAATAGACCTGCAGGCTCCGATGCCCAAGGGATGATACAGGAAGAAGAAACGGTGAGCATCAAAATACCCCCAGGTGTAGAGGAAGGGATGCAGCTTAAAGTGAGCGGAAAAGGAAATGCAGCAACTGGAAATGGCATTTCTGGGGATTTACTGGTATTGATTCAGGAAAAACAAGATGATCAGTTTATTCGAGAAGGCAATCATTTGCATTACGATTTATATATAAGTATAGCAGAAGCTGCTTTGGGTGTGTCTAAAGAAATAAGCCTAGTAGAGGGAAAAGTTCGTATAAAACTTGAATCTGGGATTCAGTCGGGTAAGACCTTGCGATTGAAAAACAAAGGGATTCGAGATATCAACGGCTATGGGACTGGTGATTTATTAGTTCACATAAACGTTTGGACCCCTAAAACCCTAAATAGAGAGCAAAAAAAGTTTTTTGAAAGTATGTTAGAGGACGATAACTTTAGGCCTCAGCCCGAAAAGTCAGATAAGTCCTTTTTTGAAAAAGTTAAAGATATGTTTGCATAATTTGTTTGTATCAGAAAAAAAGTAATATATTTGATGCAACACTATTCTTAGTGTTATTTTTCTTTTTCATAGCAATTTTTTCCCATCCTTATTTATAAGGGTGGGTTTTGTTTTTTACACTATCTTCGAATAAAACAGCAGTAGAATGAACTCCTTCTTTGAACTTCTCAATTATGAATTTCACTTAGGAAAGACAATCATTCTAACCCCAAAGCTAGTTTTACTAGCGATCTTTATTTATTTCTTCACAGCAATTTTACTAAAGCTCATCCGGCGGGTACTTTCTCGAACATTACAAGAAGAAGCTCGAGATAAATTCAAAGGGATTTTTACCTTCTTTAATTATTTTGTCTACACCATAGTCACCCTTATCCTGTTTGACACAATAGGCCTTAATTTAACCACCCTTTTTGCCGCCTCCGCTGCCTTATTGGTGGGTATTGGATTGGCATTGCAGACCTTTATTCAAGATATTATATCTGGGGTCTTTATACTAGCAGATCAATCCGTTCATGTAGGCGATATCATTCAAGTAGACGGTCAAGTCGGAAAAGTAGAGCGCATACAATTACGTACGACCCGGGCTGTTACGCGTGACAATCGAGTGTTGATTATTCCGAACCATAAGTTTATGGCATCGATTCTTTACAATTGGACCGAAAATGGGACCCTAACAAAGGAGATCGTAACAGTGGGGGTTGCCTACAACTCAGATATTAATAAAGTCCGAGAATTGCTTTTGAATGTTGCTAAAGAACATCCAATGGTGCTAAAAAAACCAGTACCTGTCATACTCTTTACCGATTTTGGAGAGAGTGCTTTGGAATTTGAACTGTTATTTTCTATTAACAAAAGCTTTGAATCCAATATTGTAAAAAGCGATATCAGATTTGCAATAGACAAAGCTTTTAGAGAAAACAATATCGAAATACCCTTTCCACAACGAGTAGTTCATACTCCTCAAAACACCAAAATCAATGGCTAATATCTTATTAATAGAAGACGAAGAACCTATCCGCCGTGTAATGGTGAAAATCCTTGAAGAGGAGAACGAGCAGTATAAAGTAAGTCAAGCAACAGATGGAAAAATGGGTTTAGAGACCCTTACCAAAGGCAACTTTGACTTAGTACTTTGTGATATTAAAATGCCCAAGATGGATGGAATTGAAGTCTTGCAGCAAACTCGTCATGCAGGCAATCAAATCCCCTTTATTATGCTGACAGGTCATGGCAATGTAGAAACGGCTGTGGAAGCCATGAAATTAGGAGCCTATGATTTTATCCCCAAGCCCCCTGATTTAAATCGTTTGCTGACTGCAGTTCGAAATGCTTTGGAGGTAAAAACTTTAGTGAAAGAGAATAAAGCTCTTAAAAAAAAGGTCGCTGAAAAATATAAGATGGTGGGTGAATCAGCCCCGTTACTCCATATACAAAGCTTAATTGATAAAGTAGCTGCAACGGAGGCTCGCGTTTTGATTACAGGTGAAAATGGGACTGGAAAAGAGCTTGTAGCCCATCAATTGCATCAAAAAAGCCATCGAAAAAAAGCCCCTTTTATAGAAGTGAATTGTGCGGCAATCCCTTCTGAATTAATTGAAAGTGAATTATTTGGACATCTTAAGGGAGCTTTTACTTCGGCTATTAAAGACAGACCGGGTAAATTTGAAGCGGCTAATGGTGGAACTTTATTTTTAGACGAGATTGCTGATATGAGTCTGGCTGCACAGGCAAAAGTGCTCCGGGCCCTCCAAGAAAATAAAGTTCAGCGGGTCGGTAGTGATAAAGATATTGCTGTTGAAGTACGAGTGATAGCAGCAACTAATAAAAATTTAAAAGAAGAAATCGAGAAAGGCCGATTTAGAGAAGATTTGTTTCATCGACTTGCCGTTATACTGATTGAAGTTCCTCCCTTAAAAGAACGCACTTCAGATATTCCACTCCTAGCCAATCATTTTATGAAACAACTTTCTAACGAACAAAGGATGGAGATAAAAGCTTTTTCGACAGCTGCGATTCAAGAATTGCAAGAGTATCCTTGGTCCGGAAATGTAAGAGAATTACGAAATGTAGTGGAACGCCTTTTAATTCTGGGGAGCAACCCAATAAGTGTTCAAGACATCAGACAATTTGCCCCTAAATAGACCTAAAAAAACAACGTTCAAATTGGATTGTACCTACCCTTTTGTTCTGTATCCTAGTTGAATTATAACAAAAAAAAAATCAGATGAAAAAAATACTATTTCTATTCGCTTTTCTTCCTTTTGTCGTTTTCTCACAAACAGAAAACATGGAAAAAACAATTGCTTCTATCTACGAAGCCAGCCTTACATCGGGGGCTTCTTATGAATGGCTCGATCATTTATCCAATCAAATAGGGGGTCGACTTTCAGGTTCTCTCAATGCGGAAAGAGCCGTTCAGTGGGGAAAAGATGAATTGAGTCAATTGGATTTGGATCGTGTATGGTTGCAAGAGGTGATGGTGCCCAAATGGGTTCGTGGCACCTTTGAATATGCCAATATTGAGACCAGTCCTGGCAATACAATTAATGTTCCTGTATGTGCATTAGGGGGTTCTGTTGCCACTCCTGCAGCGGGTATTAGAGCAGCAGTAGTGGAGGTTCAAAGTATAGAAGAATTAAAAGAATTAGGAAGAGACGCCATAAATGGAAAAATAGTATTCTTCAACAGGCCAATGGACCCTAAAGTACTTCGGACCTTTACAGCCTATTCAAAAGCGGTAGATCAACGAACACGAGGAGCTGCCGAGGCTTCAAAATACGGGGCAGTAGCTTCCATAGTTCGGTCTATGAACCTAAGAAGCGATGATTTCCCTCACACTGGTGCCACTAAATACGATGGAATCCCTCTTAACCAAAGAATTCCAGCAGCAGCTATCAGTACCAACGGAGCGGATTTACTGAGTTCTATGTTGAAGTTAAATCCTAACTTAACATTTTTTTTAAAGCAAAATTGTAAGAACTATCCTGATGTACCTTCTCACAATGTAATTGGAGAGATTAAGGGATCCGAAAAGCCAGATGAAATAATAGTTGTTGGCGGACATTTAGATTCCTGGGATTTGGGAGATGGTTCTCACGATGACGGTGCCGGAATTGTACAGTCTATGGAGGTGTTGCGACTTTTTAATAAGTTGAATATCAAACCCAAACGAACGATACGTGTTGTGCTTTATATGAATGAAGAAAACGGCATGCGGGGCGGAACTAAATACGCATCAGAAGCCAAGCGAAAAAAGGAGCAACATTACTTCGCCTTAGAATCAGATGCAGGTGGATTTACACCTAGAGGATTTAGCTTTGATTGTACCGATTCACAATTTGATCAAATGGCTCCTTATTTGCAATTACTCGCGCCTTATCAAGTTCGAGAATTTACCAGAGGTGGGAGTGGTGCGGATATTGGACCTTTGAAGGACGGTAGGGTCATATTGTCAGGTTTAAGACCTGATTCACAGCGGTATTTTGATTACCATCACGCAGCAAATGATACCTTTGATGCCATCAATAAAAGAGAGTTAGAATTGGGGGCTGCGGCCATGGCCTCTCTTGTTTACATCATGGATCAATTGGAGTTTCCTTCTAAATAAAAGCGCTTGACATTACAAAAATACACTCAAGAATTTCGATATAACATTAAACTGGCAACCCCTGTAATTGTGGGCTTGATTGGACATACCATGGTTCAGTTAGTAGACAATATAATGGTGGGACAATTGGGAACGGCCGAATTAGCTGCTGTTTCTTTAGGGAATAGTTTTGTATTTATTGCGATGTCTTTAGGAATTGGGTTTTCAACAGCCATAACCCCGCTGGTAGCCGAAGCAGATGGCACAAACGATCAAGAACGCAATAAGACTATCTTTGTCAACAGCTTGATTTTATGTGCCACCTTAGGCTTGTTTCTATCGTTGGGCGTTTGGTTAGCAAAGCCCTTATTGTATTCAATGGGACAACCTAATGAAGTTGTAGTCTTTGCCTTTCCGTATTTGTTTTGGGTATCCCTATCCTTATTTCCTTTGGTTACTTTTCAAGCATTTAAACAATTCTGTGACGGCCTCTCTTTTACGCGTCCTTCTATGTATGCCACGTTAACGGGAAATGCTGTCAATATTGTATTGAATTATTTTTTGATTTTCGGGATTGGGATTTTTCCTAAAATGGGAGTTGAAGGAGCTGCTATTGGTACCATTGCCTCCCGTGTTGTGATGGTCTTTTTTATACTGGTGTATATGTGGCGCCATCCGCATTTCAGAGCGTTTATTAAATCGATAAAGCTACAGCGTTTTCAATCCACTATCATTACTCGGATTATGCAGTTAGGTTTTCCTTCAGCCTTGCAAATGTTTTTTGAAGTTGGATTTTTCACAGCGGCTATTTGGCTGTCTGGAATCTTGGGGAAGAATCCACAAGCGGCCAATCAAATCGCATTGAATCTTTCCTCTATTACTTATATGTTTGCAATGGGATTGGGCGTGGTTGCGATGATAAGAGTAGGGAACCAACTAGGGAAACGCGATTTTACAGAATTGAGAAGAGTCGCTTTGTCCCTTTTCCTTTTGATCCTCATTTTTGATATTATTTTTTGTGTCTTTTTCTTATTGTTTAATGATCAATTGCCTCTTATTTATCTCGATATGGAGAATACTTCTGATTTGAACAATATCCTTGAGGTAGTAGGACTAGCAGCTTCATTGCTAATTGTTTCAGGTTTTTTTCAAATATCAGACGGACTTCAAGCAGTGGTGTTAGGGGCCCTTCGTGGTCTTCAAGATGTCAACATACCGGCTGGGATTGTATTTTTTGCCTATATCATTTTTGGCTTGCCGATCTCTGTATTATTAGGCTTGTACTGGGAATGGGGCGTCGTAGGGGTCTGGATAGGTCTTCTTTCAGGTTTGACTGCCTCAGCTGGTCTTCTGATGTGGAGATTTCAGTATCTTACCAAAAAAATGATTGCAACAAAAGCCTAAACTATGGACAACCTTCCAAAATATCTTATCGCTGATAATTCAAATGAACCCGATTCTCTTTTCGTTATTCATACTGAATATCCACGTTTTTGTTTGAACGTAGCCAATGATGCTATTTTTTGGATGGAAGACTTCCAAAAAGAAGATGAAAAAGAATTGGAGCAGATAACCCCCAATTTAATAGAAGCAGCTTTGGCTTTTTACGATCAAGAAATGGAATCTTTAGACTAATAAAGTGGAGTCTTTACTACAGTACGACCAGCAGTTGTTATTGTATCTCAACGGTTTGGGAGAAAGTGGATACGATTGGTTTTGGATGCTATTGACCCATAAGGCCACCAATGCAGTAGTCTATCTTTCCATGTCCTTGCTTTACGCCAAGAAATACGGTTGGGTTTCTTTTTTATACTTGTTTGGTTGGACCCTTTTACTCATAGGTTTTACCGATCAAGTCACCAATGGATTCAAGTATGGTTTTGAAAGGCTTAGACCTTGCCATGAACCTGGAATCATGGATCAAGTGCGGCTGGTCAAAAAAAGTTGTGGGGGTTTGTATAGTTTTTTTTCAGGCCATGCTTCCAATTCATTTGCACTCGCGACACTCTATTTTTTTACCTTTAAAAAGGCACTCCCGAAGGGGCGCTTCTTGTTATTTGGGCTCGCTGTTTTAATCGCTTATAGCCGAGTTTATATTGGAGTTCATTATCCTTTGGATATCTTTTTCGGAGCTCTTTTTGGGCTGGCTTCAGGAATGCTTTTCCATCGCTTAGGCAGGCGTATTAAGAGTATTCAAAGTTGAAAACGAGAATACTGTTTTATGGGCATACTCCTTTTCAGGAGTGTATATGACATCTTCAAAGTGACTGTGGCACAAGGCATCAGGTGCTGCTTGGGTTTCAAAACAGATAGCAGGAAAGGCTTCTGGGGTGAAGATTACGATTCCTTTTTGATCTGTTGTGATGTCCATCTTAAGCGAATGGGCTGGATGGTACAAAGAGATTGTGGGCGTAGCTGTCAGTAGAAAGTAATCATCCAAACTTCCTTGAGAAATCGGTTTGGGCGATTGATAGTCAAAAGTTTGTTCTTTATTGAAGAGCCTCTTACCGGTAGGGAGTTGGTTTTGATCCAGTTCTAATCTTTCGTTAGAAGTCATATGTAGCAGGTGGTCTTCAAAGGAATGCTTTGGTGCCAGATTAAAATAGCTGTGATTGGTCATGTTTATCGGACTTGGTTTAGAAGTGTTGGCACTGTAGGTAATTTGCAAGCTATTTTCTACCAATTGGTAGTGCACTTGAGCCGTTACATCCCCAGGAAAAGGGGATTGCGTTTCTTTACTAGACAAAGAAAGTGTCAGACCGATTTGATCCTGGGCTACAACCTTCCACATTTTATGACTCCAGCCACTATCCCCACTATGAAGGAGGGGTTGATCAAAATCATCAAAATCCAATTCTTGTTCTAAAACTCGAACAGGTTGTCGTAATCGACCCGCAACTGGTCCAATGACAGCACCTCTATACCAGGGATCGCTAGCGTAATCACTAGTGTTATTGCAATGTTGCAAAACATTAATCCAACCATTGACAGTATTCACCCATAACTGGTGAAGCGTAGCGCCAAAAGGACATACTAGGGCCTTTAAATTTTTATTTTCAATAGTGTGGATTTCCAATTCTTTCAAGACGTTGTTTTTTGAGTATAAAATTAAAGGTATCAAACAAAGTAGCTAAAAATACTTCTTTAAACACAAGATCGGGATGTGTATGCCGATGAGTTTTCTGCACAGGTTCTAATTGCATATTTGGCTATTTTACTAGGGGTGTAAAAAAGGACTAAGGCATAGATACAATAGGACTGAATTTTTTGATAAAAAGAAGAAACTAACTATTCATAAACCAAAAGTATACCCTAGTATATGATGGATATTATGTAGTTTTGAAGATACATACAGTTATGAAAAAAGGATTTACCGCAGGAAATTTTGACATCATTCATCCCGGATACATAAAGCTCTTCAAAGAGTGTAAGGCGAACTGTGATCATTTTACTATTCTATTGCATACAGATCCATCCATTGAACGCCCCGAAAAGCTCAAGCCTATTCTTTCTACAGAAGAGCGTATTGAGCAATTACAATGCAATGTTAATATCGACGAGGTCTTAGTGTATACCTATGAAAAAGAACTCTTGGAATTAATTCAAGCAAATCATTTTGACATTCGATTTTTAGGAGACGATTATGTGAATAAATCCTACACAGGAGATCAGTTGGGAATTCCCGTACATTATATAAATCGGGATCACGGTTGGAGTACCACAAAATTCAAGAAAAGCATTGCTGAAAGTTTAAAAAAGCAGCCATCACAATCTTAAATGGATTCGCTTTTTACTTACACGGATAAAACAAATTCAGCCCATTCTTTAGCATAAACATCCCAAGAGTAATTGCCTTTGGCTTCTTTTAAGTTTTTTCTGCATGTTTTATTCCTTGTAACTTCTGTAACAAGACTAATAGCTTCACTGACCCCTTCTACAGTGGGGTGGCAAACTTCACCCGTTTGATCCGCTATTACAGGCTGGGATAAACCTGGGTGGTCTGTTACCACAAGTGGGGTTTCATAATGGTAGGCGAGTGCCAATACACCACTTTGCGTTGCGCTAGTATAGGGAAGTACAGTGGCATCTGCGGCGGAAAAATAAAGGGCTGCCTCTTTAAGGGATACAAATCGATTCACCACTGTAAGTTGCGTTTCAATTTGATATTCTTCCATTAATTGTTGATAGGGTGCCCAGTTTTCGTAGCATTCTCCTACCACGAATAAATGTTTTTCGGGATGCTGTTTTAACGCTTTTAATAAAAGAGTCAAGCCCTTATAGGGTCTAATGAGACCAAAGAAAAGTAAAGTTGTTTTGTCTTCGGGAATTTGAAGGCGCTTTTTGGCTTCGTTTTGCTTAATTTTTTCTGGTAGGTCTGCTTCAAT